>NZ_JBVJPM010000002.1:149816-874425 GCF_055582645.1 Streptomyces sp. NPDC107517 | reverse complement strand
GTTGAGTTCTCAAGGAACGGACGCTTCCTTTGTACTCACCCGAGAGACTCTCTCAGGCTTTCCTCCGGGCAGTTTCCCTTCGGTCTTGCGTTTCCAACTCTACCAGATCCGTTTTCCGTTCCGTTTCCGGTTCGGAATTTATTTCCGGTGGCCGTTGGGGGCCTTTGCCTTTCGGCTGCCTTTCGGCGTGTCCACTACGTTAGCGGATTTCCCTTGAGCCTCATAATCGAGTCCCGCGGATTCGAATTCGGACATGCAGGCACGCCGAATAAGCCCCCGCTGAGGGGAAGTCGTAGGTAGTGGTTTGGCCGCTTTCGGCTGCTGGCAGATTGCCGTAACCGGGTCAAGCGGCTCGGGCTACATTACGGATCCCCCAGGGGCGAGTCAAGTTGAACGGCGGCGTGGCGTGTGCGGCCGATACGGGCTCACCGTTGGGTCGTTGACGGTCCAGTAGCGCCAGGGGTGGACGCCTCCTTCGCCGGCCACGCCCGTGCGCGGACCGTTCCGTACCTGGTCGCGTGGCGTGGGGGTGCCGGCGAGGATCGCGAGCGGGGAGTCCGGGGAGGCGCAGACGTCTGTGCCGTTCAGTGCGCGGTCCACATCCAGGGCCGTGGCCAGGCGTGCCGGGCCTTTGGCCAGTTCCTTGTCGTTGCGGGCCGATAGTCGACGTTTACGCGCGAGGTCGGCGCCCTTCGTGATCTCGCCGGCGCGGAGCAGGACTCCGCTCGCGGTGCCTTCCGGGCCGCACACCAGGTTGAGGCAGTGCCACATGCCGTAGGTGAAGTAGACGTACGCGTGTCCGGGCGGACCGAACATCACGTCGTTGCGGGCGGTGCGGGAGCGGTACGCGTGGGAGCCGGGGTCGTTCGGGCCGTCGTAGGCCTCCACCTCTGTCAGGCGTAGCTCGATCGGGCCTTCCGCGGTGTTGCGGACGAGGACGCGCCCGAGGAGATCGGGAGCGACCTCCAGTACGGGCCGGTCGAAGAACTCCCGTGGGAGGGGCGTACGGTCAGGGGCCGCGATCATGGCGGACGAGCGTAGTCGAACGGAGTAGTGACGGAGAAGTGCGGCCAATCGGCGTGGACGGGTAGCCCTCGGGCTTCGTTGCTTGCCAGGGTGAGCCGCGCGGAACCGGTCACCGGTCTATCGCGTTGGTAGAGATCAAGGATCGCGACAGGAAGACACGGGCCACGGGTGTGGCACGGGGAGGAGTGGAGTCATGGGGTTCAAGCGGCTGCTGGCGAGTCTCGGTGCGGGTGGTGCGTCGGTCGAGACGGTGCTGACCGAGGCCAATGTGGTGCCGGGTGGCGTCGTCCAGGGTGAGGTGCGGATCCAGGGCGGGTCCGTGGACCAGGACATCGAAGGTCTGTCGGTCGGTCTGCAGGCGCGCGTCGAGGTCGAGGGCGCCGACCAGGAGACCAAGCAGGACATCGAGTTCACGAAGCTGCGCCTCGGCGGGGCGTTCCAGCTGCAGGCGAACGCGGTGCACGCGGTGCCGTTCGGGCTCGAGATCCCGTGGGAGACGCCGGTCACGACGATCGACGGGCAGCAGCTGCGCGGCATGAACATCGGTGTGACGACGGAGCTGGAGATCGCGCGCGCCGTGGACTCCGGTGACCTCGACCCGATCAATGTGCACCCGCTGCCGTCGCAGCAGGCGATCCTGGACGCGTTCATCGGGCTGGGCTTCCGGTTCAAGAGCGCCGACATGGAGCGCGGGCACATCCGGGGGACGCGGCAGAAGCTGCCGTTCTACCAGGAGATCGAGTTCTTCCCGCCGCAGCAGTACCGCGGGCTCAACCAGGTCGAGCTGAGCTTCGTGGCGGACGACCGCGAGATGGACGTCGTCCTGGAGATGGACAAGAAGCCGGGGCTCTTCAGCGAGAGCAGTGACACGTTCCGGTCGTTCGTCGTCGGGCACAACGACTTCCAGGGGACGGACTGGTCGGCGTATCTGCACCAGTGGCTGTCCGAGGTCGGCAGCAAGCGCAACTGGTTCTGACCCGGTGCGGTTGGCCGGTGGCGGCGCTGTCCGCCGCCGGCCGGCCCGGGCATAGGCTCGGCACCGAGAGTTTTCGCCGATCAGGAGGTGCCGACGTGACCGACCTCAAGAGGCCGCCGCTTCCCCATGACTTCCATCCGCAGGTGCCGTCGTTCACGGTGGTGAGCGAGGACTTCGAGCCGGGCGCCGTCCTCAAGGACGCTCAGGTGTACGCGGCCGGGAACACCTCGCCGCAGCTGCGGTGGGAGGGCTTCCCCGCCGGGACGAAGAGCTTCGCGGTGACGTGTTTCGATCCGGACGCCCCTACGGGCAGTGGTTTTTGGCACTGGACCGTGTTCGACATCCCGGTTTCGGTGACCGAGCTGGCGGCCGGTGCGGGCACCGGCAAGTTCGAGGGGCTGCCCGCCGGTGCGGTGCAGGTGCGCAACGACTACGGGACGAAGGACTTCGGGGGCGCCGCGCCGCCGCCCGGTGACCCGGCCCACCGTTACGTCTTCACCGTGTACGCGGTGGATCAGGAGAAGCTGGGTCCCGACTCGGACGCCTCGCCGGCTGTCGTCGGGTTCAACCTGCGCTTTCACGCGCTCGCGCGTGCGCAGGTGATCGCTGAGTACGCGGCTTCCGCGGACAGCTAGCGTTCATCGTCTGTTTGCCCGGCCCCGGTCATGGAAGTGATCGGGGACGGGCATTTTTATTGCGTTGTCCATCTCGGCGCGCCCGGCCAGAGTTGATCCAAGCCCGCCATGGGGGTGGGCCGGGGACGTACGGGAGGTGGGCGAGATGCGGGACACGCTGGTACTGAACGCCAGCTTCGAGCCGTTGTCGACGGTGACGCTCAACCGGGCCGTCGTGCTGGTGCTGCAGGACAAGGCCGTCGTCGAGCAGGCCCACCCCGGACTCCGTGTGCGTGCGGCCGCCGTGGACATACCGGTGCCGCAGGTGATCAGGCTCTGCAGATATGTACGGGTGCCTTTCCGAAGACGAGCGCCGTGGTCGAGGCGGGGTGTGCTGGTGCGTGACCAGCACCGGTGCGCGTACTGCGGGCGGCGGGCGACGACTGTGGACCACGTGGTGCCTCGGTCGCGCGGTGGTGCGGACTCCTGGCTGAACACGGTCGCCTCGTGCGCGGAGGACAACCACCGCAAGGCGGACCGGACTCCGGAGCAGGCGGGGATGCCGCTGCTGCGGGAGCCGTTCGAGCCCACGCCGGCCGACGCGATGCTGCTGACGCTCGGGCAGTCCGAGCGGGAGGCGCTGCCGGCTTGGCTGGCGCGTTCGGCGGCGTAGCCCGGGACGCGGTGACGCACGGAAAAGCCCGCCTCGGGGTGCCGGGGCGGGCTTCTTCGTGTGCGGAGCGGGTCAGTCGGCTCAGTCGATGGGAGGCTGTTCGCGGCGCTCGGCGCCCGCGGGGGCCGAACCGCCGCCCAGCGGGCCGAAGTTGCCCATGGCGCCGGAGAGTCCCTTGAGTGCGTCGCCGATCTCGCTGGGCACGATCCAGAGCTTGTTGGCGTCGCCCTCGGCGATCTTCGGGAGCATCTGGAGGTACTGGTAGGCGAGGAGCTTCTGGTCGGCGTCGCCGGCGTGGATGGACTCGAAGACCGTACGGATGGCCTGGGCCTCGCCCTCCGCGCGCAGGGCGGCGGCCTTGGCCTCACCTTCGGCGCGCAGGATCGCGGACTGCTTCTCACCTTCGGCGGTGAGGATCTGCGACTGGCGGATACCTTCGGCGGTGAGGATCGCGGCGCGCTTGTCGCGGTCGGCGCGCATCTGCTTCTCCATCGAGTCCTGGATGGAGGTGGGCGGTTCGATCGCCTTGAGTTCGACGCGATTGACGCGGATGCCCCACTTGCCGGTGGCCTCGTCGAGGACGCCGCGCAGGGCCGCGTTGATCTCCTCGCGGGAGGTCAGGGTCCGCTCGAGGTCCATGCCGCCGATGATGTTGCGCAGGGTGGTGACGGTGAGCTGCTCGATGGCCTGGATGTAGCTGGCGACCTCGTAGGTCGCGGCGCGGGCATCGGTCACCTGGTAGTAGATGACGGTGTCGATGTTCACGACCAGGTTGTCCTGGGTGATCACCGGCTGGGGCGGGAAGGGCACGACCTGTTCGCGCAGGTCGATCCGGTTGCGGATCGAGTCGATGAACGGGACGACGATGTTCAGGCCCGCGTTCAGTGTGCGGGTGTAGCGGCCGAAGCGTTCGACGATCGCCGCGCTTGCCTGCGGGATGACTTGAATGGTCTTGATCAGGGCGATGAAGACCAGCACCACCAGAATGATCAGGACGATGATGATCGCTGACATCGCGTCTCCCGTGCCCTTCGTGCCGTCGTCGTTCCGGCGGGTCCCGCCGGAAGATCTTGAGGATCTTGCTGGTCGAGTCTGTCAGAACGGGCCCTGCAGCGTGGGGAGTTCAGGCCACCTCCCCGATCAGATCACCATGATCACACAACGATCGCGGTGGCTCCCTCGATGTCGACGACGTCGACCTGGCGGCCCGGCTCGTAGCTCTCGGAATCGTCGAGTGAGCGGGCGGACCAGATCTCTCCGGCCAGTTTGATGCGGCCACCGCTGCCGTCGACGCGTTCGACGACGACGGCCTGTTTGCCCTTCAGGGCATCGACTCCGGTGGCGAGCACGGGTCGCTGGGCGCTGTGGCGGGCCGCGATGGGCCGTACGACGGCGATGAGCGCGACCGAGACCGCGGCGAAGACAAGGACCTGCATCACCATCCCGCCCCCGAGGCCGGCGGTCACGGCGCCCGCGACGGCGCCGGCGGAGAGCATGCCGAATTCGGGCATCGCGGTGATGACGAGGGGAATGCCGAGCGCGGCCGCCCCGATCAGCCACCACACCCATGCGTCGATGTCTGCCACATGGTCATGGTAGGACCGGGGTCACCTCCGGGGACAGGGTGCCCTGGGGGCGGCCCGCACCGGTTCAGCCCAGCGGGAGACCCTGCGCGCTCCAGCGCTCGCCGCGCTGCTCGACGACGAGCGGGAGGCCGAAGCAGAGGGAGAGGTTGCGGGAGGTCAGCTCCAGCTCCAGGGGGCCCGCGGCGAGGACCTTGCCCTGGCGGATCATGAGGACGTGGGTGAAGCCGGGGGCGATCTCCTCGACGTGGTGCGTGACCATGATCATCGAGGGGGCGACCGGGTCGCGGGCGAGGCGGCCGAGGCGGCGTACGAGGTCCTCGCGGCCGCCGAGATCGAGACCGGCGGCGGGCTCGTCGAGGAGGAGGAGCTCGGGGTCGGTCATCAGGGCGCGGGCGATCAGGGTGCGCTTGCGCTCGCCCTCGGAGAGCGTGCCGAACTTGCGGTCCAGGAAGTCGCTCATACCGAGGCGGTCGAGGAACGCGCGGGCGCGCTGCTCGTCGACGTCCTCGTAATCCTCGTGCCAGCCGGCGGTCATGCCGTACGCGGCAGTGAGGACGGTCTGCAGGACGGTCTGGCGCTTGGGGAGCTTCTCGGCGAGCGCGATGCCGGCGATACCGATGCGCGGGCGCAGCTCGAAGACGTCGGTGCCGGGCTTGCCGAGGGTCTCACCGAGGACCGTGGTGGTGCCCTGGCTGGGGAAAAGGTAGCTGGAGGCGACGTTCAGGAGGGTCGTCTTGCCGGCGCCGTTCGGGCCGAGGATGACCCAGCGCTCACCTTCCTTGACCGACCAGGAGACCTGGTCCACCAGAGCCCGGCCCTCGCGGACCACGGATACGTCCACCAGCTCCAGTACATCGCTCATGAGCGCGTTGTCTCCCATTGCAGTCTCGGCAGTCGCGTGCGTCTTGTGGACGCATCCCCCAAGGGAAAACCTACGCCACCGGTCGACCGGTCCAATCCATCGGCCGGTCTTTAGGGTGGACCCCATGCTTTCGGAACCACGCTCAGGTCGGCTGGCCTCATGGGGAAATGCCCTTTTGGCCGGGTTTGTTGCTCCTGATGACGCCGCGCTCGCCATAGTCGGCGAGGACGCGGTGCACCGGGTGGAGGGGATGCCCGGCGAGTCGGCGCCGGTGGGGCTGACACTCGCCCTGGGGCGGCTGCGCACGCTGGGGGCGACGGGGCTGCGGGTGGCGCTGCCCGCGCCCGGCCATCCGCTGGGCCTGAGCGGCCCTCCCGAGTTCAACGCGCGCGCCCTCGACGCGGAGGAGGCCGTCGTGTGCCAGGGGGTCGCGCTCGGGCTCGTGCCCGAGGTGTACGAGGCCGGGCCCGCCGGCGACGTCCATGTCGACGTCCTGTGGCACTGCCTTCCCGTGCGGGAGGCGCCCCCTGCGGATGTGCCCTCGCTCGGTGAGGCCGAGCGGGAGCTCGCGGAGGCGCTGCGGGACGCGACGGCCGTGCTCTCGCGGCTCGACGTGGCCGGGTCGGGGCCGGTGGCCGAGGCGGCGGTGGACGCGTACCGGGCGCGGGCGGAGCGGGGGCGCGAGGTCCTCGCGCCGGGTTATCCGCCGCGCGCGGTAAGGGTGTTGGAGCTGGCGCAGCGCGTCGGGCTGCTGATCTCGGTGGCGTACGAGAGCGGGCACGGCGGGGCCATGAGTGCCTCGGAGATGGCGGCGCGGTCGGAGGCGCTGCGTCCGGTGGAGCGGACGGCCCGTCGGGCGCAGGTCGCGGCGTACAACGCGTTCGTGGAGGAGCGGGAGCGCGGGGGGCGGTGAGGTGGCGGTGCGCGTCGGGACGGGGCGCAGAGCGTCGGTGCGCGGGAGCCGGATGCGCGCCGGGGCGCCTGAGCCGGGGACGCCGGAGCGCGCCGGGGCCCGGTAGTGGCGTAACGCGAGCGTGAGTTGGGGGTGCCGCAGCGCAGGCCGCTCCGTAGTCGCGCAACTCGCCGGGAAGGCCCCGCGGATCCGTGTCCGTGGGGCCCTTCCTGCGGGGTGTGTCCTTTGTTCTCGGAGGTGTTACCGCACGTCGGGTTCAGCAGGCCGATCACGTTGACGCTGTTTCCGGTGGCGTTGACCGGGACGTCACACGCTGTGCAAAGGGCAGGCCGGGCGGATGACACGGGCGGGTCGGCGCCGCGCACCTACGGATCAACTGGCCCCGGCGGGCCGGAAACGGGACCGGCCCCCGGGGGGTACCCGGGGGCCGGTGGTCACTGGTGGACCTGAGACGTACGTCAGTGGTTGACGCCGAGGTTGCCGAAGGCCGGGTTGAGCAGACCGATGACGTTCACGGTGTTGCCGACGACGTTGACCGGGACGTGGATCGGAGCCTGGATCACGTTCCC
The DNA here is from genome assembly GCF_055582645.1 of Streptomyces sp. NPDC107517. NCBI lineage: Bacteria > Bacillati > Actinomycetota > Actinomycetes > Kitasatosporales > Streptomycetaceae > Streptomyces > Streptomyces sp. NPDC107517. The sequence continues at coordinate 867,206 of NZ_JBVJPM010000002.1, read as the reverse complement.
GGAGACGACGCCCGGCGAGTGCACGGCCTGGCCGTCCGCGTGCGCGTCGGTGGCGGAGGCCATACCGGCACCGGCGGCGACGAGCCCACCGGCAACCATCGATACGGCCGCGACCCTCTTCAGCTTCTTCACTTCTTGACCCTCCTAGGCGATCACTGCGACGAGCCGCCGCAGCACGCACTGGAGAACGCCGGAGCCTCACGCAGGATGCGCCATCCGGGGGACATACACACGACAGTATGAATCTCAGCCCGGTACGGAACCATTCGAATTGCCGTCCCCCTCGTCCGGCCCGGCAGAGCCGCACACCGTCCCTCAGCCGCGGCGCGGTTCAGCCGGCCGCCCCATGGCGTACGGCCCACAGGGCGGCCTGGGTGCGGTCCGCCAGGTCGAGCTTCATCAGGATGTTGGACACATGGGTCTTGACCGTCTTCTCGGAGAGGACGAGGGCGCGGGCGATCTCGCGGTTCGAGCGGCCGTCCGCGATCAGGCCGAGCACCTCGCGCTCCCGCTCGGTCAGGGAATTGCCTCTCCCCTGCCCGCCATTGGTCTCCTCCTGCGAGAGCAGGGCGCCGGCCACCTCCGGCTGGAGCAGCACATGTCCGGCGTGCACCGAGCGGATGGCGCCGGCCAGGGCGTCCGGGTCGACGTCCTTGTAGACATACCCGGCGGCGCCCGCGCGCAGGGCGGGGACCACGGTGCGCTGCTCGGTGAAGCTGGTGACGATGAGCACGCGCGCGGGGTTGGCGAGCTCGCGCAGCTTGCGCAGGGCCTCCACGCCGTCCATGACGGGCATCTTGACGTCCATCAGGACGACGTCGGGCTTCAGCTCCTCGGTGAGGGCGACGCCCTCGGCACCGTCGGACGCCTCCCCCACGACCTCGATGTCGTCCTGGACCTCGAGGAACGTGCGCAGCCCCCGGCGGACGACCTGGTGGTCGTCGACCAGCAGCACCCGGATCCTGTTGTCAGCCACCGGGGACCTCCATCTCGATCGTGGTGCCCTTGCCGGGCTCCGATTCCACCGTCAGACGGCCGCCGACGCCACTGGACCGGTCGCGCATCGAGACCAGGCCGAGGTGGCGTCCCGCGTGCCGGACCGCGTGGGGTTCGAAGCCGCTGCCGTCGTCGGTGACGCGCAGGACGGCCCCGGGGCCTCGCTTGTCGAGCGTCACGCCGACGTGCTCGGCGCCCGAGTGGCGCAGCGCGTTGTGCAGCGCCTCTTGGGCGACGCGGAGCACGGCCTCCTCCTGGGCGGCGGGCAGGGCACGGATGCCGCCGCAGTCGAAGGTGACGTGGGCCGAGTGGGCCCGGTCGAGGACCTGGATCTGCGTGCGCAGCGTGGCGATCAGTCCGTCCTCGTCGAGCGCTGCGGGGCGCAACTCGACCACCGCGGCGCGCAGTTCGTCGGCGGCTTCGGCGGCCAGCTCGGCCACGTGCTGCAACTCGCCCTTGGCGCGCGACGGGTCGCGGTCGACGAGGGCCGCGGCGGCCTGGGCGGTCAGGCGCAGGGAGAAGAGCTTCTGGCTCACGGCGTCGTGCAGTTCATGGGCGAGGCGCGAGCGCTCCTCGGCGATGGTGAGCTCGCGGCTGCGCTCGTACAGGCGGGCGTTCGTCAGGGCGATGGCCGCGTGCTGGGCGAGGATCGTCAGCAGTTCCTCGTCCTCCAGGGTGAAGCCACAGCCCCCTTGCGGCTTCGGGCACTTCTTGTTGGCGAGGAAGAGGGCGCCGATGACCTCGTCCCCGTCACGGATGGGCAGGCCGAGGAAGTCGGACATCTCGGGGTGTGCGGACGGCCAGCCCTCGAAGCGCGGGTCCTCGCGCACGTCTCCCAGGCGCTCGGTCTTCGCCTCGCGCAGCATCGCGGCGAGGATGCCGTGCTGACGCGGGAGCGGGCCGATGGCCTTCCACTGCGCGTCGCTCACGCCGTCGACGACGAACTGGGCGAAGCCTCCGTGGTCGTCCGGCACTCCGAGGGCCGCGTACTCGGCGTCGAGCAGCTCGCGGGCCGAAGCGACGATCGTCTTGAGGACGTCGCGCACCTCGAGGTGTCTGCTCATGGCCAGCAGCGCGGAACTCACCGCGGAGAGGCCGGATCGTGGGCCGTGACTCATGACCTCAAGGTACCGGCGGGGTGTGACAGCGCGTATCGGGCCCGCGGCGGCCGCCTTCTGGTCCGGTGGACGTAGGGCGAAGGGCCCTCGTGAGGTGCGGCCCGCGGACGAGGCGCCCGGGGCAGGTGGGTTCCTACGTTGGAGGCGGATCGAAGCATGTAGGCGACAGGGCGGCCCGACGGGCCCGAGGGGACGGATGTCATGCCGGTGGCGATCATCACGGGGGCTTCGAAGGGGCTCGGCCGCGCGCTCGCCGTGGCTCTCGCGCGGCGCGGCTGGGATCTGGTGCTCGACGCCAGGTCCGGGGCGGTACTGCGGGAGGCCGCGGACGAGGCGGGGAAGTACGGGACGAGGGTGGAGGCGCTGCCCGGGGATGTCACGGACACGGCGCACCGCGCGGAGCTGGTGGCGGCGGCGCGCGGTCTCGGGGGTCTCGATCTGCTGGTGAACAACGCGAGCGCGCTGGGGGCCGAGCCGCTGGTGCGTCTTGACGCACTGCCGATGGAGGGGCTGCGGCGTGCCCTCGAGGTCAATGTCGTGGCGGCACTCGGTCTGGTGCAGGAGGCGCTGCCGCTGCTGCGGGGGTCGGCCGGGGGCGCGGTCGTGTCGGTGAGCTCGGACGCGTCGGCGGAGGCGTACGAGACGTGGGGCGGTTACGGCGCTTCGAAGGCCGCGCTCGACCAGCTGTCCGCGGTCCTCGCGGTGGAGGAGCCGGGGCTGCGGGTGTGGGCGGTGGATCCGGGCGACATGCGCACGGATCTCTATCGGGCGGCGGCCCCCCTCGACGACGACTCTGACCGGCCGCTGCCGGAGACGGTGGTGCCGGCGTTCCTGCGGCTGCTCGACGAACGGCCGGACAGCGGGCGGTATGCCGCCCCCTCTCTTCTTCTGGAGGCGCGGTGACGGTCTCGGTGCGGGTGCCGAAGGAGCTGTCGGCCCGGGTGCCGGCGGAGCAGCGTGGGCCCGGCCTGGACCGGGACGCGGTGCGGCTGCTCGTTACGCGCGGCACGGACGTCACGCACCGGGACTTCGCCGAGCTGCCGGGAGAGCTGCGGGCCGGGGATCTGCTCGTGGTCAATACGTCGCCGACGCTGGCCGCGGCGGCCGACGGGCGGATCGGGCACGCGCGCGTGGTGGTGCACTTCTCCACGCGTGGCGATGACGGTCGCTGGGCCGTCGAGTTGCGGGATCCGGACGGGCATGGCACCACGCGCCCGCGTGCGGGCGGTCCGAAGGGGACAGTGGCTGTGCTCCCCGGGGGCGTACGTCTCATCTGGGAGGAGCCGCTGGCCGGCGGCGGGGCGCGGTTGTGGTGGGTGAGGGTCGCGGGGGACGTGTCCGCGCTGCTGCTGCGCCACGGCAGACCCATCCGCTACTCCTATACGGAGCGCGATCAGCCGCTCTCCGTCTATCAGACGGTGTTCGCGCTGCCGTACGCCGACGGGGCGGGCAGTGCGGAGATGCCGAGTGCGGCGCGTCCGTTCACGGCGCGGCTCGTGGCGGAGCTGGTCAGCAGAGGGGTGCAGTTCGCGCCGATCACGCTGCATACGGGGGTGGCGTCGGCGGAGTCGCACGAGCCGCCGTATCCGGAGCGGTTCGAGGTGCCGCAGGCGTCGGCGCGGCTGATCAACGCGGCGAGGGCCGGGGGCGGGCGGGTGGTGGCGGTCGGTACGACGGCCGTCCGGGCCGTCGAGTCGGCCGCGGGGCCGGACGGGGTGGTGCGGGCGGCCTCGGGCTGGACGGACCTCGTGGTGACGCCCGAGCGGGGGGTGCGGGTGGTGGACGGGCTCCTCACGGGGCTGCACGAGCCTGAGGCCTCACATCTGCTGATGTTGGAGGCCGTAGCAGGATCTGAGGCAATAACCCGTACATATGCGGAAGCATTGGGACATTTTTACCTGTGGCATGAGTTCGGAGACCTCAACCTCATACTTGCCGATGAATCCGGTTACGTAGCGCGTTGCAATGGCAACGCTTGGTGAGTTCGTAACGTGCCCGATGTGAGCCCGCGCATAGGACCCACGTCACGTACGAAGGCGGCTAGGAATCAGCTGTGGGCGGAGACACCGGGGCAGGAGGGGCGAAACGGACCTCAACGGGGGGCCTGATCCACTACCTGGCTTCGTACGTCACATGATTGCCACGCAATTTTGCGGCCGCTAACAATGGCTCTCGTTGCTCGACAGCGTGGGCCGCTACCCACAGCGTTCATGTCCGAAACATGAACGGTCCTGCTTTGGACCGGTGAGCGACTTCCCCGATTCGAAGAGGTCCTCCATGTCCAAGCTCAGCTTCTCCGGTCATAGTCCCCTGACGAAGACCCACAAGTACTCGATCGCCGGTATCGCCACCCTCGGCGCCGCTGCCCTCGCGTTCACGCTGGTGCCGGGCAACTCCACCGCGGAGGCCGAGACGATATCGGCGGCTCCCGTCGCCTTCGAGGCGGCCGCCGGCAAGCCCCAGATCAAGGACGTGCACGCCAGCGTCACCAACCAGATGGCCACCGCCGACCAGCAGGCCAAGAGCGCGGCCGCCAAGCTGAAGGCCGCGCAGAGCGCCCCGGCCAAGGCCGACGCAGCCGCAAAGATCAAGGCCGCGGCCGCCGCCAAGGCGAAGGCCGAGAAGGACCGTGCCGTCAGGGAGGCCGCCAGCCGCGCCGCCGCCCGCAAGCCCGTCTACGCGAACAACCTGGACGGCTGGATCCGCGAGTCCCTGGCCATCATGAAGTCCAAGGGCATCCCCGGTTCCTACGAGGGCCTGCACCGCAACATCATCCGCGAGTCCTCCGGTAACCCGAAGGCGATCAACAACTGGGACATCAACGCGATCAACGGCATCCCCTCGAAAGGTCTGCTGCAGGTCATCCCCCCGACCTTCACCGCGTACCACGTCCCCGGCACCTCGTGGAACATCTACGACCCGGTCGCCAACATCACCGCCGCCGCCAACTACGCCGCGGACAAGTACGGCTCGATGGACAACGTGAACAGCGCTTACTGAGACTCTCCCTGGACCTCAGGGTCTTCGTGAACGCCGAAGGGCGGCACCCCGTGCGGGGTGCCGCCCTTCATCCGTGCGCGGGTCACGCTACTTGCGCATGACCTCGGGCTCGTGGCGGCGCAGCAGGCGCGCGACCGCGAAGCCGCAGATGACACCGAGCGCGATCAGGATCGCGAGGTTGATGCCCCACTGGCTCACCGAGTGCTCCCACAGCGGGTCCAGGTCGTTCGGGTGCGCCTGGTCCCACGGCGGCATGAGGTGCGCGAGGTCCAGCGTCGAGCCGGCGCCGGCGATGGCCCAGCGCGACGGCATCAGCCAGGCGAACTGCTCCAGGCCCGGCGAGCCGTACACCTGGAACAGGATGCCGGTGAAGACGACCTGGACGATCGCGAACATGACCAGGAGCGGCATCGTCTTCTCGGCGGTCTTCACCAGCGAGGAGATGACCAGGCCGAACATCATCGACGTGAAGCCCAGCGCGATGATCACGATGCACAGCTCGACGGCCGGCGGCATCATCAGACCCTCGGCCGGCAGGTCGCGCGGGACGAAGCCGATGGCGCAGATGATCACGCCCTGGATGGCCGTGACGACGCCGAGGACGATCACCTTGGACATCAGGTACGCCGAGCGGGACAGGCCGGTGGCCCGCTCCCGTTCGTAGATGACGCGTTCCTTGATCAGCTCACGTACGGAGTTGGCCGCGCCCGAGAAGCACATGCCGACCGCGAGGATCAGCATGATCGTGCCGGCGTCCCCGTTGAACCGGGACGGCGGCTTGGGCGGGCCCAGGCCGAAGTCGGCCGGGATCACCGTGCTGACGATGCCGAGGACCGCCGGCAGGATCACCATCAGGCCCAGGAAGCCCTTGTCGGACGCGATCACCGACGTGTAGCGGCGGATCAGGGTCCACAGCTGCGAGCCCCAGCCCTGCGGCTTGGGCGGCTTCATCGCCTGCGGTGGCGGCATGTGTACGGACTGTGCGGCGACGGCGTCGATGTCCGCGGCGTACATCTGGTAGTGCTGCGAGCCCTTCCAGCGGCCCGCCCAGTCGTAGTCGCGGTAGTTCTCGAAGGCGGAGAAGACATCGGCCCACGTGCCGTAGCCGAAGAAGTTCAGGGCCTCCTCGGGCGGACCGAAGTACGCCACCGAACCGCCCGGCGCCATCACCAGGAGCTTGTCGCAGATCGCCAGCTCGGCGACCGAGTGCGTGACGACGAGGACCGTGCGGCCGTCGTCGGCGAGGCCGCGCAGGAGCTGCATGACGTCGCGGTCCATGCCCGGGTCGAGGCCGGAGGTCGGCTCGTCCAGGAAGATCAGCGACGGCTTGGTGAGCAGCTCCAGGGCGACGGAGACGCGCTTGCGCTGGCCACCGGAGAGGGAGGTGACCTTCTTCTCCTTGTGGATGTCCAGCTTCAGCTCGCGCAGCACCTCGTCGATGCGCTGCTCGCGCTCCTGCTCGCTGGTGTCCGAGGGGAAGCGCAGCTTGGCCGCGTACTTGAGGGCCTTCTTGACGGAGAGTTCCTTGTGCAGGATGTCGTCCTGCGGGACCAGACCGATGCGCTGACGCAGCTCGGCGAACTGCTTGTACAGATTCCGGTTGTCGTAGAGCACGTCGCCCTTGTTGGCGGGCCGGTAGCCGGTGAGCGCCTTGAGCAGGGTGGACTTGCCGGAACCCGAGGGGCCGATGACCGCGATGAGCGACTTCTCCGGGACGCCGAAGGAGACGTCCTTGAGGATGTCCTTGCCGCCGTCGACCGTCACCGTCAGATGACGGGCGGAGAAGGAGACCTCACCGGTGTCGACGAACTCCTCGAGACGGTCGCCGACGAGGCGGAACGTCGAGTGGCCGACGCCGACGATGTCGTTCGGGCCGAGCAGCGCGGAGCCGCCCTTGGCGATCGGCATACCGTTGACGTACGTGCCGTTGTGCGAGCCGAGGTCGCGGATCTCGTAGCGGCCGTCGGGCGTCGCGTGGAACTCGGCGTGCAGGCGCGAGACCTGGAGGTCGGAGACCACCAGTTCGTTCTCGAGCGCACGGCCGATCCGCATGACACGGCCGAGGGCCAGCTGGTGGAACGTGGTGGGGCTGCGGTCTCCGTAGACCGGCGGAGCCCCCGCGACACCGCCGGGCCCCTGCTGGGGCGGGATGTTCTGCGCCTGCTGCGGCTGCGGCCAGCTCTGCTGGGCGGGCACCTGCTGCTGCGGCGGCGCGTTGTGCGCCCAGCCGGGGTCGCCACCCTGCGGCGCGGTGTGCGGCTGCTGGGCCGGTACCTGCTGCGGGTGGGCCTGCTGCTGGGCCTGCTGCGCCGCGGGCACGGCCGCGCCGGAGGCGCCGCCCGAGAGGTTGACCCGCGGACCGTCCGTCGCGTTGCCGAGGTGCAGCGTCGAGCCCGGGCCGATCTCCATCTGATGGATCCGCCGGCCCTGTACGAACGTGCCGTTGGTGGAGCCGTGGTCCTCGATGACCCAACTCCGGCCGCCCCAGCTGATCGTGGCGTGTCGCCAGGACACCCTGGCATCGTCGATCGCGATGTCCCCCTGCGGATCACGTCCGAGGGTGTATGGCCTGGACGGGTCGAGCGTCCAGGTCCTTCCATTCAATTCCAGTACGAGTTCCGGCACTCCATGCCCCACTGAGTTGTCCCCCGAGCTAGCCCCCATCTTGGGGAGTCTAGGGATGTCGAACTTCGTGGGGAACTATTTCAGGCGGAGCCCCCTGACCGAAAGTCGGGCCTTGCGGCGGGCGTTGTGAAGACCGTCCACGCGCCTACGCGCCCGCCCCGTTGACGGCGCAGAAACAGCCCCGGAGAGTGGTAAGCACCCACAAGTACCTACGGATCATGCGCGAATGGGACATCCGATACATCACTGTACGGATCGGGGGCCCTGATGGAGACCGTTGTGCGGCGGAGCGGGCGCGAGGGCGTGCACTGGGGCGACGTACTGCTCTCCGCGGTCGCCTCCGTGAGCTGGGCGTTCATCGGGATGGCGGCGGTCGCCGCGGCAGGCCTGCATCTGCTCGGTGCGGATTCCGCGGGCCCGCTCGGCCCGATGACGGCCGCTGTGGTGGCACTTGGGGCGGGTGGGAAAGTCACACCGTCGGGAGACGTCTCAGCCTTCGGACTGGAGGGCGCGCAGGCCCACACCGCGATCGACATCGCGCCGCTCGGCGTGGGCCTCACGGGCGCACTGCTGCTCGGCTGGCTCTTCCTGCGTTCCTTGCGCGGGGCGGGAGTTGAGGTCACCCCGGCCGAACTCGCGGCGCGCGTGGGGAGCGTGGTCGCACTGTTTCTGGCGATGCTCGCAGGGCTCGCCTGGGCGGGTCACGACCTCATCACGATTGACGGCGGGAAGCTCGGGCTCGACCGGATACCGGACGGGGATCTGCCGGGCGGCATCAAGGACAGGCTGCCGGGCGGCCTCGACCTCGGAGGGCTCCTGCCGGATCACATCGGCGGCCTCGTGGACGCGAAGGCGACCGTCGGGTTCACCGTCGAGACCGGGGCCTCACTGCTGGGCGGCGCCGCGTGGGTGATCGGCGTCCTGCTGATCGCGCTGCTCGCGTCGCGACGCACTCCGCTCCCGCGCTCCCTGGACGCGGTGCACCGGGTGGTGCGTCCCGCTGCTTCTTCGCTGGTCACGGTGTTACTGGTAGCTGTCGCCGCGGGGCTCGCGGCGGCGGCGTACGCGGTGATCGGCGACGACCATCCGCGGCGGATCGTGGGCGCCGCGCTGCTCGGGGCGCCCAACGGGGTGTGGCTCGGCATTCCCCTCGGCCTCTTCGTCCCCTGGGACGGCAAGGCGACGGGCGCACTCGCGCAGGCCCTCCCCCATCCGGTCGGCGAGCTGCTGCGGATGCGCGCGAACGAGCCGGTGACCCTGGGCCGTCTTGCCGAACTGGACGGCAGGGTATGGCTGTTGGCCTTCGCGACGGTTCTGATGATGGTGTTCGCGGGCGTGCTGACCGCCGTACGGACACCTGCGGTGGCCGGCGGGCCCGGGTCGCCGCCGATGGGGGTCGTCGGCTTCGCCGGGAGGTGCGCGCTGCGGCTCGGGGCCGTCACGGCGGTCGGCCTGCCGCTGCTCGTGCGGCTGACGGACGTTTCGGCGGACGCCTCGCTGTCCGTGCTCGGCTTCGACGCCTTCGGGGCCGGGATCGAGCTGCACGGACATCTCGGCACGGCGCTGTTGCTCGGGGCCGCTTGGGGAGCGGGGGCGGGAGCGGTGGGGGCGCTGCTCGCTCACGGGGCGGGGGCGGCGGGTCGACGAGCCGCTCCGGCCGCGCTGGGCGGGGGCGGCGTGGAGCCGGAGGGGCGGTTGGAGGACGGGGCGCCGAGGGACGGGGCCGTCCGGCCCGTCCCGTCCGTCCCGCCTCAGGAGGCAGGGCCGTATCGGCCGAGCACTCCGTACCGGGGGTCGCCGGACGGGACCAACCCGTATCTGAAGCCGCCGGACGAACGGGCGGGCGACCGGTCGGGGAACAGGTCGAGCGATCGGTCGCGGGACCGGTCGGATGATCGGTCGCGGGACCGGCAGGATGATCTGCCGGACGATCTGTACGGGGCGCCGACGATGGTGGGGCCGGTCAGGCCCCCGGTGCCGCCTCGTCCGCGGGGGCGGCCCGGGTCCGGCAAGGGCGGATGGCCCGTGCCGCCACCGCCTCCTCCCCCACCACCGCTTCCGCACTCGCCGCCGCCGTCGCCGCCGCGATCGCAGTCGTCGTCAGAGGAAGAAGGGCCGCCACCACCCCGGAGGGGCCCGCGCGGCTGAGCCGGGTGGGAGAGCGGCGGACGGCGAACCGGCCGGTCGGAATGCGCGTCTCAGATGTCCGCCACGCGGACCACCGCCGCGCCGCGCAACCCGGGCCGGATAACGTGGGACCACCATGAGTGCTTCGCAGCCCCGCCACCCCGCTGATGTCCCGGTCACCGTTCCGGACGACGTCCCGACGCTCCTCGTCAAGATATTCGGCAAGGACCGCCCCGGCATCACCGCCGGGCTCTTCGACACCCTCGCCGCCTACTCCGTCGATGTCGTCGACATCGAGCAGGTCGTCACCCGGGGACGCATCGTGCTGTGCGCCCTGGTGACGGAGCCGCCCCCCGGTCTCGAGGGCGATCTGCGGTCCACCGTCCACAGCTGGGCGGAGTCCATGCGGATGCAGGCCGAGATCATCTCGGGCATCGGCGACAACCGTCCGCGCGGGCTCGGCCGCTCCCTCGTCACCGTGCTCGGTCACCCGCTGACCGCGGAGACGACGGCCGCCATCGCCGCCAGGATCACCGGTACCGGCGGCAACATCGACCGTATCTTCCGGCTCGCGAAGTACCCCGTCACCGCAGTCGAGTTCGCCGTTTCCGGCGCCGAGACCGAGCCCCTGCGCACCGCGCTCGCGACGGAGTCGGCGGCGCTCGGCGTCGATGTCGCGGTCGTCGCGGCCGGGCTGCACCGGCGCGCCCAGCGCCTCGTCGTGATGGACGTCGACTCGACCCTCATCCAGGACGAGGTCATCGAGCTCTTCGCGGCGCACGCGGGCTGCGAGGACAAGGTCGCCGAGGTCACCGCGTCGGCGATGCGCGGCGAGCTGGACTTCGAGCAGTCGCTGCACGCGCGGGTCGCGCTGCTCGCCGGGCTCGACGCGTCGGTCGTCGACAAGGTCCGCGCCGAGGTGCGGCTCACGCCCGGCGCGCGGACCCTGATCCGCACGCTGAAGCGGCTCGGCTATCAAGTGGGTGTCGTCTCGGGCGGGTTCACCCAGGTCACGGACGATCTGCAGGACCGGCTCGGGCTCGACTTCGCCCAGGCCAACACCCTGGAGATCGTCGACGGCAAGCTGACCGGCCGGGTCACCGGCGAGATCGTGGACCGCGCGGGCAAGGCCCGGCTGCTGCGCCGGTTCGCGGCGGAGGCCGGGGTACCGCTCGCACAGACCGTGGCGATCGGCGACGGCGCCAACGACCTGGACATGCTGAACGCGGCGGGGCTCGGCGTCGCCTTCAACGCGAAGCCCGTGGTCCGCGAGGCCGCGCACACCGCGGTGAACGTGCCGTTCCTGGACACCGTCCTCTACCTCCTCGGCATCACCCGTGAAGAGGTCGAGGCGGCGGACGCCCACGACGACTGAGTCCGGTCGACGCGGACAGTCACTGAGGCGGCGGGCCCCGGTACCCATGCGGTGCCGGGGCCCGTCGGCGTATCAGAGTCCGGTCGCCGGCCGACGGGTCACTTGGACGGTGCCCAGTAGTCGATGAGGGTGGCGGTGCCCGGTTCGAGGGACTTCCAGGAGCCGGTGAAGGACAGGACCGCGAAGGCGGAGGTCGGGAAGCCGCGCCGGGCCATCCGCTCCCCCGCGTCGCCCTCGGCCTGGCCGGAGAGAATCTCGACGAGGCCCTGGATCCCAGGGTTGTGGCCGACCAGCACCGCGCTCCGCACGTCGTCCGGGGCCTCGTTCAGCACGGCGATGAGCTCACCGGGCGAGGCCTCGTAGATCCGCTCCTCGTACACCGTCCTGGGCCGGTGGGGCAGCTCGTGGACGGCGAGCTTCCACGTCTCGCGGGTCCTCGCGGCGGTCGAGCAGAGGGCCAGGTCGAGGTCGATACCGGAGTCGGCGAGCTTGCGACCGGCGACGGGCGCGTCCTTTCGGCCCCTCTCGGCGAGCGGCCTCTCGTGGTCGGAGACCTGGGGCCAGTCCGCCTTCGCATGCCGGAAAAGGACAATCCTGCGGGGTTCTGCGACGCTCATGAGTCCCAGCTTCGCATGAAACCGGCCACGGGGCGCAGGGAGTTGACGCGCTCGACCGGCACGGGTGACGCGCCCGTGCGGGCTGCTCACGGGGCCGCGTGCAGCACCGCCTGCTGGATGCGGTCGAGGAGCCGGCCGACCGCCGGGTCGCCTGTCGCGGCGTGCGCGTCGGCCGGGTTGATTATCAGGAGCAGGAGCACGGCGAAGGTGATCGCGGGCAGGGCGATCGCCCACCACGGGAGCCTGACGTCGACGCCGCCCGCTGGGGCCGGGTGGGGCCGGGAGTGCGTAGGGGCCGACATGACGCCTCCGGGATCTTCGAGATGCTGGATGCCGTGATCCGCGGTGCTCGCGGCCACATCTCGAATTTACGGAAGGTCAGGCACTCAACCCATCCGGTGATCCACCCAGTTGACCCTGACACTGACCCCCTAGGGGTTGGTGGTGCCAGCACCACCGACACCGAGTGAGAACAGGCCCGGGACCGCTGTCACGGTGAGGCGACGACCGCGATGGCGGCCATGATCACGGTGAGGCGATCGAGGCGATGACCGCGATGACTACGGTGATGGCCAGCATCGAGCCGAGCACGATGAGGAGCTTCTTCTGGCCGTTCTGGGGGTTCGGCTCGAGCACAGGCGACATGCGGTCAGTCTCGCACCCTTTGCCCCGGCTCGCGGAGCCGGGGTGAGCCATGGGCCGAGGTCAGACCGCCGCGGCCGAAGCGGCCTCGTCCTCGACCGTACGGTTGCGTCCCGCGATGACGCCCACCACGATCTGGGGCACCATCAGCGCCGCCATGAGCGCGATCGGGACGCCCCAGCCGCCGCTGTGCTGGTAGAGCACACCGACGAGGAGCGGGCCGGGGATGGAGATCAGATAGCCGGTGCTCTGGGCGAAGGCGGAGAGCTTGGCGACGCCCGTGCCGGTCCGCGCCCGCATGCCGACCATCGTCAGGGCGAGCGGGAAGGCGCAGTTGGAGATGCCGAGGAGGACGGCCCACGCCCAGGCGCCGCCGGCCGGGGCGAAGTAGAGGCCCGCGTAACCGGCGAGGCCGCACACACCGAGGGCGATCACGATGGGGCCCTGGCTGGGCAGGCGCGTGGCGAGGCGTGGGATGACGAAGGCGAGCGGTACGCCCATCGCCATGGTGACGGCGAGCAGCACGCCCGCGGTGCCCGCGGAGACGCCGGCGTCGCGGAAGATCTGCGCCATCCAGCCCATGGTGATGTAGGCCGCGGTGGCCTGGAGGCCGAAGAAGACGGCGAGCGCCCAGGCGGTGCGGCTGCGGGTGATGCGCAGGCCGTCGTCCCGCTGCGGGGTGCCGGCGGTGGCGCCGCCCTCGGTGCCCCGTTCGCGTGCGAGCGGGATCCACGGGACGACGGCGGCCACGGCGAGCGCGGCCCAGAGGGCGAGTCCGGTCTTCCAGCTGCCGCCGATCGCGTCCGTCACGGGCACGGTCACGGCCGCCGCGAGGGAGGTGCCGAGTGCGAGAGCCATCGAGTAGAGGCCGGTCATGGAGCCCACGCGGTCGGGGAACCAGCGCTTGACGATCACCGGCATGAGGACGTTGCTGACCGCGATGCCCATGAGGGCGAGGGCACTGGCGACGAGGAAGCCGACGGTGCTGCCGGTGAACGGGCGGATGACCAGACCGGCGGCGATCGCGGCCATGCCGGCGCACACCACGGCACCGGGGCCGAAGCGGCGGGCGAGCCGGGGCGCCATCACTCCGAAGATCGCGAAACAGAGCGGGGGTACGGAGGTGAGGAGGCCGGCGACGCTGCCGCTCATACCGAGCCCGTCGCGCACCTCTTCGAGGAGGGCGCCGAGGCTGGTGATGGCGGGGCGCAGGTTCAGAGCCGCGAGGACGATGCCCACGATCATCAGGCGCACGGCCCACGCGCGCGTGGGGGCTGTTTTCGCTTCGGGTGCGCTCTCACTGCGTATCGGGGTCTGCGTCATCGTCGGGGTTTCCTCACTGGCCATGACCCCATCTTAGAATCATGGGATGATTGGGTGTCCAATCGGTTTGCGTCACACTTGGCGCTAGGCACCGCCCGCGCCCGTTCCCTGCCCGCCCCAGTCATCGAACCAAGGACCGTCATGCCGCTGACCTCCCCCAGGCGCTCGGCTCTCTCCGAACAGGTCATCGCCGGACTGCGCGCCCAGATCTCGTCGGGCGAGTGGCCGGTGGGATCCCGCATCCCGACCGAGCCCGAGCTGGTCGAGCAGCTCGGAGTCGCGCGCAACACGGTGCGCGAGGCCGTGCGCGCGCTCGCCCACAACGGCCTGCTCGACATCCGGCAGGGCTCGGGCACGTACGTCGTCGCCACCAGCGAGCTGGCGGGCGTAATGCAGCGCAGGTTCGCCGACGCCGACCCCCGGCACATCGCCGAGCTGCGCTCGACCCTGGAGTCCAGCGCCGCGAGCCTCGCCGCGCAGCGCCGTACGGAGCGCGATCTCAAGCAGCTCGACGCGCTGATGGTGCGCCGGGAGGACGCGTGGGCGTCGGGCGACGCCGAGGCGTTCGTGGCGGCCGACGCGACCTTCCACCTGGCGGTCGTGGCCGCGTCCCACAACGACGTGATGACAGCGATGTACGCGGACCTCGGCGAGGTCCTGCGGGACGTCCTGCGTGTGGACGTGGGCGAGGAGCTGAGGCCCGAGAACCATATGGACCACACGGGTCTGCTCGACGCGATCCGCGTGGGCGACGCGGAGGCCGCCGCGGCTCAGGCGGCGCGCTACCCGTTCCTGTGCCTGCCGGGCCAGCCCGCCGCTCACTGAGCAGAAGCCCGGGCCGGGACCCAGCGCTCAGCCGCCGACCTTGGCGTGGCTGATCCAGGCCGAGCGGACCTCTTTCCAGCACCGGCCGGTGAGCCGCACGGTCTCGGCGGCCTCGGCCGGGACCTGCCCGCCGTCGCTGTCTATGTCCCACCAGCGCTCGCACTCGACATGGAGGCTGACCGCGTCGGTCGCCGGATACGGGTTGTGGCAGTACGCCGTCACGTCCGAACCGGCGACGGTCACCCGGCAGTCCGCTCCGAAGGGCTCGGTCCTGCGGTCGTCCCCGCTGTCGGGCACGCGCGCGTGGGGCGCGGTCCGGACCGGGTGGGAAGCGGCGTCGTAGGGCACCGCGAAGAGGAGTACGAGGGCTGCGAGTACCGGGGTACCACGCTGGGGAAGGCGCACAAGGGGACCTCCTCGGCCGTACGGGAGAGGGGGAACGAACGCCTTCTCAGCCTGCGTGCTCACCCGTCGCGCCCGCCCGGCCAGTGGGCCGAACGGGTGACGCCCCGCCCCCCGCGCGCTGCGGGGAACGGGGCGTCGGCCACGTACGGGTGATCAGGCGCCGATCGCGTGCAGACCGCCGTCGACGTGGATGATCTCGCCGGTGGTCTTCGGGAACCAGTCGCTCAGGAGGGCGACGATGCCCTTGCCGGCCGGCTCCGGGTCCTTGAGGTCCCACTCCAGCGGAGCGCGGTCGTCCCAGACGGCGGCCAGCTCGCCGAAGCCCGGGATGGACTTGGCGGCCATGGAGCCGATCGGGCCGGCCGAGATGAGGTTCGAGCGGACGTTCTGCTTGCCGAGGTCACGCGCGAGGTACCGGTTGGTGGCCTCGAGGGCGGCCTTGGCCGGGCCCATCCAGTCGTACTGCGGCCAGGCGTACTGGGCGTCGAAGGTGAGGCCGACGACCGAGCCGCCGTTCTGCATCAGCGGCAGGCAGGCCATGGTCAGCGACTTCAGGGAGAAGGCGGAGACGTGCATGGCCGTGGCGACCGACTCGAACGGGGTGTTGAGGAAGTTGCCGCCGAGGGCGTCCTGCGGCGCGAAGCCGATGGAGTGAACGACGCCGTCGAGGCCGCCGAGCTCCTCGCCGACGACCTCGGCGAGGCGGCCGAGGTGCTCGTCGTTGGTGACGTCGAGCTCGATGACCTTCGTGGGCTTGGGGAGCTTCTTGGCGATGCGCTCGGTCAGCGTGGGCCGCGGGAAGGCGGTGAGGATGATCTCCGCGCCCTGCTCCTGGGCCAGCTTCGCGGCGTGGAAGGCGATGGAGGACTCCATCAGCACACCGGTGATCAGGACGCGCTTGCCCTCGAGAATTCCGCTCATGGTGATCAGTGACCCATGCCCAATCCGCCGTCAACGGGAATGACGGCTCCAGTGATGTACGAGGCGTCGTCCGAGGCGAGGAACCGCACCGTCGCGGCGATCTCCTCGGGCTGCGCGTAGCGGCCGAGCGGCACCTGCTTCACGATGCCCTCGCGCTGATCGTCGGTGAGCGCCTTGGTCATGTCGGTGTCGACGAAACCGGGCGCGACGACGTTGAAGGTGAGGTTGCGCGACCCGAGCTCACGGGCGAGGGAGCGCGCGAAACCGACCAGACCCGCCTTCGACGCGGCGTAGTTCGCCTGGCCCGCGGAGCCGAGGAGGCCGACCACGGAGGAGATGAGCACGACGCGGCCCTTCTTGGCTCGCAGCATGCCGCGGTTGGCGCGCTTCACGACGCGGAAGGTGCCGGTGAGGTTGGTGTCGAGGACCGACGTGAAGTCGTCCTCGGACATGCGCATGAGGAGCTGGTCCTTGGTGACGCCGGCGTTGGCCACGAGGACCTCGACGGGACCGTGCTTCTCCTCGATCTCCTTGTAGGCCTGCTCCACCTGTTCGCTGTCGGTGATGTCGCACTTGACGGCGAGGAAGCCGGCCTTCTCCAGCTCGGCGGCGTCGCCCGAGCGGTACGTGATCGCGACGTTGTCGCCGGCGTCGGCGAATGCACGGGCGATGGCGAGGCCGATGCCCCGGTTTCCTCCGGTGACGAGAACCGAGCGGCTCAACGGATCACCCTTTCCATAGCGGTCTGGTACCTCGAAAACCTATCGGTACCGCCCTGGATACGGAGAATCGACCACCGACAGTGGCGCAGGAGACTCGCTGTCGGGTCCCTACAGAAAAGTGTGGCCGCGGGGGCCGCCGACGCGACATGATCGGGGCCGGCCGGTGCCCGCACCCGGGAGCGGCCGGTGTCCGAGGCTCCTGACGGCGCTCACGACAGCGTCTCCGACAGCAGGGAGAACATCCGTGCCCCATTCGATCGATGAAGCCTTCACGGCGCTGCCGCTGCGGGCCCTCGCCGATGCCGCGCTGGCCCGCGCGCGGGCTCTCGGCGCCGACCATGCGGACTTCCGCCTGGAGCGGGTGCGCAGCGCGGAGCGGCGGCTGCGGGACGCGCGGCCCGCGGGCTCGTCGGACACCACGGACCTGGGGTACGCCGTACGGGTCGTGCACGGCGGCACGTGGGGCTTCGCGTCGGGCGTGGATCTGACGATGGACGCGGCCGCGAAGGTGGCGTCGCAGGCCGTCGCGATGGCGAAGCTGTCGGCGCAGGTGATCAAGGCCGCGGGTTCGGACGAGAGCGTGGAGCTGGCCGCCGAGCCGGTGCACGAGGACCGGACGTGGGTGTCCTCGTACGAGATCGATCCGTTCCGCGTGCCGGACGAGGAGCAGGCCGGGCTGCTCGCCGACTGGAGTGCGCGGCTGCTCGGGGCGGACGGCGTCGACCATGTGGACGCCTCGCTCCTCACCGTGCACGAGAACAAGTTCTACGCCGACACGGCGGGGACGGTGACGACGCAGCAGCGCGTCCGGCTGCATCCGCAGCTGACGGCCGTCGCCGTGGACGCCACGAGCGGCGAGTTCGACTCGACGAGGACCCTCGCCCCGCCGGTGGGCCGCGGCTGGGAGTACCTCACCGGGACCGGCTGGGACTGGGACCGCGAGCTGGCCGAGATCCCGGAGCTGCTCGCCGAGAAGATGCGGGCGCCCAGCGTCGAGGCGGGCCTGTACGACCTCGTGGTCGACCCGTCCAATCTGTGGCTGACCATCCACGAGTCGATCGGCCACGCGACCGAGCTGGACCGTGCGCTCGGCTACGAGGCGGCCTACGCGGGCACCTCCTTCGCCACGTTCGACCAGCTCGGGAAGCTCAAGTACGGCTCCGAGATCATGAACGTGACGGGTGACCGCACCGCCGAGCACGGCCTCGCGACCATCGGGTACGACGACGAGGGCGTGGCCGGGCAGTCCTGGGACCTGGTCAGGGACGGGACGCTCGTCGGCTATCAGCTGGACCGCCGTATCGCGAAGCTGACGGGCTTCGACCGGTCGAACGGGTGCGCCTACGCGGACTCCCCCGGTCATGTGCCCGTCCAGCGCATGGCGAACGTGTCGCTGCAGCCGGACCCGGGCGGCCTGTCGACCGAGGACCTGATCGGGGGCGTCGACCGCGGGATCTACGTCGTCGGCGACCGGTCCTGGTCGATCGACATGCAGCGCTACAACTTCCAGTTCACGGGGCAGCGGTTCTACCGCATCGAGAACGGACGGCTCGCCGGACAGCTGCGCGATGTCGCCTACCAGGCCACGACCACCGACTTCTGGGGTTCGATGGCGGCGGTCGGCGGCCCGCAGACATACGTGCTGGGCGGCGCGTTCAACTGCGGAAAGGCCCAGCCGGGGCAGGTCGCGGCGGTGTCGCACGGCTGCCCGTCCGCCCTCTTCAAGGGCGTGAACATTCTGAACACCACGCAGGAGGCCGGACGGTGAGCCCTATGAGTCCTCGGACGAACAAGCCGCACGAGATCGTCGAGCGTGCCCTCGCTCTGTCCTCGGCGGACGGCTGCATGGTCATCGCCGACGAGACGTCCACCGCGAATCTGCGCTGGGCGGGCAACGCGCTCACGACGAACGGTGTGACGCGCGGGCGCACCCTCACCGTCATCGCGACCGTCGACGGCAAGGAGGGCACGGCCTCCGGGGTCGTCTCGCGCTCGGGAGTGACCGCGGCCGACCTCGAACCCCTGGTGCGGGCCGCCGAGGCCGCGGCCCGGGGCGCGGCGCCCGCGGAGGACGCCGGGCCGCTGGTGTCCGGGGTGCCGCACTCCGGCGACTTCACGGACGCGCCCGCCGAGACCTCCTCGGCCGTCTTCGCGGACTTCGCGCCGGCCCTGGGCGAGTCGTTCGCCCGCGCCCGGACCGGCGGCCGCGAGCTGTACGGCTTCGCCAACCATGAGCTCGTATCCAGCTATCTCGGTACGTCGACGGGCCTGCGCCTGCGGCACGACCAGCCGAACGGGACGCTGGAGATGAACGCGAAGTCGCCGGACCGGACGCGTTCCGCGTGGGCCGGACGCTCGACACGCGACTTCAAGGACGTCGACCCGGGCGCGCTGGACGCCGAGCTGGCGCAGCGCCTCGACTGGGCGCGCCGCCGCATCGAGCTGCCCGCCGGCCGATACGAGACGCTGCTGCCGCCGACCGCGGTCGCCGATCTGCTGATCTACCAGCTGTGGTCGGCCGCGGCCCGGGACGCCGCCGAGGGCCGGACCGTCTTCAGCAGGCCCGGCGGCGGCACGCGCGTCGGCGAGCGGCTGACGGAGCTGCCGCTGACGCTGCGCAGCGACCCGAACGAGCCGGGCCTGGAGTCGGCGCCGTTCGTCCTCGCCCATGCCTCGGGCGACAGCGCCTCCGTCTTCGACAACGGTCTTCCGCTGACGGCGACGGACTGGGTGCACCGGGGCGAGCTGGCCCATCTGACGACGACCCGGCACAGCGCGGGCCTCACCGGCCTCCCGGTGGCGCCGGCGATCGACAACCTGATCCTGGACGGGGGCGAGGACCGCTCCCTGGACGAGATGGTCGCGGCCACCGGGCGCGGGCTGCTCCTGACCTGCCTCTGGTACATCCGCGAGGTCGATCCGGCGACACTCCTCCTGACCGGTCTGACCCGGGACGGGGTGTACCTCGTGGAGGACGGCGAGGTGGTGGGCGAGGTGAACAACTTCCGGTTCAACGAGTCGCCCGTCGACCTGCTGGGGCGCGCGGTGGAGGCCGGGCGGACGGAAAAGACGCTGCCCAGGGAGTGGAGCGACTGGTTCACCAGGGCTGCCATGCCGGCCCTGCGGGTGCCGGACTTCAACATGAGTTCGGTCAGCCAGGGCGTCTGACCCCCCATAGACTCGCCCATACACTGGCAAGTACGCACCAGCATGTCTGACCCATCAGCACTTTCAAGGAGACACACGACCGTGACGGACATCGTCGACGAGCTGAAGTGGCGGGGACTCTTCTCCCTGTCCACCGACGAAGATGCACTGCGCAAGGCGCTCGCGGACGGTCCCGTCACGTTCTATTGCGGCTTCGACCCGACCGCGGCCTCCCTGCACGTCGGCCACCTGGTCCAGGTGCTCACCGTCCGCAGGCTCCAGCAGGCGGGTCACCGTCCGCTGGCGCTCGTGGGCGGGGCCACCGGCCAGATCGGTGACCCCCGGCCGACCGCCGAGCGGACGCTGAACGACCCGGAGACCGTCGCGAACTGGGTGTCCCGGCTGCGCTCCCAGATCGAGCCGTACCTGTCCTTCGAGGGCGAGAACGCCGCGACGATGGTGAACAACCTGGACTGGACCGCCGGCCTGTCCGCGATCGAGTTCCTGCGCGACATCGGCAAGCACTTCCGTGTCAACAAGATGCTCACCAAGGACTCCGTGGCCCGCCGGCTGGAGTCCCAGGAGGGCATCAGCTACACGGAGTTCAGCTACCAGCTCCTGCAGGGCATGGACTTCCTGGAGCTGTACCGGCGTTACGGCTGCACGCTCCAGCAGGGCGGCAGCGACCAGTGGGGCAACCTCACCGCGGGCATCGACCTGATCCACCGCATGGCGCCGGACGCCGTGGTGCACGCGCTGGCGACGCCGCTGATGGTGAAGGCGGACGGCACCAAGTTCGGCAAGTCCGAGAGCGGCGCCGTCTGGCTGGACCCGGAGATGACGACGCCGTACGCGTTCTACCAGTTCTGGCTGAACGTGGACGACCGGGACATCTCGACGTACATGCGGATCCTGTCCTTCAAGTCCCGCGAGGAGCTGGAGGAGCTGGAGAAGGTCACCGAGGAGCGGCCGCAGGCGCGCGCCGCTCAGCGGGCCCTCGCCGAGGAGCTGACGACGCTGGTGCACGGCGCCGACCAGTGCGCCGCCGTCATCGCCGCGTCCAAGGCGCTGTTCGGGCAGGGCGACCTGGGCGAGCTGGACGAGGCGACCCTCGCCGCCGCGCTCTTTGAGCTGCCGCACGCGAAGGTCGACACGCTCGGCCCGGTCGTGGACCTGCTCGCCGAGGTCGGCCTCGTGGCGAGCAAGTCGGCCGCCCGGCGCACGGTGAAGGAGGGCGGCGCGTACGTGAACAACGTGAAGGTCGCCTCCGAGGACGCGGTGCCGACGGTGGACGAGCTGCTGCACGGGCGCTGGCTCGTGCTGCGCCGCGGCAAGAAGAACCTGGCGGCGATCGAGGTCGTCGGCGCCTGAGGCAGGACCGAAGACACAGTCGGAAGGGCGGCCCCGCACCTGGTGCGGGGCCGCCCTTCCGGCTGGTCAGGCTCGCTGTTTCTTGCCTCGCATGGCCACCCAGGCCATGTCTCCCAGCCACACGATGACCACGGCTCCGGCCAGTTGGAGCAGGTGCCGGGTCCAGTCGATCCCCTTGGTGTCGTTGACGCCGATCCAGGTGGCGACCGAGTTGCCCAAGACGCTGCCGATGATCCCGAAGACCACCGTCAGCCACAGAGGGATCTGCTGCTTGCCCGGAAGGATCGCCTTCGCGATCAGTCCGAGCACCAGACCCACGATGATCGCCCACAACCAGCTCATGTCGTCGCCTCCTCTGTGGCGCTCTGTGCGCATCTGCGCCCAGTCTCGGCTTATCCGCCATACGGCGCATGTCGGGCGCATCCGTACGCGGTACGGCGCAGCACGTACACGCAGGCCGGGCCTGCCCCGGTCTCGAACACGGAGGAAGCCGGGCGTACCGTGGAGGCAGTCCGGACCGGGGAGAGTCCGGCATGGCAGGCAGGCGGTGGAATGTGATGCGGAAGCAGAGCAGCGGTGAGGTCTTCCGGATCACCGGGGCGAGGCAGGGCCTCGCCGAGGACGTCCGCGGCAGGCAGCGCCGCTATGTCATCTCGATGTCGGTCCGCACCCTCGCCGTGATCCTCGGCGCGGTCCTGTGGAACGTGGAACGCCCGGTCGCGATCGTGGCCCTGGTCCTCGGTCTGCTGCTCCCCTACGTCGCCGTGGTCATCGCCAACGCGGGCCGGGAGAACGTCCCTTCGCTGCCGTCGACGTTCGTCACCGCGCCGATGCGGCCGATGCTCACACCGCCCGCCGCCACCGCCCCCGCGGAATCCGTTCCGCAGGACAACGCCGGTGCGCACGACGCGGAGCGGCGTGATCACTCGGGTGACCGCGGCTGACCACCCGGGATCCGCAAAGCTCAAGAAAAGCTCAGATCAATCATGTAGTTCCGGTGCCGGGCGGCCGGTCCCCCATGACATACTTCGTACGCGCTCCGCATCCCCCGTCGGAGCGACGGACCGACGCCGGGCAGCTCCCCCCGTGGCTGCTCGGCGTCGCCTTTGTTTGGGCGCGTAAGTGTTTGGGGCGGTACCCGTGAGTGACGAAAACCCGATCTGTTCCGCCAAGGGCTGCCGCGTCGACGCGGTCTGGGTGCTCGCCTGGAACAACCCGAAGCTGCACACGCCGGAGCGGCGCAAGACGTGGCTCGCGTGCGACGAACACCGCGAGCATCTCTCCCAGTTCCTCGGTGTGCGCGGCTTCCTGAAGGACGTGGTCGCGCTGAAGGACTGGGAGTCCGGGGACCGCGAGGGCTGAGCGCCCCGGGTCAGCCGCCGATCGCGGACATCGGGCGCTCGGGCTGGAGGAACTTCGGGTCGTCCAGGCCGGAGCCGGCCTTCTTGCCCCACATGGCGAGCTTCCATATGCGGGCGATCTCCTCGTCCCCGCTGTCCGAGCGCAGGGCCGCGCGCAGGTCCGTCTCCTCAGTGGCGAACAGGCAGGTGCGCACCTGTCCGTCGGCGGTGAGCCGGGTGCGGTCACAGGCCGAGCAGAACGGGCGGGTGACGGAGGCGATGACGCCGACGCGCTGCGGTCCGCCGTCCACGAGCCAGCGCTCCGCGGGCGCGGAGCCCCGCTCGTCGGAGCCCTCGGCCGTGAGGTCGAAGCGCGTGCGCAGGGACGCGAGGATGTCACCTGCGGTGATCATGCCGTCGCGCTTCCAGCCGTGCTGGGCGTCCAGCGGCATCTGCTCGATGAAGCGCAGCTCGTAGTCGTGCTCGACGGCCCAGGCCAGGAGGTCGGGTGCCTCGTCGTCGTTCAGCCCCGGCATCAGCACGGAGTTGACCTTGACGGGGGTGAGACCGGCTTCGCTCGCGGCTTCGAGGCCGGCGATGACGTCCTTGTGACGGTCACGCCGGGTGAGGGTCTTGAAGACCTCGGGGCGCAGGGTGTCCAGCGAGACGTTGACCCGGTCGAGGCCGGCCTGCTTGAGGGCGGCGGCGGTGCGCTTGAGTCCGATGCCGTTCGTCGTCAGGGACATCTGGGGGCGGGGCTCCAGCTGGGCCACGCGCTCCACGATGCCGACGAGGCCGGGGCGAAGCAGGGGCTCGCCGCCGGTGAATCTGACCTCCGTGATGCCGAGCTGGGTGACGGCGATCCGGATGAGCCGGACGATCTCGTCGTCCGTGAGCAGATCGGGCTTGGCCAGCCACTGAAGACCCTCTTCGGGCATGCAGTATGTACACCGGAGATTGCACCGGTCGGTCAGCGAGACGCGGAGGTCGGTGGCCACTCGGCCATAAGTGTCGATCAGCACGTGGGCCCCCTCTCCGATGCGGATCTGATAGTGCGAGCCTACGTGATGGGCCTGGCATCAGGGCGCTCCCGATCCCACGGGAGCGGGACGGCCGCATCGTAGATCCCTACGAGGATCTGCGACGCGGCCGTACGAATCCCGAGGTCAGTGGGCTCCCGTACCGGTGAGCGAGCGGACTTCGAGTTCCGCGTACTTGCCGGCGTCCGCCTTCTCCTTGGACAGGACGGTGCCGAGCCAGCCGAGCAGGAAGCCGACCGGGATCGAGATGATGCCCGGGTTCTCCAGCGGGAACCAGTGGAAGTCGACGCCCTTGAACATGGACGTCTTCGGGTTGCCGGAGACGACCGGCGAGAACAGCACCAGGAAGACCGCCGTGAAGAGGCCTCCGTAGATCGACCAGAGCGCGCCCTGGGTGGTGAAGCGCTTCCAGAAGAGGCTGTAGAGGATCGTCGGCAGGTTGGCGGAGGCGGCGACCGCGAAGGCGAGCGCGACCAGGCCGGCCACGTTCAGGTCGCGGGCGAGGGCGCCGAGGCCGATGGAGACGATGCCGATGAAGACGGTCGCCCAGCGGGCCGCCTTCATCTCCTGCTTCTCGGAGGCCTTGCCCTTCTTGATGACGTTCGCGTAGATGTCGTGAGCGAACGAGGAGGACGAGGCGAGGGTCAGGCCCGCGACGACCGCGAGGATCGTGGCGAAGGCGACCGCCGAGATCGTCGCGAGGAGGATCGCGCCCCACGACGAGTCGACCCCGCCGAGGTGGAGGGCGAGCAGCGGCGCCGCGGTGTTGCCCGCCGGGTTGGACGCGATGATCTCGTCCGGCTTGATGAGGGCGGCGGCGCCGAAGCCGAGCGCGATCGTCATCAGGTAGAAGGCGCCGATGATGCCGATCGCCCAGTTCACTGACTTACGGGCGGCCTTGGCGGTGGGGACCGTGTAGAAGCGGATCAGGATGTGCGGCAGTCCGGCGGTGCCGAGGACGAGCGCGATGCCGAGCGAGATGAAGTCGATCTTCGACGTCGCCGTGGCGCCGTACTTGAGTCCGGGCTCCAGGAACGCGGCGCCCTTTCCGCTGTTGGAGGCCGCCTTGCCGAGCAGGTCGGAGATGTTGAAGTTGAACTTCATGAGGACCAGGAAGGTGAGCAGGAGCGTGCCGGCGATCAGGAGCACGGCCTTGACCATCTGGACCCAGGTGGTGCCCTTCATGCCGCCGATGGTGACGTACACGATCATCAGGACGCCGACGAGGGCGACGATGCCGACCTTGCCCGCGTCGGACGTGATGCCGAGGAGCAGCGAGACGAGGACGCCCGCGCCCGCCATCTGCGCGAGCAGGTAGAAGATCGAGACGACGATCGTGGAGGTGCCGGCGGCGGTGCGGACCGGGCGCTGGCGCATCCGGTACGCGAGGACGTCGCCCATCGTGTAGCGGCCGGAGTTGCGCAGCGGCTCGGCGACCAGGAGCAGGGCGACGAGCCAGGCGACGAGGAAGCCGATGGAGTAGAGGAATCCGTCGTAGCCGAAGAGGGCGATGGCTCCGGCGATGCCGAGGAACGAGGCCGCGGACATGTAGTCGCCGGAGACGGCGAGTCCGTTCTGGAAGCCGGTGAACTGACGCCCGCCCGCGTAGAAGTCGGAGGCGTTCCTCGTCTGGCGGCCCGCCCAGACGGTGATCACCAGGGTGGCGAGGACGAACACCGCGAACAGGGAGATGATCAGCGGCCGGTGCTCGCTCGCCTCACCCGCGGCGATCACCTGCGTGACTGCGGAGCTCATGCGCCGCCCTCCATCCGGGACTTGATCGCTTCAGCCCTGGGGTCGAGCTTGGTGGCGGCGTGGCGGGAGTACCACCAGGCGATGAGGAACGTGGTCAGGAACTGGGCGAGGCCGAGGACCAGCGCGACATTGATGTTGCCGAAGAGCTTGGTGCCCATGAAGTCGCCCGCGTAGTTCGACAGCAGGACGTACAGCAGGTACCAGGCGATGAAGGCGACGGTCAGGGGGAAGGCGAACGAGCGGTGCGCGTGGCGCAGTTCGGCGAACTCCGCGCTCTCCTGCTCCGCGACGAATTCCTCCGTGGAGGGCGGTGCGGACCGGGTGCTGGAGCCGCTTTGCGACGGTGGCGGTGCATCGGTGGCCACGGAGTCTCCTCGTGGTGCGGGTGCGGCGGGTGAAACGGACATGTGGTTCTCAGACCTCACAGTGATCTGGATCACCTGGGCCGGGAGGCGATGGTAGGGCCCCCCGAGGTGATCCGACAGGGGGCGGGGATCGTGCGCATGCCCCCTGCTCAACGTCACGGGGGCATGCGCGCACCGGTTCAACCGCGTTGCCCAGTCATGCGTTTTCTTTGGGATTTCATTGCTGGCCTGCGAGGACCCGGGATACGTTCACCCGAGCACCACGCGTCATGTACCTGCCCGGGCACCAACTGTGTTCGGGCTTTTCCATATACGACGGATGATGTGGAGATCCCATGGCTCATCTGCGCTCCAGACGCCGGCTGGCGCTCACCCTGCCGCTCGGCCTCGCCCTCACCGCGTCCCTCGGCTTCCTGCCCGGCGCCGCGTCGGCCGTACCCGCCGACTCCCGTGCCGCCACGGCCGGTTCGGCCACCGCCGACGCCGGGGCCCTCGCCTACGTCGTGAACACCAGGACGGACCACCGCACCCTCGCGTCCGTGAAGAGGGCGATCACCGAGGCCGGCGGGACCGTCGTCGCCTCGTACGACCGGATCGGCGTGATCGTCGTCCACGCGTCCGC
Organism: Streptomyces sp. NPDC107517; assembly: GCF_055582645.1. Classification (NCBI taxonomy): domain Bacteria; kingdom Bacillati; phylum Actinomycetota; class Actinomycetes; order Kitasatosporales; family Streptomycetaceae; genus Streptomyces; species Streptomyces sp. NPDC107517. Next base: position 840,870 of record NZ_JBVJPM010000002.1, on the reverse strand, counting down.
CCCGGACTTCGGCAAGCGGATCCGTGCCGTCAAGGGCGTGCAGTCGGCGGGCGCCACGCGCACGTCCCCGCTGGTCGCCGCCGGCACCACGGACGAGGGCGGCGCCCAGGTCCTGTCGAAGGCGCAGGCCACGTCCCTTGCCGCGCACGCCGCTTCGGGCACCGAGCCGCTCGAGGCCGACCAGTGGGACCTGCGGGCGATCGGCGCCGACCGGGCCGCGAGGATCAACCCGGGCAGCCGCGACGTCACGGTCGCCGTCATCGACACCGGCGTGGACGACACACACCCGGACCTCGCCCCCAACTTCTCCGCGTCGCAGTCCGCGAACTGTGTCGGCGGCAAGGCGGACAGCTCGCCCGGCGCCTGGCGCCCCTACGACCCGGCCGAGGACTACCACGGCACGCACGTCGCCGGTGAGATAGCCGCGGCCCGCAACGGCACAGGCGTCGCCGGGGTCGCTCCCGGCGTGAAGGTCGCGGGCATCAAGGTCAGCGACCCCGACGACGGTCTGTTCTACCCGGAGAACGTGGTCTGCGCCTTCGTGTTCGCCGCCGACCACGGCGTCGAGGTCACCAACAACAGCTATTACGTGGACCCTTGGCTCTACAACTGCATGGACGACCCGGACCAGAAGGCCATCGTCGACGCGGTCGACCGGGCCCAGCAGTACGCCCAGAAGAAGGGCACGCTCAACCTGGCGTCGGCCGGCAACTCCAACGACGACCTGGACTCGGACGCGCTCGTCGACGACTCCAGCCCCGACGACTCGACGCCGGTCCACCGCACGATCGACCCGCACAAGTGCTTCGACATCCCGACGCAGCTGCCGGGCGTCGTCACCGTCAGCGCTTCGGGCCCGACGGGCGCCAAGTCGTACTACTCCAGCTACGGCAAGGGTGTCATCGACATCGCGGCGCCGGGCGGCGACAAGTTCCAGGTCCCGGACACCCCGTCGAAGAACGGCCGCATCCTCTCGACGCTGCCGGGCGGCCAGTACGGCTTCCTGCAGGGCACGTCGATGGCGTCGCCGCACGCCGCCGGTGTCGCCGCGCTGCTCAAGTCGACCCACCCGAAGGCCACTCCGGCCCAGCTCCAGGCGCTCCTCAAGGCCGAGGCCGACAACCCGGGCTGCCCGTCGGACCCGTACGACGGGGACGGCGACGGTGTCGTCGACGCCACCTGCGAGGGCGGGAAGCGCGTCAACGGCTTCTACGGCTTCGGCATCGTCGACGCGCTCGACGCCGTCAAGAAGTGACGCGGACCCCGAACCGTCGAGCAGCCACGCATCACCGGCACTTGGGGTGGCCACGGCTGCCCGCCGCTCCACGCATCCCGAACGCAACGACCCCAGGAGACACCATGACGGCGCCCCTCGCGCGCTCCCGCTCCATCCGCCGTTCGATAGCCGTCCCGGCCGGGATGGCCATGGCCACGGCTCTCGCGTTCCTGCCGAACGTCACCGCGTCGGCCGCAGAGCAGGCCGCACAGGCCCCTCAGGCGCCGGTCGCCACGGACGGCCCGTCGCTCAGCTATGTCGTCAACGTGCGCTCGGGACATGGCACTTCGGGCGCCGTCCAGAAGGAGATCGCCAAGGCCGGCGGCACCGTCGTCGTCGCGTACGACAAGATCGGTGTCATCGTCGCGCACTCCTCGAACCCGGACTTCGCGAAGACGATCCGCAAGGCCCGCGGGGTCGACTCGGCGGGTGCCACACGCACCGCTCCGCTGCCCGCCCAGTCCACGGCCGACCTCGGCACCCCGAAGGCGCTGACCGCCGCCCAGCTGGCCGCCACGGCCGGTCAGGCAGCCGCCGGACAGGACCCGCTGGAGCCGTTGCAGTGGGACCTGCCCGCCATCAAGGCGGACAAGGCGCACGAGAAGTCGCTCGGCAGCAGCAAGGTCACCGTCGCCGTGATCGACACCGGCGTCGACGACACCCACCCGGACATCGCGCCGAACTTCGACCGCGGCGCGTCCGCGAACTGCGTGTCGGGCAAGCCGGACACGACAGACGGCTCGTGGCGCCCCAGCGCCTCGGAGAGCCCGCACGGCACGCATGTCGCGGGTGAGATCGCGGGCGCCAAGAACGGCCTCGGCATCACGGGTGTCGCGCCCGGCGTGAAGGTCTCGGGCATCAAGGTGGGCAACCCGGACGGCTTCTTCTACACGGAGGCCGTGGTGTGCGGCTTCGTGTTCGCGGCCGAGCACGGCGTGGACGTCACCAACAACAGCTATTACACCGACCCGTGGTACTTCAACTGCACCGACGACCCGGACCAGAAGGCCCTGGTGAAGGCCGTCGCGCGGGCCTCGCAGTACGCGGAGAAGAAGGGCGCCGTGAACGTCGCGGCGGCGGGCAACGAGAGCTACGACCTGGCGTCCGACGAGATCGCCGACCCGTCGAGCCCGAACGACACGACGCCGGGCGACCGGGTCGTCGACCCGTCCAAGTGCTTCGACATCCCGACGCAGCTGCCGGGCGTCGTCACGACCGCGGCGACCGGGGCCAAGGGCCTCAAGTCGTCGTTCTCCAACTACGGTCAGGGCATCATCGACATCGCGGCCCCCGGCGGCGACTCGACGGCGTACCAGACGCCGGCGCCGCCCGCCACGAGCGGCCTGATCCTCGGCCCGCTGCCCGGCGGCAAGTGGGGCTACATGGCCGGTACGTCGATGGCGTCCCCGCACGTCGCCGGTGTCGCCGCGCTGATCAAGTCGACGCACCCGCACGCCTCCGCGGCGGCCGTGAAGGCGCTCCTGTACGCGCAGGCCGACGCCACGCCGTGCACCGACCCGTACGACATCGACGGCGACGGCAAGGTCGACGCGGTGTGCGAGGGCGGCAAGAACAAGAACGGCTTCTACGGGCACGGCATCGCCGACGCCCTGGACGCGGTGACCAAGTAGCCGCACAGGCAATGCAGTTCAGGTGGGCCGGGCGGCTGCGTCCGGCCCACCTGTTTCGTTCCTCGCGCCGTGCGCGATAGTGCCTGCATGACACATGCACCGGTGGGTGAGGGAACGCGGACGGCCTGGGCGGCTCTCGGCGGCGACCCGGCCCTGACCTCGCGCATCACGTCCGCCGTACGCGACGGGTCACTGCCCGCGCGGCTGCCCGTGATCGACCTGGCGCGCGCGTGCGTGGGCGCGTGCTCGCTGGCCGCGGCCGAGCTGGCCGTCCGGCGCGCCGGACGGCCGCTGCCGCGCGTGGTCCTCGACGACGGGGCACTGGCCACCGCGTTCGTCAGTGAGCGGCATCTGCTGATCGACGGTCGCGCGACGGTCAACTTCGCGCCGCTGTCCCGGTTCTGGCGCACGGCGGACGGATGGCTGCGCACCCACGCCAACTATCCGCACCATCGCGCACGTCTGCTGGCCGCCCTCGGGCTCGGCGACGACACGTCCGTGGAGCGGGTCGCCGCGCTGCTCGCGGAGCGGTCGGCCGCCGAGGTCGAGGAGACCGTGTATGCCGCCGGTGGCCTGGCCGTCGCCCTGCGGACCATGGAGGAGTGGGCCGCGCACCCCCAAGGGGAGGCGGTCGCCGGGCGGCCGCTGCTCGACCGGGAGCGGCTCGACAAGGCGGCGCCCCGGTCGCTGCCCCCGCTCACGGGAGACCCGCTGCTGCCCGCGTCCGGGCTGCGCATCCTCGACCTGACGCGGGTCACCGGCGGTCCCGTCGCCACCCGCACCCTCGCATTGTTCGGCGCGGACGTGCTGCGCGTCGACGCCCCGCAGCTGCCGGAGGATCCGGAGGCCCACGCGGACACCGGGTTCGGGAAGCGGTCCACGCGGCTCGATCTGACGGGCGCGGCGGACCGGCGCGCCTTCGACGACCTCCTCACGGGCGCGGACGTCGTCGTGACCGGCTACCGGCCCGGTGCGCTCGACCGGTTCGGCCTAGCCCCCGAGGCGCTGGCCTCGCGCAGGCCCGGGCTGGTGGTGGCGCAGCTGTCCGCGTGGGGCGCGTACGGGCCGTGGGGCGAGCGGCGCGGCTTCGACAGCGTGGTGCAGGTGGCCACGGGCATCGCGGCCGTGGAGGGGTCCGGGGAGCGGCCGGGGGCGCTGCCCGCGCAGGCCCTGGACCACGGCACGGGCTATCTCCTCGCGGCGGCCGTCCTGCGCGCCGTCACCGAGCAGCTGGACGAGGGCGGCACGCGCGCGTTGCGACTGGCGCTCGCCCGGACCGCGCACTGGCTGACGCGGGAGCTCCGGCACGGGACCACCGCGGCCACGGAGACGTACGACGCCGAGGACCCGGCGCGCTGGCTCACGGAGACCGACAGTCCCGCGGGGCGGCTGCGTCACGCGCTGCCGCCGGCCGGGTTCGCCGGAGGACCCGTCAACTGGGCGCGCCCGTCCGGGCTCTGGGGTACCGACTCGCCCGAGTGGCGCCATGGCTGAAGCCGGCCACGCAGGCGGAATGCCACTGCGCCAGTTGTTTTCCCGGCCTTGCCCGGCTCTGTCACAGCTGGTGAAGATCTTCAGGTGAGTTCCATGCGACCGACCACCGAGGAGCCCGCCCGCGCCGGGGACGACACCGCCCCACACGCCCGACGGCCCGCCACCGGGCGGGCGGTCGCCGTGCTCGTCCTCGTGGCCGCCGCCTCGGTGATCCCCCTGCTCGGGCCCTCCGCCGTCCTCGACGGCACGGGTGAGGCGGCGGCGCCCGGGGTCACCTGTGTGGCGCTCCTTCGAACGCTCCTGTTCGCCGCCCTCTGTGTGCAGCTGGGCGAGGTGTTCGCGGCCCGGCTGACCCGGCGGGTGCCCGGGGCGCCGCCCGGGGACGGACCGCGCAGCTGGTCGGCGTACGCGTCCTGGGCGGGGTTCCTGGCCGCGCTGGGACTCGCGTCGATCGTGGCGAACGGCAACCTCGTGCCGCGGGCGCTCTCCGACCTGGACATCGCCGGGCTCTACGGGACCAGGGACGGCACCCTCGCCCTCCTCGAGGTCAACGCCTTCGTGGCAGCGGCCCTGTGCGCCCGCTCACGCCGCCCGGCGACCGCACTCGCGCCGCTGGCCGCCGTCGTCGTGGGCGAGGCGCTGCGCGCCCACCCGCCGGCCGAGCACACGGCGTACCTGGGCTCGGCCCTGACCCTCGTCCATCTGACGTGTGCCGCGCTGTGGGCGGGCGGCCTGCTGCACGTCCTGCGGACGCTGCGCCGCTGGCGCACGACGGCTCCTGAGGCGGGGGCCGCGCTGCTGGGGCTCTACGCGCGCGTGGCGGCCGTCCTGCTCGCCGCCATCACCGCCACGGGCGTGTGCAGCACGCTGCGGCGGATGCCGGCGAGCACGGTCCTCGATCAGCTGGTGACGACGGCGTACGGGCGCAGCCTGCTCGCGAAGGTGATCCTCGTGGCCGTCGTCTCCGTGCTCGCCCTGGTCGCGCGCGGGCGGCAGCGCCGCGGCGGCCTGGAGGCCGCGTACGCGCCCGCGCGCGCGGAGGTGGCGGTCCTGGGCGTGGTGGTCGCGGTGTCGGCCGTCCTGACCGCGCTGCCGCTCCCGATCCGCTGGTCGTGAACCCCCGCGCGCGGGGCGTCAGTTGGTGACGAGCACCTTGAGGGCGGTGCGCTGGTCCATCGCCTTGTAGCCGTCCGGGACACCTTCGAGGCCGACGGTCAGGTCGAAGACGGGCGACGGGTCGATCTTGCCGTCGAGAATGTCGGGCAGCAGCTGCGGGATGTACGTCCGCACGGGCGCGACACCGCCGCGCAGGGCGATGTTCCGGTCGAACATGACGCTGAGGTCGAGACCGGTGCCGCTGCCGTGCGGCACGCCGACGAAGCCGATGGCGCCGCCGTCGCGGGTGATGTTCACGGCCGTGCTCATGGACTGCTCGGTGCCGACGGCCTCGATCACGGCGTGGGCGCCCTGACCGCGGGTCAGCTCACGGACGGCCTCGATCGCCGCGTCGCCGCGCTCGGCGACGACGTCGGTGGCGCCGAAGCGGCGCGCGATGTCGGTACGGACCTGGTGGCGGCCGAGCGCGATGATCCGCTCGGCGCCGAGCCGCTTGGCGGCGAGGACGGCGCACAGGCCGACGGCGCCGTCACCGACGACGGCGACCGTGGCACCCGCGCGCGCACCGGCGCCGAGCGCGGCGTGGTGGCCGGTGCCCATGACGTCGGAGAGCGTGAGCAGCGCGGACAGGAGGTGGTCGTCCGAGGCGGCGTCGGCGGGCAGCTGCACGAGGGTGCCGTCCGCGTACGGGACGCGGACCGCCTCGCCCTGGCCGCCGTCGTAACCGACCGCGCCCCAGAAGCCGCCGTGCTCGCAGGAGGTGGTGAGGCCCTCGGTGCAGTAGTCGCAGACCCCGTCCGACCACATGAAGGGGGCGACGACCAGGTCGCCGCGCCGGACGCCGGTCACCTCGGAGCCGGTCCCCTCGACGATGCCGAGGAACTCGTGTCCGATGCGCTGGCCGGGCCGGCGGGCCGCCTCGCCGCGGTACGCCCACAGGTCGCTGCCGCAGATGCAGGCCCGCAGGACCCTGACGACGGCGTCGGTGGGGAGCTGGACGACGGGTTCCGGCACGTCCTCCACGCGCATGTCGAACGGGGCGTGGATGGTGGTGGCGCGCATGAGTGGGGGTCCTTCGTGCCGGTCAAGGCGCCGCTGACGGATCGCGTGCGGGGCGCCTCAGGAAGTGGTCGTGCGCCTTTCACGGTACGCCGCCACCGGTGTCGCCCGCGCATCGAGGGGGTGTCCGAGCACGCCGCGCGCCAGCAGGTACTGGGCGGCCACGTAGGTGAGCATCACCCAGAAGCCGGGCCGCGGGAGCTGCGGCCAGTCGGCGATGCCCGTCGCGATGAGCGTGTCCGACAGCAGGAACAGCGCGCCGCCCCACCCCGCCGTGCGGCCCATGCGCGAGGAGCCGTACGCCATGGCCGTCAGGAGCAGGCTGTAACCGGTGACGGGCCCGCGCATGTCGGCCGGCAGGTCGGGCCACAGGAGCGCCACGGTCGTCACGAGCGCGATGCCGTACGCGGCGGCGAGCAGCCCGCCACGCGCGCGTGGCCTGCCCGCGCGCTTGAAGAGCACGAGGTAGCAGACGTGTCCGGCGGCGAAGGACCCCATGCCCGCGAGGAACGCGACATCGGCGTCGAAGAGCAGCAGCAGGTCGCCGCCCCATCCGAACAGCAGCGCGGCAGTCAGGAGCCGCGGGCCGCCGCGCACGACGACGGACGCGGCGAGCAGCGGCATGAGGAGCGGTTTGGCGACGGTGTGTACGAGGTCGGCCCCGGCGAGCAGGGCGATCAGGTCGACGGCGGTCGCCACCGCGAAGGCGGCGAGCAGGAGGCGGGCCGCGCGTTCACGAGCGGGTGCGGGCACGTCCCCGGGCGCCGGGGCCGGAGCCGGCGTCATGCGGCACCCTCGGCTGCCGTCTCGGCGGCCTGGCCCGCGGTGGGGGCGGGGGCCGGCGCCGGTGCGTCCTTCGGCTGCCACCCCGGCCCGCCGAACACCCTGCCGCCCCGCTCGCGCCAGCTGCCGGCCGCCCTCAGGTCCCTGGCGATGGCCACGTACTCGTGCGTGGCGACCCGCAGCGGGTTGTACGTGCTGATGTTCTTGGTCAGGCCGAACACCGGACGCTCGGCCTCGGACACGAACGACCTGAACAGGCGGTCCCAGACGATGAGGATGCCGCCGAAGTTGCGGTCCAGGTAGCCGCCCTGGGAGGCGTGGTGGACGCGGTGGTGCGAGGGGGTGTTGAGGACGAACTCGAAGGCGCGGGGCAGCCTGTCGATGCGCTCGGTGTGGATCCAGAACTGGTAGACGAGGTTCACCGACGAGCAGAACGCGAGCGCGGCCGGGTGTACGCCGCACACGATGAGCGGCAGGTAGAACGGCCACGAGGTCAGGCTCGTCCACGGCTGGCGCAGCGCGGTCGACAGGTTGAACTTGCGGCTGGAGTGGTGCACGACGTGGCACGCCCACAGGATGCGGATGACGTGGTGCCCGCGGTGCGACCAGTAGTAGAAGAAGTCCTGCGCGAGGAGCATCAGCGGGATCGTCCACCACAGGACCGGCACGCGCAGCGGCGTCAGCTCGTAGACCGCCGTGTAGATCGCGACGATCGGGATCTTCCACAGGAAGTCGAAGAACAGGCTGCCGAGCCCCATGCCGATACTCGTCGCGGCGTCCTTGGTCTCGTAGCCTGCGGCGTCGTCATCGGGATGGATGCGCACACTCACGATCTCGACGACGGTGAGCAGCACGAAGGCCGGGATCGACCAGAGCACGACATCGGGCAGGTTCGGCGACATGCCTGCACCGTAGAGCCACGGACGGGCCACGGCTAGACGGTGTTACCGACAAGTATTACCTGAGGTAAGACGCTCGTTGTTGGCGCCTTCCCCCATTGATCTCCGCCGGTTCCCGATCGCTGGCTCAGACCCCGGCCGCCCCCAGGAGCGACCCCGCCCCGTACGTCACGGCCATCGCGAGCGCCCCGCCCGCCATGTTCCGCCACACCGCGGGCCGCACCGCCGCCGAGCCCATCCGGGCACTGCTCCAGCCGGTGAGGGCGAGCGCCGCGAGCACGGAGACCACGGTGACGGGCAGCCGCCAGGCGCTCGGCGGCAGGACGATCGCGAGCAGCGGGAGCAGCGCGCCCACGGTGAAGGCGAGGAAGCTCGCCCAGGCCGCGTGCCACGGGTTGGTGAGGTCGTCGGGGTCGATACCGAGCTCCACGCTCGCGTGCGCCCGCAGCGCGTCGCGCGAGGTGAGCTGCTCGGCGGCCTCCCGCGCCACTTCGGAGGTGAGCCCACGCTCCTCCAGCAGCCCGGTCAGCTCGATGAGTTCGGCCTCGGGGTACTCGCGCAGCTCCCGCTTCTCCTGGGCGAGCGCCGCCTTCTCCGAGTCGCGCTGCGTGGACACGGAGACGTACTCCCCCACGGCCATCGACATGGAGCCGGCGAGGAGCCCGGCCAGGCCCGCCGTCAGGAGCGTGGCGCGCTCCTGCGTGGCGCCGGCCACGCCGACGACGAGCCCGGCGGTGGACACCACGCCGTCGTTGGCGCCGAGCACGGCGGCGCGCAGCCAGTTGAGCCGCGCTCCGAGCGCGCCACCGTGGGACTCCTCGTGCGGTGCGTCCTGCACATCGTCAGTCACCCGACGAGCATCGCACCTGGGTCACCAGATCCGGACCGACCCTCCCCGGGCGAACACGGGACTTGTCGCGTCCTTCGGCGCCTCGTCGAGGGGTTCGCCCAGTTCCTGGACGGTCGGTCCGACGCGGGCGGCGATCGGGTCGAGCAGAGCGAGGTCGAAGCCGTAGACACGGGCCGTGTTGCCGCCGACCATCGCGGCGATTTCCTCGCGCGGCAGCCCCGCGTACGCGATCCGCAGCCCTTCACGCGTGTACGGGTACGTGCCCTCGTCGTGCGGGTAGTCACTGCCCCACATGATCTTGTCGAGGCCGATGCGGTCGCGCAGCGGCACCTCGTGCGGGCGCATGAAGCTGGCCCCCACGTAGCAGTTCTCCCGCCATACCTCGGACGGCCCCTTGCCCATGGAGTCGGCGAGCCCCGCACCGAACTTGGACTCCGCCGTGTTCGCCCGCGTCGCCGCCGCCACGAGTCGCCCGTGGTAGTAGTCCAGCATGTCCAGGACCCCGGGGATCCAGCCCGAGCCCTGTTCGGTGAGGACCAGCTTCAGGCCGGGATGGCGGCGGAACGCGCCGCCGAACACCAGGTGCCACAGGGCCCGGTGCGAGAACCACGTCGTCTCCACCATGAACACGGCGCGCGCCGCCGGTTCGTCGCCGAGCGGCGGGGACGCCGAGCCCGCGTGGTGGTTGACCGGCACACCGAGCTCGGCGCAGGTGGCCCAGATCGGGTCGTACGCGGCCGAGTACAGCTCGGGAAGGCCCGAGCCCGGCGGGGTGCCGGGCAGCAGCAGGCCGCCCCTGAGCCCGGCGGCAGCCGCCCACCTGATCTCCTTGACGGCCTCGTCGACGTCGTTGAGCAGGATCTGGAAGACGCCCGCCCTGCGCCCCGGGGCGGCGGCGCAGAAGTCGGCGAGCCAGCGGTTGTGGGCGCGCAGCCCCGCCCAGCGCCGCGTGAACTCCTCGCGGGTCGGGGCCGGGGCCATCAGGGACGCGGACGGGAAGAACGGCGGGATCGTGTTCGGGAAGACGACCTCCGCGACGATCCCGTCCTGTTCGAGCTCGGCGATGCGCCGGTCCGAGTTCCAGTTGCGGTCGGCGGTGTCCGCGAGCAGATCGGCGTACGGATTGACGTAGCTCGCCGCCCACGCGTCGAACGCGTCGTGGTGGCGGGACTCCAAGTAGGGCCGGTAGTCGAGGAGATCGGCTCCCGCGTGGCAGTCCGCGGAGATCACGGTGTAGCGCTCGCTCATGAGGTCACCCCCAGGGTGGGGAAGTCGTGGTCGGTCAGCCAGTGGCGGCCCACCTCACGCGAGCGCGCCCAGGAGGCCTCGACGGCCGACTGGTCGGCGTCCTGGCCGAGCTCGGCGGGGGTCGGGCCGATGCGGGCGGCCAGCGGGGCCAGCTTCCCGGTGTCGAAGCCGAAGACCTCGGCGGCGGCGAGGCCCAGCATGCGCCGGGTCTCCGCCACCGGGATGTCGTGGAAGGTCTTCCTCAGCCACGTGCGCGTGTCGGGCCAGGTGCCCTCGGGGTGCGGGAAGTCGCTGCCCCAGAGGATGTTGTCGACGCCGATCTCGTAGCGCTGGGCTAGTTCGCGGCGCTTGGTGTTGGTGGCGCAGATGAACACCTGACGGTCCAGGTACTCGTGCGGGGAGCGCTTGAGCTCGGCGAACGGCGAGAGCTTCTTGCCGCCGTGCGCGCCCAGGTAGAGGCGGTCCATGAACCACAGGAGGTTGGGCAGCCACCAGCAGCCCGACTCCGCGACGCCGAACTTCAGGCCCGGGTGGCGCTCGAAGACGCCCGACCAGAGCATGAACCACAGTGGTCGCGCCGGCCACCACGTCACTTCGGAGACATAGATCCCGAGGTGGTCGCCGTACTCGTGGCGGGGCGCCGCCCCGGAGTGCGTGACCACGGGCATCGCGCACTCGGCGGCCGCGGCCCACACGGGGTCGTAACGCCGGTCGTGGTAGGGCGCCTTGTCGACCCACATGGAGGGGATCATCAGCGCGCCGAGCCCGGACTCCTTGGCGCGGTGGACCTCGGCGACGACGCGGTCGACCTCGCCGGTGATGGGCAGCAGGGCGACCCCGCAGTGCCGTTCGGGGTGTTCGGACACGAAGTCGGCGAGCCAGCGGTTGTGCGCCTGGGCGCCCGCCATGCCGAGCTCCGGGTCCTGGTCACCGGAGAGCCCGAGCCCCACGCCGAAGGGCGCGGCAGTCTGGCTGTCCACGGCGTCCGCGTCGGGGAAGACGACCTCGGCGGCCACCCCGTCGCCGTCCAGCTCCTTGAGACGCTGCGCGGAGTCCCAACCGCCGCGCAGGCCTTCCGAGTTGTCGGCGAACCATTTGGCGGCGAACGCGTCGTTGCGGATGCCGAGCCGCGTCGCCTCCTCGCGGCGGGCGCCCCGCTCGCCGAGGAACTCGTCGAAGGCGCGGTGGAAACGGCTGTCCAGATAGGGCCGGTACTCCTCGGTGGGCAGCCCGGCGTGGCAGTCGGAGGAGATGATCAGGTAGGGATCCTGGTCGGTCATCACATGCCCTTCAGTCCAGAATGAAGCTCTCCAGGTACGCCGGGTTCGCGCGCTCCAGCATCGAGGCGGACCTGGCCTTGATCTGCCGGTCGCTGTGCTCGCTCTCGGGCAGCAGCCAGAAGCGGCCGGCCGCGATGCCCTCGGCGACGAAGTCCGCGACCTCCTCGACCGGCGTGAACTCCACTTCCTGGCCCGCTTCCTTCATCGCGGACTCCCACTGGCCGAGGCTGCGGTACGGGGTCCTGCGCGGCCTCTCCTTGGCGTACCGCTCGGGCCGGTTGCGGTGCGACTCCCACAGCCCGGTGCGCAGCATGTGGGGTCCGGGGAAGAGCACGGAGGCGCCCACGCGCGCGTGCTCCGCCTTCAGGTGCGCGTACAGGGACTCGGTCATCGTCACGACGGCCGCCTTGGTGACCGCGTACACGGAGGCGGTGGGCAGCGGGGCGATGCCGCCGTCGCCGGAGGACGTGTTGACGACGTGGCCGGGCGCGCCGCCCTCGATCATGCGCGGCACGAAGGCCTGGATGCCGTGGAAGACGCCCCACACGTTGACCTCGAAGGCCCACTTCCAGTCGTTCGGTTCGTGCTGCCACATGCGGCCCTCGGCACCCGAGCCGACGCCCGCGTTGTTGCACAGGACATGGACGGCGCCGAACCTCTCGTACGCCGCGTCCGCGAGGGCGAAGACCTGGCCGCGGTCTCCGACGTCGACCACGCGCGCGTGCACGGTGGCACCGTCCTCGCGCAGGCCGGCGGCGGCCTTCCCCAGGGCGGACTCCTCGACGTCCGCGAGCACGACCTTCAGGCCGTCCGCCGCGAACCGCCGTGCCATGGCAAGGCCGATGCCGCTCGCCGCGCCCGTGACGACGGCGACCTGTCCCGCCTCCAGCCGCATCAGACGCTCCCCTCGGGCGGCCCGTCGAGGATCTGCTGCGGGTCGTCGTACCGCTGGTGGATGTACGGCAGCAGGGCCTGCGCGCTGACGCGTTCGACGACCCTGCCCTTCTGGTCGGTCGTCTTCTCGCCGATCGTGATCTCGACGACGGCGCGCACCGGAAGGTCGGCGACCGGGTCGTACATCGACTCCCGCAGGACCACGTCCCCGGTGATCCGCTCCAGCTTGCGGACCTTCTCGTTGCGCTGGCAGTGCACGAGCACCGGCTCCATGTCGAAGCCCGAACCGTCCACCGCGGGGAGGAATTTGAAGTAGAAGTCCGTCTTGAGCGCCGGCTCCGGCAGGGGCAGGCCGCCGCTCACCGCGCCGCGCACCTCCACGAAGGCGATGCCGTGCCGGGCGAGTGAGGCGCGCACCACGAGGCCGTCGCGCTCGACGCTCACCTCGCCGAGCTTCTTGGGTTCGCCGAAGACCTCACGGCCGCCGATCAGGGCGCGCTCGTGCGTCATCGGCATGACGAGCGGATACCAGCCCTCGACGCCGCCGTGCTCGGCGGCGACGGCGACCGAGCCGGCGCCCAGGGGATAGCCGGGCAGGTCGACCTTGCTGATGTTGGCCCGCACCAGCGGGCGTTCGGTGGGCTTGAGCGGGGGCGGAAGTACCGCTGCGACCGCGTCCGGGTCGCTCTCCCAGACGGCCACCACCCCCGTGGACCAGATGTCGGGGAGCTTCGAGCTCGCGGTGCGCGCGGCGGAGATCTCCGCCTCCGTGCGTGCTCCGTATCGAACGCGTGCCATGTCGTACCACCCTTCGTCGGCGCGGACTTGCGTGGACGGGCGTGCACTTGCGGATGCTCTGTAACACAGTTACAACAGCTTCCGTGAAGGGTAAAGACACGCGCACGCATCTCGACCGGGAACAGGTCCTCGCCGCCGCCTCGAAGCTGGTGAAACAGCAGGGCCCGCAGTCCCTGACGATGCGCAAGCTCGCCGCCGAACTCGGCACCGCCGTCACCTCCATCTACTGGCACGTCGGCAACCGCGAGTCGCTGCTCGAAGCCCTCGTCGAGCGCACCGTCGCCGACCTCGGCGAGATCCGCCCCCGCGGCGCCACACCCGAGGCGCGCGTCGTCTCCGTCGCCCGCGCCCTGCGCCGGCAGCTGCGCGACCATCCCCACCTCGTCGCGATGGTCCACGAACGCGGCCTGACCGAAAGAATGTTCCTGCCCGCGCAACAGGTCCTCGTGCGCGAGGTGCACGCCGCGGGCCTGCGCGGGACCCGCGCCGCCGGGGTCGTACGGGCGGTGCAGTTCCATGTCGTCGGCCATGTCCTGGTGGAGCGTCAACGCGAGCGCGCGCCCGTGCAGCGGCCCGGTGAGGAGGAGCTGTGGGGCGCACGGACGGCGGAGGGCGACGCCGCCCTGGCCCGCGCGCTCGGCCTTCCGGCCGACCCGGAGAAGGTGTTCGACGTCTCCGTCAGGGCTCTGGTGTCAGGCCTGTTACGGACATAACGGACGCAGCCGCAGGGCCGGGCGACAGAGGTGTCAGTCGTGGCCCGTATCCTCATGGACCATGCTCGAAGACCAGACGACCGCCGCGTCCGCCGCTCCGTGGCCGGCCGCGTATCCGCAGGGATACGCGGTCGTCGACGTGGAGACCACCGGCCTTTCCCGGGACGACCGGATAATCTCCGCAGCCGTCTACCGGCTCGACGCGCGGGGCGAGGTCGAGGACCACTGGTACACGCTGGTCAACCCCGAGCGCGACCCGGGCCCCGTCTGGATCCACGGCCTGACGAGCGACGTGCTCGAAGGCGCGCCCCTCTTCAAGGACATCGCCGAGGAGTTCGCGACCCGGCTCGACGGCCGCGTGCTCGTCGCCCACAACGCGGTCTTCGACTGGTCGATGATCGCCCGTGAGTACGCCCGCGCGGAGCGCACCGCCCCCGTCCGCCAGCGCCTGTGCACCATCGCGCTGTCCAAGGAGCTCGGCCTCCCCCTGCCCAACCACAAGCTGGAGTCCCTCGCCGCGCACTTCGGCGTCGTCCAGCGCAACGCGCACCACGCGCTCGACGACGCGCGCGTGCTCGCCGAGGCGTTCCGGCCGAGCCTGCGGGCCGCCGCGAGCGGCGGGGTGCGCCTACCCCTGCTCGAGTGCAGGCCGCTCACGGAGTGGACGGACGGCGCGGCACGGATCGGCCGCCAGGGCTCGGCCCCGTCGTCACCCTCGTACGGGGGCGGCGGGACGTGGCGCCCCTCGCGCAAGCGCCAGCCGTGCCCGTACCCGAACCCCGGACGGTACGAACCGGGCAAACGGCTCAAGCAGGGCATGCGGGTGGCGTTCTCCGGAGACACCTCGGTGGACCGCGAACTCCTTGAGGACCGCGCCGTCGAGGCCGGACTGCACATCGCGACGAGCCTGTCCCGACTCACCAGCGTCCTCGTCACGAACGACCCCGACTCGTACACGTCGAAGGCCGTCAAGGCGAAGCAGTACGGGACACCGGTCATCGACGAGGCGGCCTTCGGCCAGCTCCTGCGGGACGTGGCCCCGGCGTCAGACGGGTGATTGCGCGGCGACTCGCCCGCCCGCCGCTCGCCCCGCGCGACCGCGACGCCCACCCTGTGGCGCATGGCACGTTGTGAGGTCTGCGGAAACGACTACGGAATGTCCTTCGAGGTGCACGCGCAGGGCGCGGTGCACGTCTTCGACTGTTTCTCCTGCGCCATCCACCGCATGGCACCGATCTGCGAGCACTGCCGGTGCCGCATCGTCGGGCAGGGAGTAGAGGTCGACGGGCACTGGTACTGCGGGGCGCACTGCTCCCGCGCGGAGGGGAAGGTGGGGATCGTCGACAAGGTCTGACCCCTCGGGCACACCCCCGTGATGTCGCCCCACGACCGAGTTGTACGGTCGTGGGGTGTACCGCTTCCTGTTGTCCCGGCAGTGGGTGATCCTCACCCTCATCACCCTTCTCCTCATCCCCACGATGATCGAGCTGGGCTTCTGGCAGCTGCACCGTCACGAGCACCGCGTCGCGCAGAACGACCAGATCGGTGCCGCGCTCGCCGCGAAGCCGCTGCCCGCCGAGCAGCTCACCTCCCCCGGGAAGCCCGTTCCCAAGGCCGAGATCCACCGCAGGGTCTTGGCGAAGGGGACGTTCGACACCGCGCACGAGGTCGTCGTGCGGCGCCGTACGAACACCGACGACGAGGTCGGCTTCCATGTCCTGACCCCGTTCGTCCTCGACGACGGCAAGGTGCTCCTGGTCAACCGTGGCTGGATCCCGGCCGACGGCGCGCAGACCGCGTTCCCGAAGATCCCGGCGCCCGCGCGCGGCGAGATCACCGTCACGGGCCGCCTCATGGCCGACGAGACGACCGCCGCGAGCGGCATCAAGGACATCAAGGGCCTGCCGGACCGTCAGATCATGCTGATCAGCAGCGGCCAGCAGGCCAAGGCGCTCGGCAAGCAGGTCCTCGGCGGCTTCATCGAGCAGACGTCGCCCGAGCCGAAGGGCAACACCCCTCAGCTGATTCCCACGCCCAACCACAGCGACATCGGCCCGCACATGGCGTACGCGGTCCAGTGGTGGCTGTTCGCCGCGGCCGTGCCCGTCGGCTTCGTCGTCCTCGTCCGGCGCGAGCGCCGCGACCGCGCCGAGGCGGCGACGGCGGAAGAGACCCCGGCGGGCCCCGAGCCCGCCACCGTGTAGACCCGGGCCCGCCGCCGTACGCACATTCGCCCTCACCCGCCCGGCCCCCGGTGGGATTGGCGGCCCCGTCCGCCGGGAACCCGCCTCACGTGCACCGACCCCTTGAGGACTACGCGCTCATCGGCGACCAGCAGACGGCCGCCCTCGTCTCCCGTGGCGGCTCCGTCGACTGGCTCTGCCTCCCCCGCTTCGACTCGGCGGCCTGTTTCGCCGCGCTCGTGGGCAAGGAGGACAACGGCCACTGGCAGCTCACCCCGAAGGGCGCGGGCGACTGCACCCGTCGCTCCTACCGCCCCGGCACCCTGATCCTCGACACGGAGTGGGACACCGACGAGGGCAGCGTCCGGGTCACCGACCTGATGCCGCAGCGCGACAAGGCCCCCGACCTCGTACGTATCGTCGAGGGGCTCAGGGGCCGCGTCACGATGCGCGGCACCCTGCGCCTGCGCTTCGACTACGGGTCGATCGTGCCGTGGATGCGCAAGTCCGACGGCCACCGCGTGGCCGTCGCGGGGCCCGACTCGATGTGGCTGCGCTGCGAACCCCCCGTACACACCTGGGGCAAGGACCTCACCACCCACTCCGAGTTCACCGTCGAGGAGGGTGAGTCCGTCGCGTTCGTGCTGACCTGGCACCCGTCGCACGAGCCGCGCCCCCGCCTCATCGACCCGTTCGAGTCCCTGCGCCACTCGCAGGAGGAGTGGGAGGAGTGGTCGGCGCGGTGCCGCTACGAGGGCCCGCACAAGGACGCGGTCCTGCGCTCCCTGCTCACCCTGAAGGCCCTCACGTTCGAGCCGACCGGCGGGGTCGTCGCCGCGCCGACGACCTCGCTGCCGGAGGAGCTCGGCGGCGTCCGCAACTGGGACTACCGGTACTGCTGGCTGCGCGACTCGACCCTCACCCTCGGCGCGCTCGTGTCGGCCGGCTATCTCGACGAGGCCGAGGCGTGGCGGGACTGGCTGCTGCGCGCGGTCGCGGGCGACCCGGCGGACCTGCAGATCATGTACGGCCTCTCGGGCGAGCGCCGCCTGCCCGAGATCGAACTCCCGTGGCTGGCCGGATACAGCCACTCCGTCCCCGTACGCGCGGGCAACGACGCCGTGCACCAGCTCCAGCTCGACGTGTACGGAGAGGTGATGGACTCGCTCGCCCTGGCACGGCTCGCGGGTATGCCGTCCGAGCCGCACGCGTGGCGGCTCCAGCTGGCCCTCATGGACTTCCTGAGCACCGCGTGGCGCCAGCCCGACCAGGGGCTCTGGGAGGTCCGTGGGCCGCGCCGGCACTTCGTGCACTCGAAGGTGATGGCGTGGGTGGCCGCCGACCGTATGGTCAGCGCCCTTGAGGACGAGCCCGGTCTGCCGGGCGATCTCGACGCCATGAGGCAGCTGCGTGACGACATCCACCGCGACGTGCTGGAGCGCGGATACGACGCGGAACGCAACACGTTCACCCAGTACTACGGCTCGACCGAGCTCGACGCGTCACTGCTGATCATCCCCCGCGTCGGCTTCCTGCCGCCGGACGACCCGCGCGTCCTCGGCACCGTCCAGGCGGTGCGCGACGAGCTCTCCGACGGCGGCTTCGTGCGCCGCTACAGCGCCGAGGCGACGGGCGTCGACGGGCTCCCGGGCCGCGAGGGCACCTTCCTCGTCTGCTCGTTCTGGCTCGCGGACGCGCTGCATCTGACGGGGCACACACAGGAGGCCCGCGAGCTGTTCGACCAGCTCTGCGCGCTCGGCAACGACGTGGGGCTGCTCGCCGAGGAGTACGACCCCGGGTCGGGGCGCCAGCTCGGGAACTTCCCGCAGGCCTTCAGTCACATCGGCCTGGTGGGGACCGCCCTCACGCTGTTCGGGACCGGCGAGGCAGGATAGGACCCATGGATCTTGGACTGAAGGACCGTGTCTACGTCGTCACCGGCGCCACCCGCGGCCTGGGCAACGCCGCCGCGCGTGAACTCGTCGCCGACGGCGCGAAGGTGATCATCACCGGGCGGGACGAGAAGCGGGTGGCCGAGGCCGCCGAAGCGCTCGGCGAGAACGCCGTGGGCGTCACCGCCGACAACGCCGACCCCGACGTCGCGCGGCGCCTGATCGAGGCCGCGCGCGAGAACTTCGGCGGCTTCGACGGCGTACTGATCAGCGTCGGCGGGCCGGCCCCCGGCTTCCTGGCGGACAACACCGACGAGCAGTGGGAGTCGGCCTTCGAGTCGGTCTTCCTCGGCGCCGTGCGGCTCGCCCGCTCGGCCGCGGCGGAGCTCGGTGAGGGCGGTGTCATCGGCTTCGTGCTCTCCGGCTCCGTGCACGAGCCGATCCCCGGCCTGACCATCTCCAACGGTCTGCGCCCCGGACTCGCCGGCTTCGCGAAGTCCCTCGCGGACGAGCTGGGTCCGCGCGGCATTCGCGTCGTCGGGCTGCTCCCGGCGCGCATCGACACGGACCGGGTCCGCGAGCTCGACGGCCTGTCCGCCGACCCGGAGGCGACCCGCGCCGCCAACGAGGCGCGCATCCCGCTGCGCCGCTACGGCCGACCGGAGGAGTTCGGCCGCGCCGCCGCGTTCTTCCTCTCGCCCGCCGCGTCGTACCTCACGGGCGTGATGCTCCCGGTGGACGGCGGCTCCCGACACGGATTCTGAGCGGTCGGGCGCTGAATTACGGGTTCTGAGTCACGGGCTCTGAGACACCGGGGCTGAATCACAGGCTCTGCCACTGGGCTCAGACACGGGGTCAGCTCACGCGCTCCGCGCGGTGCTTCACCGCGCGGAGCCGCACCTCGGCCGGCAGGGCGTCGAGCCCGGCGGAGTCCCGCGCGTGGCCCAGGGCCTCCTCGCTGATCTGCTGGAGGGCCGCTCCCGGCTCCGCGTGCGGTTCGAGAAGCAGACCCATGCGTACATGGGGTGCGGAGCGCCGCCCGGTCAGGACGACCCCGGCGCGCTCCACGCCGTCGAGCGACTCGGCCTCACCGACCAGGACCCCTTCGAGCGCACGGCCGCGCAGCAGCGCGCCCTCGCCGTCACCGGTGTCGACGAGAACCTCGGTGAGGCGGCGCCTGCGCAGCTGGGCGACCAGCCACCACAGGGCGAGCAGCACGCAGACGGCGAGCACGGCGATGACGACCGGCCACCACCAGCCGTCGTCGCGCCACCGGTAGCGGTCCGCCTTGCTCAGCAGCACGTCGTGCCGGCCGTTGTAGATCCACCAGGACGGCGGGGGCGCGCCGAGTCCGACGGCGAGTACGGACCCTCCGAACACGAAGAGGATCAGTCCGGCGAGGCCGATGACGACCCGGTTCACGGTCCTGAGCACGGGGCTCATCCCTTCTTTCCGGGCCGCGCGACGCGCACGGAGAGGCCGGGCGTGGAGGTGAGACCGAGACCCTTGACGGCCTCGCCGGTCACGGTGTCCAAATCGGCGCGTACGTCGTCGAGCTGACGGAAGTGCGAGAGGGCCCGCACCTCGACCTTGGAGCGCTTCATCCGGACGCGTACGGACTGCACGCCCGCCACCTCCATGGCCCGGTCGCGCAGGACCATGGAGGCCGCGTCGCGGTGCAGTCCGGCACGTACGTCGGTGTGGATGCGGCGCATCGGCAGGACGGCGCGAAGGCCGGGCGTCGCGGCGAGCACGATCAGCCACAGCCCGAGCGCGGCGGCCACCCCCGCCCCGACCAGCACCCACACGTTGTCCAGGGGCCGCTCGGCGAGTTCGCCGGCGAGGGCGCGCCGCCAGTGCATCGCCGAGTGACCGGCGCGTACGGCGGCGATGTCGTACAGCAGAATCCCGAAGGCTCCGAGGAGGACGGCCGCGACCAGCGCGGCGGGGATCCGGCGCGGCGACCAGAAGCGGCCGCTGCCGTGCCCGCCCTCCGGCGTGGGCAGTGCCTTGTACGTGGCCGCAGACCCCGACTGGCCGAACTGGTCGAGCTCGTCCTGCCCGCGTTCGACGACGGGCAGGGGCTGTGTGGGCTCGCTCATCGGATCCTCCGCTGTGCCGCGCCGCGATCGTGCTCCGAGTGCAGCCGCTCCACCTGTACGGCCACCTCGGGCACCTCCATTCCCGCCAACGCCTTTACCCGCTCAGCGACTTGGCGACGCACGGCACCGCACTGCGTCCCGATGTCGCCGGGATAGTCCAGCTCGACGCTGATGCGCACATGGGCGATGTCGTGGCGCACGGAGACGGTGGCGTGCGGGGCGCTGCCGCCTGTGGGAACGGCGGGGAGCGCCTCGCGCGCCGCCTGTGCGGCGATCTTCGCGACGACCCGGTCGGCGATCCGGGTCGCGCCGCGCTCGGCGGGCGCGACCTGCGTCGCCACCGGTCACCGCCGCCGGTCGCCGCGCGTGCGGAAGAAGTCGCCGGGTTCCAGGTCCCCCTCGAGGAAACGGCCGGCGACGAAGCCGACGGCGCCGAGCGCCGCCACCAGCAGGAAGGCCCCGAAGCCACCGAAGTATCCGGCGAATGCGAGAGCCATTCCGGCGATCATGCCGATCACGGCCAGGTTCATCGAGCGCTCCTCCTCAAGGGCAAGCTCGCGAGCGGATGGTCATGGATGGTCATGGATGGTCACTGAAGCCGGGACTCCGGCTCCTCGTCCTCTTCGTCGGGCAGCTTCACATCGCTCACCGCGATGTTGACTTCGACGACCTCGAGGCCGGTCATGCGCTCGACGGCCGCGACCACGTTCTCGCGCACGTCGCGGGCGACGTCGGCGATCGACACCCCGTACTCCACGACGATTTCCAGGTCGAGCGCCGTCTGTACCTCACCGACCTCGGCCTTCACTCCGCGCGACACGGATTTGGTGCCACCGGGCACCCGGTCGCGTACGGCTCCGAAGGTGCGGGACAGACCGCTGCCCATCGCGTGCACGCCCATGACGTCCCGCGCGGCGAGGCCGGCGATCTTCTCCACCACACCGTCGGCGATGGTGGTGCGCCCCCGCGTCCCGGCTGATCCCCCGCCCCGCTTGGTCACACTGGTCCTGCTCCCGGTCGCTTCCCCCGGCTTCTCTGTGGTGTCGCTCATCGCGGGTCGTCCCTTTCGAAGAGGTTCTCTCAGACCGTTCTCTGGGAGTCACTGCTCTTTCGCCCACACTAAGTGCGGTTGCCCGGTCGCGCGCCAGGGATGCGGCAGGCTGGGGCAATGAGCGCTGACCGATGGACGCAGGCAGTACGGCACCAGCTCGGACTCGGCAGGCTGGTACCGCTCGGAGGGCCGCGAGACGGCTGCTGGCTGGCCGAGTCGGCGGCACGGTCGGCGTTGCGCCAGGCAGTGCGATCGGTGCCCGGGGTGCGGCTGGGAAGCCTGCGCATCGAGCTCGCCGACCCCGACAGTTCCTACGAGTCCGCGGTGCCCGCGCCGCCGAGTGCCCTGCCGCCGGGGCCGCTGAGGATTGTCGCGGACTGTGCGGCGGCGCCGGACGAACCGCTGCCCACGGCCGCGTCCCGGCTGCGCGCGGCCCTGAGCGGCGCGGCGTCCGACGGGCTCGGGCTCGCGGTGGCGGCGGTGGACCTGCGGGTGACGGCGCTGCTCGACGACGGTCCGGAAGCCGAGACCGCCTCGGGAGATACGGATTCGGATGTCGCGGACGGCCGTCAGGCGCAGGCCGACAGTGACGAGGAACGGGCTGGGCAGGCCGCGCTCTCCGTGCCGGGGGTGGCGCGGCTGACCGGTTCGCTGGGCGGCCTGGGGCGCGCGGTGCACATCGAGGAGCGTCCCGAGGGTGCGGCCACGCTGCCGCGCCGCCATGTGCGGATCGAACTGGCCGTGTCGGGCGGGCGGCGGGTGCTCGATGTGGCGCGGGACGTGCGGACGGCGGTCACCGAGGCCCTGGCGGATGATCCGTCAGTGGCCGTTCTGGTGACCGCCGTGAGCTGAGGGCCGTCCGGCCCGGGTCATGCGTGGGTCGCGTCAGTCGCCGAGGCCCGCGAGGTCCCGGAGCCGCCGTCCCTGTGCGGCGCGCTCGGCGGTGCGCTGCTCCTCGTACGAGCGTCCAAAGACGCCCTGGAGCAGGGCCTTGGTCTCGATGACGGCGTCGCGGGGGGCGGCGACGAGTGCGCCGGCGAGGTCGCGCGCGGCGGCGTCGAGCTGGTCGGCGGGCACGACGAGGTTGGCCAGGCCGATGCGGCCGGCCTCGTCGGCGTGGACGTAGCGGCCGGTGACGCAGATCTCCAGGGCGCGCGCGTATCCCACGAGGGAGACGAGGGGGTGCGTGCCGGTGAGGTCGGGCACCAGACCGAGGCTGGTTTCGCGCATGGAGAACTGCACGTCCTCGGCGGCGATCCGCAGATCGCAGGCGAGGGCGAGCTGGAAGCCGGCACCGATCGCGTGTCCCTGCACCGCGGCGACCGTGATGAGGTCGCTGCGCCGCCACCAGGTGAACGCCTCCTGGTACTCGGCGATGGTGTCGTCGAGTACCTCGTCGGAGCCGCGCGCCAGGTCGATGAAGGACGGCTCGCCGTCGAAACCCTCGGGCGTGAACGCCTGACGGTCGAGGCCCGCGGAGAACGAGAGTCCCTCCGCGCGCAGCACGACGACGCGCACGCTGCCCGGCAGGGACTTCCCGGCGTCGGCCAACGCCCGCCACAGAGCGGGACTTTGGGCGTTGCGCTTGTCCGGGTTGGTCAGCGTCACCGTGGCGATGGAGCCGTCGACGGTGAGGCGGACCCCGTCCTTGTCGAGTACCGGCGCGAGCGAGCCGGATCCGCTGTCGGGCGAAGCCATGTGTGCCTCCGATGGTGTGCGCAGTCGGTCGAGGACGTTTCGACGCCCTCGAAACTACTGCACAGTAACCACCCGGCCGGTCGGCGGACCGACCGGGTGGTCACCATCGAAGCCTGTGCACTGCCCGGGTCAGCCGGCCGCGGTCGCCTTCTTGCCGCGTGTAGCCCCGCCGCGACCTCGCAGCGTGACTCCCGACTCACTGAGCATCCGGTGCACGAACCCATACGAGCGGCCGGTTTCCTCGGCCAGCGCTCGGATGCTCGCACCGGAGTCGTACTTCTTCTTCAGGTCTGCCGCGAGCTTGTCGCGCGCGGCGCCGGTTACCCGGCTGCCCTTCTTCAGAGTCTCGGCCACCCGTGCCTCCTCATGGGAAGTGCGCTCTGGACTTCTCATGATCACCCCTCCCGGGCTTCCTGGCCACCCATTCGGCAAGGTCCGTACGACGAGCTTGTGCGGCCGGGAAGCGGCCGACACGAGTGGAATGGAGGGTTCCGGGCACACCCGGGCGGGGCGGGAAACGGGGTTCCCTGCGAAGGGCCAGGTCAGCGCCTTGCCAGGCAGCACAAGGGCCCCGGCGGCGGTGCGGCGACGGGATGCGTGTAGGACACACCGCGGTACGAGGAGATCTCACTCAGATGATGGATCACGGATCGGCCGAATGATCCATACCGAGTGGATCAGGCTTTCGATCAAGCCGTGGTGACGGCCGACCGTGATCGTCCGCGCCCGGAAGCGGGCGCGGCAGCAGACCCAGAAGCGGACGCGGGCGGGTCAGGCGAGGCTGACCAGATCCGCGTAGTCCTGGCCCCAGAGGTCCTCGACGCCGTCGGGCAGCAGGATGATCCGCTCCGGCTGGAGCGCGTCCACGGCGCCCTCGTCGTGGGTGACGAGGACGACGGCGCCCTTGTAGGTGCGCAGCGCGCCGAGGATCTCCTCGCGGCTGGCCGGGTCGAGGTTGTTCGTGGGCTCGTCGAGGAGCAGCACGTTCGCGGAGGACACGACGAGCGTCGCGAGCGCGAGGCGGGTCTTCTCACCGCCGGACAGGACACCGGCCGGCTTGTCGACGTCGTCCCCGGAGAACAGGAACGAGCCCAGCGTCTTGCGCACCTCGACCAGGTCCAGGTCGGGGGCGGCGGAACGCATGTTCTCCAGGACCGTGCGCTCGGGGTCGAGGGTCTCGTGCTCCTGCGCGTAGTAGCCGAGCTTGAGGCCGTGGCCCTCGATGACCTCGCCCGTGTCCGGCTTCTCGGCGCCGCCGAGCAGCCGGAGCAGGGTGGTCTTGCCGGCGCCGTTGAGGCCGAGGATGACGACGCGCGAGCCCTTGTCGATGGCCAGGTCGACGTCCGTGAAGATCTCCAGGGAGCCGTACGACTTCGACAGGCCCTCGGCCATCAGCGGCGTCTTGCCGCACGGCGAGGGCTCGGGGAAGCGCAGCTTGGCGACCTTGTCGGAGACGCGGACCGCCTCGAGCCCGGCGAGCAGCCGGTCGGCGCGCTTGGCCATGTTCTGCGCGGCGACGGTCTTGGTCGCCTTGGCGCGCATCTTGTCGGCCTGGGAGTTGAGGGCCGCGGCCTTCTTCTCGGCGTTCTGGCGCTCGCGCTTGCGGCGCTTCTCGTCGGCCTCGCGCTGCTGCTGGTAGAGCTTCCAGCCCATGTTGTAGACGTCGATCTGGGAGCGGTTCGCGTCCAGGTAGAACACCTTGTTGACGACCGTCTCGACGAGGTCGACGTCGTGGGAGATCACGATGAAGCCGCCGCGGTACGTCTTGAGGTAGTCGCGCAGCCAGACGATGGAGTCGGCGTCGAGGTGGTTCGTGGGCTCGTCGAGGAGCAGGGTGTCGGCGTCCGAGAAGAGGATGCGGGCCAGTTCGATACGGCGGCGCTGACCGCCGGAGAGCGTGTGCAGGGGCTGGCCGAGCACGCGGTCGGGCAGGTTGAGCGCGGCGGCGATGGTGGCGGCCTCGGCCTCGGCGGCGTATCCGCCCTTGGTGAGGAACTCCGTCTCCTGGCGCTCGTACTGCTTGAGGGCCTTCGCGCGCGTGGCGCCCGTGCCGTTGGCGATGCGCTGCTCGTTGTCCCGCATCTTCTGGATCAGGGTGTCCAGGCCGCGCGCGGACAGGATGCGGTCGCGGGCCAGGACGTCGAGGTCGCCGGTGCGGGGGTCCTGCGGGAGGTAGCCGACCTCTCCGGAGCGGGCGATCGTGCCGCCGGCCGGCGTGCCTTCACCGGCGAGGCACTTGGTGAGGGTCGTCTTGCCCGCGCCGTTGCGTCCGACGAGGCCGATGCGGTCGCCCTTGGCGATACGGAAAGTGGCGTTCTCGATGAGGATGCGGGCGCCGGCGCGCAACTCGATGGCCGAAGCGGTGATCACGGACAGACTCCTGAGCAGGGATTGGACGGCGGAAGGGCTACTGAGGGCGATGAGCCGTCTAGTGCGTGGGGAGAATGGCCATGGGCCAAGTCTAACGGGGGGATGCAAACAGTTTTCCGCCGTGCTGTTCCAGGGCCGAGGGGCAGACCGTCACGAAGTGGCCGATAGTGGGCGTTGGGCGGCGGGCCGCCGCCCCTGACGTGCGGCGGAGGACGGTGCGGCCATGCAGTTCGACGACGACGCCGACCTGGACACCTCCGAGGTCCAGGACAGGCGCCGGGTCCCCGGCGGCCGGCGGACCGTCGGCGGCGGCCTCGCGGGGCTGCTCGCCCTGCTGATCGGCCTCTTCTTCGGCACCGACGAATTCGGCCTGTCCTCCGGCGGCGGCGAACCCGACACCACCGTCTCGTCCGCGGCCCAGGTCAGCCAGGACTGCCGTACGGGCCAGGACGCGAACAGCAAGGAGGACTGCCGCGTCGTGGCGGTCGTCAACAGCGTCCAGGACTACTGGCGTCAGGAGTTCCGCGACCGCCGGGGCACCTACTCCCCCGCGCAGACCGTGTTCTTCACCGGCCAGGTCCGGACGGCGTGCGGCACGGCGACCTCGGCGGTCGGGCCGTTCTACTGCCCGGGCGACCGCAAGGTCTATCTGGACCTGGGCTTCTTCGACGAGCTGCGCACCAAGTTCGGCTCCAGCGGCGGACCCTTCGCGCAGGCGTACGTGGTGGCGCACGAGTACGGACACCACGTCCAGAACCTGATGGGGACGCTCCAGCGCTCCCAGGACGGTCGTACGGGCCGGAACAGCAACGCGGTGCGGGTCGAGCTCCAGGCGGACTGCTACGCCGGGGTGTGGGCGCACCACGCGACGACGACGCCCGACGACAAGACGGGCAAGCCGCTGATCACGAACCTCACCGACGCGGACATCCGCGACGGCCTGGACGCTGCGGCCGCCGTCGGCGACGACCGCATCCAGGAGAGGTTCCAGGGCCGGGTGACGCCCGAGACCTGGACGCACGGCTCGGCCCAGCAGCGGCAGCAGTGGTTCTACGAGGGCTACCGCACCGGCGACATGGCGCGGTGCAACACGTTCCGCTGAGCGCGGCCCGCTCGCCGGGCGGATTGTCAGTGCCGGGTGCCAGTCTGGACTCGGCAGCACAGTCCCGACCGGCGAAGAGGGTGATGAAGGAGTGAGCACGGTGAGCGGTACGAAGGGCGAGGGGCGCGCGAGTTTCTACCCGTCCTTGCTGTACGCCGACGCGCAGGCCGCGATCGAGCAGCTGACCTCGGCGTTCGGCTTCACAGCCACGGCCGTGCACGAGGGCGAGGGCGGCTCGGTGATGCACGCCGAGCTGACGTACGGGAACGGCGCGGTGATGCTCGGTTCGAAGGGCCGCGGTGGCCGCTTCGACGAGGCCATGAAGGGCGCGGGCCCGACCGGGATCTATGTCGTCGTGGACGATGTCGACGCCCATCACCGCCGGGCCGTCGAGCACGGCGTGGAGATCCTGATGCCCCCGACGGACCAGGGCTACGGCTCCCGGGACTACATGGCCAAGGACGCCGAGGGCAACGTGTGGAGCTTCGGGACGTACGCGCCGCGGATACCGGCCTGATCGCGGGGGCGCGGCGTCACGCGCCCCCGGTGTGCACCTGGAAGGCGGCCCGGCGGACGGCCTTGGCGAGCGCCGGGTCCGGGTGCGCGGCGGCCAGCGCGACGAGGACCTGGACAGTGCGCGGGTGCCCGGCCGCCCGGACCTCGTCGAGGAGGGCCGGCACGGTGGGCTGCACGGCGGACTCCAGGTGGCGTACGAGGAGCTGGGCCTCGCCGTGGTCCGCGACGGCCGCCGCGGTGTCCACCCACAGCCAGGTCGTCTCCTCGCGGGTCAGCACCATGTGGACGTCCTCGGGGTCGGCTCCCTCGTACTCGGCGAGCCACAGCAGCGCGTAGGGACGCAGCGGCGGCTCGTCTGCGACGGACCGGACGACGGGCTCTGCGGGGGCTCCCACGACGCGCAGGGCCTCGAAGGCGAGGCCGCGCAGCAGGGCGTCCTCGCCTCGGGCGGCGGCGATCAGCTCGGTGACGGCGCTGCCGACGGGGCGGGCGGCGAGCCAGGCGCGGTATTCGGCGCGGGCCGCGTTCGGGCGCAGCCGTGCGCAGCCTCTGAGCATGGCGTCGGCGGACTGCTCGATGTTGCCCGCCGGGGACTGGGCGGCCACGCAGATCTGCTCCAGCTTGACCCAGACCGCCCAGCTGCCGAGCGGCGTGAGGGTGGCCTGGCCGTCGGCGTAGGTGAGGGCGCCGACGGCGGCGAGGCCGTGCAGGGCCCAGTCGAGGAGCGGGGGGAGGGTGGTGCCGGTGGCGGCGCTCGCGGTGTCGGTGGGCTCGGGCTGCGGGCCGTAGGGGATCTCGCAGCGTTCCGTGCGCAGTTCCTCGACGCGCTGGCCGAGCAGGTCGAGGAGCTGCGGGACGGGGACCGGGCCGGCCGAGAGCTGGAGGAGGGAGAGCACCTGGGGCATCGCCGAGACGACCTCGGCGACCGCGGCGGCCTCCAGGCTCTCGTCGGCGGGGTGGGCCAGGGACCAGGCGTCGAACAGCGCGACCCAGCCGCGCAGCACGGCGGTGTCGTCGCGGTCCCAGGCGCGCAGGCGCCAGCCGGGGCGCGCGCTGTCACCGTGCACCTCGACGAGGCCCGCGAGGCGTGCGGTGTCCCAGTCGGCGCTGACCTGTCGCGGGGTCAGCTCCAGGTCGGCCGCCGCGCGTTCGGCAGTGGGCGGGGACAGGGCGCCCCTGCCGTCGGGGGTGCCGTGGCCGCTGCCGGGGCTGAGGACGGCGTCGGCCCAGCGGGCCACGCGGACGGCGTCGGCGAGGCCGCGGCGGGCCATGCGGGCCAGTTCCGCCGGGGGTGGGGTGCCCTCCGGCGGCCGGGGCGCCGGGCGGGGCGGGCGTGCCTGGGTCACCACTCCGTCGGTCCGCACGGGGGCGGCGGCGAGGGTGCGCGGGCGGACGAGTCGGAGCCTGGAGTCGCGCGGGATACGGGACGTCACGGGGGCAGTCTTCCGGTTGACGGTCCGAAAACCCAAACGGAATCGTTCCGGGGCTCTTTGCGGGCCTCGCGGGAGGGGCCGCGGACCGGCGTGCGCCGGGGGTCTACGCGGGCCTTCCTGCGCATCTGTCCCCTGCGTGTGACGGAGCCGTGAGGAGCTACATGAGGGGGGTGAGGAAGCGGCGGAGCGTCTCCTCGTACGTCTGCGGGTCGGCGTTCCACATGGCTCCGTGCGGGGCGTCGTCCACCGTGTGCAGCGAGACCAGGTCGGGGCGCCGGGCGGCCAGTTCGCGGGACAGGGCCCAGGGGGCGATCTCGTCGTCGGGGCCGTGCATCACGAGCGTGGGCACCTTGAGCGCCTCGGCGTGGGCGGCGGTGTCGAGGCGGTCGCCCTGCAGCCCGGTGCGGCCCTGGGCGGCCCGGACCGCGAGGGGCAGCAGGGGCCCGGGGACATGGCGGGCCTCGGCGAGGGCACGCAGCGTCACGTCCCAGGCGAGGACGGGTGAGTCGAGGACGAGCCCGCAGATGCGGTCCCGCAAAGCGGAATGCGCCGCCGCGTGCAGCGCCATGGCGGCGCCGGTCGACCAGCCGTGCACGATGACGCGTTGCGCGCCGTAGCGCACGGCATAGCGGATCGCGGCGTCCAGGTCGCGCCACTCCGTCTCGCCGAGGTGGCCGAGGCCGTCCGGTGAGCGGGGGGCGCCGAGGTCGCCGCGGTAGGCGAGGTCGAGCACGGGGAAGCGGTGGCGGTGCAGGAAGTCCATGAGGACCATGGGGTGCTCGCGTGTGGTGCCCAGGCCGTGGACGGTGAGGACCCAGGTGTGGCGGGTGCCGGGGACGAACCAGGCGGGGAGCGCGCCCAGTTCGCCGGGGATGTCGATGTCGGCGTGGTCGAGGCCGAGGGCCGCCTTGGGGTCGCCGATGTGGACCTGGGCGGTGAGCCATGCCTTGGCGCCGGGTTCGAGGGTGCCGTGGGTGACGCGCTCCAGGCGGCGTACGACGGCGTCCGCCGCGTGCGGGGCGGACGCGAGGACGGGCCCGACCACGGCGTGGAATCCGTCGCCGCTCAGGCCGTAGGTGCCCGGGCGCAGGGAGGCCAGGTCGCGGGTGAGCGTGATCTGGCCCGCGGCGGTGGCGTGGACGGTCAGGCGTGGCTCGGTGGGCAGGGGCCGGCCCGCAGGCGCCTTGAGGGCGGCGTCGCTGGCGAACCGGCCGGCCGCGATCGCGGCCGCGCCGGCACCGATGACTGCGGTGACGGCAGCGGCCGTCGCTGTGGCGGTGCGCACCGTCCCAGTGTCGGCGCCCCGGCTCCGACCGGCCAGTGGGGCGGGGCAGGGGCGGCCGGGTGCCGGTTCAGCCCGGCTGCCCGTATCCCCGCAGCTTCTCCTCCACCTCGCGCACCTGGTCGCGGGTGAGGAGCGTCGGCGTGTGGTGGGGATGGGCGCTCGCGGTGAGCCAGACGCGGCACAGCCATTCGAGCTGGGCCGTGCGGTCGTAGGCGGCGGCGAGGGTGTCGCCGTGGGTGAGGGTGCCGTGGTTCTGGAGCAGGCAGCCTGTCCGCCCCTCGAGAGCGTCGAGCACGTTCTCGGCCAACCGCTCGGTGCCGTACATCGCATACGGAGCGACCCGGACGGGGCCGCCGAGGGCCGCGGCCATGTAGTGGATGAGCGGAAGCTCGGGCACCAGGGTGGAGACGGCGGTGGCGTGGACCGCGTGGGTGTGGACGACGGCGCGGGCGGGCGTCGCGCGGTAGACCGCCAGATGCATCGGGAGTTCGCTGGTCGGGGTCAGGGTTCCGGCGCGCTGCCCGCCGTCGAGGCCGACGGCGACGAGGTCGTCCGGGGCGAGCTCGTCGTAGGGGACCCCGCTGGGTGTGACGAGGACGGTGTCGCCGATGCGCACCGAGACGTTCCCCGAGGTCCCGACGACGAGGCCGTCGGAGACGGTGCGCCGGGCCGTCGCCACGAGCGCGCTCCATGCCTGCGCGAGTCCGTCCGCGCCCCGCCCTGCCTCGCCCGGTTCCTGCGCCATGCCCGCATCCTGCCAGCCGCTCGGCGGGCCCGCGCCGATCGTGGCGCCCGGGCACTTCCGTGCGGAGCCGAGGAGTCCAAAAGCGCACGCATGGGCATGAATGCCGGTCTGGAGACGATTGGCTGGAGGTCGACGGGCTCAGAGGGATCTTCCGGTAGCCTCCGGTGGGATTTGTCATGCACGTCGCCATTCCGGGGGGAAATATGGCTCGTGGTCACAAACCGTCCCGTCGCCGCGCGCACATCGCGACCGCGACATCACTCGCCGCCCTGACGTTCGGGGGCACCGCTCTCGCACAGGCTCCGGCGTCCGCGGCGGGCGTCACGAAGGGGCACGACGTCTCGTCGCACCAGAAGAACATCAACTGGCAGAAGGCCAAGAGCAAGGGCGCACGGTTCGTCTACGTCAAGGCGACCGAGTCCGCCACCTACCGCAATCCCTACTTCAGCCGGCAGTACGACGGAGCGCGCAGCGCGGGCGTCATCCGCGGGGCGTACCACTTCGCGCTCCCGAACAAGTCGTCCGGCCGGACGCAGGCCTCGTACTTCGTGCGCAACGGGGGCGGGTGGCGGGCGGACGGCTGGACGCTGCCGCCGGCGCTCGACATCGAGTACAACCCGTACAGCTCGAAGAAGTGCTACGGCCTGAGCAAGGGGAAGATGATCTCCTGGATCAGGGCGTTCAGCGACGAGGTGCGGCGCAGGACGGGCCGCCGGCCGGTGATCTACACCAATTACCGCTGGTGGAAGAAGTGCACGGGCAACAGCGCGGCCTTCGCGCGCAACCACGCGCTATGGCTCGCCCGCTACGCCGAGTCCGCCGGGACACTGCCGTCGGGCTGGTCGTACTGGACGTTCTGGCAGTACGACAACAGCGGCGGACTGCCGGGTGACCAGAATCTCTTCAACGGTTCACCGAGGCAGTTGCGGAGGTTCGCCCGCGGCTAGCGGAAGGCTTACTTCCGCTTAATTGAGCCGCCGTTCCGCTTCGCGAACGACCCCGTGCCGCCACCCCGATTCCAACGGAGTGGCGGCACTCCGCTTCGGGTCACCGCACCGCCTGCCCCAGTTCATCTTCCGTTCACTCAGGTTGCCTACGTTCACCGAGCCACTGACGTCCAACAGAAGCCTGGGTAAATGGAACACATCACGCTTCTCCTCGGGATCGTGATCGTTACCGCTCTCGTGTTCGACTTCACGAACGGTTTCCACGACACAGCCAACGCGATGGCCACCACCATCTCGACCGGCGCTCTCAAGCCCAAGACGGCGGTGGCCATGTCCGCCGTGCTGAACCTCGTCGGAGCCTTCCTCTCCGTGGAGGTCGCCAAGACGATCTCCGGCGGGATCATCAACGAGGACGGACTCAAGACCGAGGTCATCTTCGCGGCGCTGGTGGGCGCCATCCTCTGGAATCTCCTGACGTGGCTGGTGGGCCTCCCCTCCAGCTCGTCCCACGCGCTCTTCGGCGGCCTCATCGGCGCCGCCGTGATGTCGATGGGCTGGTCGTCGATCAACGGCGGCACCGTCGTCACCAAGATCCTGCTCCCGGCCGTCGCCGCGCCGCTCGTGGCGGGCATCGCCGCGATGCTGGCCACCCGGCTCACGTACCGGATCGGCAGCAAGACCGACCAGAAGGCGACCGCCAAGGGCTACCGCGCCGGGCAGATCGCCTCCGCGGGCCTGGTCTCGCTGGCGCACGGCACGAACGACGCGCAGAAGACGATGGGCATCATCACGCTCGCCCTGATCACGGGCGGCGTTCTCAGCCCCGGCGCCAACCCCCCGATGTGGGTCATCGTCTCGGCCGGTACGGCCATCGCGCTCGGCACCTACCTCGGCGGCTGGCGCATCATCCGCACCATGGGCAAGGGCCTCACGGACCTCGCGCCGCAGCAGGGCTTCGCCGCCCAGACCAGCGCCGCGACCGCGATCCTCGCCTCCTCGCACATCGGCTTCTCGCTCTCCACGACGCAGGTCTGCTCCGGCGCCGTCATGGGCGCGGGCCTCGGCCGCAAGGGCGGCGTCGTCCGCTGGTCGACCGCGACCCGCATGTTCATCGCCTGGGGCCTGACCCTGCCGGCCGCCGGTCTGGTCGGCGCGGGCGCCGAGTTCCTCACCAAGCAGGGCTCGTGGGGCGTCGCCGTCACCGCGCTGCTCCTGATCGCCGGCGCCGGCACCATCTGGGCGCTGTCCCGGCGCAACGCGATCGACCACACGAACGTCACGGACGACGACATCGACGGCGTCGACGTCCCGGCCGAGCCCGCCGGCGTCGTGACCACCGCGATCGCGGCCGTCACCCCGCCGCCCGCCGGCACGGTCGCGGACCTGGACACCGACGTGAAGACCACCATCCCCGCCTCGCCCGCCCCGCCCTCGGCGGAGTCCGCGCGACCGGCCACGGTCTAAGGAAGCAGCAGCGCTATGCACATCGACTGGGCAGCACTCGGCTCCGTGTTCGGAGTCAGCCTCGTGATCACGGTGGCCCTCGTGGGCCTGTTCACCCTCGGCATCGTCGGGCTCGCCAAGCGGGAGTCGGCGACGGCCCAGGGCGGTTCGGCGGGGCTCGCCGTCTCCGGCGCGTACGCCTGCTTCGCCCTGTGCGCGGCGGCCGTCGGTTACGGGATCTTCCTGATCGTCGCCTGACCGGAGGTAACCGGCAGAAGTGCGGGGTGCGGGACGCGACGGCGTCCCGCACCCCGCTTCGTGTGGGCCTCAGCACACTCTCCCTTCGCAGGTCAACGGCAAGTTGACGGGCGTTCGGGGGGCGTGGTGGACTTCCGGGGCCATCTACGGCAGCAGGAGAGGAAGCCGGTGCGAATCCGGCGCGGTCCCGCCACTGTCACCGGGGAGTGATCCCCGCGAGCCAGGAACTCTCGCCGCCGGTCTCTTCCAACCAGGGCGTGGACACCCTGAGTGAGGACATATCGCCATGCGCGGCTGCCAGTTGCGGGTGCTCCCGCTCAGAGCGAGTACAAGGGTTCCCCTCGCCGTAGCGGCGGGCTGACCGTGCGGGCCGAGCGCGTCTTCGCGTACGGCAGCGCCGCCGGACTCCTCGGCGACCTCCTGATCGGCGATCCGCGCCGCGGGCATCCGGTCGCCGCGTTCGGACGGGCCGCGGGCGCCGTCGAGCGCGTGCTGTGGCGTGACCACCGCGGGTGGGGCGCCGTGCACACCGCCGTGTGCGCCGGGGGCGCCGCCCTCGCCGGTGGCCTCGCCGCGCGCGCCGCGCGCCGCTCCCCCGCCGCCTCCGTCGCGCTGACCGCCGCCGCCACCTGGGCGGTCGTCGGCGGTACGTCGCTGGGGCGCGAGGCGCGCGCCATCGGGAGCGCGCTGGCCGCCGGTGACGTGGACGCGGCGCGCGAACGGCTGCCGCATCTGTGCGGGCGCGACCCGCAGGCCCTGGACGCGGACGGGATCGCGCGGGCCGTCGTCGAATCCGTCGCCGAGAACACCTCCGACGCCGTCGTGGGCGCGCTCGTGTGGGGCGCCGTCGCCGGCGTCCCCGGGCTCGTCGCGTTCCGCGCCGTGAACACGCTGGACGCCATGGTCGGGCACAAGTCGGCCAGGTACCGCCGCTACGGCTGGGCCTCCGCACGCCTCGACGACGTGGCCGGCTGGCCCGGGGCGCGGCTGACCGGCGTGCTGGCCGCAATCGCGGGCGGCCGTCCGCGCGGCGCGCTCACGGCGTGGCGCGAGGACGCGCGACTGCACCCGAGCCCCAACGCCGGTGTCGTCGAGGCCTCGTTCGCGGGGGCGCTCGGAGTGCGCCTGGGAGGCACGTTGTCGTACGGCGGGCGGGTCGAGCACCGGCCCGTACTGAACGCGTCGGGCCGGGCCGTGGAGACCGCCGACATCGAGCGGGCGGCGCGGCTCTCGCGGCGCGTGAGCTGGCTGGCCCTCGGCGTGTGCGCCGCCGGGCGGGCACTGTTGCGGAGGGGGAAGTCGTGAGTGGTGGCGGACTGCTGGTGGCAGGGACCACGTCCGATGCCGGGAAGAGCGTGGTCACCGCGGGGATCTGCCGGTGGCTGGTGCGGCAGGGGGTGAAAGTCGCGCCGTTCAAGGGGCAGAACATGTCCCTCAATTCCTTCGTGACGCGCGAGGGCGCCGAGATCGGGCGGGCGCAGGCCATGCAGGCGCAGGCCGCACGCGTCGAGCCGAGCGCCCTGATGAACCCCGTGCTGCTGAAGCCGGGCAGTGACCGCAGCAGCCAGGTGGTGCTCATGGGCAAGCCGGTGGGCGAGTTGAGTGCGCGGGGCTACCACGGAGGACGGCAGGCGGCACTTCTGGACACCGTCGTGGGATGCCTGGAGGAACTCCGGGGCAGCTATGACGCCGTGATCTGTGAAGGGGCGGGCTCTCCCGCCGAGATCAACCTGCGCCGCACCGACATCGTCAACATGGGGATCGCCCGGGCCGCACGGCTGCCCGTGCTCGTGGTCGGCGACATCGACCGCGGCGGCGTCTTCGCGTCGTTCTTCGGCACGACGGCGCTGCTCGCCCCCGACGACCAGGAGCTGCTGGCCGGCTATCTGGTCAACAAGTTCCGCGGGGACGTCTCGCTGCTCGAACCCGGCCTCGACATGCTCAAGGACCTGACCGGGCGCCCCACGTACGGGGTTCTCCCCTTCCAGCACGGCCTCGGCATCGACGAGGAGGACGGGCTGCGCGTGTCGCTGCGCGGTTCCGTGCGCGAGTCGTGGACGACGGCCCCCGTCGGCGAGGACGTGCTGCGCGTAGCCGTGTGCGCCGTGCCGCTGATGTCGAACTTCACCGACGTGGACGCCCTGGCCGCGGAGCCGGGCGTCGTCGTGCGGTTCGTCGACCGGGCCGAGGAGCTCGTCGACGCGGACCTGGTCGTCGTGCCGGGAACGCGCGGCACCGTCAAGGCACTTCAGTGGCTGCGCGAGCGCGGCCTCGCCGACGCCCTCGCGCGCCGGGCCGCCGAGGGCCGGCCGGTCCTCGGGATCTGCGGCGGCTTCCAGGTGCTCGGCGAGCGCATCGAGGACGACGTCGAGTCGCGCCTGGGCGCCGTGGACGGGCTCGGACTGCTGCCCGTACGGGTGCGCTTCGCGCGCGAGAAGACCCTCGCCCGGCCCGTCGGTGAGGCGCTCGGTGAGCGCGTCGAGGGCTACGAGATCCATCACGGGGTCGCCGAGGTCACGGGCGGAGAAGGGTTCATCTCTGATGACCATGGACACGGCTTGGACGGATGCCGCGTCGGCTCCGTCTGGGGCACGCACTGGCACGGCTCGCTGGAGGCGGACGGCTTCCGCCGGGCGTTCCTGCGCGAGGTCGCGGCCGCCGCCGGCCGCCGTTTCGTACCGGCGCCCGACACGTCGTTCGGCGCGCTGCGCGAGGAGCAGCTCGACCGGCTCGGCGATCTGATCGAAGAACACGCGGACACGGACGCGCTGTGGCGGCTCATCGAGTCCGGCGCTCCGTCAGGACTGCCTTTCATTCCACCGGGAGCGCCCGCATGAGCACAGTGTTGTTGTTGTCGACCGCAGACACCGATCTGCTGGCGGCCCGGGCCTCCGGCGCCCCCTACCGGATCGGGAACCCGACCCGCGTGGACGTCCGGAGCGAACTGCCCGGGCTGCTCGACGGCGTGGACATCGCCGTCGTCAGGCTCCTCGGCGGCAAGCGCGCCTGGGAGGACGGGCTCGCGGCGCTGAAGGCGTCCGGCGTGCCGACGGTCCTGCTCGGCGGCGAGAGCGTCCCGGACGCGGAGCTGATGGCCGAGTCGACCGTGCACGCGGGCGCCGTGGCCGAGGCGCTGCGCTACCTCGTCGAGGGCGGTCCCGGCAACCTCGTCGAGCTGGCCCGCTTCCTCGTCCAGGACG
This sequence comes from Streptomyces sp. NPDC107517, assembly GCF_055582645.1. Taxonomy (NCBI): domain Bacteria; kingdom Bacillati; phylum Actinomycetota; class Actinomycetes; order Kitasatosporales; family Streptomycetaceae; genus Streptomyces; species Streptomyces sp. NPDC107517. Next base: position 804,604 of record NZ_JBVJPM010000002.1, on the reverse strand, counting down.
TGCTGTGGGGCGGGCACGGCCGGGCCGGGAGCGCGCCGGAGCGGCACAGCGCCGAGCCGCAGAAGATGCCCGAGTACGGGGTGCACGGCCGCCGTCCGCGCGTCGAGGGCCGTCCTACGGTCGGCGTGCTCTTCTACCGCGCCCACGAGCTGTCAGGGAACACCGCGTTCGTGGACACCCTGTGCGACGCGATCGAGGCGCGCGGCGTCAACTCCCTTCCGGTGTACTGCGGTTCGCTGCGCGGCGCCGACCCCGGCCTGTACGAGCTGCTCGGCGAGGCCGACACCCTCGTGGCGACCGTCCTCGCGGCGGGCGGCACCCACGCCTCGCAGGCGTCCGCGGGCGGCGACGAGGAGGCCTGGGACATCGGCGCGCTCGCCGACCTCGACGTCCCTGTCCTGCAGGGTCTGTGCCTCACGTCGTCGAAGGCGGTCTGGGAGGCGTCGGACGCCGCGCTGTCGCCGATGGACGCGGCGATGCAGGTCGCGATCCCCGAGTTCGACGGCCGGATCGTCACCGTGCCGTTCTCCTTCAAGGAGGAGGGCCCCGACGGCGTCCCGGTGTACGCGGCCGACCCCGAGCGGGCCGCGCGCGTCGCCGGGATCGCCGTACGCCACGCGCGTCTCGGCCACAAGCCGAACGGCGAGAAGAAGCTCGCCGTCGTCTTCACGGCCTACCCGACCAAGCACTCGCGGGTCGGCAACGCGGTGGGCCTCGACACGCCCGCCTCCGCCGTCCGCGTCCTGGACGCGCTGCGCGAGGCCGGATACGGCGTCCACGGCTACCCCGACAACGGTGACGAGCTGATCCACCGGCTCATCGAGGCGGGCGGCCACGACGTCGAGTGGCTCACCGAGGACCAGTTGGCGTCGGCGCCCGCACGCGTGCCGCTCGCCGACTACCGCGCCTGGTTCGACAAGCTGGCGCCCGAGCTGCGCGACGGGATGCTGGAGGCGTGGGGCGAGCCGCCGGGCTCCCTCTACGTCGACGGCGACGACATCGTGCTCGCGTCGCTCCAGTTCGGCAACGTCGTCGTGATGATCCAGCCGCCGCGCGGCTTCGGCGAGAACCCGATCGCGATCTACCACGACCCGGACATGCCGCCGTCGCACCACTACATGGCCGCGTACCGCTGGCTCGAGAACTCCTTCGGTGCGGACGCCGTCATCCACATGGGCAAGCACGGCACCATGGAGTGGCTGCCGGGCAAGGGCCTCGGTCTGAGCGGGAGCTGTGCGCCCGACGCGGTCCTCGGCGAGCTGCCGCTGATCTACCCGTTCATCGTGAACGACCCGGGCGAGGGCACACAGGCCAAGCGCCGCGGGCACGCCACGGTCGTCGACCACCTGGTCCCGCCGATGGCCCGCGCCGACACGTACGGCGACCTCGCGAAGCTGGAGCAGCTCCTCGACGAGTACGCGCTCGTCTGCGACCTGGACCCGACGAAGGCCCCGGCCGTGCGCGCCCAGATCTGGACGCTGGTGAAGGCGGCCGAGCTCCACCACGACCTGCATGTCGACGAGCAGCCGGACGACGGCGACTTCGACGAGTTCGTGATGCACATCGACGGCTATCTGTGCGAGATCAAAGACGTGCAGATCCGCGACGGTCTGCACATCCTCGGCGGCGGCCCGGTCGGCGAGCCGCGCGTGAACCTCGTACTCGCCGTGCTGCGCGCCTCGCAGGTGTGGGGCGGCGCCGCGAACGCGCTGCCCGGCCTGCGCGCCTGCCTGGCCGAGCACTTCGGCCTGGTCGAGAAGGAGCTGCTCGGCGAGCCCGGCGCGCCCGTGAAGGTGCCGGCCGAACTGACGGACCTCGTCAGCGGTCCCGCCCGCAGCGCCGCCGACGCGATCGACCTCCTGGAGCAGCTGTGCCGGCGCGCGGCCGAGGGCATGGAGGAGCGCGGCTGGGACACCGCTGCCGTCCCCGCTCTCGTCCGCGACATCGTCGGAACCGAACTCCCGGACGCCGTGGCGGTGTTGGAGTTCGCGTGCCGTGAGGTCGTGCCGCGGCTCGCGCGCACCACGGACGAGATCGGGCACATTCTGCGGGCGCTCGACGGCGGATACGTGCCGGCGGGACCGTCCGGGTCGCCGACGCGCGGCCTGGTCAACGTGCTGCCGACGGGCCGCAACTTCTACTCCGTCGACCCGAAGGCGATCCCCTCGCGGCTGAGCTGGGACGTCGGGCAGGCGCTCGCCGACTCACTGGTGGCGCGCTACCTCGCCGACACGGGCGAGTACCCCAGGTCCGTGGGCCTGACGGTGTGGGGCACCTCCGCGATGCGCACGCAGGGCGACGACATCGCGGAGATCCTCGCGCTGCTCGGCTGCCGCCCGGTGTGGGACGACGCCTCGCGCCGTGTCACCGGCTTCGAGATCGTGCCGGCCGCCGAACTCGGGCGCCCGCGCATCGATGTGACGGTCCGTATCTCCGGCTTCTTCCGCGACGCGTTCCCGCACGTCGTGGGCCTGATCGACGACGCCGTGCAGGCCGTCGCCGCGCTCGACGAGAGCGCCGAGCAGAACTACGTACGCGCCCATGCCGAACAGGACACCGTCGAGCACGGCGACCGGCGGCGGGCCACGGCCCGCATCTTCGGGTCGAAGCCGGGCGCGTACGGGGCGGGTCTGCTGCCGCTGATCGACGCCCGCAACTGGCAGTCGGACGCGGACCTCGCCGAGGTGTACGCGGTGTGGGGCGGTTACGCGTACGGGCGCGGGCTCGACGGGCGGGCTGCGCGCGGCGACATGGAGACGGCGTTCCGGCGCATCAACGTGGCGGCGAAGAACGTCGACACCCGCGAGCACGACCTCGTCGACGCCGACGACTACTTCCAGTACCACGGCGGCATGGTCGCCATGGTGCGGCATCTGACGGGGACCTCCCCCGAGGCGTACGTCGGCGACTCCGCCGTGCCCGACCAGGTGAAGACCCGCACGCTGGGCGAGGAGACCCACCGGGTGTTCCGCGCCCGGGTGGTCAACCCGCGCTGGATGGCCGCGATGCGCCGCCACGGCTACAAGGGCGCCTTCGAGATGGCCGCCACCGTCGACTACCTCTTCGGGTACGACGCGACGGCCGGCGTGGTCGACGACTGGATGTACGAAAAGCTGTCGGCCGAGTACGTCTTCGACGCGGAGAACCAGGACTTCATGAAGAAGTCCAACCCGTGGGCCCTGCGGGGCATCACCGAGCGGCTGCTCGAAGCGGCCGAGCGCGGCCTGTGGGCCGAGCCGGACGCGCAGACGCTGGAGCGGCTGCGGGCCACGTATCTGGAACTTGAGGGCGACTTGGAGGGCGACGACCAGTGAGTACCCCCTATCCGTTCACCGCGCTCGTCGGGCAGGACGACCTGCGGCTCGCGCTGCTGCTGAACGCGGTCAGCCCCGCCGTCGGCGGGGTGCTCGTGCGCGGCGAGAAGGGCACGGCCAAGTCCACGGCCGTACGCGCCCTCTCGGCCCTCCTGCCCGAGGTCGAGGTCGTCGCCGGGTGCCGCTTCTCGTGTGCGCCCGGCGCCCCGGACCCGGCGTGCCCGGACGGCCCGCACGAGAGAGGACCCGGCGCCTCACGTGCCGCCCGCATGGTCGAGCTGCCCGTCGGCGCGTCCGAGGACCGGCTCGTCGGCGCGCTCGACATCGAGCGGGCGCTCGCCGAGGGCGTCAAGGCCTTCGAGCCGGGACTCCTCGCCGACGCGCACCGCGGGATCCTGTACGTCGACGAAGTGAACCTGCTGCACGACCACTTGGTGGACCTGCTGCTCGACGCGGCCGCGATGGGCGCCTCGTACGTGGAGCGCGAGGGCGTCTCCGTACGGCACGCCGCGCGCTTCCTGCTCGTCGGCACCATGAACCCCGAAGAGGGCGAGCTGCGGCCGCAGTTGCTCGACCGGTTCGGCCTCACCGTGGAGGTCGCCGCCTCCCGCGAGCCCGACCAGCGCGTCGAGGTCGTCAAGCGGCGCCTCGCGTACGACGACGACCCGGAGGGCTTCGCCGGGAAGTGGGAGCAGGAGGAGTCCGCCGTACGGGCGCGGATCGTCGCGGCCCGTGACCTGCTGCCTTCGGTGCGGCTCGGCGACGCCGCGCTGCGCCAGATCGCCGCGACGTGCGCCGCGTTCGAGGTCGACGGGATGCGCGCGGACATCGTGATGGCGCGTACGGCGACGGCGCTCGCCGCCTGGGCCGGCCGCACGGACGTGCTGGCCGAGGACGTGCGGCAGGCCGCGCTCCTCGCGCTGCCGCACCGCAGGCGCCGCAACCCGTTCGACGCGCCCGGGCTCGACGAGGACAAGCTCGACGACACCCTGGAGGAGTTCGGCGGCCAGGACGACGAACCGGATCCGGACGGTGACGGTGACGGCGGCGGGGACGGGCCCGGTGGCGGGGGCGGGCAGCCGCCGCAGGACGCGCCCGAGGGCAGCGGCCCCGACACGGGCGGCGACCGGGCCGCCGACATCCCCGCGCAGGGCGAGCCCTCCGACAGCGGCGAGCGGAAGGCTCCCGCGGGCGGCGGCGAGCAGGCGGCCGCCCGGGCCTCCGAGCCGTTCCGTACGAAGACGCTGAGCGTGCCCGGACTCGGTGAGGGGGCCGCGGGGCGGCGCTCGCGGGCCCGCACGGAGCACGGGCGTACGACGGGTGCGCGGCGCCCGCGCGGCGCGCTCACCAAGCTGCACCTGGCGGCGACCGTGCAGGCCGCGGCCCCGCACCAGCGGGCGCGGGGGCGTTCCGGTCCCGGGCTCGTGGTGCGGCGTGACGATCTGCGGCAGGCGACCCGGGAGGGCCGCGAGGGCAACCTCGTGCTCTTCGTGGTCGACGCCTCCGGGTCGATGGCTGCGCGGCAGCGGATGAGCGCCGTGAAGGGCGCTGTCCTGTCGCTGCTCCTCGACGCGTACCAGCGGCGGGACAAGGTGGGGCTCGTGACGTTCCGCGGGTCCTCGGCCGATGTGGCACTGCCGCCGACGTCCTCCGTGGACGCGGCGGCCGTACGGCTCGAGTCGCTGCCCACCGGTGGACGTACGCCGCTGTCCGCGGGGCTCCTGAAGGCGCACGACGTGCTGCGCGTGGAGCGGCTGCGGGACCCGGCGCGCCGGGCGCTCCTCGTCGTGGTGACCGACGGGCGCGCGACGGGCGGTCCTGAGCCGGTGGCGCTCGCGGGGCGTGCGGCGCGGCTGCTCGCCGCCGAGGGAACGGCGTCGGTCGTCGTGGACTGCGAGTCGGGCCCCGTGCGGCTCGGGCTCGCCGGTCAGCTGGCGGGCGAGCTGGGCGGGACGGCGGTGACGCTCGACGAGCTGCGGGCCGACTCGATCGCCGGGCTCGTGAAGGACGTCCGGCACATGCAGGGTCTGCAGTCGAACAGCAGGAGGGTCGCGTAATGCCTCAGGGACAGCCGAGCGTCGTGCCGGACGACGGGCTCACGACGCGGCAGCGGCGCAACCGGCCGCTCGTCGTCGTCCACACCGGCATCGGCAAGGGCAAGTCGACGGCGGCTTTCGGGCTCGCCCTGCGCGCCTGGAACCAGGGCTGGCCCATCGGGGTGTTCCAGTTCGTCAAGTCGGCGAAGTGGAAGGTCGGCGAGGAGAACGCGCTGCGCGTCCTCGGCGCGAGCGGCGAGGGCGGGACCGTCGACTGGCACAAGATGGGCGAGGGCTGGTCCTGGGTCCAGCGCGACGCGCAGATGGACAACGAGGAGAAGGCCCGCGAGGGCTGGGAGCAGGTCAAGCGCGACCTCGCCGCCGAGACCTACCAGCTGTACGTGCTCGACGAGTTCGCCTACCCGATGCACTGGGGCTGGATCGACACGGACGAGGTCATCTCCGTGCTGCGGGACCGGCCCGGGACCCAGCACGTCGCGATCACCGGACGCAACGCCCCCGGGAAGCTGATGGACTTCGCCGACCTGGTCACCGACATGTCCAAGGTCAAGCACCCGATGGACGCCGGCCAGAAGGGCCAGAGAGGCATCGAGTGGTGAGTACGTACATGCCTCGGCTCGTCATCGCCGCGCCCTCGTCGGGCAGCGGCAAGACGACCGTCGCGACGGGTCTGATGGCGGCGTTCGCCGGACGCGGGCTCGCCGTGTCGCCGCACAAGGTCGGGCCCGACTACATCGACCCCGGGTACCACGCGCTCGCCACGGGGCGCCCGGGGCGCAACCTCGACGCGTACCTGTGCGGGCCCGAGCAGGTGGCGCCGCTCTTCGCGCACGGGGCGCGCGGGTGCGATCTCGCCGTCGTCGAGGGCGTGATGGGGCTTTTCGACGGGGCCTCCGGCCAGGGGGAGCTGGCGTCGACCGCACATGTCGCGAAGCTGCTCCGGGCGCCGGTCGTGCTGGTCGTCGACGCTTCGTCGCAGGCCCGGTCCGTGGCCGCGCTCGTGCATGGCTTCGCGTCGTTCGATCCTGAGGTGCGGCTCGCCGGGGTGATCCTCAACAAGGTGGGGTCCGAGCGGCACGAGGAGTTGCTGCGGGAGGCGCTCGACGAGGCGGGGGTGCCCGTTTTCGGCGCCTTGCGCCGGGGTGGGGAAGTGGTCACTCCCTCGCGGCACTTGGGGCTTGTGCCGGTGGCCGAGCGGGGGGCGGAGGCGGTTGCGGCTGTCGCCGCGATGGGGGAGCTGGTGCGGGACGGATGTGACCTGGACGCGCTCCATGCGGTGGCTCGTGGTGCCGGGCCGTTGGACTGTGCGGCTTGGGATGCGGCCGAGGCTCTGGATTCTGTCCCCCAGCCCGCCCCCTCCCGGAACCGGGGCTCTGCCCCGGACCCCGGTCCTCGGACGCCGGACGGGCTGACGGGGCCCGACGGGCCGCGGCCCGTCGTCGCTCTCGCCGGTGGGGCCGCTTTCACGTTTTCCTATGCCGAGCACAGCGAGCTGCTTGCCGCCGCCGGAGCCGAGGTCGTGACCTTCGACCCGCTCCGGGACGAGCAACTCCCGGACAGGACACGGGCGTTGGTCATCGGCGGGGGTTTTCCGGAGGTGTACGCCTCCGAGCTGTCCGCCAATGAACCGCTGCGCAAGGCCGTCGCGGAGCTCGCGCGGTCCGGGGCTCCGGTCGTCGCCGAGTGTGCGGGGCTGCTGTACCTGGCGCGGTCCCTGGACGGGCAGCCCATGTGCGGGGTTCTGGACACCGACGCGCGGATGTCGCAGCGGCTGACGCTCGGATACCGGGACGCCGTGGCCGTGTCCGACAGCGTGCTGGCCGCGAACGGGACACGCGTGCGCGGTCACGAGTTCCATCGCACCGTCGTCGATCCCGGGGCCGGCGCCTCCCCCGCGTGGGGCATCACGCGTCCCGGGCGGCGCGTCGAAGGGTTTGTGCAGGGCGGGGTGCACGCCTCGTATCTGCATGTGCACTGGGCCGCCGTGCCCCAGGCGGCGCGGCGCATCGTCGCGCAGGCAACCGAAGTCGCGCGGGCAACCGAAGGAGCCACCCCGTCATGACCAGCAACACCACGCACCGGCTGACCGGCGTCGGCGTGGGTCCCGGCGACCCCGAGCTCGTGACCGTGAAGGGCGTGAACGCCCTGCGCGAGGCCGCCGTCGTCGTCGTACCGGTGATGGCCGCGGCCGACGGGACCGACGGCGGCGAGCCCGGACGCGCCGAGGCGACCGTCCTGCACTACGTGCCCGCCGACAAAGTCGTCCGCGTCGTCTTCGCGCTCAACGAGCGCTCGGACCGGGCCCGGCGCGAGGCCGCCTGGGACGCGGCCGGTGAGCGTGTCGCGGCGCTCCTGCGGGAGCACGGCTCCGTCGCGTTCGCGACGATCGGCGACCCGAACGTGTACTCCACGTTCACGTATCTCGCCCTGACCGTCGAGGAGCTGGTGGCGGGAACCGTCGTCGCGACCGTGCCGGGCATCACCGCCATGCAGGACCTCGCCGCGCGGTCCGGCGCCGTGCTCACCGAGGGCACCGAGCCGCTGACGCTCGTGCCGGTGACCGCCGGTTCGGCCGTGCTCAAGGAGGCGCTCGCGGGGCCCGGCACCGTCGTCGCGTACAAGTTCGGGCGGCTCGCGGGCGAGGTCGCGGCGGCGCTGCGCGAGACGGGGCGGACGCAGAACGCCGTGTGGGGGTCCGCGCTCGGGCTGCCCGAGGAGTCCATCAGGGCCGCCGCCGAACTGGAGACCGATGCCGCGCTGCCGTACCTGTCGACGCTGATCGCGCCCGCCCGGCGCGACGGCGGACGGGGCGGGAAACTGTGACCCGCCGGGGGGCGGGCCCGGCGCTACTCCCCCGACGCGCCGATCACCAGCCACATCAGGGCGGCGCCCGCGATCGTGCACAGGAGCGTGGAGCGCGCCGGGTGGTGGTGGCTGGCCTCCGGCAGGATCTCCGCGGCCGCGATGTACAGCAGAACGCCGCCGAAGAACCCGAGGTAGCAGGCGAGGGCCGGCGCCGGAATGGTGAACAGCAGCGTCGACGCGGCGCCCACCACCGGGGCGAGCGCGTCCGCGCCGACCATCGCGAGTGCCTTGCGGCGGGCGTTCCCGTAGGCGCGCGTGATCGTGTACGTGTTGAAGCCGTCGGCGAAGTCGTGCGTGATCACCGCGAGCGCGACGGTGTACCCCATGGTGCTGCTCACCTGGAACGAGGCGCCGATCGCGACGCCGTCCGCGACGCTGTGCCCGACCATCGCGGCGGCGGCGCCGAGGCCGACCTGGGGCACCTGTTCCTCGCCCTCCTGAGCCCCGTGCGCGGCCTGGCGCATCGCGAGGAGCCGCTCGACGACGTGCGCGACGAGGAAGCCCGCGACGAACAGGAGCAGCGCGGCCGGCACTCCGTAGATCTCGTCGCCCGCGCCGTGCAGGGCCTCCGGAAGCAGGTCGAAGCCGACCACGCCGAGCATCAGGCCGCCGGCGAATCCGAGCACCAAGTGGCGCCGGTCGGTGACGTGGTGGGCGGTCCAGCCGCCGACGAGTGTCATCACGAACGAGCCAAGTGCGACGAGGACGGCCATGGTCCCTTGCTAGCGGATCGGTACGGTCCGCGCACGCCCGGGACCGGCTGAGCCGCACCTTGCGACCCGTCCGATACCGCTCCCGTACCTCCGTACGACCGAACCGTGTACGACCGCGTGATCCTCACGCGTACGACGTCCATCCCGAGAGGACCCCAGTCATGCCCGAAGCAACCACCGGCAAGGTGACCTTCGTCGGTGCCGGGCCCGGCGCCGCCGATCTGCTCACGTTCCGCGCCGCGCGCGCCATCGCGGACGCCGATGTCGTCATCTGGGCGGCCAGCCTGGTGCAGGAGGAGGTCCTCGACCACGCGCGCGAGGGCGCGGAGATCCTGGACTCGGCGACGATGTCGCTGGAGGACGTCGTCGCCGTGTACGAGCGGGCGCACCGCGGCGGGCTGCGGGTCGCGCGCATCCATTCCGGGGACCCGGCGCTGTGGGGCGGCACGCAGGAGCAGGTCGACCGGTGCGCGCGGCTCGGTATCGCGACGGAGGTGATCCCGGGTGTCTCGTCGTTCTCCGCGGTGGCGGCGCTCGCCCAGCGCGAGCTGACGATCCCCGAGGTCGCGCAGTCCGTGATCCTGACGCGCCTCGGCGGCGGCAAGACGCCGATGCCTCCGGGCGAGGAGGTGCGGGAGTTCGCGCGGCACGGCACGACGATGGCGCTGTTCCTGTCGGCGGCGCGCAGCGGGCAGTTGGTGCGTGAGCTGCTGGAGGGCGGCTACCCGACGTCGACGCCGGTCGTCGTCGCGTACCAGGCGACCTGGCCGGAGGAGCTGATCGTGAAGTGCACGATCAGCACGCTGGAGGAGACCGTGAAGCAGCACAAGCTGTGGAAGCACACGCTGTTCCTGGTCGGCCCCGCCCTGGACGCGGAGGGCACGCGTTCACACCTCTACCACCCGGGCCACTTCCACGGTTTCCGCAAGGCCGACCCCGAGGCGCGGGCGGCGCTGCGGGCCGGGAAATCCGCGCAGGCCCAGTCGTGATCACGGTCTTCGGTACGGGGACGGGGGCGCCGCTGTCCCCGGATCCGGCCCTGTCGTCCGCCGCTCTTGTCGTCGGCGGGCGGCGTCATCTCGACGCGGCCGGGGCGCTGCTGGCTCCCGGCGCGGAGCGGGTCGCGCTCGGGCCGCTGGCTCCGGCGCTGGACGCGGTCGAGCGGTACACCGAGAAGGGGCAGGGCGTCGCGGTGCTGGCGTCCGGCGACCCGGGGTTCTTCGGCGTGGTGCGGGCGCTGGCCGAGCGGTTCGGGCCCGCGGCGCTCGACGTGCGGCCGGGGGTGTCTTCGGTGGCGACGGCGTTCGCGCGCGTCGGCCTCCCGTGGGACGACGCGGCCGTGGTCAGCGCCCACGGCCGTGACCTGCGGACCGCGGTCAACGTGTGCCGCGCGCACCCCAAGACCGCCGTCCTGACGGGTCCTGGCGCGGGCCCCGCCGAGCTGGGCGCCGAACTCGCGCACAGGAACAGGGACCGCGTCCTCGTCGTCGCGTCCCGCCTCGGCGACCCCGAGCACGAGAGCGTCGAACGCGTCACGCCGTCGGAGGCCGCCGCCCGTGACTGGGGCGACGCGGTGAGCGTGGTCCTCTGCCTGGACGAGAAGCGGGTGCTCGCACCGGTGCGCACTCTCGCGGGTCCCGGCCGCCCCCCGGCCCGATGGGCCCTGGACGAGGGCGAGTTCGAACACCGCGACTCGATGATCACCAAGTTCGAGGTGCGGGCGCTCGCGCTCGCGCGGCTCGGGCCGCGCCCGGGCGACCTGGTGTGGGACATCGGGGCCGGTTCCGGCTCGGTCGCCGTGGAGTGCGCGCGGTTCGGTGCCGCGGCCGTGGCCGTCGAGAAGACCGTGGACGGCGTGGCCCGGATCCGGGGCAACGCCGCCGCCCACGGCGTCGACGTACGCGTCGTGCACGGCGCGGCGCCCACCGTCCTGTCCGATCTCTCCGACCCCGACGCGGTGTTCATCGGCGGGGGCGGGCGTGAGCTGGCCGCGATCGTGACGGCGTGCGCGCGGCGCACGCGGCGGTCCGTGGTGGTCGCGGTGGCGGCGGTGGACCGGGTGGGCGCGGTGCGGGACGCACTGGGCGCGGCCGGGTTCGTCAGCGACGGGGTGCTGCTGCAGTCGTCCCGGCTCGCGCCGCTGCCGGGCGACGTGTCGCGGCTCGCCGCGGCCAATCCGGTGTTCCTGGTGTGGGGTGTGCGGCCCGATACGGAGGGCGCCGCTTCCGCGGCTTCCCTGACTTCCCTGACTTCCGTGACTTCCTTGAACGAAGGAGTAGTTGAGTGATCGGCCTGATTTCCGCCACGGCGGCCGGGGCGGTGTCCCGCGACCGGCTCGCGTCGGCGTGGCCGTCGCGTACCCGCGTGTACGAGGGTTCTGTGGGGGACGCCGTACGGCGCGCGTTCACGGAGTGCGAGCAGGTGGTGTGCTTCCTGGCGACGGGGGCCGTGATCCGGCTCGTCGCGCCGCTGCTGCGGGACAAGCACGCGGACCCCGGCGTGGTGTGCGTCGACGAGGCCGGGCGCTTCGCGGTGTCGCTGCTCGGGGGGCACGAGGGCGGGGCGAACGCGCTCGCGCGTGAGGTGGCCGCAGTCCTGGAGGCCGAGCCGGTGGTGACCACGGCGACGGACGCCGTGGACGTGCCCGGGCTCGACACACTGGGCCTGCCCGTCGAGGGGGACGTCGCCGGGGTCACCCGGGCGGTCCTCGACGGTGAACCGGTCTTCCTGCAGGCCGAGTTGACCCACCCGCTGCCCGCACTGCCGGCAAATGTCGCGCGGGACCAGGCGGCCGCGCACACGATCCGCGTCACCGACCGCGCCGTGGAGCCCGCCGACCGCGAGGTCGTCCTGCGGCCCCCGTCGCTCGTCGTGGGCGTCGGCGCCAGCAAGGGCGTGCCCGTGGACGAGGTCCTCGGGCTCGTGCGCGACACGCTGCGGGACGCGGGGCTCTCGCCGCGGTCCGTGGCGCGGCTCGCGACCGTCGACGCCAAGGCCGGTGAGCCGGGGATCGTCGGGGCCGCCGAGCAGTTGGGCGTGCCCGTCGTGACCTACGGCGCCGGGACCCTCGCCGCGGTCGCCGTGCCGAACCCGTCGGACGCGCCGCTCGACGCCGTCGGCACGCCCTCCGTGGCGGAGGCCGCCGCGCTGGCCGCCGGCGGTGAACTCCTCGTACCGAAGCGGAAGTCGGTGCGCGCCGACGGGAAGCCCGCGATGGCGACGTGCGCCGTCGTGCGCACCGCTTCGCGCGGCCGGCTCGCCGTCGTCGGGCTCGGTCCCGGCGCCCGTGACCTCGTGACGCCGCGCGCCCGCGACGAGCTGCGCGCCGCATCCGTGCTCGTCGGCCTCGACCAGTACGTCGACCAGATCAGGGACCTCCTGCGGCCCGGCACCCGGATCCTGGAGTCCGGGCTCGGCGCCGAGGAGGAGCGGGCCCGCACGGCGGTCGCCGAGGCCCGCAAGGGGCAGGCCGTCGCGCTGATCGGCAGCGGGGACGCGGGCGTGTACGCGATGGCGTCGCCCGCGCTCGCCGAGGCGTCCGACGACATCGACGTGGTGGGGGTACCGGGCGTGACGGCCGCGCTCGCGGCGGCCGCGATCCTGGGCGCGCCGCTCGGCCACGACCATGTCTCGATCAGCCTGTCCGACCTGCACACGCCGTGGGAGGTCATCGAGCGCCGGGTGCGGGCCGCCGCGGAGGCGGACATCGTGGTCACGTTCTACAACCCGCGCAGCCGGGGCCGTGACTGGCAGCTGCCGAAGGCCCTCGGCATCCTCGCCAGGCACCGCGAGCCGGGCACGCCCGTGGGCGTGGTGCGCAACGCGTCCCGCGCCGACGAGTCGAGCCGGCTGACCACGCTCGGCGAACTCGACCCGGCCTGGGTCGACATGATGACCGTCGTCACCGTCGGCAACACGGCCACGCGGCGGATCGCGGGCCGCATGGTCACCCCGCGCGGCTACCGCTGGCAGCAGCCGGCCTGCGCCGCTCCCGACAACACCACCAGCACCACCCATAAGGAGTCCTCGTGACCACCCCTCCCGCTCTGCTCATCGCCGGACACGGCACCCGCGACGAGGCCGGTGCCGAAGCCTTCCGCGACTTCGTCAGGGAGCTCGGCCGCCGCCGTCCCGACCTGCCCGTGGCGGGCGGCTTCATCGAGCTGTCGCCGCCGCCGCTGACGGAGGCGGTGGGCGAGCTCGTGGAGCGCGGGGTGCGCCGGTTCGCGGCGGTGCCGCTGATGCTGGTGTCGGCGGGGCACGCCAAGGGCGACATCCCGGCGGCGCTCGCCCGTGAGAAGGAGCGGCACCCGGGGATCTCTTACACGTACGGGCGTCCGCTGGGTCCGCACCCGTCGCTGCTCCAGGTGCTCGAGCGGCGTCTCGACGAGGCGCTGGGCGGCGGGGCGCGCACGCCGCAGGACCGGGCCGACGTGACGGTCCTGCTGGTGGGCCGCGGCTCGACGGACCCGGACGCCAACGCCGAGGTGCACAAGGCGGCGCGGCTTCTGTGGGAGGGCCGCGGCTACGCGGGCGTGGAGACGGCGTTCGTGTCGCTGGCCGCGCCGGACGTGCCGTCGGGCCTCGACCGGTGCGTGAAGCTCGGCGCGCGGCGCGTCGTCGTCCTGCCGTACTTCCTGTTCACGGGGATCCTGCCGGACCGGGTGCGGCAGCAGACGGAGGGCTGGGCGTCGGCCCACCCGGACGTCGAGGTGCTCTCCGCCGACGTGATCGGCCCGGAGCCCGAGCTGATCGACCTGGTCATGGAGCGGTACGAGGAGGCCGTCCGCGGCGACCTGCGGATGAACTGCGACACCTGCGTGTACCGGATCGCGCTGCCGGGCTTCGAGGACAAGGTGGGGCTTCCGCAGCAGCCGCACTTCCACCCGGACGACGACGGCGACCACCACGGCCACGGCCACGCGCACGGTCACGGGCACTCCCACTCGCATGCGCACTGACGACGGCCACGATCTGCGCCACCACGGCGACGCCGAGGTCCGCGGCACGGGCGCGGACCTCACGGATCTCGCGGTGAACGTCCGCTCGGACACTCCCCCGGTGTGGCTGCGCGAGCACATCGCGGACTCGCTCGGCGGGCTCGCCGCGTATCCGGACGGGCGGGCGGCCCGCGAGGCGGTGGCCCGCCGGCACGGGCTGCCCGTGGAACGGGTGCTGCTCACGGCGGGGGCCGCGGAGGCGTTCGTACTGCTCGCCCGCGCCCTGAAGGTCCGTCATCCGGTGGTCGTGCACCCGCAGTTCACGGAGCCGGAGGCGGCACTGCGGGACGCGGGGCATGCCGTGGACCGGGTGCTGCTGCGCGAGGAGGACGGCTTCCGGCTCGACCCGGCGGCCGTGCCCGAGGACGCGGACCTGGTGGTGATCGGCAATCCGACGAACCCGACGTCGGTCCTGCACCCGGCCGCACTCATCGCCGAACTCGCCTGCCCTGGGCGGGTGTTGGTCGTGGACGAGGCATTCATGGACGCGGTCCCCGGCGAGCGCGAGGCCCTCGCGGGCCGGAGCGACGTGCCGGGGCTCGTGGTGCTGCGCAGCCTGACGAAGACATGGGGGCTGGCGGGGCTACGGATCGGCTATGTGCTGGCGGAGCCGGACACGATCGCGGAGCTGGAGCGGGCGCAGCCGCTGTGGCCGGTGTCCACGCCGGCGCTGGCCGCGGCCGAGGCCTGTGTGTCGCCGCGCGCCCTCGCGGAGGCCGCGCACGCGGCGCACCGGATCGCGGCGGACCGGGCCCATCTGGTCGCGGGACTCGCGGAGTTCGCGGCGGAGGGCGTGTCGGTGGCGGGCCCTGCGGAGGGTCCGTTCGTGCTCGTACGGGCCCCCGGTGCGGCAGGGTTGCGCGCGCGGCTGCGGGAGCGGGGTTTCGCGGTGCGCAGAGGCGACACGTTCCCGGGCCTCGGCACGCAGTGGCTGCGTCTCGCGGTGCGGGACAGGGCGACGACGGGCCGGTTCCTCCAGGCGCTCGACCAGGCGCTGACGAGCGCCTGACAGGACATGCGCAGGGGCGGGAGTCCCCGACTCCCGCCCCTGCGCTCCCCTCCGGTCCCCCCTCGGGCCCTCGGGTCAGGAGCGCACGCGGCGCGCGACGGCGACGGCCCCGCCACCGGCGACCAGCAGCACGATGGCGCCGCCCGCGAGGTACGGCGTCATCGAGTTCCCCCCGGTCTCGGCCAGGTCGGTCTTGGCAGCGGGCTTGGCGATCGGCTCGGCGGCGCCGCCCTGGGGCTTCACGTCGTCGGCCGGCTTGGCCGGGGGCTTGTGCGAGGGCGCCGCCGCGGGCGTCTCGCAGGTCGCGCCCGCGAGGGTCACCGTGCCCTCCACCTCCGCCACGTTCAGCTTGAGCGGGTTGACGGACACCTTCAGTTCCAGCGCCGAGGCGGCAGCCGTACGGGAGGTGGTGTGCGTCTTCGAGAGGTCGAGCCGGACCTCGCCCACGCCCGGGACCTTCACCTCCGTGGTGCCACCGGCCGACAGGGTCACCCTCTTGCCGAGGACCTTGACCGCACCCAGGACGTTCGACTCGGCGACGGGCCGCTCACCCGTCTCGCAGACCGCCTTCGACGTGACCTGGCCGACCTCGATGAGCGAGAGCAGCGGCAGGCCCGGAATGTGGACCTTGGCGTGGGCGAGGTTGCTGTATCCCGCCGCCTCGTGGTCGTCGACGGTGGCCTTCGCGGTCGCCACGTCCGCCCGCAGGACGCTGAACGGGCGCCCGCCGTCGACGCCGTCCAGCTTCACGGTGAGGGCGGTCTTCTCGGCACTGGCGGGGGCCCGCACCTCGTTGAGCGTGGCCGTGAGCGGGACGTTCACCGTCTTGTTGAGCAGGGAGACGTCCAGGCCGGTACGGAGGACGACGGCACTCGACCTGCCGCCGTGGCCGCCCGTCGCGTGCGCGGTGCCCGCGGTGGCGAGGAGCGCCGGGGCGACGGCCAGGGCCGTGGCGGCAGCCGACGCGGCGAGGCGGTGTGCGGGCGCGCGAAAGGTGGTGCTGGGCATGCTGATGGGACCCCCACGAGAGAAATGGAGCCGTCGGCCCCGCCCCGCCATGGGGGACATCGCTGGGGCGCGCCGTCGGCCTCGATGGAGGGAATCTTTACGCACCGAGAGTGAACGGGCAGCAACCTGAGGTGAGTTCACTCCAAAGTGGGGTTTCCGAGCTGGTCTTCGAATCTCTGGGCTCGGTTGTTCCCTGTTGCCCCACTGCTGTCACCCGGCCGACGGGCGCGTGCCGAACGCGCGGGTGGCCGCGCGGGCGCGCACGAGTGGTGTGCAACGAGCGGGCGGGCGTCGGCGTCACGTTCCGTCAACCCGGGTCCGCCGGCAGGGGTTCAGCCCACGATGCGCCCGCGCAACACCACGCGCCGGGGCGAGGCCAGCACCCGGACGTCGGCGCGGGGGTCCGACTCGTAGACCACGAGGTCGGCCGAGGCGCCCTCCTCCAGGCCGGGGCGGCCGAGCCAGGCGCGGGCGCCCCACGACGTCGCGGAGAGCGCGTCCACGGCCGGCAGTCCGGCCTTGAGCAGCTCGGCGACCTCCCCGGCCACCAGGCCGTGCGCGAGCGACCCGCCGGCGTCGGTGCCGACGTAGACCGGCACCCCGGCGTCGTACGCCGCGCGCACCGTGTCGTAGCGGCGCTCGTACAGGCGGTTCAGATGGGCCGACCAGCGGGGGAACTTGGTCTCGCCGGCCGCCGCGATCTGCGGGAACGTGGCGATGTTGACGAGGGTCGGGACGATCGCGACGCCGCGCTCGGCGAACAGCGGGACGGTGTCCTCGGTGAGGCCCGTCGCGTGCTCGATGCAGTCGATGCCCGCCTCGACGAGGTCGCGCAGCGAGTCCTCGGCGAAGCAGTGGGCGGTGACGCGTGCGCCGAGCCGGTGCGCCTCCGCGATGGCGGCCTCGACCTCCTCGCGGGGCCAGCACGCGGTCAGGTCGCCCGCGTCCCGGTCGATCCAGTCGCCGACCAGCTTCACCCAGCCGTCGCCGCGCTTCGCCTCCCGTGCCACGTAGGCCACCAGCTCGGGCGGCTCGATCTCGTGCGCGTAGTTGCGGATGTAGCGGCGGGTGCGGGCGATGTGCTGTCCGGCCCTGATGATCCTCGGCAGGTCCTCGCGGTCGTCGATCCAGCGGGTGTCGGAGGGGGAGCCCGCGTCGCGGATCAGAAGCGTGCCGGCCTCGCGGTCGGTGAGGGCCTGCTTCTCGGCGACGTCGGCGGGCACCGGGCCGTGCGTGTCCAGGCCGACATGGCAGTGCGCGTCGACGAGTCCGGGCATGGCCCACCCGCCGACGGTGGTGATGTCGAGGCCGGGCCCGGCAGGCCGGTCGTACGTCACCCGCCCGCCCACGACCCACAGCTCGTCCCTGACGTCGTCGGGCCCGACGAGGACCCGCCCCTTCACGTGCAGCACCGCGCGCTCACTCATGTCTGAAGCCTATGAGGCAGGTGGGTACGCTCGGAGCGGCAGCCCCGCCGTACGAACTCGTGAACGAAGATCACGGGCGATGTGAGCGAAGAGAGCGAAGAGAGCACGATCGTGACCCACCCTTTTCTTGACCTGGCACCCCTGAGCGCCGAGCACTTCGCCTCCATCGAGCGGCGCGTGGCCGGGCTGCTCGACACCTCGCAGGACGTCGTGATCATGCAGGGCGAGGCGCTGCTGCCCCTCGAAGGCGCGATCCGCGGCACCGCGCGCCCCGGCACCGTGGCCCTGAACATCATCACGGGCCCCTACGGCCAGACCTTCGGCGACTGGCTGCGGGACAGCGGCGCGACGGTGTACGACCTGGCGGTCCCGTTCCACACCGCCGTGACGGCCGAGCAGGTGCGTGACGCGCTCGCCGAGCACCCCGAGACCGACTTCGTCTCGCTCGTGCACGCGGAGGCCGCGACCGGCAACACGAACCCGGTCGCCGAGATCGGCGAGGTGGTGCGGGAGCACGGCGCGCTGTTCTACCTGGACGCGGTGGCGTCGATCGCCGCCGAGCCGGTCCTGCCCGACGCGTGGGGCGTGGACCTGTGCGTGATCGGCGCGCAGAAGGCCATGGGCGGCCCGGCGGGCGTCTCCGCGGTGTCCGTCAGCGCGCGGGCGTGGGAGCGGATGGAGTCCAACCCGCAGGCGCCGCGCCACTCGTACCTGTCGCTGCTCGACTGGAAGCACCGCTGGATCGACGGCGGGCGCAAGGCGCTGCTGCACGCGCCGGCCCAGCTGGAGATGCTCGCCCTCGAGGCGTGTGTCGAGCGCATCGAGGCGGAGGGCCTCGACGCTTTGACGGCCCGTCACGCCGGCGCCGCCGCGGCCACGCGGGCGGGCGCGCTCGCGCTGGGCGGCGGCATCGAGCCGTACGTGTACGAGGCCCGCGACGCGGCGCCGGTCGCGACGACGCTGCGTGCCCCGGCGGGGATCGACGCCTCGGAGCTGGTCGCGCGGGCGCTGGCGGTGGACCCGGTGCTGCCGCTGGTGGCCGGCGGCGGGGCGCTCGCCAAGGAGATGATCCGCGTCAACCACTACGGCCCGCAGGCCACCCGGGGCGTCGTGCAGTCCTCGCTCGCGGCGCTCGGCGGCGCGCTCGCCGAGATGGAGGGGTCCGGCGCGCCGGTGGACCTGGAGGGCGCGCGCAGGGCCGTCGCGGCGGCCTGGGTGCAGCCCCTGTAGTCCCCCGACTTCACAAAGCGAGGCGCCGCCCCTTCAATGGGGTGGCGCCTTCTTTATGTTTTCCGAGTCAATTCTCGCGCATTTCTCAGCACAGCTTCCCATATTCGTCTGCCCGCTTTCCGGAGACGTAAACACTAAGATTTCAACAACGGGAAACGGCGTAATTCGGACGCGTCTCATGCCGGTTACGCGCCTGTGACGCATTCCACATGATACGCGATCTGCGCAGTTTGTCCCAGGCGAATCGCCACATACCCCTCAACGTCTCGCGTGCGCGCTCCCACCCGCGCGATAACACAGAAGAGGCATTTACGTAACCCTCCCTCGCGATGCAATCCCCGAACTTGCTCGGTAAATTGAATTCCCATGACCGCGCAATTCCTGGAAATGCCCGAGAGCCTGCGGATCGACCGGCCCGACGTGGCCGACGGAGCCGCAATCTGGCGCATCGCCCGCGACTCGAAGGTGCTCGACCTCAACTCCTCGTACAGCTATCTGCTGTGGTGCCGGGACTTCGCCGCCACGTCCGTCGTGGCGCGGGACTCCGCCGGCTCCGTCGCCGGGTTCATCACCGGGTACATCCGGCCGGAGAACCCGCGCACCCTCGTGGTGTGGCAGGTGGCCGTCGACCATGCGCACCGGGGGCGCGGTCTGGCCGGGGCACTGCTCGACGGGCTCTGGGCGAAGGTCGCCGCCGACCGCGCGACCACCGTGCTCGAGACGACGATCTCTCCCGACAACACCGCTTCGCAGCGCCTGTTCGCCTCGTTCGCGCGCCGTAACGGGGCGCAGGTCGCGCAGACGGTGCTGTTCGACGCGGGCCTCTTCCCGGACGACGGGCACGAGCCCGAGGTGCTCCACCGCATCGGGCCGATCGCCTGACCCACGACCGGCCCCTCATCACTTCTCGTCACCGCAAGACCGCATCACCGCATGACCGCTCGACCTCTTTCAAGCCACCCCCACTCCCATCTCCCAGGAGATTCGCTGTGACCATCACCCAGCCGGACCTGAGCGTCTTCGAGACCCTTGAGTCGGAGGTGCGCAGCTACTGCCGCGGTTGGCCCACCGTCTTCGACCGGGCGCAGGGCAGCCGCATGTTCGACGAGGACGGCCACGAGTACCTCGACTTCTTCGCGGGCGCGGGATCGCTCAACTACGGGCACAACAACCCGGTCCTCAAACGCGCTCTGATCGACTACCTGGAGCGCGACGGCGTCACGCACGGGCTCGACATGTCGACGACGGCGAAGCGCGCCTTCCTGGAGTCGTTCCAGAACATCATCCTGCGCCCGCGCGACCTGCCGTACAAGGTCATGTTCCCGGGCCCGACGGGCACCAACGCCGTCGAGTCGGCCCTGAAGCTGGCCCGCAAGGTCAAGGGCCGCGAGTCGATCGTGTCGTTCACGAACGCCTTCCACGGCATGTCGCTCGGCTCCCTCGCGGTGACCGGCAACGCCTTCAAGCGCGCGGGCGCCGGCATCCCGCTGGTGCACGGCACCCCGATGCCGTTCGACAACTACCTCGACGGGCAGACCCCGGACTTCATCTGGTTCGAGCGCCTCCTCGAGGACTCCGGCTCGGGCCTGAACACGCCCGCCGCCGTGATCGTCGAGACCGTGCAGGGCGAGGGCGGCATCAACGTCGCCCGCGCGGAGTGGCTGCGCAAGCTGGCCGATGTCTGCGAGCGCTGGGACATGCTCCTGATCGTCGACGACATCCAGATGGGCTGCGGCCGCACCGGTGCGTTCTTCTCCTTCGAGGAGGCGGGCATCACGCCGGACATCGTGACCGTTTCGAAGTCCATCAGCGGGTACGGGCTCCCCATGTCCCTGTGCCTGTTCAAGCCTGAGCTCGACATCTGGGAGCCGGGCGAGCACAACGGCACGTTCCGCGGCAACAACCCCGCGTTCGTGACGGCCGCCGCCGCCCTGGAGACGTACTGGACCGACGGCCCCGCCATGGAGAAGCAGACGCTCGCCCGCGGCCAGCAGATCGACGAGGCCCTCGGCGCGCTCCGCGACGAGTTCCGCGACGACACCGTCGAGTACCGCGGACGCGGCCTGGTGTGGGGCCTGGAATTCCGCGACAAGGACCGGGCGAACAAGGTCGCCAAGCGCGCCTTCGAACTCGGTCTGCTCATCGAGACCTCCGGCCCCGAGAGCGAGGTCGTCAAGCTGCTTCCGGCACTGACGATCACGCCCGAGGAGCTGGAAGAGGGACTGCGCACGCTCACCCGGGCCGTGCGCGAGACCGCCTGACCTCCGCTCGAGCGGGCAGGCGCCCCCTCACCACGTAGAAGAGAAAGGCAGCAACCCACCGTGATTGTCCGTTCGTTCAAGGAGATCGAGAACACCGACCGGCATGTGAAGTCGGCGACCGGCACCTGGGAGAGCAAGCGCATCGTCCTTGCCAAGGAGAAGGTCGGCTTCTCACTGCACGAGACGATCCTCTACGCGGGCACGGAGACCGACATGTGGTATGCCAACCACATCGAGGCCGTGCTGTGCGTCGAGGGCGAGGCCGAGCTCACCAACAAGGAGACCGGCGAGAAGCACTGGATCGAGCCGGGCACGATGTACCTCCTGAACGGCCATGAGCGCCACACCCTGCGCCCCAAGACCGACTTCCGCTGCGTGTGCGTGTTCAACCCTCCCGTGACCGGACGGGAGGACCACGACGAGAACGGCGTCTACCCGCTACTGACCGAGGAGGCCTGATCTCGATGAGCACGCAGACACGTACCGACCTCTACCCGACCCGTGGCGCCTCCGAGGTGGCGACGCCTCGTGTCGACCCCGTGGTCTGGTCGCCGCCGGGCGCGCGCGGTCCGATCCGCCAGTCGGACCTCGCGGGCTTCGAGCGGGACGGCTTCCTCGCGATCGAGGAGCTGATCGGTCCGGACGAGATCGGCACGTACCAGGCCGAGTTGAACCGGCTGGTCACGGATCCTGCGGTCAAGGCCGACGAGCGTTCCATCGTCGAGCCCACGTCGCAGGACGTGCGGTCCGTCTTCGAGGTGCACAGGATCAGCGAGGTGTTCGCGAAGCTGGTGCACGACGAGCGGGTCGTGGGCCGGGCGCGGCAGATCCTCGGCTCGGACGTGTACGTCCACCAGTCACGGATCAATGTGAAGCCGGGCTTCGGGGCGAGTGGCTTCTACTGGCATTCGGACTTCGAGACCTGGCACGCGGAGGACGGCCTGCCGAACATGCGGACCGTGTCCGTCTCGATCGCGCTGACCGAGAACTACGACACCAACGGCGGCTTGATGATCATGCCGGGCTCGCACCGGACGTTCCTGGGCTGCGCGGGCGAGACGCCGAGGGACAACTACAAGAAGTCCCTCCAGATGCAGGACGCGGGCACGCCGTCGAACGAGGCGCTGACCAAGTTCGCGGACCGGCACGGCATCCGCCTGTTCACGGGCAGCGCCGGCTCGGCAACGTGGTTCGACTGCAACGCCATGCACGGCTCCGGGGACAACATCACCCCGTATCCGCGCTCGAACGTCTTCATCGTGTTCAACAGCGTGGAGAACACGGCGGTGGAGCCGTTCGCGGCTCCGGTGCGACGGCCCGAGTTCATCGGGGCCCGGGACTTCACCCCGGTGAAGTGACCTTCGTGCGCGCACAGTCGGGGCGGCTCCCGGTCGGGAGCCGCCCCGACTCGCGTCTGCGGAAGCGGTCAGGCCGAAGGAATCAGGCGGTGAGCGCCGGGTAGTCCGTGTAGCCCTTCGCGTCGCCGCCGAAGAACGTGGCCGGGTCCGGGGTGTTGTACGGACCCTGCGTCTTCAGGCGGGCCGGCAGGTCGGGGTTGGCGAGGAAGAGCGCGCCGAACGTGATGATGTCGGCGATGCCGTCCTCGATCACCGAGAGGTCGCCGTGCCCGGTGGGTCCGTCGCTGAGGACGTTGAGGACGAACGTGCCCGAGAACTGCTTGCGCAGCGCCAGGGTCAGCTCGCGGATGTCGGAGCTCTCGAGGACGTGCAGGTAGGAGATGCCGAGCGGCTCGATCTCCTTGACCAGCGCGGTGTACGTCGGCGCCGGATCGCTCTCCTCGATGGAGTTGTACGCGTTCCCGGGCGAGATCCGCAGGCCGGTCCGCTCGGCGCCGATCTCGGCGACGACGGCCTTGACGACCTCGACGGCGAAACGGATGCGGTTCTCCACGCTGCCGCCCCACTCGTCGTCGCGCAGGTTGGTGTTGGGCGCGAGGAACTGCTGGATGAGATAGCCGTTGGCGCCGTGCAGCTCCACGCCGTCGAAGCCGGCCTCGATCGCGTTGCGGGCGGCGGTGGCGAAGTCGGCGATGGTGGCGCGGACCTCGTCGCCGGTCAGCGCGCGCGGGGTGGTGAAGTCCTTCATGCCCTCGGTGGTGAAGCCCTGTCCCGCCGGGGCGACCGGGGACGGGGCGACCGGGGTCTCCCCCTCGGGCAGCAGCACGGGGTGGCTGATCCGGCCCGCGTGCATGATCTGCGCGTAGATCCTGCCGCCCTTGGCGTGCACGGCGTCGGTGACCTTGCGCCACGAGGCGATCTGCTCGTCGCTGTGCAGGCCCGGGGTCCATGCGTAGCCCTGCCCGACGGCGGACGGCTGGATGCCCTCGGTGATGATCAGGCCGGCCGAGGCGCGCTGCGCGTAGTACTCGGCGGTCAGGTCGGTGGCGGTGCCGCCCTCGCCGGCCCGGCTGCGGGTCATCGGGGCCATGGCGATGCGGTTGGCGAGCTGGACGCCGGAGAGGTCGATCGGATCGAAGGCGGTGGTCATGGCTACTCCATCCAAGGGCAGGCAACGTAACGCCGACCAATATGTGGTCGGCCAAGTAATCGAGCCGCGTGCCACTGTAACCCATTCATTGGCCGACCAAGGTAATCTCTGGGTGAAGACCGAACCCCCCGTGGAGAGACCGGACTCCACGGCCAGGCCGGAAGCGATCAGGAGTCGCCATGACGGACGAGCCAGCCCGTAGTGAGCACCTGCCCGAGGCGGCCCGTTGCGGACCCGTCAGCCATGCGCTCTCCCGTGTGGCGCGGCTGCACCGGATCACCGCGGGAAAGCTGCTGCGCGGGCTCGGCCTCTATCCGGGCCAGGAGTTCCTGATGATGCACCTGTGGGACAGGGGGCCCGTGCGCCAGTCGGAGCTGATCAAGGCCGTCGACCTGGACCCGTCCACGGTGACGAAGATGCTCCAGCGGCTCGAACAGGCCGGTCATGTACGCCGCTCCCCCGACCCGCGCGACCGGCGGGCGGTGCTCGTGGAGACGACGGACGCCAGCTGCGGCCTGCTCGGTGACGTGCAGCACAAGTGGGGCGACCTGGAGGACCACACGCTGCGCGGCCTCGACAAGGAGGAGCGGAGCGAACTCCTGCGGCTGCTCGCCAAGGTCGAGGCGAATCTGTGCACGGATCCGGCGAGCTGCCCGGGGGCGGAGCCCGCCGACGGGTGATCCGGGGATCGCGGGCGGGCCTGGTCCGGATGGGTGGCGGAGCCGGAGCGGCCCGACGGGCAGGTCCGGCCCGCAGGGTTCAGCCCGTCAGCGCCTCGAGGAGCCGGTCGACGTCGGAATCCGTGTTGTACAGGTGGAAGGCCGCCCGCAGATTGCCCGCGCGGTCGGAGACCTCGATGCCGGCCCGGCTCAGCTCCGGCTGCCGTGCGCCGAGGCCCGGGACGGAGACCACGGGCGAGCCCGGCGCGGGCACGGGCTCGTGGCCCAGTGCGGCGAGGCCCGCACGGAAGCGATCCGCCAGGGCGAGGTCATGGGCGCGGATCGCGTCGACGCCGAGTTCCTCGATGAGCGCCAGGGAGTGCCGCGCGCCCGCGTACGAGAAGAGGCTGGGGCTCTCGTCGAACCGCCGCGCGGAGCGGGCGAGCTCCTCGACGGGTCCGTAGCAGCTGTCCCACGGACGCTCGCCCGCGACCCAGCCGGCGAAGACCGCGCTGAGGGATCCCATGTCCTGCGGGACGACGAGGAAACTCACGCCGCGCGGGCACAGGAGCCACTTGAAGCCGACGGTGGACGTGTAGTCCTGCGCGTCCGCGTCGACGGGCAGCCAGCCCGCGGCCTGGGAGCAGTCGATGTAGGTGCGGGCGCCGTGGGCGCGGGCCGCCTCGCGGATCGCCGGCAGGTCGGCGACGCGTCCGTCGGCGGACTGGGCCGCGCTGACGGCGACCAGCGCGGTGCCGGACCGGACGGCGTCGGCGATCCCTTCCAGGGGCGCGGTGCGGACCTTGAGATCACCGCGTACGTAGAAGGGGTTCACGGTGGAGCTGAAGTCGTCCTGCGCGGTGAGGACCTCGGCGCCCGCCGGGAGCGAGGCGGCGATGACTCCGGTGTAGACGGCCACCGAGGCGCCGGCCGCCACCCGGTCGGCCGGAACCCCGGCGAGCCGGGCGAAGGCGGCGCGGGCGGCCTCGACGTCCGCGAACATGTCGGCGGGGCGGCCGGCCGCGACGGAGGCGACCGCGTCCTTCATGGCCGCCACCGTGCGGGACGGGAGCAGCCCGGTGCTCGCGGTGTTCAGATAGCTGGTGACGGGTGCGAACTCGGCGCGCACGAGCGCGTGATCGAGAGTCTCCATGAGCCCACTGTGCCGCCTGGCCAACTGTCGGTCCATTGCGCGTTGTTGAGCAGTACTCCTAAGCGTCTCTTATCAGTGCTGCTCCCGGGGCCGCGCGCCGCTCCCGCGGCCCGTGTCAGTTCTGCGGGACCGCGCAGCCGTCCGGGCCGCAGGCCTTGGCGTCACCACTGTCGATGACCTGGAGCGGCGAGCGGCTGCCCCACGCCTGCTCCAGGGCCTGGGCGAAGACCTCGGCGGGCTGGGCGCCGGAGACGCCGTACTTGCGGTCGAGGACGAAGAAAGGCACGCCGTTCGCGCCGAGCTCGGCGGCCTCGCGCTCGTCGGCGCGCACGTCGTCGGCGTACCGGGCGGGGTCGGCGAGGACGGCGCGGGCCTCGTCGGCGTCGAGTCCGGCCTCGGTGGCAAGGCCGATCAGGTGCTCGTCGGCGTCGGCGAAGACGGACCGCTCGTCGGCGAAGTTCGCGCGGTACAGGAGGCCGATCAGCTCGTCCTGGCGGCCCTGCTCCTTCGCGAAGTGGAGGAGGCGGTGCATGTCGAAGGTGTTGCCGTGGTCGCGGCCCTCGGTGAGGTAGGCGAGGCCCTCGGAGGCGGCGTTCTCGCCGAGGTTGCGCTCGGCGGCCTGCGCCTGGTCCTCGGTCATGCCGTACTTCTGCGCGAGCATCGGGATGACGAGTCCGCTGTCGCCCTTGGCGCGCGTCGGGTCGA
Source organism: Streptomyces sp. NPDC107517 (assembly GCF_055582645.1). NCBI lineage: Bacteria > Bacillati > Actinomycetota > Actinomycetes > Kitasatosporales > Streptomycetaceae > Streptomyces > Streptomyces sp. NPDC107517. Next base: position 778,695 of record NZ_JBVJPM010000002.1, on the reverse strand, counting down.
GCTCGAAGGAGCGGTGGACCACCTCGACGCCGTCACGGTGCGGGAAGGCGGCCAGGGCCTTCTCGAAACGGGCCTTTCCGACGTAGCACCAGGGGCAGGCTATGTCGGACCAGATCTCGACGCGCATGGGGGTCACTCCAGATTCGTACGGCGCAGGGTGTGCCCTGCGACCCCCTTCAACGCCCGGCTCCGGCGGCTCATTCCCCGGGCCGGGCGGTCAGGTGCCCCTGGGTTCCCGAGGTGTCAGGAACCGTCCTTCAGGCCCTGCGGCCAGCTCGGGCGGAACTCGATGGCCTCGTACGTGACGACGCAGCCGTCACCGACCGGGGCCTGCGCCATGAAGCCGACCAGGGCCGCGCCCGCGGACTCCTCGTCACCCAGCGAGAAGATCCGGACGAAGGTCCACTTCTCGCCGTCCGGCGAGGCGTGGAAGGCGAACGCCGAACCGGTGCGGCTGATGCGCAGCCACACCGTGCTGCCGCCCACGACGAACGCGTTCGCGTCGTCGGAGTGGCCGCGCGTGACGACGGTGCAGACGGTCGGCTCGTCGGGCGAGCGCTCCAGGCAGAGCTTGGCCCACTCGCGCTCGCCGACGTGCAGATAGAGCACACCCGCGTCGAAGGCGGCGGTGAAGCCGACCGTGACCCGGGCGAGCAGCTGGAAGTCGCCCTTCGGCGCCCCGAGCAGGCGGGGCGCGTCGGACGCCGGGTCCAGGGCCGTGCCGGTGGGCGGCACGAAGCGGTCCTGGCGGGGTCCGGCCCAGCCGGTGAGCACCCCGTCCTCGTACGACCAGTGCCCGTCGGGGCCGTAGGTGCGCAGCGGGAACGGGAGTTCGGGGAGTTCGATGTCCATCGGGTCAGTTTTCCAGGTGAGGGTCGGGGGCCCGGCCTGGGCCGGGCCCCCGGTGAGAGGCGGGCGGGGTCAGAGTTCCTGGCGGCCTTCGTAACGGCGCGGCAGGCTCAGCGGGTTGTCGTCGCGCAGCTCCGGCGGCAGCAGTGCCTCGGGGGTGTTCTGGTACGCGACCGGGCGCAGCCAGCGCTCGACGGCGGTGCCGCCCACGGACGTCGAGGTGGACGTCGTGGCCGGGTACGGGCCGCCGTGGTGCTGGGCGGGGGCGACGGCGACGCCGGTGGGCCAGCCGTTGACCAGGACGCGGCCCGCGAGCGGGGTGAGCTCGGCGAGGATCTCGGCCCCGCGCCCCTGGCCCGCGGCCTCGCCCTCGGACAGGTGGACGGTGGCCGAGAGGTTGCCGGGCAGCCGCGAGAGCACGGAGGTGACCTCGGCGTCGTCCTCGTAGCGGGCGACGACCGTCACCGGACCGAAGCACTCCTCCAGGAGGAGGTCGTGGCCGCCGCCGTCGGCGGCCAGGCGCTGGGCCGGGACCGTGAGGAAGCCGGGACTGACGGTGTGCTCGCTGCCCGCGCCCGGAGTCACGGGGGCGTCCACGTCGGGCAGCTCCGCGCGCTCGGCGACGCCCGCGACGAAGTTGTCGCGCATGCGGTGGTCGAGGAGCACGCCCGCGTCGGTGTCGCTGACGGCGTCCGTGAGGGACTTGACGAGACGGTCGCCGTCGGCACCGTTGGGCGCGAAGACGAGACCGGGCTTCACGCAGAACTGGCCGACGCCGAGCGTCATGGAGCCCGCGAGCCCGGCGCCGATCTGCTCGGCACGCTCGGCCGCGGCCTGCGCCGTGATGACCACGGGGTTGAGGGAGCCGAGTTCGCCGTGGAAGGGGATCGGCACGGGGCGGGCGGCCGCCGCGTCGAACAGGGCGCGCCCGCCCCGTACGGAACCGGTGAATCCGGCGGCCGAGACCAGCGGGTGCTTCACGAGCGCGACGCCCGCCTCGAAGCCGTGGACCAGGCCGAGTACGCCCTCCGGAATGCCGTGCCGGGCGGCGGCCCTGCGCAGCACCGAGGCGACCAGTTCGGAGGTGGCCGGGTGGTCGGGGTGGGCCTTGACGACGACGGGGCAGCCCGCGGCGAGCGCGCTCGCGGTGTCGCCGCCGGGCACGGAGAAGGCGAACGGGAAGTTCGACGCCGAGTAGACGGCGACGACGCCGAGGGGCACCTTGTAGCGGCGGAGGTCCGGGATCGGCGGGGTCGCCGAGTCGTCGGGGTGGTCGATGACGATGCCCAGGAAGGCGCCCTCGTCGACGATGTCCGCGAAGGCGCGCAACTGGTAGCTGGTGCGGGCGAGTTCACCCGTGAGGCGGACGGGACCGAGCGCGGTCTCCGCGTCCGCGGCCTCCACCAGGTGGTCCTTGGAGGCGTCGAGGAGCTCGGCGGCGCTGCGCAGGAAGGCGGCGCGCACGGTGCGGTCCGCGAGGGCGCCCGTGGCGGCGCGCGCGGCGCGGACCGCCTGGTCCACCTCTTCGGCTGTGGCTTCCACCGCAACCTGCTCCCGCTGCTTCCCGGTTCGGGGGTCGACACTCCAGACTGGTGCTGCTGCCACCGCGGGTTCCTCCAGATTTGTGCCGCTCACCTGACGACGAACAGCAGCTGTTCGATATGCTGAACGCTGTCCCTGATGATGAATACGCTACGGACTCGGGACACTAATTCTGGTCGAACGAAGGGGTCAAGGGAATGTCGGCAGGTGAGACGGGCGGCGGGGCTCAGGTCAAGTCCGCGGTACGGACCGTGGAACTGCTCGAATACTTCGCGGGCCGGCCCGGAATGCACTCCCTGGCGGCCGTCCAGGAAGCGGTCGGTTACCCCAAGTCCAGCCTGTACATGCTCCTTCGCACGCTCGTCGAGCTCGGCTGGGTGGAGACGGACGCGACGGGCACGCGGTACGGCATCGGCGTACGCGCCCTGCTCGTCGGCACGTCGTACATCGACGGCGACGAGGTGGTGGCCGCGGCCCGCCCGACCCTCGACCGGCTCTCCGACGACACCACGGAGACCATCCACCTGGCGCGCCTCGACGGCACGAACGTCGTCTATCTCGCCACGCGCCAGTCGCAGCACTACCTGCGGCCCTTCACCCGCGTCGGCCGCCGGCTGCCCGCGCACTCCACGTCCCTCGGCAAGGCGCTGCTCGCGACCCACACCGACGAGCAGGTCCGCAAGATGCTCCCCGAGACGCTCCCGGCGCTCACCGAGCACACCATCACCGACCGCGAGAAGCTCATCGAGGAGCTGCACGCGGTGCGCGAGCAGGGCATCGCGGTGGACCGCGAGGAGAACACGCTGGGGCTTCGCTGCTTCGGCGTCGCGATCCCGTACCGCACGCCGGCGCGCGACGCGATCAGCTGCTCGGTGCCGGTGGCGCGCCTGACGCCCGCGCACGAGCAGATGGTGAAGGACGCCCTGTTCGACGCCCGCGACCGGCTGACCCTGGCGACGCGCCGGCTCTGACACGCAAGCCTTCCCGGGCGGCGGCCCCGTCTCCCCCGCACGGCGGAGGCGGGCGGGGCCGTCGGCGGGGGCGGCCCCGTCTCCCGAACGCGTCAAAGGCCGTCGGGATCCCCGGCGGCGCGCTCCTGGGCCTCATCAAGAACGGCCACGCCCTGGCGCGCGTGACACGGATCTCATGATGAGGATTCACTGAGAAACCGGGCCGGAACGGAACGATTCGCTCGTAGCCGCTCGTCTTCTGTGCGGGATGAACAAGACGATCAGACGCGCCTCGGTCTTCTGTCTGCTCCTCGTGCTCGCTCTGCTGGTGAGGGCGACGTGGGTGCAGTACTACGACGGCCAGGCCCTCGCGGACAACAAGAACAACCGGCGGAACGTGATGAAGCAGTACGCGTATCCCCTGGGCGACATCATCGTGGGCGGTAAAGCGGTCACCGGTTCGAAGAGAACGGCCGACGGCACCGACCTCGCGTACAAGCGCACGTACAAGGACGGCGATCTCTATGCGGGTGTGACGGGCTTCAGCTCCCAGGTGTACGGCCAGACGCAGCTCGAGGGCATCTACCGGAACATCCTCGACGGCACGGACACCCGGCTCAAGAACCCCGTCGACGCGGTCACCGGTAAGCACACCGAGCCCGGTGACGTGGTCACGACCATCGACCCGTCCGTACAGAAGGCCGCGTACCGCGCGCTCGGCGACAAGAAGGGCGCGGCCGTCGCGATCGATCCGAAGACCGGGAAGGTGCTCGGTCTCGTCTCGACGCCGTCGTTCGACCCGTCGAAGATCAGCGGCTCGGACTCGTCCACCGACGGCAAGGCGTGGACGGCGCTGTCGAAGGACAAGGACCAGCCGACGCTGAACCGCGCGATCAAGCAGGCGCTGCCGCCGGGATCCACGTTCAAGCTGGTCGTGGCGGCGGCCGCACTGGAGGACGGGCTCTACTCGTCGGTGGACGCGAAGACCGACAGCCCGAACCCGTTCCGCCTGCCGGGCACGACCACCGACCTGAAGAACGAGAGCGCGTCCGCGCCCTGCGAGGACGCCTCGATCCGTACGGCGCTGCAGTACTCCTGCAACAACGTCTTCGGGAAGATCGCCGTCGACCTGGGCCAGGACAAGGTCAGGGCGATGGCCGAGAAGTTCGGCTTCAACGACGCCGAGCAGGACATGCCGGTGAGGGCCTCGCAGAGCGTGTACCCGAAGGACATGGACAAGGCGCAGACGGGTCTGTCGGGCATCGGACAGTTCGACGTGACGGCGACGCCGCTGCAGATGGCGATGGTCTCGGCGACGATCGCCAACGGCGGCGAGCAGGCATCCCCGCACATGGTCTCGCAGGTCACGGACGCCGACGGCAACGCGATCAAGAGCTTCGCCGACGGTGACGACACGCGCGTGGTCAGCACGTCGACGGCCTCGCAGCTCCAGTCGGCGATGGAGACGGTCGTGGGGCAGGGCACCGGTACGAACGCGCAGATCGCGGGCGCGACGGTGGGCGGCAAGACGGGCACGGCCCAGCACGGCGAGAACAACAGCAAGACGCCGTACGCCTGGTTCACGTCGTACGCGAAGGACGACTCCACCGGCAAGGAGGTCGCTGTGGCGGTCGTCGTGGAGCAGTCGGACGCGGCCCGCTCGGAGGTGAGCGGCAACGGTCTGGCGGCGCCGATCGCGAAGGCGATGATGTCGGCGGCGCTCAAGGGGTAGGCGGGCTCGGCGAGGGGCCGGAGCAGGTGTCCCGGCCCCTCGCCGTGAAGGCCCTAGCGGCGCCGGGCGCGTACCGCCCAGACCGTCACCGGCGGCGCCACCGCTCCCACCAGCAGGCCCAGCGCGAGACCGACGCCGAAGCCCGTGCCGGTGCTCGCCGCCACCACGACGGCGGCGACGAGGGCCAGGGCGGCACCCATGAGTACGTAGCCGCGCCGGCGCCCGGGGAACGCGGGGCGCCGCGGGACCGGCGGCGGTTCGGGTGGCGCGGGCGCCTGGCCGGCACCGACCGCCTTCTCCCGCTTGAACCACGCGTACACGGCCCAGCTGCCGCACGGCTCCCAGCCGTCGCGCGCGAGCCGCTCGCCGAGACGTTCGCCGCCCCCGGTGATCAGCTCGCGCCGGTACTCCCAGCGCCGCGGCCGCTCCGGGTCGCGGTGGCTGACGAAGCGGCCGAGCGGGTCGACCCGCTCGACCTCCCAGCCCTCGCCGCCGAAGCGGTTCAGGAGGTGCTCGTCGGCATACGTGTCGGCGAGCCAGCGCCAGGTCTCCAGGTGCTCGTCGGCCGCGGACGTCCCGGACGGGGCGAGACGCCGGGCGAACGCGTCGACCGGACCGAACGCGTCCTGCGGGTCCGCTCCCCCGGCCTGCGCCAGATACGTCGCGAGATCGGCGACCGTGGCGGCGACATGGTCCGGCGGAAGCCCGTGCGCCTCGCGCAGCAGCTCCGCGAGGCGGTCGAGATAGCCGGTCATCGCACCACGGTAGATCACCGGATCACGCCTACCCGACGCCGAGCAGCTGCTCCACGGGGTCGATCGCGAAGTACACGAGGAAGAGGGCACAGGCGCCCCAGAGCAGCCAGTGCACCTCACGCGCCTTGCCGACGACGGTCTTGATGACGACGTACGCGAGGAATCCGGCGCCGATGCCATTGGTGATCGAGTACGTGAACGGCATCACGGCGATGGTCAGGAACGCCGGCACCGCGATGTCGTACCGGTCCCAGTCGATGTGTTTGACCTGCGTCATCATCAGGAAGCCGACCGCGACGAGGGCTGGGGCCGCGGCCTGGAGCGGCACGATGGTCAGGAGCGGGGACAGGAAGAGGGCGAGCGCGAAGAGGCCGCCCGTGACGAGGTTGGCGAATCCGGTACGGGCGCCCTCGCCGACACCGGCGGCGGACTCGATGTAGGTGGTCGAGGAGGAGGCGGAGGCCGCGCCGCCCGCGACGGCGGCGGCACCGTCGATGAACAACACCCGGCCGAGATCGGGTACTTGACCCTTCTCGTCCAGCAGCCCGGCTTCGGCCGTGATCCCGACGACCGTGCCCATCGTGTCGAAGAAGTCCGACAGGATGAGGGTGAAGACGAGCAGGACCACGGTGACGACGCCGGTTCTGCCGAAGGCGCCGAAGAGGCTGAAGTCGCCGAGCAGCCCGAAGTCGGGCGCGGCGAACACGTCGTCCGGGATCTCGGGCGTGGTCAGGCCCCAGCTCTTCACATCGGCAAGGGAGTTGATGATGACGGACACGACCGTCATCACGACGATGCTGATGAGAATGGCGCCCTTCACCTTGCGCGCGAGCAGGCCGATGGTCAGCAGCACGCCGAGGCAGAACACGAGGACGGGCCAGCCGGAGAGGGTGCCCGTGCCGCCGAGCTGCACCGGCACGGTGGAGTTGGCGATGTCGGGGATCCGGGTCACGAACCCGGCGTCGACGAAGCCGATGAACGCGATGAACAGTCCGATGCCGACGCTGATGGCCTGTTTCAGCGGCTGGGGTATCGCGCGCATCACGGCCTCGCGCAGCCCGGTGACGACGAGGACGCAGATCAGCAGGCCCTCCAGGACGACGAGCCCCATCGCGTCCGGCCAGCTCATCAGCGGGGCTATCTGGAAGGCGACGACGGCGTTGAGGCCGAGGCCCGCCGCGAGGGCGAGCGGCAGATTGCCGCCGACGCCCATGATGACGGTCATCACGGCGGCCACGAGGGCGGTGGCGGTGACGAGTTCGGCCCCGTCGAGCTGATGCCCGAACTTGTCCTTCGCGCTGCCCAGGATGATCGGGTTCAGGACGAGGATGTAGGCCATGGTGAAGAACGTGGCGAATCCGCCGCGTACTTCGCGAATGTACGTGGATTCACGTGCGGAGATACGGAAGTAACGGTCCAACGGGGCGAGCATGACGGGCTCCTCGGGTCAGCCGTGCCGAGTGGTGGCTGGATTGTTCCCCCGAGGAGCCCGTTTCAGGTTTTCGCGGTGTTACAGAATGCGGGCGCGGACGGCCGTGATCACTCGACGAAGTACGTCGGGTTCGGGAACTTGTACGTCCGGTCTGCGTGGCCGCCCTCGAGGTCCGAGTACTGGTCGCCGAAGTTGGCGACGACGTCGTAGCCGAGGGACTCGATGTGCTTACGGGTGCCGGACTTGTACTGCACGGTGGTGCAGTTCCAGGCGCTCGCGGTGGCGCAACCGCTCAGGTAGGCGGGCGGGTTGGCCTTGTCCTTGAGGAACATGTGGGCGGCGTCGAGGTTGACGCCGATGCCGACCTTCTTGAGGTTCTCGACGGCGGACGCGCGCTGCGCCTCGCTCAGCCCGGAGTTGTAGAAGACCTCGACGCCCTTCTTCTGCGCGTACGCGATGAGGTCGGGCGTCCCGAACACGGCGGGCCGGTTCGCCTTGGCGACGTACTCCTTCCACGTGGCGTCGTTGTAGACGTAGTTGGTCTTCTTCTCATAGTCGAGGCTGAGGAGAAGGGTGTCGTCGATGTCGAAGACGACGGCGGGCCTGTCGCCCTTGCGGTGGTGCCCGGCGGCAGCGTTGGCGATCTGCTTCTTCGCACCCGCCTCGATACGACCGAGGTCCTGGGCGTACTGGCTGGACGGAGACGCCTGGTAGACGCCGTCCGCGTCGAGGGCGGTGCCGTAGTAGGAGTCGATCTCCTTGACGAGCTGCCCGATGTTCTTGGGCTCGGCGGTGGTGTGCGCGGACTCTCCACCGGCGTTCGCGACACCGGTCCCGTAGAGGGCGGCACCGGCGAGGGCACAGGATGCGGCAGCAACGGCCGCGATACGTAGGGGCTTCTGCATGACACGTTTTCTACGCGCGTCACACCACCGGACGCGAGGCCCTTTGCCCGATCGATATCTGATCCACAGCAGTTCCTGGGCGCCCGCATGGCGTTCGCCCGACTCGTCCTGCCGGCCGCCTCGTACGCCCTGTGTCACCTGAACTGACGTGACGTGTCAGGAAGCCGGATTCCAGCCCGGGTCCCGGCCGCTCAGGCCCACCGCCCGGTCGAGCAGGGGCGCGGAGTCCTCCACCCGGACCACCGGGCCGAAGATGTCGGGGCGGGGGCCCTCGGCGGACTGGAGCAGGAAGGTGTGGGCGGCGCGCAGGGCGGCCTCGTCGGGGGCGTAGTCCTGGCCCGTCGCCTTCGCCAGGTCCCAGGAGTGCACGACGAGTTCGTCCAGGGCGACCGTCGCCGCCACCCCTCCGGGCAGGTCGACCCCGCCCGCCCGGGTCATCCCCTGCCAGGCCGCCGGGTCGCGCCAGGCCTCCGCGAGGTCGTCGAGCGCCTTGGCCAGCGCGTCGCGCCAGCCGTCCGTGATGTCGGGCAGGAACGCCGTCGGGCTCGTGTCCGTCGTCGGGCCCAGGTTCTTGCGGGCGGCGTCTGCGAAGGCGACGGTCAGGCCGAGGATGTGCCCGAGCAGGTTGTGCACCGCGTACTCCGGGCACGGGGTCGCCAGGTCCAGCTGGTCCTCGCCCACTCCGTCCGCGAGGCGCGCCACGATCCGCGTCTGCGGGCCGAAGTCCACCATCTGCTGAGCCGTCTGATCGGTGACATCGGTCGCGTCGGACATGTCGGGCTCCTTGCCTGTTTCAGGACTCACGAATCCAGGACTCGCACTGCGTACTCATCTGTAGACCCCGGCCCCGCCCGAAAGTCATCGGCGTATCCGCCTAGGGCATCCTCCCGATCCCCCGCCGGGGGCCTTAGCACCACGATGACCTGGCATGACGTTCACTTCTACCGCCACACGGGGCGATTCCCGGCTCCTCCTGACCGGCATCGTCGTGTCCGGGTTCGGGACCTCCGCCATGTGGCTGGCCGCCGGGATCTGGGTGAAGGACCTGACCGGCTCCAACAGCCTCGCCGCGCTGTGCGCCTTCGCGCTGTGGGCGCCCACGCTCGCCGGGCCCCTGCTCGGCACGGTCGCCGACCGCACCCGGCGACGGCCCCTCCTCGTCGCCGCGAACCTGGGGCTCGGCCTGCTGCTCCTGTCGCTGCTCGCCGTCGGCTCGGCGGGCCGGCTGTGGATCCTGTTCGCGGTCCTCGTGGCGTACGGGGCGTGCGGCGTCGTCACCGACGCGGCCGAGGCCGCCCTCGTACCGGCCGTCGTCGGCAGTGACGCGCTCGGTCACTTCAACGGGCTGCGGATGACGGCCAACGAGGGCATGAAGCTGGTCGCCCCGCTCGCGGGCGCGGGCCTCTTCGCAGCGTACGGAGGCGGGGGCGTGGCCCTGCTCGACGCCGCGACGTTCGCCGCCGCTGCCGGTCTGTACGCGCGGCTCCGGGTCCGGGAGCCCGCGCCCGCACGCCGGACCACGGGCGTGTGGGACCGCACCGCGGAGGGCGTACGCGCGCTGTGGCGGCAGGAGAGGCTGCGTCGCCTCGTCCTGGCCGCCGCGGCCACCATGCTGCTGGCGGGCCTGAACGGCGCCGCGCTCTACGCGGTCGTCGACGGCGGCCTCGGCCGCTCCCCCTCGTACGCGGGGGTCCTGTACGCCGTGCAGGGCGCCGGTTCGGTCGTGGCCGGGCTCGCCGCGGGAGGGCTGCTGCGGCGGCTCGGCGAGCGCCGGTTCGCCGGGGCGGGGATCGCCCTGTTCGCGGCGGGCGCGGGCCTGCGCGCGCTCCCGTACGACGCCGTGGCACTCGGGTGCAGTGTCGCGATCGGCATGGGCCTGCCGTGCGTCCTGATCGCGGCGCTCACCGCGGTCCAGCGCGAGACCCCGGACGCGCTCGCCGGTCGCGCCGTGGCGACCGCGAACACGCTGATGTTCGCGCCGAACGCGGTGGCCCTCGCGATGGGCGCGGGCCTCATCGCGGTCCTGGACCACCGCGTCCTGCTGCCGCTCATCGGCGCGGCCGGACTCGCGCTCGCGTCCGTTACTGCACGCCGGCCCAGCGCTTGACCGTGGCGACGGCCTCGGCCTGCTCGTCCGCGGGCAGCTTGGCGATGGTCGCGCCGTGGTTCGAGCCGGGCACCACGTACCGGTACGAGTCGTGCCGGCTCGGGGTGAACTTCTCGGCGCTCCACGGGTCGTTCTGCCCGTACACGAACATCATCCGCTCGCCGCGTGTCCTGACCCACTTGTCGACGCCGGAGATCGCGGAGCCGTCGTACGTGCCGCGCATCGCGGCGGGCAGGACCGAGTTGGGCTGGTAGATGTCCGGGTAGTGGCGGACGTCCTTGAGGTGCTTGAACTTGAGGTCGGCCCAGCCGAGCTGGGTGGCGGCCTGCCGGTAGTAGGGCCCGGTGCCGTTCGTGCCGAGGGTCTCGTCCTGGTAGACGCTGAAGCCGTGCCCCTTCGACCAGGCGTAGAGCTCGTCGTCGGTGGCCTTCCCGGCGTCGGGCACGGTCGGGCAGTCGTCGATCGTGCCGCTCTGCCAGAAGTTCCACACCTGGTCGAGCACGGCGAACCCGTAGGCCCTGTCGGTGGTTCCGAGGGTCTCCTCGAACGTGTCACCGGCCGCTGCCGCGTCCGCCTCGAACTTCGGGATGAGGGCGTCGCGGCGCACCAGCATCTCGCGCTGCACGGCGTTCAGGGCGGCCCGGCACTCGGGTGTGCCGACCGTCCGGAAGAAGTCCTCGTAGCCGCTGTCGTCCTTGTTGACGGCGTCGTTCGGGGCGACGAACGCGACGACGGCGTCGAGGTCCTGCGGGTAGAAGCGCTCGTGATAGGTGGCGGTCATGCCGCCCTTGCTGCCGCCCGTGCCGAGCCACTTGCCCTTCTCGACGGTGCGCAGGGCCTGCGTGATGCGGTGCTCGTCACTGGACTCCTGCCAGACCGTGAGCTTGGACCAGTCGTCACCGGCCGCGCCCTTGGGGCGGGACTCCGCGAAGTAGCGGTGTTCGACGGAGACCTGGTTGGCGTCGAGCAGCTTGGTGATCTCGCGCGTGCTGGAGGACAGGGTGTAGCCGCCGGTGTAGAAGACGGTGGGCTTGGCGGCCGCCTTGTGCCAGAGCGTGAGGCGCTGCGTGAACGTGCCGGCCTCGGGGTTGCTGTGGTCGACCGGCTGCGCGTACGTGAGCGTGTAGAAGGGGTGGCCCTCCTTGTCGGTCACCGAGACGACCGTCATGCCGGGGATGGCCGCCAGCTGCGCCTGAATGTCCTCCTGTGGGGCGGCGACACCGGTGACGCTCCCCTGCGCCGCCCCCGCGGGGACCGTCCCGCCGAGCACCGCCGCACCCGCCATCATCCCCGCGCACAACAGCGCGGCCGGCCCCCGGCCACGGCCCTGGCTGTGACCCCGTCCACGCCCCTGGTTCCGCCCCTGGTTACGCACGCGCACCTCGTGTCCCTCCGTAGGAAGCGTCGATTGTGGTGCGCGGATGGTAACCGCTTTCAGGCGAGGTCGGACAGGCCCTCCGCGATCAGCTCCAGATCACTGTCCGACGCCAACCCCGCATGATAGAGACGCAGTTCGTCCGCACCCAGCTCGGCCGCGTGCCGGGCGTCGGCGGCGAGCGTGGCGGGGCTCCCGCCCATCCCGGCGACCACGGTGAGGTTGGCGGCCACGACCCCCCTGCCCCGAGCGGCAAAGGGGGCTATCAGCTGTGCGCCGCCGGTGCACGGCACGACCACGCCGTCCGCGACGGCGAGAATGTGCGCCGGGTCCACGCCCGCGTTCGCCCCGCAGTGGTACGACACCGGGTCGGCGTGCAGCAGGATCCGGAATCCGTCCGGGGCCTGCGCGCGGACCGCGGCGACGGCTTCCTCCTGGAGGCCACGGGCGACGCTGTCACGCCACGCGCGCGTGCCCGTCGCCGTGCGCGCCCCGAGCAGCTTCTCCACCGCCTCCCAGTCGCCGTCCGGGTTGCCCTCCCCGCGCCAGAGAGGCTCCAGTGCGCGCCGGACGTCGCCTGCCAGCTCCGCCGCGTCCAGCCCTTGTCGGCCGTATCCGTCACGGCACGCCGGGCAGAAGCAGAGCGACATCAGGTACTGGCCCGCGTCGCCGAGGCCGACGCCCGCGGTCTTGTCATGGGCGTGCAGATGCGCGAGCCCGTACCAGCCGAGGGATTCGAGTTCGGTGCCCTGCGCGCCGGGCCGCACGGCCGCCTCCGCCGCCAGGTCGACGAGGTACGCGCGCGTGGCGGGCTGTGCGATGCAGGGGGCCCACGGGTAGCGGTCGCCGTAGGCGTTCACGACGGAGGTGTCCGGACGTTCCGCGCCCAGACGGGAGTTGTGCGCGAGGACGACCCAGGTGTGGACGTCGAGCCCGGCGCCCGCGAGCGCCTCGGCGGCCTCCCCGAAGGCGTCGCCGGGAGCCCAGTCCCCCGCCTCGTACGGCCGCAGGTCCCGGCCCTGCCAGCGCTCGCCCGGCGGGTAGAGGACCGCGGCGTGTTCCGCCGTGACGACGCGATGACGCGGGTGACGGGGCGTCAGGGCGCGGGTGGAGTGATAGGCGGAGGCCAGGGTGACCTGCTGGACGCCGAGGCCGGCGATGCGGCCGGCGGCTTCGGGGTCGCCGTTGACGTCCCAGGGGTAGACGAAGGCCGACGCCCTCACGCCCGGTCCCCCGTCCCGGCCAGGAGCACGCGGCCGCGCTCGACGATGCCGGCGAGCCGCTTGACGTGGTCGTCGGTGGGCTCGTGCAGGGGCGGGCGGACCTCGCCGACGTCGAGGCCGGTGAGCCGGACCCCGGCCTTGACGAGGGAGACGGCGTAACCGCGGCCCTCGTTGCGGAGTTCGACCAGCGGCCGGTAGAAGCCGTCGAGAAGGCGGTTGGCCGTGGAGTCGTCGCCGGTGCGCAGGGCCGTGTGGAAGGCGAGGGCGATGTCGGGCGCGAAGCAGAACACGGCGGACGAGTAGAGGCCGACACCGATGCCGCGGTAGGCGAGGCCGGTGAGCTCGGCGGTGGGCAGGCCGTTGAAGTAGAGGAAGTCGCTGAGCCCCTCGGCGCGTACGGCGCTGATGGTGCGCTGGAGGAGGTCGAGGTCACCGAGGCCGTCCTTGAGGCCGAGGATCTTGGGGTGGCGGGCGAGGGCGACGACGGTCTCGGGGGTGAACACGGCGTTGTCGCGCTGGTAGACGATGATTTCCAGGGAGGTCGCGTCGGCCAGCTCCGAGTAGTGGCGCAGCAGTCCTTCCTGGCCGGCCACCACGAGGTAGGGCGGCATCGCGAGGAGCCCGTCGGCGCCGGCTTCCTCGGCGAGGCGTGCGTAGCGCACGGCGAGGGCCGTGCCGTACCCGGCCCCCGCGACGACCGGCACCCGCCCCGCGGTCTCCTCCACGGCCGCGGCCACGCACGCCTGGAACTCCTCGGGGGTCAGGGCGTGGAACTCGCCCGTTCCGCAGCACGCGAAGACCGCGGCGGCCCCGGCCTCGACGCCCTGGCGCACATGGACGCGGAACGTGTCGAGGTCGAGCGTGCCGTCGGAGCCGAAGGCGGTGACCGGGAAGAACAGCGGCCCGCTGGGGATGCTGAGTCGAGCGGCGAGAGGGGCTGACGTCACGGGCTCTCCCTTAGCGTGCACGGTTCTGATTTGCGTCTATATTTCTGAACGCGCTCACGCTAATCCGCCCCCGGGCGCGGGTCAAGCGCGCCAACTCGCATCCTGGCAGCGGATTTCGAGCCTCCGCGGGAGACTTGACTACCCACGGCGGCAATCTTTAGCGTGTCCACGGATGTGAATGCCGTGCATGAATGCGGCCATCTGGCTGACTAATCGAGGAGACTCCCGCATGCCCGCTCCCCGCACCGTCCTGCTCACCGGAGCCGCCGGCGGCCTCGGCACCCTGATGCGCGGGCTGCTTCCGGCCTACGGCTACGAGCTGCGCCTCCTCGACGCCCGCCCGATCGAGGGCGAGCCGGACGCGATCACGGCCGACCTCGCGGACCGGGACGCCCTGCGCGAGGCCGTGCGGGGCGTGGACGCGATCGTCCATCTCGCGGGCATCTCCCTGGAGTCCAGCTTCGACAAGATCCTCAAGGCGAACATCGAAGGGCTCTACAACCTCTACGAGGCCGCGCGCGAGGAAGGCGTGCGCCGCATCGTGTTCGCGTCGTCGAACCACGCGATCGGCTACACGCCCCGCCCCGCGGACGGCGACCCCCGCGTTCCCGTCGGCACGCCCCGCCGCCCCGACACCTACTACGGCCTGTCCAAGTCGTTCGGCGAGGACCTCGCGCAGTTCTACTGGGACAAGTTCGGCCAGGAGACCGTGTCCGTGCGCATCGGCTCGTGCTTCATGGAGCCGACGAACGTACGCATGATGTCGGTGTGGCTGAGCCCGGGCGACGGCGCGAGGCTCTTCGACGCGGCGATCAGGGCCGAGGGTGTCGGGCACACGGTCGTCTACGGCTCGTCCGACAACACGCGCGTCTGGTGGGACCTGTCCTCCGCGCGGGCACTCGGTTACGAGCCGCAGGACGACTCGGAGCAGTACGCCGAGAAGCTGATCGCCGAGTTCGGCGAGCTGGACCCGGCCAACCCCGACCACACGCGGATGGGCGGTCACTTCGTGACGAACCCGCCCATCTGGCCGTACTGAGGCGGTGGTTCAGAGTCCTGTGTCGCGGCTCATGAGGTCCTCGGCCGACTCGCGGCGCACCAGGAGCCTGGCGCGCCCGTCCGCCACGGCGACGACGGGCGGCCGTCCCACGAGGTTGTAGCCGGACGCCATCGACAGGTGGTAGGCACCCGCCACGGGTACGGCGAGGAGGTCTCCGGGCCGTACGTCGTCCGGCAGCGGCGCGTCCGAGGCGAGGACGTCGCCCGCCTCGCAGTGCCGGCCGACGACCGTGACGGGGCGCACGGCCGCCGTGGAGCGCCTGCCGACGAGACGGGGTACGTAGCGGACGCCGTAGAGCGCGGGCCGCGGGTTGTCGCTCATGCCGCCGTCGACGGCGACGAAGACATGGGCGCCGGTGCGCTTCACGGCGAGCACCCGGTACAGGGCGACACCCGCGCGGGCCACGACGGCCCGGCCCGGCTCGACGGCGAGGCGCGGCACGGGAAGGTCCGACTGGGCGCAGGCCTCGGCCAGTTCGCGGCGCACGCGGCGGGCGAGCTCCGGCACGTCGAGGGGGTGCTCGCCGGGCCGGTGGGCGACCGCGTGGCCGCCGCCGATGTCGAGCTCGGGCAGCGTGATCCCGTGCCGGTCCCGGATGCGGGCCATCAGGCCGACGAGGTGGCGCACGGCGACGACGTACGGCTTCACGGTGTCGATCTGCGAGCCGATGTGGCAGTGCAGTCCGGTCAGTTCGAGCCCCGGCTGCTCGACGAGGCGGGTCACGGCGTGCATCGCGGAGCCGTCCGCGATGGACAGGCCGAACTTCTGGTCGTCCGTCCCGGTGCGGATCGCGGCGTGCCCGCCCGCGGCGACGCCCGGCACGACGCGCGCCATGACGCGCTGCCGGCTGCCCCGGGGGACGCAGGCGGCCAGGCGGGCGATCTCGGAGGTCGAGTCGACGACGATGCGCCCCACGCCGTGCCGCAGGGCCGCGCGCAGGTCGTCGGGGCTCTTGGCGTTGCCGTGGAAGACGATCCGCTCGGGCGGCAGGCCGGCGATGACGGCGAGCTCCAGCTCGCCCGCCGAGCACACGTCGAGCCCGAGGCCCTCCTCGTGGACCCAGTGGACCATCGCGCGGCACAGGAAGGCCTTGGCCGCGTAGAGGACGTCGGCGCCGGGGAAGGCGCTGCGGTAGGCGCGGCAGCGTGCGCGCACGTCCGTCTCGTCGAGTACGTAGACGGGGGTGCCGAACTGCTCGGCCACGTCTCGGAGTTCGACTCCGGAGACGGTCGGGTCGCCGTGCGGGCCCCGGACGGTGGTCGCGGGCCAGACGGAGAGATCGTCGGGCGACTGCGCCGGGACGGCGGCGGTTACGGTCGTGACGGCCATGTGGACGGGCCTCTCAGCCACGCCGGCCCGCGTGTGCGGCTGCCGGGCGCGGGTCGACGGTGAGCTCGGTGACGCCCACCGGTCCCGTGAGGGCGCGCAGGGCGGGTTCGGCGAGCCTGATCCACGGCTGCCCGGGGCCGAGCACGTCGACGAGGAGGCGCTCGCTGGTGAAGCCGACGGCGGTGCGGCCGCCGCGCGCGGTGCGGAAGAGGCGGGTCGCGCAGGTCCCGGGTCCCGGCCGGACGGGGACGAACAGGGGTCCGGCCGGGGTGGGTTCGCAGGGTTCGGCGTCGTCGGCTTCGATGCGGTCGTTCATGTCTGCTCCTGGGGGTGACGAAGGAGTGCTGACGGAAGCGTGATGCCGCGAGCGTGCTCACGGAAGAGCGCTTCGGCAGTGACGTTATGCCCGTGGGCCCCCTCCGCGGCCCCGCCGATGACGCACTGTTGACGCCTTCCCGGCGCTCCTTGACGCAAAGCGAACGGGGCAGGCGGGCAGCGAACGGGCGGTCCCGGTCCCCCGAACGGGCATCGCCGTGCCCGCTTCCGCGTACCGCCCCAGGTCCGTGGCGGGCAGGTGCCGTCGCGAACGGGCACAGACGGGCAGCATCGGACCGGTAACGAACCTGGTCAGGGCCGCGGGCCCGCTGTACAAATTTTCCAGAGTCACCGCACGGGCCCGAACGGGCGGCGGACCCGGGCAGCGGGCAGGACCCCCGCCCGGACCGTACAGCCAGGACCGCACAGAGAGGTGCACAGCATGAGCGCGGAGGAACGCCAGCGGGAGATCGTGCGCGCCGCACGCCGCAGCGGTTCCGTCGACGTCACCGTGCTCGCGGCCGAACTCGGCGTCGCGAAGGAGACCGTGCGGCGCGACCTGCGGGCCCTGGAGGACCACGGCCTGGTGCGGCGCACGCACGGCGGCGCCTATCCCGTGGAGAGCGCGGGTTTCGAGACGACGCTCGCCTTCCGCACCACCATGCACGTCCCGGAGAAGCGCCGGATCGCCGCCGCGGCGGCCGAGCTGATCGGGGACGCGGAGACCGTCTTCGTCGACGAGGGGTTCACGCCCCAGCTCATCGCCGAGGCCCTGCCGCGGGACCGGCCGCTGACCGTGGTCACCGCGTCTCTGGCCACGGCGGGCGCACTCGCCGAGGCGGAGAACACGACGGTGCTGCTGCTCGGCGGCAGGGTGCGCTCCGGCACGCTGGCCACGGTCGACCACTGGACGACGAAGATGCTCGCCGGATTCGTGATCGACCTGGCGTTCATCGGCGCCAACGGCATCTCGCGCGAGCACGGCCTGACCACGCCCGACCCCGCGGTCAGCGAGGTGAAGGCGCAGGCCGTGCGGGCCTCCCGGCGCACCGTGTTCGCGGGTGTGCACACCAAGTTCGGGGCGGTCAGCTTCTGCAGGTTCGCGCCGGTCTCCTCGCTGGAGGCGATCGTGACCAGCACGCAGCTGCCCGCGTCCGAGGCTCACCGCTATGCGCTGCAGGGGCCCCAGGTCATCCGGGTCTGACGCCCCCGCCTGCGTACGCCGACGGGTTCCGCACACCCCGGCGTACCCCTTTCCTCCGCCTTTCTCCACCATTGCCTCATACGTTCAGGAGCATTCATGCGAACCCAGAGCCGACGGAGGCCGCGCGCGCTGTGCGCCGCGGCCGCCGCAGGGACGCTGCTCGCCCCGCTGCTCTCCGGCTGCTGGGCCGGGGCCGGCGGGACCGGCTCGGGCGGTGACTCCATCAATGTCCTGATGGTGAACAACCCGCAGATGACCGAGTTGCAGAAGCTGACCGCCGCGCACTTCACCAAGGAGACCGGCATCAAGGTCAACTTCACCGTCCTGCCGGAGAACGACGTCCGCGACAAGATCAGCCAGGACTTCGCCAACCAGGCGGGCCAGTACGACGTCGCGACGCTGAGCAACTACGAGATCCCCATCTACGCCCGCAACGGCTGGCTGCACGAGCTGGGTTCGTACGCGCGCAAGGACAGCGCGTACGACGAGCGGGACATCCTGAAGCCGATGCGCGAGTCGCTGACGGGGGACGACGGGAAGCTCTACGGCCAGCCGTTCTACGGCGAGTCGTCCTTCCTCATGTACCGCAAGGACGTCTTCGCGAGGAAGGGCCTGCGCATGCCCGCGCACCCCACCTGGCGGCAGGTCGCCGACCTCGCCGCGAAGGCGGACGGCGCCGAGCCCGGGATGAAGGGCATCTGCCTGCGCGGCCTGCCCGGCTGGGGCGAGCTCATGGCGCCGCTGACGACGGTGGTGAACACCTTCGGGGGCACCTGGTTCGACAAGAACTGGAAGGCGCAGCTCACCTCGCCCGGATTCGAGAGGGCGACCCGTTTCTACGTGGACCTCGTCCGTGAGCACGGCGAGTCCGGAGCGGCCCAGTCCGGCTACGCGGAGTGCCTCAACAACCTCACCCAGGGCAAGACGGCCATGTGGTACGACGCCACGGCCGCCGCCGGTTCGCTCGAATCGGCGAAGTCCCCGGTCAAGGGCAAGATCGGCTACGTGTCCGCGCCGGTCGAGAAGACGGAGAGCTCCGGCTGGCTCTACACCTGGGCCTGGGGCGTGCAGAACGCCTCGCGCAACCCCGACAAGGCGTGGAAGTTCGTCTCCTGGGCGTCGGGCAAGGGCTACGAGAACCTGGTCGGCAAGGAGATCGGCTGGTCGAACGTGCCGGCCGGCAAGCGCGCCTCGACGTACACCAACCCGGAGTACCGCAAGGAGGCCGCCGCCTTCCAGGACGTGACGCGCGCGGCCATCGAAGGGGCGCGCCCCCGCGACCCCGGCGTCCAGCCGCGGCCCGCGCCCGGCATCCAGTTCGTCGGCATCCCCGAGTTCACCGACCTCGGCACCAAGGTCTCGCAGGAGATCAGCGCGGCCATCGCCGGACGTCAGTCGGTCGGCACCGCCCTGAACAAGTCCCAGAAGCTCGCCGACGAGATCGCGAAGGAGTACGAGGGACGATGACCGCGACCACGACCGTTCCCGTCGCCCACGCGCGCGTGGGCACCGCCAAGTCCCCGGGCCGGCTGCGCGCCTGGGCCACCAGGGCCCCCCTCCTGCCCGCCCTCGTGTTCATGATCGTGGTGACCCAGCTGCCCTTCGTGGCGACGCTGGTGATCTCGTTCTTCGACTGGAACGCCCTGTATCCGGACGCCCGCCGCTTCACCTGGTTCGCCAACTACAGCGAGGTGCTCACCGACGCGGACCTGCGCAGGTCCGTCCTGACGACGATCCTGCTGACGGCGACCGTCGTCATCGTGAGCCTGGTCGTCGGGCTCGGCCTCGCGCTGCTCCTCGACCGGAAGTTCCGCGGCCGCGGCCTCGTGCGCACGCTCCTCATCGCGCCGTTCCTGCTGGTCCCCGTCGCCGCCGCGCTGCTGTGGAAGCACGTCCTGTACAACCCCGAGTACGGGCTCCTCAACGGCCTGCTGCACTACGTCGGCGGCCCCCAGCCCGACTGGATCTCCAACACCCCGCTGCTCGCCGTCGAGACGGCCCTGGTGTGGCAGTGGACTCCGTTCATGATGCTGATCTTGCTCGCGGGCCTGCAGTCGCGCTCCCCCGAACTGATCGAGGCGGCCCGGATGGACGGCGCGGGCAACTGGCAGGTCTTCCGGTATCTGACGCTGCCCCATCTGCGCCGCTACCTCGAACTGGGCGCCCTGCTCGGCTCGGTGTACATCGTGCAGAACTTCGACGCCGTCTTCACGATCACCTCGGGCGGCCTCGGCACCGCCAACCTGCCGTACACCGTCTACCAGAGCTTCTACCAGGCCCACGAGAACGGCCTCGCGTCGGCCGCCGGCGTCCTGGTCGTCATCGGCTCGATCATCATCGCGACGTTCGCGCTGCGCGTGGTGTCGTCGCTGTTCCGTGAGGAGGCGTCCCGCGCATGAATCTCCGCATCCCGCGCCTGAAAGGGCAGCTGGGGCTCGTCGCCTGGCTCACCGGCATCCTGTTCTTCCTGCCCATCGCCTGGATGGTGCTGACGTCCTTCCACTCGGAGGAGAGCGCCGCCACCAACCCGCCCTCGTTCGCGGCCTCCCTCACCCTCGACGGGTACCGCGACTTCTTCGGCACGGCGGGCGGCGCCAGCCCGTGGCCCGCGCTCGTCAACTCGACGGTGGCGTCACTCGCCTCGACCCTGTTCGTCCTGGTCCTGGCCCTGCCTGCCGCGTACGCGCTGTCGATCCGGCCCGTGAAGAAGTGGACCGACGTCCTGTTCTTCTTCCTGTCGACGAAGATGCTCCCCGTCGTGGCGGGCCTCCTGCCGATCTACCTGTTCGCCAAGAACGCCGGGATGCTCGACAACATCTGGCTCCTGGTCATCCTCTACACGTCGATGAACCTGCCGATCGCCGTGTGGATGATGCAGTCGTTCCTCGCCGAGGTGCCGATCGCGGTCATCGAGGCCGCGCGGATCGACGGGGCGCGCCTGCCGACCCTCCTCGCGCGTGTGGTGGCCCCCATCGCCATGCCGGGCATCGCCGCGACCGCGCTGATCTGCTTCATCTTCAGCTGGAACGAACTCCTCTTCGCGCGCGTGCTCAGCGGTGTCGTCGCCCAGACCGCGCCCGTCTTCCTGACCGGCTTCATCACGAGCCAGGGCCTGTTCCTGGCGAAGGTGTGCGCCGCGTCCCTCGTTGTCTCCCTGCCGGTACTCGCCGCGGGATTCGCCGCCCAGGACAAACTGGTCCAGGGCCTGTCGTTGGGAGCTGTGAAATGAAGGCCGCCGTCATCGAGTCCGCCGGCAAGGCAGTGGTCACCCAGGTCCCCGACCCCACGCCGGGGCCGCGTGACGTCGTCGTGGAGGTCGCGGCGTGCGGGCTGTGCGGCACCGATCTGCACATCCTCCAGGGCGAGTTCGCGCCGACGCTGCCGGTGGTGCCCGGTCATGAGTTCGCGGGCCTGGTCGTCGGCCTCGGGCGTGACGTGCGCGAGGTGTCGGTCGGCGACCGCGTCGCCGTCGACCCGTCGCTGTACTGCTACGAGTGCCGCTACTGCCGCTCGGGCCACAACAACCTGTGCGAGCGGTGGGCCGCGATCGGCGTCACCACCGCGGGCGGCGCCGCCCAGTACGCCGTCGCGCCCGTGGCCAACTGCGTACGCCTCCCCGACCACGTCCGCACCGAGGACGCGGCCCTCATCGAGCCCCTGTCGTGCGCCGTGCGCGGCTACGACGTGCTGAACTCGCGCCTCGGCGCCCATGTGCTGATCTACGGCTCCGGGACGATGGGCCTGATGATGCTGGAGCTCGCCAAGCGCACCGGCGCCGCCGGCGTCGATGTCGTGGACCTCAACGCGGACCGGCTCGCCACCGCCCGCACGCTGGGCGTGTCGGGGTCCGGGGCGAACGCGGACGAGCTCGACCGGCCGCAGGGCTGGGACGTCGTCATCGACGCGACGGGCAACGCGGGCGCGATCCAGGACGGTCTCGAACGCGTCGCGAAGGCGGGGACCTTCCTCCAGTTCGGCGTCGCGGACTACGCGACGCGCGTGTCCATCGACCCGTACCGGATCTACAACCAGGAGATCACCATCACCGGCTCGATGGCCGTCCTGCACAGCTACGAGCGGGCCGCCGAACTGTTCGCGGGCGGTGTCCTCGACCCGGACGTGTTCATCAGCGACCGGCTGCCGCTCGACGCGTATCCGCGGGCGCTCGACCAGTTCGCGTCCGGGGTGGGGCGCAAGATCGTGGTGGTGCCGTGAGCCATCGGTGCGAAGTCATCGGCAGGTAAGGGAACGGCAAAGCCGTATCGCTCGTTACCCCGGCATGACCGCTATGACCCCCGGCTCGAACATCCCGCTGTCCACCGCCCGCGTGGCGGTGGACGTCGCCGCCCCGGTGCGGCTCGACGTCTCGGGCCTGCTGCTCACCGCCGACGGCAAGGTGCGTTCCGACGACGACTTCATCTTCTACAACCAGCCCTCGGGCCCGGGCGTGACCTACCGCTCGGGCGGCGGCACGGCACCGGACGCGATCGTGGTGGACACGTCCGCCGTGCCGCCGGGCATCGAGAAGATCGTCGTCACCGCGAGCCCGGACGCGGCCGGCCAGACCTTCCAGGGCATCGAGCCCACGGCCACGATCAAGGGCGACGACGGCTCCGTGCTGGCCACGTTCACACCGCCGCGGCTCGGCACCGAGACGGCTCTCGTGATCATCGAGATCTACCTCCGTAACGGCGCGTGGAAGGCGCGCGCGGTGGGCCAGGGCTATGCGAACGGCCTGGCGGGCATCGCCACGGACTTCGGCGTGAGCGTCGAGGAGCCCGCGGCGCCGGCCCCGGCCCCCACGCCGGCGCAGCCCGTACAGGCCATGCCCGCGCCGACCACTCCCCCGGTCGACCCGCGTGTGGCACCGCCCGCGCCCACCGCAGCCCCGGCCGCCCCGCCCGCCGCTCCCGCTCCCGGCGCCGGGAAGATCAATCTGGACAAGGGCCGCGTCAGCCTCCAGAAGAACCAGACGGTGTCCCTGGTCAAGGGCGGACAGCCGCTGCTCTCGCAGGTCAAGATGGGCCTCGGATGGGAGCCCGCGTTCCGCGGCAAGGACATCGACCTGGACGCGTCGGTCATCGCCTTCGGCCCCCAGCGCAACCA
Organism: Streptomyces sp. NPDC107517; assembly: GCF_055582645.1. Classification (NCBI taxonomy): domain Bacteria; kingdom Bacillati; phylum Actinomycetota; class Actinomycetes; order Kitasatosporales; family Streptomycetaceae; genus Streptomyces; species Streptomyces sp. NPDC107517. The sequence continues at coordinate 755,864 of NZ_JBVJPM010000002.1, read as the reverse complement.
CGTGGACAGCTGCTACTTCGGCAAGCTCTCGATCGTGAACGGCGCGATCAAGCACTCCGGCGACAACCTCACGGGCGAGGGCGGCGGGGACGACGAGGTCATCGTCGTCGACCTGGGCCGGCTCCCGCAGGAGGTGACGGGCCTGGTGTTCACGGTGAACTCGTTCTCGGGCCAGAAGTTCACCGAGGTCGCCAAGGCGTACTGCCGGCTCATCGACGCGGCGACGGGCGAGGAGCTGGTCCGCTTCGACCTGACGAACGCGGAGGCGCAGACGGGCGTGATGATGGCGAAGCTGATCCGTCAGTTCTCCGGCGAGTGGGACATGACGGCCATGGGCGACTTCGTGAAGTCGCGGACGGTGCGTGGCATGGTCAAGCCGGCGGCACAGGCGCTCTGAGAACGGCCGGCGGCACAGGCGCGCCGAGGACGGCAGTCCCTCGCTCATGCGAGCGAGGGGTTGCCGCCGGGATCCGGGACGTCACGAGGGGTGACGGGCGGACACGACAGAGGCGGCCCGCGGCACGAAAATCCGTGCCGCAGACCGCCTCTTGGCGTCAGCCGCCGAAGCCGTGGACACGACCCCCGAATCCAGGGCGCCGGGTCCGAAGCGTCGGATACGTCAGAGCTTGGACAGCTTGGAGAACGGGCTCAGGAACCGGCCCTGCTGCCCGGCGAAGTCGATGAGCACGGCTTCTTCGCCCTCGACCCCGATGATCCTGCCGAGGCCGTACTGATCATGGGAAACGCGGTCGCCCACGGCGAACTGCTCTACCGGCGGAGCGGGCTTTGCCGGAACGTTGAAGGGGCTGCCCGGAAGGTGGCGGCGCGTACTGGGGGGCCTTGTCATTCAACGAGTATGCGCCCCGCGCACCCACGGACACTACGCCTACGTCCTCACACTTCGGTGACGATGTCCGTGACACACCCCTCTCGACCTGCGCTCACCTGCGCCTGAGCCCTCCGGCATGAGCTTTTGCAGCGACGCAGATCACTGGAACAACGCGCTGCAGGCGTTCAGGGCGGGCCGGCCGCCGAGGTGGGCGCGCTCCATGAACTGAGGTGTGAGATACCGATGCCGCTCGCGGGAACCCCCCGGTGCCCGCCCGGCGTCGCAGTGATCGTCGGCGGTACTCGGCGGCCCGGGTCTTCCGGGAGTCCCTGCCCGCCGGCGGCGAGCCGCGGTACCGCTGTTCGAAGCCGTACAGGAGGATGGCGTTCCATGGTGCGTCTCGCGGGTTACCGCCTCGTCAGTCAGCTCGGCGACGGCGGCACGGGGACCGCGCACCTCGCGCGCTCACCGGCGGGCCAGGTCGTGGTGGTCAGGACGGTGCGGGAGCCTCTCGCCGCCGAGCCGCTGTTCAGGGCGCGGTACCGGTGGGAGACCGAGGCGGCGCGGGCCGTGCGGGGGCCGTTCACCGCGGCCGTGCTCGACGCCGACCCCGAGGCGTCGGTGCCCTGGACCGCGGCGGAGTTCTGCGTGGGGCCCTCGCTGTCCGAGGCCGTGGCCGCGCTCGGCCTGCCGGACCCGGGTGCTCTCGCCGCGATCGGCGCCTCGCTCGCCGGGGCGCTCACGGCGATCCATGCGACGGGGCTCGTGCACGGCGATCTCAAGCCGGCGAACGTCGTCGTGACGGCCGCCGGGCCCAAGGTCATCGACTTCGGGGTCGCGAAGGCGGCGGTCCCGGGCGGCGGGACGCCCGGCATCGGCGAACCGGTCGGCTCCCCCGGGTTCATGGCGCCCGAGCAGATCACCCACGCCGTCCCGGCCGGCGCCCCCGCGGACGTGTTCGCGCTCGGCGCGCTGCTCGGCCTCTGCGCGACGGGCCGCAATCCGCACGGCGCGGGCAACGCCCCGCACGTCATCCACCGCACGCTGCACGAGGAGCCCGACCTGGTCGGGGTCCCGGACCAGGAGTGGGAGGCGTTCCTCGGCGGCTGCCTGGCCAAGTCCCCTTACGCCCGGCCGACGGTCCCCGAGGTCCTGGCCTGGTGCGTGGCCCGGGCGACCCCGTACCCCTGGTGGGAGCAGGAGGAGGTCGCGGCGCTCATCCACGTGCACGAGGAGTCGCTCGCGGAGAGGCTGTCGGCGGAGGAGCAGGACTGATCGGGGGACGACCGCGGCCGACGCGCACGGCAGGTGCGTGCGCGTCGGCCGGAGGTCGGGTGCCGGCCGGAGGTCAGCCGTCAGCCACTTCGGGTGGAGCGTGATCAGTTCGAGCGCTGGCGCTTCCACGGCCCCGTGATGGCGAGCATGATGCCCGGGGTCTGGATGTTCGCGTAGAGGGTCCGTCCGTCGGGCGAGAACGTGACGCCGGTGAACTCGCTGTACTCCGGCTCCTGTTCGGTGCCGATGTTCAGCTCGTTGCGCGCGATCGGGTACGTGCGTCCGCTGTCGGTCGCGCCGAACAGGTGCTGGATGCCGTTGCCGTCCTCGGCGATGACGAGGCCGCCGTACGGGGAGACCGTGATGTTGTCCGGGCCGTCGAAGGCGCCGTCCTTGGAGGGGTCCGCGTTCACACCGAGCAGGACCTTGAGCGTCAGGGTCCGGCGCTTGGGGTCGTAGAACCAGACCTGTCCGTCGTGCTGGACGGGGCTCTCCTCACGGGCGAACGAGGAGACGATGTACGTGCCGCCGTCGGCCCACCACATGCCTTCGAGCTTGCGGGCGCGGGTGACCTCGCCGGCGGCGAACTGCTTGCGCACGGAGACCGTCTTGGCGTCGCGGTCGGGCACGTCGATCCAGTCGACGCCGTAGACGGTGCCGATCTGCGTGGCGCGCGACAGGTCGTCGACGAAGCGGCCGCCGGAGTCGAAGCACTTGGTGGCCTGGAGGACGCCCGCGTCGTCGGCGAGCGTGCGCAGCTTGCCGCGGCCGTGGTGGAAGCCCTTCGGCGGGGTCCAGCGGTAGAGCAGGCCGTTGGGGCCGGCCGCGTCCTCGGTGAGGTAGGCGTGGCCGCGCTTGGGGTCGATCACGACGGCTTCGTGGGCGTACCGGCCGAAGGCCTTGATCGGCTTGGGCTCGCGATTCGCCCGCCTGTCCGCGGGGTCGACCTCGAAGACGTAGCCGTGGTCCTTGGTCATGCCGTTGGCGCCGGCCTTGTCCTCGGTCTCCTCGCAGGTCAGCCAGGTGTCCCAAGGAGTGCGCCCGCCGGCGCAGTTGGTGGCGGTGCCGGCGATGCCGACCCACTCGGCGACGTGTCCGTCGCGGCGGACCTCGACGACCGTGCAGCCACCGGCGGCGGCCGGGTCGTAGACGAGACCCTCGGCGAGCGGCACCGGGTACTTCGCCTTGGTGCGGGCGCCGCCGATCTCGTGGTTGTTGACGAGCAGCGTGGCGCCGCGGGGACCGTCGAAGGTGGCGGTGCCGTCGTGGTTCGACGGCGTCGACTCGCCCGACTCCAGCGTCGTCCTGCCCGTGTACGTGATGACGCGGTACGAGAATCCGGCGGGCAGCGCGAGCAGGCCCTCGGGGTCGTCCACGAGCGGGCCGTAGCCGACACCGTGGTGGTGGTCCTCGTGGCCCTCGGTGTGCGCGATGTCCTCGTACTCTCCTTCGGCCGCCAGCGCACCGGGAGCGGTGGCGAGCGCGCCGACGGTGCCGGCCAGGGCGATTCCCGCGCCGGTGGCGGCGGAGCGTCTCGTGAAGTCCCTGCGGGTGAGCGACATGGTGTCTCCTGTTACCGGGTGGCTGTGGCGGTGGAGCGGGCGCTGATGCCGTTTCGGCCACACGTTCCCCGTCATGCCTGAACGCGGGTTGAACTCCGTACGACGCCGGCAGAGCGAACACGTTCACGGTCGTCGGCGGGCCCGGTGTCGGGACGGGTGCGAAGGGCCGTACGCGAAAGGGGCGGAGCGCGTCCTCGCGCCCCGCCCCCGTCAGTGCCCCGCCGTCGTCATCCGCCCTGCGCGGACCGCGCCTTGAACGCCGCCTTGCGGGCCTCCTTGGCCACCTTCTTGTCGGGATGCAGGCGCCCCATCGCCTCCAGGACGTCCGCCGTCGCCGGGTGGTCCACCTTCCACGCCGCCGCGAAGAACCCGCGGTGCTGCGCCGCGAGCCCCTCGACCAGGCCCTGGAGCTCGTCGGAATTGCCCTCCAGGGCGAGCTGCGCCGCGATCGTGTCGACGGTGAGCCAGAAGATCAGGGACTCCGGCGGCGGAGGCACGTCGCTCGTCCCCTGCTCGGCGAGCCAGACCCGCGCGAGGCCGCCCAGCTCCGCGTCGTCGAGCACCTCCCTGAGCGCCGGCTCCGCCTCGCCGCCCACGAGGGACAGCGCCTGCTGGCAGCGCAGCCGCCGCAGCGGCGCCCCGGTGTCCGTACCGCGCGCCGCGGCCAGCAACTCCCGTGCCGCCACGAGCGGTTGGCGCCGTGCGAGCCACTGCTCGATCTCGGCCTGCGCGGCGGCCTGCGGGAACGACGACGTGCCGTCGAGCAGCGTGTCGGCGCCCTTGTCCACGAGGTCGCCGACGACGGGCGCGTCGAGGCCCGCGTCGATCATGCGCGCGCGGACGCCGTACAGCCCGAGCGGGGTGAGGCGCACCATGCCGTACCGCGTGACGTCCGAGTCGTCGAAGGCGTCGGGCTCGTCGACCCCCTCGCCGTCCCCGATCTCCGCCATCAGGGCCTCGTCGACCGGCTGGAACTCGACGAGCCCCACCGGGACGAGCAGCCGGAACTGGTCGTCCAGCTTCAGCATCGCGTCCGACACCTGCTCCAGGACGTCGTCCGTGGGTTCACCCATGTCGTCGGGCACGATCATCGACGCGGCGAGGGCGGGCAGCGGGACGGGTTCGTCGCCGGCGCCGCCCTCGGTGACGGTCAGGAGATAGAGGTTGCCGAGGACGCCTTCGAGGAACTCGGCCTCCGCGTCGGGGTCCCAGTCGAGCTGCGAGAAGTCGACCTCACCGGTCTCCTCCAGGACGTCGACGAGGTCGTCCAGGTCCGGGATGCTCGCGTCGGCGAGGGCGGTGTCCAGGGCGCCGAGCCAGAGGCCGAGGATGTCCTGCGGGCTGCCGGAGGCGACGACGGCGAGGTCCTCGCCCGCGGCGACGGTGCCCTCCTCCTCGTCCACGACCTCCACGAGCCCGGTGTCGACCGCGACCCGCCATGCCTCGCTGGCTTCGGCGGCCCCGTCGGCATCGGCGCCGAGCCCGAGTTCGAGCGCCGCGGCGGGCAGCTGTTCCTCGACGAGTTCGCCGCCCGCGCCGACCCGGGTCGCGGGTCCCGCCCAGCGGGCGAGCCGCACCGCGCGGGAGAGCAGCGGGGTGGCGAGGGCGTCGCGCGCGAGTTCCGCTTCGGGGCGCAGCCTCGCCGGCGGCAGGGGGGAGCTGTCTGACATCGCCTTGTTCTCCTCCGGACGTGTTGTGCGACCGCTCAGCCTAGACGGATTTGGCAGCATGCCGCCCGGTTCATGTACCCGTCAGAAACCGTACACCGGTGGAACCTTGACAACTCCCCTTGCTCCACAAGACATTTACGCGCGTAGAAGAGCGCGGAGCGGCCACTCGCTCCACCCTCGTCCCGGCGCCTCACACACGTCCCCGGAGGGACCCCTTGCCGAGCACGCACTCGTCGCGCCTCGCCGCGCTGACCGTCGCCGCCGTCTGCTCCACCGTCTCCGCCGTCGTCCTCACCTCACCCGCGCACGCGGACGCGATACGCATCCATGACATCCAGGGCACGACCCGGATGTCCCCGCTGGCCGGGAAGCAGGTCACAGACGTGGCCGGCGTGGTCACGGGCGTCAGGAGCTACGGCTCGTCCAAGGGCTTCTGGATGCAAGACACGGCCCCCGACGCCGACCCCGCCACGAGCGAGGGCGTCTTCGTCTTCACCAGCTCGGCCCCGAAGGCCGTCACCGGCGACGCGGTGACGGTCTCGGGCACGGTCTCGGAGTACGTCCCCGGCGGCGCCTCGTCGGGAAACCAGTCCGTCACGGAGATCACCAAGCCGACGGTCACGGTCGTCTCGTCGGGCAACGCGCTCCCGGCCGCCACGGTCATCGACGCGAAGTCGGTCCCCGCCGCGTACGCCCCGGCCGGCGACCCGGCGGCGAACGGCTCGGTCAACGCGCTGCCGCTGCGCCCGTCGGCGTACGCCCTGGACCTCTACGAGTCCCTGGAGGGCATGAACGTACGCGTCGGCTCCTCCCGCGTCGTCACCGCCTCCGACGCGTACGCCGAGCTGTGGGTGACGGTCAAGCCGCACGAGAACCCCACGCGCCGCGGCGGCACCGTCTACGGCTCGTACGGGTCCCAGAACACGGGCCGCCTCCAGATCCAGTCGCTCGGCACGGTCGCCGACTTCCCCGCGGCGAACGTCGGGGACACCCTGGCGGGCCGGACCGAAGGCCCCCTGGACTACACCCAGTTCGGCGGTTACACGCTGGTCGCGCGGGAGCTCGGCACCCTGGACAAGGGGGGCCTGGAGCGGGAGACGACGCGCAGGCAGCAGCGCGGCGAGCTGGCCGTGGCCACGTACAACGTCGAGAACCTGGACCCGGGCGACGGCACGTTCGCCGCGCACGCGGCCGCGATCGTCGACCACCTCCAGTCGCCCGACGTCGTGTCCCTGGAGGAGATCCAGGACAACAACGGCGCGAAGGACGACGGCACGGTCGCCGCGGACGTCACCGTGAACAAGCTGATCGACGCGATCGTCGCCGCGGGCGGCCCGAAGTACGACTGGCGTTCCGTCGACCCGGTCAACGACCAGGACGGCGGCGAGCCCGGCGGCAACATCCGCCAGGTGTTCCTCTTCAACCCCGATCGCGTCTCGTTCACCGACCGCGCGGGCGGCGACTCCACGACGCCGGTGGGCGTGACGCGGACGCACGGGCGGGCCGCGCTGACCGCGTCGCCGGGCCGGATCGCCCCGGCCGACGAGGCGTGGAAGAACAGCCGCAAGCCGCTCGCGGGCGAGTTCGTCTTCCGCGGCAAGACCGTCTTCGTGATCGCCAACCACTTCGCGTCGAAGGGCGGCGACCAGGGCCTGACGGCCCAGTACCAGCCGCCGGCGCGCAGTTCGGAGACCCAGCGCCACGCGCAGGCGGACGCGGTGAACGGCTTCGTCAAGGAGATCCTCAAGGCGCAGAAGAACGCCGACGTCGTCACCCTCGGCGACATCAACGACTTCGAGTTCTCCGGCACCGCGCAGCGCCTGGAGGACGGCGGCGCCCTGTGGTCCGCGATCAAGTCCCTGCCGCGGAGCGAGCGTTACACGTACGACTACCAGGGCAACAGCCAGGTTCTTGACCAGATCCTGATCAGCCCCTCGATCCGGCACGACGACTTCGCGTACGACAGCGTGCACATCAACAGTGAGTTCAACGACCAGATCAGCGACCACGACCCGCAGGTGCTGCGGTTCCGTCCCTAGCACCTGCGGGTCTGTACGCGGCACCTGCAGGTCTGTACGCAGCACCTGCGGGCCGTCCGGCGGGCGGGGTCGTCAGGCGAAGACCCCGTCCAGCCAGCCGCGCCAGGCCGTCTCGTCCTGCGCGGCGTCGGCGTCCGGCGCGAAGTCGTGGACGACGATGCCGACGGGCGCGCCCCAGCGGCCGCGGCCGAAGATGCGGTACAGGGCGTCGTCGGTGCGCAGGCCGATGAAGTACGGGTTGCGGTAGTCGAGCACGGCTTCCAGGGTCTCGCCGCCGGGGCCCCGGACGCGCAGCTTGGTGCCCTCGGTGGCGTCGTCGGGCAGGCCGAGGGCGCGGCCGACGGCGGCGAGCGCCTCGGGGTTCGCCGAGGCAGCGGGCCCGTCGAACATGGTGAAGGCGACGGGTCGGCCCGCGAAGTGCGTCAGGTACTGGCGCAGCGTGTGCAGGTAGAAGTCGGTGTGCTTGTCGGCGCCGTCGTAGTAGTCGTCCCAGTTGTCGACGAAGATCCCGCTGTGGACGTAGCGGACCCAGGCACGGCTGCCGCCGTCACGGGCCTCGATGACGTGGTCCAGCTGGTTGAGGGTCTGGAACGGGGGCAGCGCTTCCGGGTTGTCCGAGCGGGCGGTGAGCCGGTGCTCCGGGTCCCACGCGGTGATCGTCGCGCCGTGGGGGCCGCGGCCGCCCTCCTTCGGCTCGTACTCCATCGGCCACAGCCAGCCGCCGGTGCCCGAGGTGAGTGCCTCCCAGACCTGCTCGGGGGTGGCGTCGACCTCGAACTCGCGGGCGATCTCGAATTCCCTGGGTTCGTTCGTCATGGTGGTAACTCCTTGGTGCGGTCAGTGCGCTCAGTGCGGTCAGTCTTCGAGGGACGGTCGGGGCTGCGGATCCTTCAGCGAGGGATGCACGGCGATGACCACGCGGTGGTCACGGCCGCCCTCGGCGGATCCGTCGTGGTACTTGCGGACGAGCGCGCCGACCCCTTGGGTCAGTTCCTCGATGAACGCGGCCCGGTCCGCGGCGGACGCGAACCTGACCTCGCCGTCGAGCGCGTAGGTGGCCAGGCGCTTCTTCGCCTTGGCGGCCCCGGTGAGCAGCGCTCCGACGTCCTGTACGAGACGTGCCGCGACGGCGAGCAGCCAGCGCGCGGAGAGCTGGTCACGGGCCCGGTCCGGGTCGGGCCGCACGGCGCCGAGCGCGACCGGTGAGATCACGTACGAGGCGGCCGTGGCCCGCATGAGGCGCTCGGTGACATTCCCTTTGCGCCGCTCCCCCGCCAGCTCGACCAGGCCGTGCTTCTCCAGCGCCTTGAGGTGGTAGTTCACCTTCTGGCGCGGCAGGCCGACCTTGGGGGCGAGCATCGCGGCGGATGCGGGTCCGGCGGCCAGCTCCGCGAGCAGCCGGGCCCTGATCGGGTCGAGGGAGACCGCGGCTGCCGCCGGGTCCTCGATCACGGTGACGTCCAACATGACCCCACCGTCTCACCGAAAACTTTTTTTGTCCAGGCGAGTCGATTGTTCGGCGAGTCGGCGAAGCCGAGAAGTGAGCCGCTCGCCCCGGCGCGGGCTCCGATGACGCCCCATGGAGCAGCGTGACGTCACGTGGCACTACATGGCACCGCCTGGTGCCACGCGGCGCCACGCGGTGCCACGCGGCGCCATCCGAGGCGCGAGGACCCACGGGACTCCACATGGCGTCGCATTGACACAACTCGGCGTCACCACATTTTCGCAGGTCAGGACTACTTCGCTAACTCCACCCCACAATCACTCGCCTCACACGCTTGCGCATGGCGCCAAAGTGGTGCCACTATGACGTCATGGACCTCACGCCGTATGTCGACAACCTCCGCCGCGAACTCGCGGTGGCCGCCGAAGCCGGCGGCGAAGAAGCCCGCGAGCTGGCCGAGCGGCTCACCGCCCCCCTGGAGTCGGCGACCCGCCTGACGATGCTCAACGTGCTCTCCGCCGCGATGGACGAGATCACCCGCGAACTCGCCCCCGGCTCGGTCGACGTACGGCTGCGCGGGCTCGACCCGGACTTCGTCGTGACGCGGCCGGCGCCCGAGGAGACGTACGAGGACAGGAGCGGGCCCGCCGAGCCGCTCAAGGCACCGGCCCCGGCGCCCGCCGACGGAGACGACGGCGGCACCGCCCGCGTCAATCTGCGCCTGCCCGCCCACCTCAAGACGCGCGCCGAGGAGGCCGCGAGCCGCGAGGGCCTGTCGGTCAACGCGTGGCTGGTACGAGCCGTGTCGGCCGCGGTCGACGGCGGCACCCCGTCACGTACACCGGGAAACCCCCAGGCCACCCGCACCACCCGCACCGTCGGACAGAGCTTCACGGGCTGGGTGCGCTAGCCGCGCATTCCGCCCGCCCGAATTCACCCGGAACTTCACCCTGAGACCCAAGAGGACGGGACAGCCATGCCTTCTTTCGACACGCCCCAGCCGATCTCGGTCATCGCCAACGTGGCCGCCGGTTCCATCCAGTTCTCCGCGAGCGACCGCCTCGACACGGTCGTCGAGATGCGGCCCCGCGACCCGAAGAAGGACAAGGACGTGCGGGTCGCCGAGCAGACCGAGGTCACCTACGCGAACGGCGTGCTGACCATCAGGACACCCAAGGGGCGCTACCTCGTCGGGCCCACCGGCAGCGTCGACGTGACGGTCGAACTGCCCACCGGCTCCCGCATCGACACGACCGGCTCCTGGACCCAGGTGCTCGGCGAGGGCCGGCTCGGCGAGGTCCGCGTGAAGACGTCGTCGGGTGACGTCCGCCTGGACTCGACGGGCCCGCTCCAGCTGACCGCGTCGCACGGCTCGATCACCGTGGACCAGGTCGAGGGCCTGGCCGAGATCACCACCAGCTCCGGCAGCCTGCGCATCGGTGTCGTGGACGGCCCTGCCGTCCTGAAGAACTCGCACGGCTCCACGAGCGTCGGCACCGCGATCGGTGATCTGCGGGTGAGCGGCGCCAACGGCGACATCGACATCCGGCGCGCCGAGAGCTCGGTCACCGCGACCACCGCCCACGGCACCCTGCGCGTGGGTGACGTGGCCCGTGGCACCGTCCAGCTGGAGACCTCCTACGGCGCCATCGACATCGGCATCCGCGAGGGCACGGCCGCCTGGCTCGACGCCGGCTCGGGCAACGGACAGGTGCGCAACACGCTCACCGCGTCCGACAGCCCGGAGAAGAGCGAGGAAACGGTCGAGGTCCGCGCCCGGACCAAGTTCGGCAACATCGACATCCGCCGCGCCCGGGCCTGACCCGCCCCGAGTTCCTTACGCCACCGGCCACTTCACCGCTCACCACTCCACCACCACGCCTTCGATCGGGAGGGCTCCATGCCTTCATCTGTCATGCCCACGCCCATGTTGGCCGGCGGCCAGCAGCCGCCCGCCGCCGTCTCCACCGCCGATCTGCGCAAGTCGTACGGCGACAAGACCGTCCTCGACGGCATCGACCTGCACATCCCGGCCGGCACCGTGTTCGCCCTGCTCGGGCCGAACGGCGCGGGCAAGACCACCGCCGTGCAGATCCTGTCCACGCTCATCTCCGCCGACGGCGGCCAGGCCCAGGTCGCGGGCCACGACGTCGCCACCTCGCCGGAAGGCGTACGTGCCGCGATCGGCGTGACCGGGCAGTTCTCCGCCGTCGACGGGCTGATCACCGGCGAGGAGAACATGCTCCTCATGGCGGACCTGCACCACCTGTCCAAGCGTGAGGGGCGGCGGGTCGCCGCCGAGCTGCTCGAGCGGTTCGACCTGACCGACGCCGCGAAGAAGCCCGCCTCCACCTACTCCGGCGGCATGAAGCGCCGCCTGGACATCGCCATGACCCTGGTCGGCAACCCGCGGATCATCTTCCTCGACGAACCGACCACCGGCCTCGACCCGCGCGCCCGTCACAACATGTGGGGCATCATCCGCGAGCTGGTCTCCGACGGGGTCACCGTCTTCCTCACCACGCAGTACCTGGACGAGGCCGACGAGCTCGCCGACCGCATCGCCGTGCTCAACAACGGCAAGATCGCCGCCGAGGGCACCGCCGAGGAGCTCAAGCGCCTCATCCCCGGCGGACACGTCCGGCTCCGCTTCACCGACCCGGACGCCTACCAGGCCGCCGCCCTCTCCCTGCGCGAGGCCCACCGCGACGACGAGGCCCTCGCGTTGCAGATCCCCAGCGACGGAAGCCAGCGCGAGCTGCGCTCCATCCTCGACTGGCTGGACGCCGCGGCCGTCGAAGCCGACGAGCTGACCGTGCACACGCCCGACCTCGACGACGTGTTCTTCGCCCTGACCGGCGGCGCCGGCGTGCCCGCCCAGCCGAACCAGCCGAACCAGCCGAACCAGCCGAACCAGCCGAACCAGCCGAAGGAGGCTGCCCGATGAGCTCCCTGTCCCTCGCCGTGCGCGACTCGTCCACGATGCTGCGCCGCAACCTCCTGCACGCCCGGCGCTACCCCTCCATGACGCTGAATCTGCTGCTCACGCCGGTCGTGCTGCTGCTGCTCTTCGTCTACATCTTCGGCGACGTGATGAGCGCGGGCATCAGCGGCGGCGGTGCGGACCGCTCCGCGTACATCGCCTATCTCGTCCCGGGCATCCTGATGCTGACCATCGGCGGCACCACGATCGGCAGCGCGGTCTCCGTCTCCATGGACATGACCGAGGGAATCATCGCCCGCTTCCGCACGATGTCGATCCACCGCGGGTCGGTGCTCATCGGGCACGTCGTCGGGAGCGTGCTGCAATGCGTGATGAGCGTGGTGCTCGTCGGGGCCGTCGCCGTGGCGATCGGGTTCCGCGCCACTGACGCCACCGCCCTGGAGTGGATCCTGGCGGTCGGACTGCTGGCGCTCGTCTCCCTGGCGCTCACGTGGATCGCGGTCGGGATGGGCCTCTCCAGCCCGAACGCCGAGGCGGCCAGCAACAACGCCATGCCGCTGATGGTCCTGCCGCTCCTGTCCAGCGCCTTCGTGCCGGTCGACGCGATGCCGGGCTGGTTCCAGCCGATCGCCGAGTACCAGCCGTTCACCCCGGCCATCGAGACGGTGCGCGGACTGCTCCTCGGCACCGAGATCGGCAACAACGGGTGGCTGGCCGTGGCCTGGTGCGTGGCGCTGGCCGTTCTCGGCTACGTCTGGTCGCGCTCGCTCTTCAACGGCATCGGTAAGCGCTGAGCACTGAGCTGAGCACTGAGCAGCGGAACACGCAAGGGCGGGGCGCCCACTCACCGGCAGGGGGTGAGCGCCCCGCCCTACTGCTGTCCCCCGAGCCGCGCGGCGCTGCGCTCCGCCTCGGCGAGGATCGCGTACCGGTCGGCCACGATCGCCTCCGCGTCGGCCACGGCCCGTTCGACGGCGAGGCGGCGCCCGGCAGGTGAGTGCGGGGCCGGCGCGGGGTGCCTGCGGCGCCACCAGCCGTCGCACGCGGCGTAGACGCCACTCGCACAGATCAGCAGGGGAACGGCGAGGGCCAGGACGATGTCACGCACCACGGGATCCTTATACGTTCTATATGTCTACGCATACGTGCAACTTCTTCCTGATAACTCGGAATCCGGCCGCATCTCCTGAAGTCGCCCCTCGGCCAATATCCCGTCGGAACTCGGCCACGCACCCCCGACTGCTTAGCAAGGGTTGTCACTACCTCGTAGAAGAATTAAGTGGAGCTGCACGGTCGGGGCGCCGAGACTGCACCTATGAGCCTCGCGAACTCCCCGCACCCGCCCTTCGGCCGTGCCCTGTGCGCCATGGTCACGCCGTTCGCCGACGACGGCGCCCTGGACCTGGACGGCGCGCAGCGCCTGGCGGCCCACCTGGTGGCCGAGGGCTGTGAGAGTCTCGTCCTGTCCGGCACCACCGGCGAGTCCCCGACGACGTCGGACGAGGAGAAGGCAGCGCTCGTGCGGGCCGTGAAGGACGCGGTCGGGGAGCGGGTCCTGGTCGTCGCGGGCATCGGCACGGCGGACACGCGGCACACCGTGGAGCTGGCGGCCGGGGCCGAGAAGGCGGGCGCGGACGGCCTGTTGGTCGTCAGCCCGTACTACAGCCGCCCGCCGCAGGACGCCCTGGAGGCGCACTTCGGCGAGATCGCGGACGCGTCGGGACTGCCGGTGATGCTGTACGACATCCCGGGCCGCACCGGCACGCGCATCGAGCCGGACACCCTGATCCGGCTGGCGTCCCACCCCCGGATCGTGGCCGTCAAGGACTGCGCGTACGACATGCTCGGCACGCAGAAGGTGCTCGGCGCGACCGGTCTCGCGTACTACGCGGGCTGCGAGGAGTTCGCGCTCCCGCTGTACGCGGTGGGCGGTGCGGGTTTCGTGTCGACGGTCGCGAACGTGGCGCCGCGCGCGCTGCGCGCCGTCCTGGACACCTTCGACGCGGGCGACACCCGGGAGGCGGCCCGGCTCCAGCAACTGGCAGCGCCGCTGGTCGAGTTGATGATGGCGTCAGGTCTGCCGGGCACGGTCACCGCGAAGGCGCTGCTCGGCGCGCTCGGCCTGCCTGCCGGCCCGGTCCGCGCACCGCTGCGGCCCGCCGGCCACGAGGTGACCGACGGGCTGCTGACCGCGTACGAAAGACTCGTCAGCGCGTCGTGAACTGTGGTGTCCAGCGGCCCGGGTAGTCGGCGGACGCCTTGCGGAAGTCGCTGAGCTGGACGACCTTGTCGCTGCCGATGGTGAGCAGGAGCAGCTGGTTGCGGAACTCGCCCGTGCCGCGGCACTTCTTGGGGTCGCAGCCCCAGGCGATGAGCCGCTTGTTGTCGGCCCAGGCGAGCAGCTGCTGCCCCGGCACCTTCGTGATCATCCTGCCGCTGAGCGGATCGACGATCGCCGAGGCGATCTCGCCGTTCTGGCCGGCGAAGTCACCCGCGACGAGCTTGCCGTCCGGCGACAGCCCCGCCTCCACCCACGACACGTGCTTCTCCGCGGCGGGTGTGGCCACCTTGCGGCCGTTCAGGTCGTAGTAGATCCGGCCGGGCTGCGTCGGGATCGGCTCGTAGACGAGCTTGCCGTCGTGGCTGAAGCGGAGGTCGGCGCGCGCGTTCGGCGACCAGCCCATCTCGTCCTTCCAGAAGGGCCGTTCGTGCCAGACCGACGTGCCGGACGCGACGTCGACGACGGCGAACCCGGTCCGGCTGGCGACCGGCCCCGGCTGGCCCTTGCCGTTCACGATCATCTTGTGCGCCCAGTAGAGGTGGTCGGGGTTCTTGGCGTACGTCGTGGCGACGAGCTTCCTGCCGTCCGGTGAGAAGCTCACCCCGCCCACGCCCTTGTCGAGCTCGATCCAGCGCTCCACCTTGCCGGTGATCAGGTCGAGCAGGCCGATGCGGTCCGCGGGCAGCCGCTTCTCCAGGACGGCGGCCGTCCGCATGCCGGGCGCCACGTCCACCCACGACCACCGGGTGGTCCTGTCGTACTTGCCGGTCTTCTGGTTGAGCAGCCCGTAGGTGCGCTCCATGACGGCGTCGCGGTGCGGCTGCTTGACCTTCTTGTACGTGGAGAACGCGGCCAGGGCCGAGTCCCCCGCCGCGATGAGGTCCCGCGGCGGCGACTGGTCCGGGTGGGCGATGATGTCGCTCTGGTTCATCCGGCTCGCGGGGCGTACGTCCTGGCCGCCCGAGTGCAGGACGGGCACGGCGACCGCGGTGGCGACGACCGCCGCCGTGGCGACCGCGGCGCCTGCGATGGTGCGGACCCGGCGGCGATGCCGCACGCGGAGCACCCGATCGGCGAAGCCGGACGGCACGGCCGCGCCGTCGGCAGCCTGTTCGCGCAGTGCGTCACGGAGCAGTTCATCGACGTTCACGGACGCACCTCCACGGGCGAGAAGTCACGGGACGGCAGGTCTTCGACGTCGGCCGGACCGAGCGCGGCGAGTTCGGGCGCGAGGCTGCGCAGCTTGGCGAGCGAGCGGTGCGTGGTCGAGCGCACGGTGCCCACCGAACAGCCGAGCAGGCGGGCGACGTCCGCCTCGGGCAGGTCCTCGAAGTAGCGCAGGACGAGTACGGTGCGCTGCCGGGCGGTGAGCCTGGCGAGCGCGGTGCGCATCACGATGCGCAGGTCGGCGGCGTGGGAAGAGTCGACCCCTGCACGACTCTCCGGCGGCTCGGCGACGGTCAGTTCCCGTCCGCGCCACTTCAGGCGCCATCTGCTGATCTGCTGGCGGTAGAGGATCTTCCGTACGTAGGCCTCCGGTTCGTCGATCCGGTGCCAGCGTCCGGCCGCCTTGATCAGCGCGTTCTGGAGCAGGTCCTCGGCGGCGTGCCGGTCGCCCCCGCTGAGGAGCACCGCGGTCCTCAGGAGCGCGGATGACCTGCCCGCCACGAACTCGCGGAAGCTGTCCCAGCGATCCCCGCCCGCCTCGCCCGCCGTCTGCCCGGCATACCCCGCCGGTGCTTCCCTGCCCGCATCCATCTTCACCTTCTCTTCCCCGTCGGGCGGCCCTGCTGCCCCCCTGCTGTTCCTTGTGACGCGCGCGGCGCCCCCTCGCTATGCCTGCGTGCGCAAGAAATGCGCGGGACATTGTGCCCGGGATGACGCGAGTGGCCCGCACCGGATGCCGGTGCGGGCCACTTCGGTTGCGGGGTGTGTCAGTTGTGGCTGTGGAGAATCTCGTTCAGGCCGCCCCACACCGCGTTGTTCGGGCGGGCCTCGACGGCGCCGGTGACCGAGTTGCGGCGGAAGAGGATGTTCGAGGCGCCGGACAGGTCGCGGGCCTTGACGATCTCGCCGTCGGGCATCGTGACGCGCGTGCCGGCGGTGACGTACAGGCCGGCCTCGACGACGCACTCGTCGCCGAGGGCGATGCCGACGCCCGCCTCCGCGCCGACGAGGCAGCGCTCGCCGATCGTGATGCGGACGTTGCCGCCGCCGGAGAGCGTGCCCATGGTGGAGGCGCCACCGCCGATGTCGGAGCCGTTGCCGACGACGACGCCGGCGGAGATGCGGCCCTCGACCATCGACGTGCCGAGCGTGCCGGCGTTGAAGTTGACGAAGCCCTCGTGCATGACGGTGGTGCCCTCGGCGAGGTGCGCGCCGAGCCGGACGCGGTCGGCGTCGGCGATGCGGACGCCCTTCGGCGCGACGTAGTCCGTCATGCGGGGGAACTTGTCGATGGACGTCACGGAGAGGTGCAGGCCCTCGGCGCGTGCGTTGAGGCGGACCTTCTCGACGTCGTCGACGGCGACCGGGCCGAGCGAGGTCCAGGCGACGTTCGCGAGGAGGCCGAAGACGCCGTCCAGGTTCTGCCCGTGCGGCTTGACCAGCCGGTGGGAGAGCAGGTGGAGGCGCAGGTAGGCGTCGTGCGCATCGAGCGGCTTGTCGTCGAGCGAGGCGATGACCGTGCGCACGGCGACGGTCTCCACACCGCGGCGGGTGTCGGTTCCGATGGCCTTCGCGGCGCCCTCGCCGAGCAGTTCGGCGGCGCGCTCGGCGGAGAGCCGCTCGGTGCCGGCCGGGCCCGGCTCGTCCTGGAGGGACGGGGCGGGGAACCAGGTGTCGAGGACGGTTCCGTCGGCGGTGAGCGTGGCGAGGCCTGCGGCGACGGCGCCGGTGGTGCGCTGAGCGGTGGTGCTGGCGGGAGAGTCAGACATGGGTGAAACCTAACCGGAGGTGCGCCGCGGGGGCGAACCGGTACGGCCGGTGTCTCAGGTACCGGGCGCGCCGCGCTCCCCCGGCCGGTCGGCCGCGACAGCGTCCGCGTCCTGGCCGGGCGCCCCGTCGATGACCCGGGCGAGCATGTCGCGCGCGTACTCCTCCTCGTAGACGGCGTCCGTGAGCAGGACCTGGAGGCAGATTCCGTCCATCAGGGCGACCAGCGCGCGGGCCGTGACCGGGTCGGTGCCGCGCGACAGCTCGTCGGCGACGCTCTCGCCCCACTCGGCGGCGACGGGCCGCAGCGCGGGCCTGCGCAGGGCGGCGAGATACAGCTCGTACTCGAGCTCGACGCCGGTGCGCTCACCGGCGAGCCACTCGCCGAGGACCGCGGCGAGCCCGGCGGCGAGCCGTCCGCGCGGCGCCTCGAGGACGGCGCTGCCGGCCAGGGCCTTCGCGAACCCCTCGTTGGCCTGGCGCAGCGCGGCGACAAGGAGTTCGTCGAGGGTCTTGAAGTGGTACGTCGTCGAGCCGAGCGGCACATCGGCCTCGGCGGCGACGCTGCGGTGGCTGAGTCCGCCGATGCCCTTCTCGCCCACCACGCGGATCGCGGCGTCGATGATGCGCTGCCGCCGCTCGGGGTCGTAGCGCCGCGCCATCAGTGGGCGCCGCCCATGTTGAGCAGCACCACGCCGCCGATGACCAGGGCGATCCCCGCGAGCCGGGCCGCGGTCATCGCCTCGCCGAGGAAGAGCATCCCTATCCCGGCGATGACTGCCGTGCCGACGCCGGCCCAGATCGCGTACGCGGTCCCGACCTGCACGGTCTTCAGCGTCTGGGCGAGCAGCGCGAACGCGATCAGATAGCCGGAGACGGTGATCAGGGAGGGCCAGAGCCGGCTGAATCCCTCGCTGTACTTCATGGCCGTGGTGGCGGCCACTTCCGCCGCGATGGCGCCGGAGAGCAGTACGTATCCCATGTGTACGAGTGTACGCATCGTTGTGTACGAGCGTACATAGCACGGTCGGGCTATCGTGTCGCGATCACTGTGGGGGGCCACAGGGACGACCTACTCCCGGGAGTGCGGCGAGATGACGGACATGTGGGGACGGGGACCGGGTCAGGGACCCGGATACGGCCCGGGCGGACCGGGCGGCTACGGCTGGGGCGGTGCCTGGGCACCCCCGCCGCCCCCGCCGCAGCCGGGTGTCATCCCGCTCGCGCCGCTCGGCGTCGACCGCATACTCGGCGGCGCCTTCACCACGATGCGCCGTCACGCGAAGCCGCTGTTCGGCACGGTCCTCCTCGTGTACTTGGTGCTCGGCGTGCTCATGGCGGGCGCGCTGGCGCTCGGTTACGCGGCCGTCTCGGAGGACGTACGGGCGCTCATCGACCGGCACGCCGAGCCCGACTGGAGCCACCTGCGGCCGGTGCTCGTCGCGTTCGGCATCGCGTGGGCCTTCGGCATGGTGGTGCTCACGGTCGGCACGGCGTTCATCCAGTCCGCGTGCACCGTGGTGCTGCGCGAGGCGGTGCTCGGGCGGCCGGCACGCTTCGGGGCGGTGTGGCGGCACGCCTGGTCCCGCACGCCCTCCGTGCTCGGCGTGGGCCTGCTGATGGGCCTGATCGCGCTGATCCCGGCGGGCCTGGCCGTGGCGTTCATGGTGTCGCTCTTCGTCACCCTGATCACGCAGTCGGTCGCCCCGGTCGGCGTGCTCTTTCTGCTCCTGGCGGTGACGGTGCCGCTCGTGGTCTGGATCTACGTCCTGTTCCTGTTCGGCCCGGCGGCCGCCACGCTCGAGGGGGCGGGGCCGATCCAGGCACTGCGCCGTTCGGCACGCCTGGTGCGGGGCGCCTGGTGGCGCACGTTCGGCATCTCCCTGCTGGCCGGCGCGATCATGATGGCCGTGTCGCTCGCGGTGCGCGTGCCGCTCCAGTTCGCGATGCCGGACCCGACTGTGCAGGCGTACGAACCGGGTCAGGACGTCTCCGACGTGTTCGAGGCGATGGTGCCGCAGCTGGGCTTCGTCATGGTCCTGTCCATGATCGGCAGTCTGCTGGTGCAGCTGGTGGGTTCGGTGTTCCTGCCGCTCGTCACCGCGCTGCTCTACATCGACCAGCGCATCCGCAGGGAGGGACTCGCCCACACGCTGGAGCTCGCGTCCCGGTCCGACGTCTGACCGCCGGCCGTCACGGTCCCGGTCTCAGTCGAGGAGCGTCTTCTTCGGCCGCAGGACGCAGAACTCGTTCCCCTCGGGGTCGGCGAGGACGACCCACGTCACGTCCTCGCCCTGCCCGACGTCCACGCGCCGCGCCCCGAGCCCGATGAGGCGCTCGACCTCGGCGTCCCGGTCGTCGGGGCTGAGGTCGACGTGCAGGCGGTTCCGGACCGTCTTGCCCTCGCCCACCGGCACGAAGCAGAACCCCGGCAGCGTGGTCGCGTCGGCGCCGATGACGATCTCCTCCCGGTCCTCGAACAGCACCTTCCAGTCGAGGACCTGACACCAGAAGCGGGCCTGCGCGGGCAGATCCCGGGCGTTCACGACGACTTGGTACAGCGAAGAAGTCATGACGCCCAGTCTGCCGCGCGGGCCCGCGACGCGCCCCCGTGCGCGCGGATCAGCCGGTGACGCCGAACCAGGCCGCCCTGGACTTCTTCCATTCCGGGTGCGTGAGGTCCTTGGCCTCGGTGCCGTCGCCGTAGAGGTCGGCGGAACCGTTGTCGGTCAGGAGCTGCACGCGGGCGCCCGACTGCGTCAGGTCGGGCACGCTCACCACGGCCTCCCAGCCGCCGGGGTCACTCGTCGGCAGGTCCATCCGCTTGACCGGCGCGTGTCCCGCGACGCCGTCCCACTGGTACAGGGCGTACGGGTCGGAGTTGTCGTCGGCGGCCCAGCTGCCGGCCACGATCAGGTACTGGTTCGCGGCGTTCTTGCGGATGTCGCGCACCGAGAGCCCGCCGAGGTCGAGCTCGACGGGCGTCCCGAACACGGGCTTCGTCCCGCTCGACACGACCTTGTCGAAGTTGGTGACGGGCACGATGAGCGCCTTGCCCCCGTCCTTCGGCGGCACGAGCGGCGCACGGAACCCGATGTACGCGGTGCTGGTCGACCCGGGCGCGAATTCGAGGCCCTCGACGTTGAACCCGTCGACCTGCTTGGGCACCTGCCCGTCCGCGGTGCCGGCGGCGAACCCGTAGCGGTCCCCGTTCGCCTCGTCCCACGCGACCAGGTCGTCCCGCAGCTTCTTGTACGCCTTGCCGTACGACAGCTGCGTCGCGGCCCCGCTGCCGCTCACGGTGGTCGTGAAGACCGTGTTCCGGGGCGACTTGTACTCGCCGTCCTTGTTGTTGCCGAGGGACCCGGTCCAGTAGATCGTGTCGCCGACGCGCGTGGCGCCCTCGATGTCGACCTCCTTGGTCACCCCGAGCTGCGAGCTGAAGTCCCACGTCTTGACGGGCGCGCCGGAGACCGAACCGCTGTAGAGACGCAGGACGTTGGACTCGTCGTCGGCGACCAGGACGTAGCCGCCGCCCGCGTCGACGGCGGCGGACGCGTCGCTGGAACCCGTGAAGTAGCGGGTGTCGGAACCCTGTTGCACGGCGGCCGAGGCGGCGTAGTGCAGCGTCTTGGTGGCGGTCTTGCCGTCCACGCCGGTCACCTTGAGGGTGAGGTCGGCGTAGCCACGGCCCTGCGCGGCCACGGACACCTGCCGGGTGGCGCCCGACCCGGTGACGGTGACGTTCCCCGTGCCGGCGACGGACGACTTGGTGCTCGCGGACGCGGCCACGGTCAGCGCCGACGCGTCGGCGCCGCTCTGGCCGACGGTGACGGTCACGGCCGGGTCGCCCGTGGCGCCGACCGCCCCGGAGACGTACGAGGCGGAGAGTGCGATCGTCGGCGTCCCGTAACTCACCGCGCCCGCCGGGCTGTTGAGCCCCGCGAGGGCCAGCGTGAGCACGCCGCCCGTGACGGCGAAGGCTCCGCGGCGGGAGGTGGGAAGGAAGTGCTGCATGAAGGCCTCTCATCGGGGCGGGTGTCGACGAGAACCTTCGGCCACGTTCGCCAACTGCAGGCGTACGCCCCGCGACTCGGGAGCGAACACCGAACAGCACGGCCCCCCGTGCCGGGAGCACAGGGGGCCGTACGGGCGTGACGAACCGGCGGGAGCGATCAGACGTTGAAGCCGAGCGCGCGCAGCTGCTCGCGACCCTCGTCGGTGATCTTGTCCGGGCCCCACGGCGGCATCCAGACCCAGTTGATCCGGAGCTCGTTCACGATGCCGTCGGTGGCCGACTTCGCCTGGTCCTCGATGACGTCGGTCAGCGGACAGGCCGCGGACGTGAGCGTCATGTCGATCGTGGCGATGTTGGCGTCGTCGATGTGGATGCCGTAGATCAGCCCCAGATTGACGACGTCGATGCCCAGCTCGGGGTCGACGACGTCGTAGAGGGCCTCGCGGACCTCTTCCTCGGACGCCGGCTTGGTGGTCACAGTCTCGCTCATGCCGTCTTCCTCTCCGCGCCGTCCAGCGCCTGGGCCGTCGCGTCCTTCCACGCCATCCAGCTCAGGAGGGCGCACTTCACACGGGCCGGGTACTTGGAGACACCGGCGAACGCGACCGCGTCCTCCAGCACCTCCTCCATCGCGTCGTCGGGCTCGATCCTGCCCCGCGACTGCATCAGCTCCAGGAAGGTCTCCTGGATCTTCTGCGCCTCGGCCAGGTCCTTGCCGACGAGCAGCTCGTTCAGAACAGAGGCCGAAGCCTGGCTGATCGAGCAGCCCTGGCCCTCGTACGAGACGTCACTGATCGTCGAGCCGTCGTACTTCACGCGCAGCGTGATCTCGTCGCCGCACGTCGGATTGACGTGGTGCACCTCGGCGTCGCCATCGCGCAGACCGCGCCCGTGCGGGTGCTTGTAGTGGTCCAGGATGACGTCCTGGTACATCGAATCCAGCTTCACGTTCCCAGCCAGCCCCTCAGCCGAAGAAGTTCCGTACGTGCTCCAGGCCGTCGATCAGCGCGTCGATCTCGCCGGGCGTGGAGTACAGATAGAACGACGCCCGCGTGGTCGCAGGAATTCCGTAGCGGAGGCAGACGGGGCGGGCGCAGTGGTGACCCACGCGGACCGCGATGCCTTCCTCGTCCAGAACCTGGCCCACGTCGTGCGGGTGGATGTCACCGAGCGTGAACGAGATCGCGGCGCCGCGGTCCTCGGCCGTGGTGGGGCCGATGATCCGCAGGTCAGGGACCTCGAGGAGACGCTTCACCGCGTACTCGGTGATCGCGTGCTCATGCTGGGCGATCTTGTCCATGCCGATCGAGGTCAGGTAGTCCACGGCCGCGCCGAGGCCGACGGCCTGGGCGATCGGGGGCGTACCCGCCTCGAACTTGTGCGGCGCCGGCGCGTACGTCGACGAGTGCATGGAGACGGTCTCGATCATCTCGCCGCCGCCCAGGAAGGGCGGCAGGTCCTCGAGGAGCTCCTGGCGTCCCCACAGGACGCCGATGCCCGTCGGGCCGCACATCTTGTGGCCGGTGAAGGCCACGAAGTCGGCCTGCAGCGCCTGCACGTCGAGCGTCATGTGCGGGGCGGCCTGGGACGCGTCGATGAGGACGAGCGCGCCGACCTCCTGGGCGCGGCGCACGATGGCCTCGACCGGGTTGAGCGTGCCCAGGATGTTCGAGACGAGGACGAACGAGACGATCTTCGTCTTCTCGGTGATGATCTCGTCGATGTTGGAGAGGTCGAGGCGGCCGTCGTCGGTCAGCCCGAACCACCGCAGCTTCGCGCCGGTGCGCTGCGAGAGCAGCTGCCACGGCACGATGTTGGAGTGGTGCTCCATCTCCGTGATGACGATCTCGGTCTCGTGGTCCACGCGGTAGGGCTCATCGGCCCAGCCCAGCATGTTCGCCACGAGGTTGAGCGACTCGGAGGCGTTCTTGGTGAAGATGACCTCGTCGCGACTCGGCGCGTTGATGAAGGCCGCGACCTTGTCACGCGCACCTTCGTACAGCGCCGTGGCCTCCTCGGCGAGCACGTGCACGCCCCGGTGGACGTTGGCGTTGTGCTGCTCGTAGTACTCACTGAGCGTGTCGATGACCTGGCGCGGCGTCTGCGAGGTCGCCGCGTTGTCCAGGTACACGAGCTTCTTGCCGTCGTGAAGTACCCGGTCGAGGATCGGGAAGTCCTTGCGGATCGCCTCGGTGTCGAGGAGGCCCGGCAGCTGTGTCACGCGGATGCGCCGCCCTTCGTGTATGCCTCGTAGCCCTCGGCCTCGAGCTTGTCGGCGAGCTCGGGGCCGCCGGACTCGACGATCCTGCCCTGCGAGAAGACGTGGACGAAGTCCGGCTTGATGTAGCGCAGGATGCGCGTGTAGTGCGTGATCAGCAGGGTGCCGACCTCGCCGGTCTCGCGGACGCGGTTGACGCCCTCGGAGACCTGGCGCAGCGCGTCGACGTCGAGGCCGGAGTCGGTCTCGTCGAGGATCGCGATCTTCGGCTTGAGGAGCTCCATCTGGAGGATCTCGTGGCGCTTCTTCTCACCGCCGGAGAAGCCCTCGTTCACGTTGCGCTCGGCGAAGGCAGGGTCCATCTGGAGCTGCTCCATCGCGGTCTTGACCTCCTTGACCCACGTGCGCAGCTTGGGGGCCTCGCCGCGGATCGCGGTGGCCGAGGTGCGCAGGAAGTTGGAGACCGAGACGCCGGGGACCTCGACCGGGTACTGCATGGCGAGGAACATGCCGGCGCGGGCGCGCTCGTCGACGGACATCTCGAGGACGTCCTCGCCGTCGAGGGTGACGGTGCCCTGGGTGATCGTGTACTTGGGGTGACCCGCGATGGAGTAGGCGAGGGTCGACTTGCCGGAGCCGTTCGGGCCCATGATGGCGTGCGTCTCGCCCTGCTTCACGGTCAGGTCGACGCCCTTGAGGATCTCCTTGGTGGAGTTGTCGGCCTCGACGGTGACGTGCAGGTCCTTGATTTCAAGCGTTGCCATGGGTGCCTCAGGACTCCTGGGAGAGGGAGACGAGCACGTCGTCCCCTTCGATCTTTACGGGGTAAACGGGGACGGGGCGCGTCGCGGGAAGGCCGGACGGCTTACCGGTGCGGAGGTCGAACGCGGAGCCGTGCAGCCAGCACTCGATCTGGCAGTCCTCCACCTCGCCCTCGGAGAGCGACACGTTCGCGTGCGAGCAGATGTCGTTGATCGCGAACACCTCGCCCTCGGTGTAGACGACCGAGACCGGCGTGCCGTCGAGTTCCACCCGCTTCGGGGTGTCCTCCTCCAGCTCGCTCAATCCGCAGGCCCGGGTGAACCGGGCACGGTCGAAGGCCATCAGACGGAAGCCTCCAGCTCGGCCTCGATCTTGGCGAGCAGGCGCTCCTGGACGTCCGGCAGACCGATCTGCTGGACGAGCTCGGCGAAGAAGCCGCGGACCACGAGGCGGCGGGCCTCGTCGGCCGGGATACCGCGCGAGCGCAGGTAGAAGAGCTGCTCGTCGTCGAAGCGGCCGGTCGCCGAGGCGTGACCCGCGCCGACGATCTCGCCGGTCTCGATCTCCAGGTTCGGGACCGAGTCCACGCGGGCGCCGTCCGTCAGAACCAGGTTGCGGTTCATCTCGTACGTGTCGGTGCCCTCGGCGGTGGCCTCGATGAGGACGTCGCCGATCCACACGGCGTGGGCGTCCTGGCCCTGGAGCGCGCCCTTGTAGACCACGTTCGACTTGCAGTGCGGGGCGTCGTGGTCGACGAGGAGGCGGTGCTCCTGGTGCTGGCCCTTGTCGGTGAAGTACAGGCCGAGGAGCTCGGCCTCGCCGCCGGTGCCCGCGTAGTTGACGCGCGGGTGCAGGCGGACGACGTCACCGCCGAAGGTGACGACGACGGACTTGAAGGAGGCGTCGCGGCCGATGAGCGCGTTGTGCTGCGCGACGTGGACGGCCTTCTCGTCCCAGTCCTGGACGGAGACGACGGTCAGCTTGGCGCCGTCGCCCAGGATGTAGTCGACGTTGGCGGCGAGCACCGCGTCACCGGTGTGGTCGATGACCACGACGGCCTCGGCGAACGCGCCGAGCTCGATCACCTGGTGCGCGAAGGCGGTGCCGCCCTCGCCGTGCACGGCGATGCGGATGGGCTCGGCGAGCACCATCTCCTTGGGGACGGACACGACCGAGGCCTTCTCGAAGGACGAGAACGCCTGGGCGGCGATCCGGTCCACCGGCTTGCCGGCCTTGCCGACGCGGGCGTCTTCGCGCCCGACGGTCTCCTGGGTGACGCCCGCGGGGGCGCTCACCTCGACGCGCAGACCGCCCTGGGCGACCGCCGTCCCGTCGTGCAGGCCGCGCAGCCGCTCGAGCGGCGTGAACCGCCACTCCTCCTCACGGCCGTGCGGGACCGGGAAGTCCGCGACGTCGTAGGACGGGGGCGCGCTCATGCGCGTGGCGACGGTCGACTCTGCGGCCACCGCGATCGAGCCGGCGGTCGTGGATCCCGCCGCCGGGATGTTCTGAGCCTCAGCCATGGCTGTCGTAGTGCTCTCTTTCTCAGTTCAAGACGTGTGCTGACGGACGGGCTGTCGGCGTTAGCCGACGGCGCCTTCCATCTGCAGCTCGATCAGCCGGTTGAGCTCGAGGGCGTACTCCATCGGCAGCTCCTTGGCGATCGGCTCGACGAAGCCGCGCACGATCATCGCCATCGCCTCGAACTCCGTCATACCGCGGCTCATCAGGTAGAAGAGCTGGTCGTCGGAGACCTTGGAGACCGTCGCCTCGTGGCCCATGGACACGTCGTCCTCGCGGACGTCGACGTACGGGTACGTGTCGGAGCGGGAGATCGTGTCGACGAGCAGCGCGTCGCACAGCACGTTCGACTTGGAGCCGGCGGCACCCTCACCGATCTCGACCAGACCGCGGTACGAGGTACGGCCGCCGCCACGGGCCACCGACTTCGACACGATGTTGGAGGAGGTGTTGGGCGCCATGTGGACCATCTTGGAGCCGGCGTCCTGGTGCTGCCCCTCGCCGGCGAAGGCGATGGACAGGGTCTCGCCCTTGGCGTGCTCGCCCATCAGGTAGACGGCCGGGTACTTCATGGTGACCTTGGAGCCGATGTTGCCGTCGATCCACTCCATGGTCGCGCCCTCGTACGCCACGGCGCGCTTGGTGACCAGGTTGTAGACGTTGTTCGACCAGTTCTGGATGGTCGTGTAACGGCAGCGGGCGCCCTTCTTCACGATGATCTCGACCACCGCGGAGTGCAGGGAGTCCGACTGGTAGATCGGCGCCGTGCAGCCCTCGACGTAGTGGACGTAGGCGTCCTCGTCGACGATGATCAGCGTCCGCTCGAACTGGCCCATGTTCTCCGTGTTGATACGGAAGTAGGCCTGGAGCGGGATCTCGACGTGCACGCCCTTGGGGACGTAGATGAAGGATCCGCCGGACCAGACGGCCGTGTTCAGCGACGCGAACTTGTTGTCACCGACCGGGATGACCGTGCCGAAGTACTCCTTGAAGAGCTCCGGGTGCTCCTTCAGGGCCGTGTCGGTGTCCAGGAAGATGACGCCCTGCTCCTCCAGGTCCTCACGGATCTGGTGGTAGACGACCTCGGACTCGTACTGCGCCGCGACACCGGCGACGAGGCGCTGCTTCTCCGCCTCGGGGATGCCGAGCTTGTCGTACGTGTTCTTGATGTCCTCGGGCAGGTCCTCCCAGGACTGGGCCTGCTTCTCGGTGGACCGCACGAAGTACTTGATGTTGTCGAAGTCGATGCCCGACAGGTCCGAGCCCCAGTTCGGCATGGGCTTCTTGTCGAAGAGGCGCAGGCCCTTGAGGCGCAGCTTGGTCATCCACTCCGGCTCGGACTTCTTGGCCGAGATGTCGCGGACGACGTCCTCGTTGATGCCGCGCTTGGCAGAGGCACCGGCGGCGTCGGAGTCGGCCCAGCCGTATTCGTACTTGCCCAGACCCTCGAGCTCGGGGTGGGCAGTCTCCTCGATAGGGAGCGTCATGCGGGGTTCCTCCCGGCGGTGCTTGCAGATGCGTTTGTGTCGTTTTTTGGGGCGGTGGTCTTGGGTGCGATCTTCGGGATGAAGGTCGTGCACACCCCGTCGCCGTGGGCGATGGTGGCCAGCCGCTGCACATGTGTGCCGAGCAGCTGGGAGAAGATCTCGGTCTCCGCCTCGCACAGCTGGGGAAACTGCTCGGCGACGTGTGCGACCGGGCAGTGGTGCTGACACAGCTGCTCGCCGACCGGTGCGCTTCGCGCCGTAGCAGCGTACCCGTCGGCGCTCAGGGCCTTGGCAAGGGCTTCCGTGCGCTCCTCGGGGGCTGCGGACTCGACGGCCGCCCGGTAGGCGCCGGCCTGCTCGGCGATCCTGGCCCGGGCGAAGGCGACGACGGCGTCCTCGCCGCCCTCGCGCTGCGCGATCCAGCGCAGGGCGTCCGCGGCGAGCTTGTCGTACGACTGGTCGAAGGCGTCCCGGCCGCAGTCCGTCAGGGCGAACACCTTGGCGGGACGGCCACGCGTACGGGCTCCGTAGATCTTCTGTTCACGTGCTTCGACGACCTCGTCGGCGGCCAGCGCGTCGAGATGGCGGCGCACGGCGGCCTGGGTGAGACCGAGGCGGCCGGCCAGATCGGCGACGGTGGACGGGCCGTGGTCCAGGATGGAGCGGGCGACCCGGTTGCGCGTCGAACGCTCACCGGTCGCGATCTCCTCCTGCGGGGCCCCCTGGGGAGCCTCCTGAGCCTCGCCGACGTATTTCACAACGCCATTGTTGCGTAATTCGTCAAGGCCTGACAAGCGGGGTCCTGGATGATCTCCGGTGCCCTACATCACTTAGGCATACCTAAGATGACCTGCGGAAACGATCTTTGATCGATCAGTTCGGCGGGCACCACCACGCCCGGCCAGGGAAAACGCGGACCTGCCCGCACCCCCTCCCACCGGCCCGTCTGTCACCCTCACCGGCCGCGCCGCCTGCCTCCGCCCGGGTGAACGCGGACGGGCCCGCCCCCGGCCGGGGCGGGCCCGTGGTGAGCTGCGGATGATCAGGGCAGGTCGGGCCGCTGGGTCACCCGGATCGAGTTGAGCAGGCTGGTGCCGGTGACCGACGACAGGCCCACGTTCAGCTGGCCGTCGGTCACCTTGACCGTGAAGGTCTTGGACAGGGCCGTGCGGACACCGCCCGACTCCAGGGCGATGTCCACGTCGGAGACCTTCTCGGCGCCCTCCGCCGTCACGTCGAAGACCCGGTGGCCCGGCTTCATCGCGGCGGGCTCGGCGAAGCCCAGCTCCACCTGGTAGGTGCCGTTCGGGACGGCGTCGAAGCGGTACTCGCCCGCGCCCTGGCGGCCCGAGCGCAGCAGCTGCTGCTCCTGGAAGGTGCTGGAGCCCGCGATGTCCTTGCGCGTGTAGGTGAGGGCGGTGCCGTCACCTACGTAGCCGTACGAGCCGGCCGCGTAGGGCAGGTCCTGGGACCAGGTGTCGCCCAGGGCGTCGACGGAGGTCGTGTCGGCGCCGACGTCGACCCCGGTCCGGTAGGCCGGGACGATCACCTTCAGCGGCAGCGAGATCGTCGGCGTACGGGCGCTCTCGCTCGTGATCACGAGCGTGCCGGTGAGCACTGTGCCGGGCTTGGCCTGCGCGGTGTCGAACGTCAGCGTGACCTGCTGCCGGCCGCCGGTGCCGAGGCTGCCCGAGGCCGGGGTGGCCTTCAGCCAGGACGCACCGTTCTTCTCGGCGACCGTGTACGCGGTCGGGGCCCCGGTGTTCGTCAGGGTGAGGGTGCGTTCGCGCTGCTCCCCCACCGGCAGCACGAGCTGCCAGCCGACGCTGTTGTCGGCCGAGACGGCTCCGGTGCGCAGCGCCGTCTCGGTGCGCAGTGCGGTGAGACTGTCCAGCTCGGCGGTGCGGCTGGCGGCCGTGTAGTGCGGCGCCGTGACCTTGACCGTGTGGTTCGCCGCGGCGGCCACCGGAATCTGTGTCAGGTACGCGCCGTCGGTCCGGGTGGTGACGGTGGCCAGGGTCGTGGTGCCGCGGGCGACGGTGACGGTGGCGCCGGCCACCGGCTGGGTGTCGTTGGCGTCGGTCACGGTGCCGGAGACGACGGCGTGGCCCTCGGGCCGGAACTCCAGCGACATGCCGTCGCGCAGTGAGCGCTCGTTGAAGGAGTACAGCAGGGCGTCGGTGCCGTCGTGGTTCTCGGCGCCGATGGTGGCGCCGGTGCCCAGCTCGTAGTCCCGGTCGCCGCCCGCCTCCAGGCCCTTGTAGTGGAACGAGTACGTGCCATCCTCGTTGAGGGTGGCGGCGAAGCTGACGCGCCGCGAAGTGTCCCGGGCGAGCAGCATGTCGCGCCATTCCACGACGTACGCGCGGTGCGGGGCCGTGCCGCGCACCGCGGTGTACACGCCGGAGGAGGCGTCCATCGCGAGCTGGTCCCAGAACGGGTAGAGCGCGCCGTTGGCTGCGCCCGTGCTCGGCAGTGCGCCGTTGTCTCCGAGCCAGAGCGTGCTGAAGATCAGCTCACCGTCGCGGGAGACCCAGCCCTTGTCGTACGTACGGCCGTACAGGGCGACCGGGAACGGCAGGGTGACGGCGGAGTACGCGCTGGTCGGTCCGCCGATGCCGAGCTTGGTGTCGCCGGTCGGGAACGCGTCCCCGGTCTGCCGGCACGTCGTGCCGAAGGCGTCCCGGCGGCTGGTGAGGCTGACGTTCTTGGTGGCGGATCCCTCGGCCACGACGACGGTCACACCGACCGCGGCCGCGCAGTGGTTGAGCGGGGTCAGGTCGAGCTGGTAGCTGCCGACCGGCAGGCTCAGCGTGTAGCCGCCGCCGGCACCGGTGGTGGCGCGGACCGGAGTGCCCATCACCTTGATCGCGACGTCGGCCTCGGCGCCGGAGGCGCTGCTCACGGTGCCGCTGAGGGTGCCGGTGGGGGCGGTGGTGAGCGCGGCGTCGTGGGTGGCGGTGCCGCCGTCGGTGATCGTGACGCTCGCCTCGTCACCGACGTACCCGAACTTGCTGACGGACACCTTGTAGTCGCCCGCGACCAGGCGCGGGAAGGCGTACGTGCCGTCCTTCTTCGTGGTCAGCGACGCGTGCATGGGCCCGTCGACGGAGACCTGGACGTCGGCGGCCGGGGCGCCGTCGGTGGTGACGGTGCCGGTGAGCGTGCCGACGTTCTGGCGCGGTGCGGCGCCGACCGCGGCGTACGCGTCGAGCCGGCCCTCGCCGTAGATGTTGTTGAACGCCGCGGTACCGCCGCAGGAGGTGGCGTCGACATCGATCGCCGACTTGTTCAGGAGGTCCTCGGTGGCGGCGACGTCACCGCGCAGCGACGGCGCGGCCGACCACACGAGGGCCACGGTGGCCGCGGTGTGCGGCGAGGCCATCGACGTACCGGACTTGGCCGCGTAGCCGCCGCCGGGCGCCGCTGAGCGGACGTTCACGCCGGGCGCGGAGATGTTCGGCTTGACGGTGCCGTTCACGCCGGGGCCGCGCGAGGAGAAGTCAGCGATCTTGTCGTTGCTGTCGAAGGCACCCGAGGCGTACGTGTTGGTGTACGCGCCGGGCGAGCCCGCGGTGTCGCAGGTCGGGCCGCTGTTGCCGTTGGAGAACGCCGGGAAGATGCCCGCGTCCCTCCACGCCTGCACCATCGTCTGGTACCAGGTGTCGAGGGAGTCGGAGCCCCACGAGTTGTTGATGACGTCGGGCGCGAGATCGGGGCGCGGGTTGTCACCGTCGGCGTCGGTCGGGGCGAGCATCCACTGACCGGCGGCGAGCAGCGCGTCGCGCGGGCAGTTCTCGGTGGTGCAGGCCTTGGCCGCTATCCATGTGGCCCCGGGCGCGACGCCGATCCGGTTGCCGCTGCCGTCGTCACCGACCATCGTGCCCATGGTGTGGGTGCCGTGTCCCTGGTCGTCGCAGGGTGCGCTGCCGGTGCAACTCCCCGTGGCGTCGAACCAGTTGTAGGCGTGGTCGTACGCGCCGTCGGCCTTCAGGCCCCGGTAGCTCGCGGCGAGCGCCGGGTGCCGGTAGTCGACGCCGGTGTCGATGCTGCCGATGACGACGCCCTCGCCGCGCACCCCGTACTCGTCCCAGACCTTGGGGGCGCCGATCCGGTCGACGTTCCATTCGACGCCGTCGACCTTCGCCTCCTGGGTGCCGTTGAGCGGCTCCGGCAGCTTGATCGGGTCGTCGGACTGGATCGACGCGACGTCGGAACGGGCGGCGATCTTCTCGGCGAGGGCCTTGCTGCCGGTGACCTTGACGGTGTTGCTGATCCAGAACGACTCGTAGGACGCGTCGGCCTGCTTCAGCAGCGTCTTGAGGCCCGCCTGGGCGCTCTTGGCGTGTGCGGTCTTCGCCTTGAGGACGGCGCGGTCCCTGGCGGTCTTGCCGGTGGCCTTCTTCGCCGCGGAGGTGTCGGCCTCCGAGTCGAGCTGCACCCAGAACGAGACACGGTCGTCGTGGGCGAAGTCCTTGAGCAGGGCGCTGTCCGCCTTGCTGTGCAGGGCGGCGGTCGGCGCGGGGTCGGCCGCGGCGGCCGGCAGCGCGCCCAGGAAGGGCACGCCGACGGCGGTGGCCAGCGCGGTGGCGAGCACACCTCGCCATCGGGGTCTGCGTCGGATCACTTCGAGCTCCTCTTCTCGCCGGGCGGCCGTGACCGGCCGCCCGGGTGCGCGCCGCGGCGCGCGAAAGCAGATGGGTGACGGGCGGTGCAGGGGTGTCAGCTGCTCAGATCCGGCCGCTGGGTGACGCGCAGGGCGCCCACGAGCGTCTTCTCGGCGCCGACGGCGACCAGGCGCAGGTTCAGCTGCCCGTCGGTGACCTGGACCGTGAACGTCTTCGCCAGGGCCCGGTAGCTGCCGCCGGTCTCCTTGACGATGTCGACGTCGGGCAGCTTCACGGCGCCCTCGGCCATCACGTCGACGACCCGCTGGCCGGCCGCCACCTTGCCGAGTTCGGCGAGGTCCAGGTCGACCTGGTAGACACCGTCCGGCACGCCGTCGAAGCGGTACTCGACTGCACCCTCGCGGGCGGTGCGGTACAGCTTCTGGTCGGCGGTGTTCTCGATGGCGTTGGTCGTCGACAGCTTCGCCGACTGGCCGACGTACCCGTACGAACCGGCCACGTACTTCAGGTCGGGGCCCCAGGTGTCGCCGTCGTGGTCGACGAACGCCTTGGCCGCGCCCGTGTCGAGCGCCGCCTGGTAGGTGGGCACGATCACGGTCACCGGCACCTTGATCTCCGGGGCCCGGCCGCTCTCGGACGCCACGACGACACTGCCCTTGAGGACGGTGCCGGGCGCGACGCCCGCCGTGTCGAAGGTCAGCTTCACCTGCTGCTGGCCGTTCTTGGCGAGGTTCCCGGCGGCCGGGTCGGCGCCGAACCAGCCCGCGCCGCCCGCCTCCTCGACCGTGTAGTCGGCCGCCGCACCGGTGTTGGCGAGGGTGACGGTGCGCTGCCGCGTCTGGTCGGCCGGAACGACCAGCGTCATCGCCGACTTGGGGGTGACCGCGACCAGACCGGTGGCGAGTGCGGCGTCCGCGCGCTCGGCGGCACCGGCGGCGAGGGTGACGGTGCGGGTGTCGGCCGTGTAGTGCGCGGCGGACACCGCGACGGTGCAGTCGGAGGAGTTGGCCTTCTCCGTGGCCGGGACCTGGACCAGATAGCTGCCGTCGGCGCCGGTGGTGCCGGTGGCGACCTGCTCGCCGTCGCGGGTGACGGTGACGGCGGCGCCCTCGACGGCCTTCTTGTCGTTGGCGTCGGTCACGGTGCCGGTGAGGGCGGCGCTGCGCCCGGGCCGGAACTCGATGGCCATGCCGTCGGTGACGGCGGCCTTGTTGAGGGAGTACTGGAAGGCGTCGGAGCCGTCCGCGTTCTCCGCGCCGATGGTGGCGCCGAGGCCGCGCGCGTAGGTGTGGCCCGTCAGGTTCTTGTAGTGGAAGGAGTACGTGCCGTCCTCACCGATGACGGCGGAGAAGTCGAGCTTCTGGGTGCGGGCGGTGCTCGTCACCGCGTTGCGCCACTCCACGACGACCTCGCGGTGCGGGGCGGTGCCGCGGGTCGACCAGTAGACGGCCCCGCCGGTCGTTGCGAGCTGGAGGTCGTCCCAGAAGGGGTACAGCGAGCCGTTGGGGAGTCCGGTGTAGGGCAGCGATCGGTTCGCGGAGACACCGACGTTCTGCTCGAAGGAGAGATAGCCCTCGACGTCCGCCTGGGCCGAGCGGTACGTCTTGCCGTACAGCGCTACGGGGAACGGGAACTTGACGGTGGCGCTGCCCTGGTACGGGCTGCTCATGCTGAGCTTGGTGTCACCGGTCGGGAAGGCGGTGTCCTTCGTCGTACGGCAGGTCGTACCGAAGTGGTCGCTGCGACTGGGCAGCGTGAGGTCCTTGGTGTTGGCACCCCCCGTGAGCTCGACGGCGAACGCGGCGACGTCGGCGCACGGCGAGACCGGCGTGATCGTCAACTGGTAGCTGCCCGCCGGAAGTTCGAGCGAGTAGCTGCCGTCGGCGCCGGAGGTCGCGGTGACCGGGGACCCGGACACCTCGATCTTCGCCCCGGCCTCCCGGTCGTCCGCGGTGCGCAGGGTGCCGCTGAGGGTGGCGGTCGGCGCGACGTCGATGGAGAGGTCGCGGGTCGCGGTCGCGCCCTCGGTGACGGTGGCGGTCGAGGAGCCGGGCGTGTAGCCGTACTTGGAGACCTTCACCTGGTAGTCGCCGACCATCAGCTTCGGCAGCTTGTACGTGCCGTCGTCACCGGTGGTGGCGGTGGCGAACATCGGGCCACGGAGTTCGACGGTGGCGCCGGCCAGCGGGTCGCCGCCGGTCGTGACGGTGCCGGTCAGGCCGCCGAGCGGGCCGCGCGGGGTGGCGGAGACCGCCGCGTACGCGTCGAGCCTGCCCTCGCCCCAGACGTTGTTGTTGCCCGCGGTGCCACCGCAGGTCCGGTCGTCGGTGTCGATCGCCGTCTCGTCCAGGAGCCGTTCGGTGGCCGCGACGTCGCCGCGGATCGCCGGGGACACCGACCACATCAGGGCGACGGTGGCCGCGGTGTGCGGCGAGGCCATCGACGTACCGGACATGACGGCGTAGCCGCCGCCGGGCGCGGCCGAGCGGATGTCGACGCCGGGCGCCGCGATGTCCGGCTTGACCACGCCGTTCTCACCGGAGCCGCGCGAGGAGAAGTACGCGATCTTGCCGGAGCTGTCGAAGGCGCCGGAGGCGTAGGAGTTCGTGTACGCGCCGGGCGAGCCGGCGGTGGCGCAGTTGGGGCCCGCGTTGCCGTTGGAGAACGCCGGGAAGATGCCCGCGTCCTGCCACGCCTGGACCATCGACTTGTACCAGGTGTCGATGACGTCGGCGCCCCACGAGTTGTTCACCACGTCGGGGGCGAGTTCGGGGCGCGGGTTCTGGCCGAGGTGGTCGGTGGGTGCGAGGATCCACTGGCCCGCGGCGAGCAGTGCCTCCTCGGGGCAGCCGGCGGGCGTACAGGCCTTCGCGGCCATCCACGTGGCGCCGGGAGCGACGCCGATCTGGTCGCCGTCGCCGTCGTCGCCGACCATGGTGCCCATGGTGTGGGTGCCGTGCCCGTGGTCGTCGCAGGGCACGTCGCCGGTGCAACTCGCCGTGGCGTCGAACCAGTTGTAGTCGTGGTCGTACGTGCCGTCGGACTTCAGGCCCCGGTACTTGCTCATCAGAGTCGGGTGCAGGTAGTCGACACCGGTGTCGATGCTGCCGATGACGATGCCCTCGCCTCGCACGCCCAGGTCGTTCCAGACCTTGGGCACGTTGATGGCGTCGAGGCTCCACTCGACGCCGTCGACCTGCGCCTCCTTGGTGCCCTTGAGGGTGGCGGGCAGCTTCAGGACCTTGTCGGCGTCGATCGAGGCGACCTCGGGCCGGGCGGCTATCTGCTGGGCGAGCGCCTTGTCACCCGTCACCTTGATCGTGTTGCTGATCCAGAACGACTCGTAGTGCGCGCCGGACTTCTTCAGCAGCGCCTTGAGGCCCGCCTGGGCCTTGTCGGCGTGCTCGGTCTTGGCCTTGAGGACGGCCCGGTCCTTGTCGTTCTTCTTCCTGGCCTTCCTGGCGGCCGAGGTGTCGGCCTCCGAGTCGAGCCGGACCCAGAAGGTGCTGGTGTCGTCCTTGTCGAGCTTGTCGAGCTGCTGGACGACCTTGGTCTCGGCCTTGGACTCCAGTACGGACTCCGCGGACGGTGCCGGGCCTGCGGCGGCCGGCACCGCCTGCAGCAGCGGCACCCCCATCGCCACGGTGAGCGCGGCGGCGAACAGGCCTCTCCGACGCCGCGGTTGGGACGGTCTCACGTAGAACTCTCCTTCGAAAAGAGGGGCACGGGACTCGGGCGGTGGGGGGAGGCGCGTGGGGCGGGAGGACTCAGGTCAGGTCGGACCGGTGCGTGACAAGGGTGTTGACGAGGCCTTGCCGGCAGGGCTCGCGAACCGCGGGGTGAGCTGCCCGTGGGTGACGTGGACGGTGAGGTGCTCGCCGAGGGCGCGGAAGGTGCCGGCCGCGATGCCGACGCCGGACAGCTTCACGTCGCCCTCCGCCGGCCCGGCGAACAGCCGCTGCCCGGCGCGGTCTCGGTGGTCTCGGCGAACCTCACCGGAATCTCGACGACGGGGGCGCGACCGAGGCCCCGTAGTGGCAGGCTCATGACACCGGAGACCACGGCGGCGAGGGATCTCCTCCGCCGTGGGGCGGCATTCGGTCTCGGCAGGACTCGCCGCACCACGCACACGCTCCTTCGCACAACGGGGCCGACCGCTGAAGTATCCGGCCGACTTCAAGCGCAACAAGCGCCTCGGAATGGCGAGTTGGCGACATGTCGACCGCTCGCCACGCAGGCCCCCGGCAGGCGACATCCCGTGGGGCGGTCCGCGCGCCGGGGAGCCGTCTCGTCAGGGCTTCGCCCCGTCCCCGGACCGGACTCGGCTACGGCTACGGCTACGGACCCGGCCACGTACGAGATGATCACCGGTAGGCCCCGGCTCGGACCTGAGGTGAGTGCGGCGGCCGGCAGCGGCACAGGGGACCGTCTGGATCTGGACACGCGAACTCCTCGTCGGCACCGGAAGAGGCGGGGGAGGCGGGGGAGGCGGGCGGGATCGGACGGATCCTGACCCATGTCCGCTCTCCGGTACAAGGAATCCGGATGGCGAGTGTGCGTCAGCGGCGCCGCTGACGCGGTTTCGCCACGCTGCGGGGGCTGCGGCCAACCGCCTTGCGGTCAGACCCAGTTGTTGCGCATCGCGTACCAGCCGAGCTGAAGCCGCGAGGTCACCGACGCGACGTCCATGAGGGCGCGCAGCCGCCGTTGCACGGTCCGCGGCGACGTGCCGAGCTGTTTGGCGGTCGCCGCGTCGGTCAGGCCCGACAGCATCAACTGCAGGATCCGCCGGTCCTCGGGGCTGAGGTCACCGCCCTTACGCAGATACGGGCGCGAGTGCCGCCACGCCATGTCGAACAGTTCGACCGCGAGCATCACCAGCGGAGACCGCAGCAGCAGCGCACGCTCCGGACTCACCTGGACCATCGCGAGGTTCCCGTCGGCGACGGCCAGCTTGATCAGCGGACTGTCCACGACCCGCACCTGCTCCCCGGCGCTCACCCGCTCGTCGAGGGCGGTCACCGCCGCGGGCTCGGCCAGGAAGTCGCGGTCGACCAGGACCTGGTAGGCGACGGCCGGACGGCTCGCGGACCGCGGCACTCCCCCGTCGCCGCCCGCCGGGGCCGACGACGTCAGGGTGTCCGGCACCGGAGTGACCGCGTTGAAGCCCGTGAGGAACGCCTGGAAGGTGCGGCACGCGCCGCTCTCCACCTCCAGGATCCGCTGCCCCTGTGCCGCGCGGCCGTCGACGATCTCGACGCCGACCGCACCGGCCTCCCCGGACCGCGCGCGCACCAGCCGGGCCACCGCCGACTCGGCGTGCCGTACGTCATCCGCCAGCCGCCGGAACACCGCGCGCAGCCGCTCCTCGGAGTCCTCTCCGTCGGGCGTGCGGGCGGACGGGAACACGTGGTCGGCCTCCTCGGCGGCCGGTACCGGTGGTCGAAGCTCGGGCATGGGCGGCAGTCTCACCCATCCCCGGCGTCTCCGGGCCGCCCGCTTTTGCCACGACCACCCCGCCGGGCCCGCGCCCCGGACCGGTTTCGGCCCGTCGGCACTGGCCCGGCCGGGTCCGGCGGCCCCACGCCGCGAGCGTCCCGCCGCCCCGTGGCGACAGCACGCCATGTCGTAACCTCGCCACCCCTTCCGCCCCGTTCCGCCCCGCCCGGCCGCCACCGCCGGACGGTCCCTAGACTTGCGCACCATGACAAGCGAGCCCGTCGTCCACCTCACCGGTCTGGTGAAGCGGTACGGAACCAAGACCGCGGTCGACGGCCTCGACCTCACGGCAGCCCCCGGCATCACGGCCGTCCTCGGCCCCAACGGCGCCGGCAAGACGACCACCGTCGAGATCTGCGAGGGCTACCGCAGGCCGGACTCCGGCACCGCCCGCGTCCTCGGCCTCGACCCGGTCAAGCAGGCCGCGCGGCTGCGGCCACGCCTCGGCGTGATGCTGCAGTCCGGCGGCGTCTACTCCGGCGCCCGCGCCGACGAGATGCTCCGCCACATCGCGAAGCTGCACGCCCGCCCGCTGGACGTCGACGCCCTGATCGAACGCCTCGGCCTGGGCAGCTGCGGCCGCACCGGCTACCGGCGCCTGTCCGGCGGCCAGCAGCAGCGCCTCGCGCTGGCCATGGCCGTGGTCGGCCGCCCCGAACTGGTCTTCCTCGACGAGCCGACCGCGGGCCTCGACCCGCAGGCCCGCCGCGCCACCTGGGACCTGGTCGGGGATCTGCGGGCGGACGGTGTCTCCGTGATCCTCACCACGCACCACATGGACGAGGCGGAGCAGCTCGCCGACGACGTGGCGATCGTCGACGCGGGCCGGGTCATCGCGCAGGGCTCCCCGGAGGCGCTGTGCCGCGGCGGCGCGGAGAACACGCTCCGCTTCTCCGGCCGCCCCGGCCTCGACGTGGCCTCCCTCCTCAAGGCGCTGCCCGCCGACTCCGCCGCGGCCGAGCTCACCCCGGGCTCGTACCGGGTGAGCGGCAAGATCGACCCCCAGCTCCTGGCGACGGTCACCTCCTGGTGCGCCCAGCACGGCGTGATGCCGGACCGCATCTCCGTCGAGCGCCACACCCTCGAAGACGTATTCCTGGAATTGACCGGGCGGGAGCTGCGCGGATGAGCAGGACCGATGCGACCCCGCCGGCCGGGGGTCCGGGGGTCGCCGCCGGAATGACACAGCCTGGAACCGACCGGACGGGAGCTGCGCGGATGAGCACGGCCCAGCAGGAAATCACGCGGACGGCCGCCGGCACGTACGCACCGAGCCCGGGCGCCGCCCCGCTGACGCGCATGATCGCGGCACAGGCGGGGTTCGAGACGAAGATGCTGCTCCGCAACGGCGAGCAGCTTCTCCTCACCGTGGTCATCCCCACCCTCCTCCTGGTCCTGTTCTCGTCGGTCGACATCATCGACACGGGCAGGGGCGAGGCCGTCGACTTCCTCGCCCCCGGCATCCTCGCGCTGGCCGTCATGTCCACGGCGTTCACGGGCCAGGCCATCGCGACCGGCTTCGAGCGGCGCTACGGCGTCCTCAAGCGGCTCGCCGCCTCGCCGCTGCCGCGCTGGGCGCTGATGACGGCGAAGACGCTGTCCGTGCTGGTCACCGAGGTCCTCCAGGTGGTCCTCCTCACGGTCATCGCGTTCGCCCTCGGCTGGTCCCCGCACGGCAACCCGCTCGCCGTCCTGCTCCTGCTCGTCCTCGGGACGGCCGCGTTCTCCGGGCTCGGCCTGCTCATGGCGGGCACGCTCAAGGCGGAGGCGACGCTGGCCGCCGCGAACCTGGTCTTCCTGCTCCTGCTCGTCGGCGGCGGCGTCATCGTGCCACTCGACAAGTTCCCGGACGCGGCGCAGTCCGTCCTCGGGCTGCTGCCGATCTCGGCGCTCTCCGACGGGCTGCGGGACGTCCTGCAGCACGGCGCGGCGATGCCGTGGGGCGACCTCGGGATCCTCGCGGTCTGGGCGGTCCTCGGCCTGGGCGCCGCGGCGCGCTTCTTCCGCTGGGAGTAGGCCGCGCGGCACGTGCGGGGCGTCACGATCGTCCCGGATCGGCCCCCTCGTGAAGACATGCACAAGCGGCGCCCTACGATGGGGCCGTGCCAAACGTGACCCCCGCCGACGCCGCCCGAGCCGCGCGCAACCCGCTCGCCTTCATCGCCGAACGCTGGACCCCCGCGCAGCGGACCGTCCGGCGAGCCGCGCTCTCCGCCGTCGTCATGACGGTGGTCATCGTGGTCACCGGCGGCGCGGTGCGCCTGACGGGCTCGGGCCTCGGCTGCCCGACGTGGCCCAAGTGCACCGACGAGTCCCTCACCGCGACGAGCGCGATGGGCTTCCACGGAGCCATCGAGTTCGGCAACCGCATGCTGACGTACGTCCTGTGCGCCGCGGTCGGCTGGGCGATCATCGCCGCCCGCTCGCAGAAGCCGTGGCGGCGCGGCCTGACCCGGCTCGGCTGGGCCCAGTTCTGGCTCGTCATGGGTAACGCCGTCCTCGGCGGCATCGTCGTCCTCGTCGGCCTCAACCCGTACACGGTCGCGGCCCACTTCCTGCTGTCCACCGCACTGATCGCGGTCGCCACGCTGATGTGGCAGCGCACTCGTGAGGGTGACGCCGCGCCGCGCCCCCTCGTCGGCAAGGCCGTGCGGCAGCTCGTCTGGATCCTGACGGCGGCCACCGTGGCGCTGATCATGGTCGGCACGGTGGTGACGGGCTCGGGCCCGCACGCCGGCGACTCCAGCGACGTGGAGCGCATGCCGCTCGACTGGGAGACCATCAGCAAGGCGCACGCGGTTCTGGCCTGGATCGTGGTGACGCTGACGTTCGCCCTGTGGTTCGTCCTCAAGGCGGTCGACGCTCCCAAGGGCCCCCTGCACCGCACCCGCGACCTGTTCCTCGTGCTGCTCGCGCAGGGTGTCATCGGCTACGTCCAGTACTTCACCGACCTGCCCGAGGCCCTCGTCGGCCTGCACATGCTGGGCTCGGCCCTGGTGTGGATCGCGGTCCTGCGGGTCCTGCTGTCACTGCGGGAGCGCCCGCTGGGCACGGCCGAGGTCCCGGCCCAGACGGACCCGGCCCTCTCCGCCGTCTGAACCGAACGGCCCGCGGCCCGGGTCAGCCGCCCCGCGCGGCGCCCGCGCCGCTGAGGCCGTAGACCCGCTGGGCCGTCACCGACCCGATCATCCCGGCGACCCGCTGCGCGTCCGCCAGGGACCACGCGCCCTCCGAGACCCAGCCGCCGAGCACCCGCCCGAGCGCCTCGCGGAACAGCCGCGCGCCCACCACATGCAGCTCCGGCAGGCCGTGCGCGCCGCTGGAGAACAGCAGCTTGCCGAACGGGGCGAGTTCCAGGATCTCCGCAAGCACGGCCGCCGCGCGCGCCCCGGTACGGGCGAGCGCCGGACCGAGGTCGGCGTAGACATGCGGGAACATGCCGGCGAGGTGCGCCGCGTGCCGGTGGTACGGGTAGCCGTGCAGCAGGATCAGGTCGGTGCCGAGTCCGGCCGTGGCACGGGCGAAGTCGGTGAGCAGGACCGGGTCGGTGCGGTCGAGGCGCAGGCCGGGTTCGCCGAGTCCCGCGTGGAGTTGCAGCGGCCGGCCCGAGGCCACCGCGATCCACAGGAGATGACGCAGAAGCACGGGGTCGGTGAGGGCTCCGCCGACGCGGCGCGCGGCGAGCCAGCGTCCCGCGGCTCCGCGCACCTCGCCGGGTCCGGGCGGCTCGGGCGCGAGCGCGAGGCCGTGCCGCACGCCCGCCACCGAGGTGAACGCGACGGCGTTCGCGGCGGCGGCGTGCACGGACTCGGCGAGGTTGGCGAGCAGGGACTCGACGGTGCCCGAGGTGTCGGCGACCTGCTCGGCGAGGAGTTCGAGGCGGACGATCTCGTGCGCGTCCGCGTCGCCGGCGGAGGCCATCTCGCGCGGCCCGGTCAGGTCGCCCGGCAGTCCCGTGTCGACCAGGTACGTCGTGATGCCGCTGCCCCGCAGCAGTCTGCGGCCCGACTCCACGACGCCCAGTTCGCGGCGCCTCGCGAGGTAGCGGGCGGGCGGGCAGTGCGGTTCGAGGCCGAGGAGCGGCGGACACCAGCGGCGTACGGCGAAGCCGGTCTGGGTGTCGAAGAAGGTCGTGCCGGGGGCGGGCGGTCGGTCGCCCCGGCCGAGATGGGCCTCGAACGTGCCGAGGCCGAGTTCCGTCCGCAGTACCCCGTGGCAGTACTGGTCCACGAGGGATGGCGTATCGATCATCCGGGCTCCCGTAGATGGACCATGCTTCTACGGTCCTAACGGGTGAAACCTGCGTCAGGTGTTGGTCTCGTACACCTGACGCATTGGACGGCCGGCTACTTGTTGCTCGGGCCGCCGACCTGGATGCCCGCCATGCGGGTCCATTCGTACGGTCCGGTCTTCACCTTGGCGGCCATCTCACCGTCGAAGTCCTCGCGGATCGTGATCCCGGCCTTCTCGACGGCCTTGCGCGCGATGGCGTCCGAAGGCGCCACGAGGTTGCCCCAGCCGCCGTCCTCGCCGACGAGCGCGATGCGGGTGCCGCGCTCCCCGAGGTACGCGAGTTGTCCCTCGGCGCCGCCGTGCTGCTTGGCGAACGTCCCGATCTCCCGGGCGAGCCGGGCGGCCCTGCGCTCGTCCTTCGCCGCCTGCTTCGGGTCGTCAACCGCTTGAGTGTCTGCCATGGACAGGATGCTACTGACAGGTAGATCAACTGGCGACGTGCAGGGGGCGTGGCCTTGGCCACTCCCCCCGCACGTCGGGAAGTTCCTGGGTGGGTCAGCGCAGGAAGGGGTCCACCGCGACCGCCACGAAGAGGATCGAGACGTAGGTGATCGACCAGTGGAAGAGGCGCATCTCCTTGAGCTTCGCGCCCGACACCTCGGCGTTGGCGCGGTTCTGCAGCCCGTGCGCCTCCCACAGCCAGAACCCGCCGGCCAGCAGGGCGACCGCGGTGTAGAACCAGCCGGTGTAGCCGAGCGGCGTCAGGAGCAGGGAGACGGCGACCATCACCCAGCTGTAGATGACGATCTGCTTCGCGACCACCTTGTTCGAGGCGACGACGGGCAGCATCGGCACGCCCACGCGCGCGTAGTCGTCCTTGACCTTCATGGACAGCGGCCAGTAGTGCGGCGGCGTCCAGAAGAACATGACGAGGAAGAGGATGACCGGGGCCCACGACATCGAGTTCGTGACCGCGGACCAGCCGATGAGGACCGGCAGGCAGCCGGCGATGCCGCCCCAGACGATGTTCTGCGAGGTGCGGCGCTTCAGGATCATCGTGTAGATGACCACATAGAAGAGGAGCGCGCCGAGCGAGAGCCAGGCGGAGAGCCAGTTGACGGTCAGGCCGAACAGCAGCGTGGAGATGACCGCGAGGGCGATGCCGAAGGCGAGGCACTCCCGGGGGCTGACCATTCCGGTGACCAGTGGCCGCTGCGACGTGCGCTCCATGAGCGCGTCGATGTCACGGTCGATGTACATGTTCAGCGCGTTGGCACCGCCCGCGGAGAGGTAGCCGCCGAGGCAGGTGAGGAACACCAGCTTCAGGTCGGGCACACCCTGCTGCGCGAGGAACAT
This sequence comes from Streptomyces sp. NPDC107517, assembly GCF_055582645.1. NCBI lineage: Bacteria > Bacillati > Actinomycetota > Actinomycetes > Kitasatosporales > Streptomycetaceae > Streptomyces > Streptomyces sp. NPDC107517. The sequence goes on along the minus strand of NZ_JBVJPM010000002.1, from coordinate 713,161 downwards.
GACCGGAACCGTGGTGATCAGCAGCAGTTCGATGATCCGCGGCTTGGTCAGCGCCACGAATGCCTTGAACCGGGCCCCGAGCGGCCGTTGGCTCGGGCTGATGCTCGTCCCGAGTTGCCCCGCTGGACGGGATTCGACGGCCGTCACGCACACCCCTGACAGAGACTCCCAGCAAGCCCCCGGATGTGAAGTCCCGGTAAAGGCTCGCGCGTACCACGCCACTGTAGACGTTGCCTATACCTGGCTCTTCGTGGGGGTCGGTTCGTGTTTCCGAGCCCCCCAGATGAGCGGTTGCGCATTCACTTGTCGAGTGGCGCGGATGCCTGTCAGGAGGCGGATTCCGGCACGGCCCGGCAGTCTGGATTGAGTCGAAAAAATGCGCGTACTCGCAGGGGTAGGCTCGACAACAGTCGGTGAGCCCATCATCACCGGCATTCGACATCTGGAGAGGAGCCCTGACCCAGGGTGAGCACCAAGCCGACCACCACAGACCTCCAGTGGACCGAGTTGGACCAGCGGGCCGTTGACACCGCTCGTGTCCTGGCCGCGGACGCCGTACAGAAGGTCGGTAACGGCCATCCGGGTACGGCGATGAGCCTGGCACCGGCCGCGTACACCCTCTTTCAGAAGGTGATGCGGCACGACCCGGCGGACGCCGACTGGGTCGGGCGCGACCGGTTCGTGCTGTCCGCGGGCCACTCGTCCCTGACCCTCTACATCCAGCTGTACCTGGCCGGTTTCGGCCTCCAGCTCGATGACCTGAAGGCGTTCCGGACCTGGGGCAGCAAGACCCCCGGTCACCCGGAGTGCGGGCACACCACGGGCGTGGAGACGACGACCGGGCCGCTCGGCCAGGGTGTCGCCAACGCCGTGGGCATGGCGATGGCCGCCCGCTACGAGCGTGGCCTGTTCGACCCGGAGGCCGCCCCCGGCACCTCCCCGTTCGACCACCACATCTTCGCGATCGCCGGCGACGGCTGCCTCCAGGAGGGCATCTCCGCCGAGGCGTCCTCGATGGCCGGTCACCAGAAGCTGGGCAGCCTCGTCCTGCTGTGGGACGACAACCACATCTCGATCGAGGGTGACACGGAGACCGCGGTCTCCGAGGACACCATGAAGCGGTACGAGGCCTACGGCTGGCACGTGCAGCGCGTGGAGCCGAAGGAGAACGGCGACCTCGACCCCGAGGCCCTGTTCGCCGCGATCGAGGCCGCGAAGGCCGAGACCGAGCGTCCCTCCTTCATCGCGATGCGCTCGATCATCGCCTGGCCCGCGCCGAACGCGCAGAACACCGAGGCCGCGCACGGCTCGGCGCTCGGCGACGACGAGGTCGCGGCCACCAAGCGCGTGCTCGGCTTCGACCCGGAGAAGTCGTTCGAGGTCGCCGACGAGGTCATCGCGCACACGCGTGAGGCCCTGGACCGCGGTCGCGAGGCGAAGGCCGAGTGGGAGAAGTCGTTCGCCGCCTGGCGCACGGCCAGCCCGGAGCGCGCCGCCGAGTACGACCGCATCGAGGCGACCGACCTGCCCGAGGGCTGGGAGTCGCACCTGCCGACCTTCGAGACCGGCAAGGGTGTCGCCACCCGCGCGGCGTCCGGCAAGGTTCTCCAGGCGCTCGGCCCGGTCATCCCGGAGCTGTGGGGCGGCTCGGCCGACCTCGCGGGCTCGAACAACACGACGATCGACAAGACGTCGTCGTTCCTGCCGGCGGACAACCCGCTGCCGGAGGCCGACCCGTACGGCCGCACGATCCACTTCGGCATCCGCGAGCACTCGATGGCCGCCGAGATGAACGGCATCGCGCTGCACGGCAACACCCGCATCTACGGCGGCACCTTCCTGGTGTTCTCCGACTACATGCGCAACTCGGTCCGCCTGTCGGCCCTGATGCACCTGCCGGTCACCTACGTGTGGACGCACGACTCGATCGGTCTGGGCGAGGACGGTCCGACGCACCAGCCGGTCGAGCACCTGGCGGCCCTGCGCGCGATCCCCGGTCTGAACGTCGTCCGTCCCGCGGACGCCAACGAGACCGTGATCGCCTGGCGCGAGATCCTCAAGCGGTACACGAAGGTGTTCGGCAAGGGCGCTCCGCACGGCCTCGTGCTGACCCGTCAGGGTGTGCCGACGTACGAGGCGAACGAGGACGCGGCCAAGGGTGGTTACGTCCTGCTCGACGCCGAGGGCGGCCGGCCCCAGGTGGTCCTGATCGGCACCGGCTCCGAGGTGCAGCTCGCCGTCGAGGCGCGCGAGCAGCTCCAGGCCGAGGGGATCCCGACGCGAGTCGTGTCCATGCCGTCGGTCGAGTGGTTCGACGAGCAGGACCAGGAGTACAAGGACTCGGTCCTGCCGCCGTCGGTCAAGGCGCGTGTCGCGGTCGAGGCCGGCATCGGTCTGACGTGGCACCGCTTCGTCGGTGACGCCGGACGGATTGTTTCGCTGGAGCACTTCGGTGCTTCCGCCGACGGCAAGGTCCTCTTCCGGGAGTTCGGCTTCACTGGTGACGCCGTGGCCGCGGCCGCCCGGGAATCCCTCGCCGCAGCCCAGCGCTGACGCTCACATACGACACGTAGGAGATGCATTTTCCATGACAGACGCACTGAAGCGCCTCTCCGAAGAGGGCGTCGCGATCTGGCTGGACGACCTGTCGCGCAAGCGGATCACGTCCGGCAACCTTGCCGAGCTGATCGACCAGCAGCACGTCGTGGGCGTCACGACCAACCCGTCGATCTTCCAGAAGGCGATCTCGCACGGTGACGGTTACGAGCAGCAGCTCGCCGACCTCGCCGCCCGCAAGGTCACCGTCGAAGAGGCCATCCGCATGATCACGACGGCGGACGTCCGGGACGCCGCCGACATCCTGCGTCCGGTCTTCGACGCGACGGGGGGACAGGACGGCCGCGTGTCGATCGAGGTCGACCCGCGCCTCGCCCACAACACGGCGGCCACGATCGCCGAGGCCAAGCAGCTGGCCTGGCTGGTGGACCGTCCGAACACGCTCATCAAGATCCCGGCGACGAAGGCGGGCCTGCCCGCCATCACCGAGGTCATCGGCAAGGGCATCAGCGTGAACGTGACGCTGATCTTCTCGCTGGAGCGCTACCGCGAGGTCATGGACGCGTACCTGGCGGGTCTGGAGAAGGCGAAGGCCGCGGGCCTGGACCTCTCCAAGATCCACTCGGTGGCGTCCTTCTTCGTGTCCCGCGTGGACACGGAGATCGACAAGCGCCTGGACGCCCTCGGCACCGACGAGGCCAAGGCGCTCAAGGGCAAGGCCGCCCTCGCCAACGCCCGTCTCGCCTACGAGGCGTTCGAGGAGGTCTTCTCTTCGGACCGCTGGGCCGCGCTCGACAAGGCGCAGGCCAACAAGCAGCGCCCCCTGTGGGCGTCGACCGGCGTGAAGGACCCGGCGTACAAGGACACCCTGTACGTCGCGGACCTGGTCGCGCCCGGCACCGTCAACACCATGCCGGAGGCCACGCTCGACGCGACCGCCGACCACGGTGAGATCACCGGCAACACGATCGCCGGGACGTACGACCAGTCCCGCACGGAGATCGCGGCTGTCGAGAAGCTCGGCATCTCGTACGACGACGTCGTGCAGGTGCTCGAGGACGAGGGCGTCGACAAGTTCGAGGCGTCCTGGAACGACCTGCTCAAGTCGACCGAGGCGGAGCTCCAGCGCCTCGCCCCTTCGGAGGGCTGAGATCTTGACCCCAGTTCATGGAGCGAACCCGCTCCGTGACGCCGCAGACCGACGGCTCCCGCGTATCGCGGGGCCGTCGGGCCTGGTCATCTTCGGTGTCACGGGCGATTTGTCCCGTAAAAAGCTGATGCCCGCCGTTTATGACCTCGCCAACCGAGGTCTGCTTCCGCCGGGCTTCTCACTGATCGGCTTCGCCCGACGCGAATGGGAGGACCAGGACTTCGCGCAGGAGGTGCACGACGCGGTCAAGGAACACGCGCGTACGCCGTTCCGCGAGGAGGTCTGGCAGCAGCTCGTCCAGGGCATGCGCTTCGTCCAGGGCAACTTCGACGACGACGACGCCTTCGAGCGCCTGAAGACGACGATGCAGGAGCTCGACAAGGCGCAGGGGACGGGCGGCAATTTCGCCTTCTACCTCTCCGTGCCCCCCAAGTTCTTCCCGCAGGTCGTGCAGCAGCTGAAGAAGCACGGCCTCGCGGACGCGCCCGAGGGTTCATGGCGCCGCGCGGTCATCGAGAAGCCGTTCGGCCACGACCTCGATTCGGCCAAGGAACTGAACGCGATCGTGCACGAGGTGTTCGCCCCGGACCAGGTGTTCCGGATCGACCACTACCTCGGCAAGGAGACCGTCCAGAACATCCTGGCCCTGCGCTTCGCCAACACCCTCTTCGAGCCGATCTGGAACCGCAGTTACGTCGACCACGTGCAGATCACGATGGCCGAGGACATCGGCATCGGCGGCCGCGCCGGCTACTACGACGGCATCGGCGCCGCGCGCGACGTCATCCAGAACCACCTGCTGCAGCTCATGGCGCTGACGGCCATGGAGGAGCCCGCCTCCTTCGACGCGGACGCGCTCGTCGCCGAGAAGGCCAAGGTGCTCGGCGCGGTCCGGCTGCCCAAGGAGCTCGGCGACCACACGGTCCGCGGCCAGTACGCGGCCGGGTGGCAGGGCGGCGAGAAGGCCGTCGGCTACCTCCAGGAAGACGGCATCGACCCCAAGTCGAAGACCGACACCTACGCGGCCATCAAGCTGTCGGTCGACAACCGCCGCTGGGCGGGCGTCCCCTTCTACCTGCGCACCGGCAAGCGCCTCGGCCGCCGCGTCACCGAGATCGCCGTCGTCTTCCAGCGCGCGCCCCACTCCCCCTTCGACCACACGGCGACGGAGGAGCTCGGCCAGAACGCGATCGTCATCCGCGTCCAGCCGGACGAGGGCATCACGGTCCGCTTCGGCTCCAAGGTGCCCGGCACCTCCATGGAGATCCGGGACGTGTCGATGGACTTCGCCTACGGCGAGTCCTTCACGGAGTCGAGCCCGGAGGCGTACGAGCGGCTGATCCTGGACGTCCTGCTCGGCGACTCGAACCTCTTCCCGCGCACGGAGGAGGTCGAGCTGTCCTGGAAGATCCTCGACCCGATCGAGAAGTACTGGGACAGGCACGGCAAGCCGGCCCAGTACCCGTCCGGCACGTGGGGGCCCGTCGAGGCGGACGAGATGCTCGCACGAGACGGACGGAGCTGGCGCCGGCCATGAAGATCGACCTCACGGACACCACGTCCAGCAAGATCAACAAGGCGCTCACGGAGGGCCGCCGCTCCATCGGCACGCCCGCCGTCGGCATGGTGCTCACCCTCGTCATCGTGACCGACGAGGAGAACGCCTACGACGCGCTGAGGGCCGCCAACGAGGCGTCCCGCGAGCACCCCTCGCGCACCCTCGTGGTCATCAAGCGCGTCTCCCGTTCGCCGCGCGACCGCACGACGTCGAGGCTCGACGCCGAGGTGCGCGTCGGCGCGGAGGCGGGGACCGGTGAGACGGTCATCCTGCGGCTGTACGGCGAGGTCATCAACCACGCCCAGTCGGTCGTCCTGCCGCTGCTCCTGCCGGACGCCCCGGTCGTGGCCTGGTGGCCGGTGAACGCACCGCTCGACCCGGCCAAGGACCCCCTGGGCGCGCTCGCCCAGCGCCGCGTGACGGACACGTACGCGGCGGAGCAGCCCAACGACGAGCTGGAGGCCCGGGCCGGCGCCTACACGCCCGGTGACACGGACCTGTCGTGGACCCGGATCACGCCGTGGCGCTCCATGCTCGCCGCCGCTCTCGACCAGGTGGCCTGCAAGGTCAACGCGGTGGAGGTGGAGGGCGAGGAGTTCAACCCGAGCTGCGAGCTGCTCGCCATGTGGCTCGCGGGCCGGCTCGACGTGCCGGTCAGGCGGTCGGTGTCGTCGGGCCCCGGCCTGACGGCCGTACGCATGGAGACGGACTGCGGCTCCATCGTGCTCGACCGGCCGGACGGTTCGCTGGCCACGCTGTCTATCCAGGGCCAGCCGGACCGCGCGGTGGCGCTCAAGCGCCGCGAGACGTCCGAGCTGATCGCGGAGGAGCTGCGCCGCCTCGACCCGGACGACACGTACGCTGTCGCGCTGAAGTACGGCGTGAACCGGCTGGGCGAACCGGCGGCGGAGCCGGACGGCCCGGGGCCCGCGGCCGACGCGGACGCTCCTGCGGCCGCTTCCGCTCCCTCGAAGAAGGCGGCGGCCAAGAAGGCGCCCGCCAAGTCCGCCGCCAAGAAGTCCGCTTCGAAGGCGGCCGCCAAGTGATGAGCACGGCACCCCAGTTGGTGGTGCACCGCGACAAGGAGCTGATGGCGCAGGCCGCCGCGGCCCGGCTCATCACGAAGATCGTGGACGCCCAGGCCGCCCGCGGCTACGCGTCCATCGTCCTGACGGGCGGGCGCAACGGCAACGGGCTCCTGGCCGCCCTCTCGGCCGCTCCCGCCCGGGACGCGGTCGACTGGACGCGGCTCGACCTGTGGTGGGGCGACGAGCGGTTCCTGCCGGACGGCGACCCCGAGCGGAACTACACACAGGCCCGCGAGGCGCTCCTCGACTCGGTGCCGCTGAACCCGGACCGGGTCCACCCGATGCCGGCTTCGGACGGCCCGTACGAGGTGGACGCCGCCGCGCAGGTCTACGCCGCCGAACTGGCCGCCGCAGCGGGGCCGGAAGACCACGGTCCGGTGCCGACGTTCGACGTCCTGATGCTGGGAGTCGGCCCGGACACGCATGTCGCGTCGCTCTTCCCCGAGCTGCCGGCGGTCCGGGAGACCGAGCGCACCGTCGTCGGTGTGCACGGTGCGCCCAAGCCGCCGCCCAACCGCATCACGCTCACGCTCCCGGCGATCCGGGCCGCGCGCGAGGTGTGGCTGCTCGCGGCGGGCGAGGACAAGGCGGAGGCCGCGGCCATCGCGCTGTCCGGCGCGGGCGAGATCCAGGCGCCCGCCGCCGGCGCCTACGGCCGCTCGCGCACGCTCTGGCTGCTCGACTCGGCAGCGGCCTCACAACTCCCGCCCGAGCTGCACCCCCCGCACGTCGCCTGAGACCGGCGACACTCGAAATCACGAACGTAGGGGCCCGCACCGAAGCCGACCGGTGCGGGGCCCCTACGCGCGCGCCCTGCGATAGCTGCTGCCGTCGCGCTCCCGTACGAGCAGCCCGTCGTTCACGCAGTATCTGCGCAGCGCCGAGGTGTCCTCGTGGACCGTGCGGAACGCGTCGTTGACCTCGCCCTCGGTGTAGGCGCGCTCGGTCTCGAAGAGCGTGCCCGTGAGGTGGACGAGGAGTTCGTGGCGCACGGTGGCGCGGACCGGGATCGAGGTGAGGCGTCCGCGCGCGAAGAACCCCGTGAGGCGGCGCGGCACGGCGGGATGGATCTCCGCCGGGCGCTCGCGGCGGAACACGGAGGGGTCCGCGCGCAGCGTTCCGTCCGGCCGGCGCTCGACGAGCCCCGTGGAGACGAGGCGGCCCAGGTGCTTGCGGACGGCCGGGGAGTCCTCGTCACGGGGCGCCAGCTCGTCCAGCACGATCCGCGCGTAGAGCTTCAGTCGTTCGGGGTCGGCGAGCGCGGACATGAGCTGTTCCATGAGGTCCTCCCGGCAGGTGACGCGACCGGAGCAGTGTCACCCGCCACCGATGGCGGCGCATCCCAATTAGATGCGCCGCCCAGCGATCTAACGGCCACGCAGCTCGCGGTACTTGGCCACCAGCGCCTTGGTGGACGGGTCCAGTCCCGGCACGTCGGCGCCCTCGGTGAGGGCGGGCTCGACGCGCTTGGCGAGGACCTTGCCGAGTTCGACGCCCCACTGGTCGAAGGAGTCGATGTTCCAGACGGCGCCCTGGACGAACACCTTGTGCTCGTAGAGCGCGATGAGCTGGCCGAGGACGAACGGGGTGAGCCGCTTCGCCAGGATCGTCGTCGTCGGGTGGTTGCCCCGGAACGTCTTGTGCGGCACGAGCTCCTCGGGCACCCCCTCGGCGCGGACCTCGGCCGGGGTCTTGCCGAAGGCGAGGGCCTGCGTCTGCGCGAAGAAGTTGGCCATCAGCAGGTCGTGCTGCGCGACGAGTCCCGGCAGCAGGTCCGCCACGGGCTCGGCGAACCCGATGAAGTCCGCCGGGATCAACTTCGTTCCCTGGTGGATCAGTTGGTAGTAGGCGTGCTGCCCGTTGGTGCCGGGGGTGCCCCAGACGACGGGCCCCGTCTGCCAGTCGACCTCCGTGCCGTCCCGCGTCACCGACTTGCCGTTCGACTCCATGTCGAGCTGCTGGAGGTACGCCGTGAACCTGGAGAGGTAGTGCGAGTACGGGAGCACCGCGTGCGACTGCGCGTCGTGGAAGTTGCCGTACCAGATGCCCAACAGGCCCATCAGAAGGGGAACGTTGGACTCGGCGGGGGCGGTGCGGAAGTGTTCGTCGACGAGGTGGAAGCCGTCGAGCATCTCGCGGAACGCGTCCGGGCCGATCGCGATCATCAGCGAGAGGCCGATGGCCGAGTCGTACGAGTAGCGCCCGCCGACCCAGTCCCAGAACTCGAACATGTTGGCCGTGTCGATGCCGAAGTCGGCCACCTTCTCGGCGTTCGTCGACAGGGCGACAAAGTGCTTCGCGACCGCGGAGTCGTCGCCGTGCGCGGCGAGCAGCCAGCTGCGCGCGGAGGTCGCGTTGGTGATCGTCTCGATCGTCGTGAACGTCTTCGAGGCGATGATGAACAGCGTCTCGGCCGGGTCGAGGTCGCGGACGGCCTCGTGCAGGTCCGCACCGTCCACGTTCGACACAAAACGCACTGTCAGGTCCCGGTCCGTGAAGGACCGAAGCACCTCGTACGCCATCGCCGGACCCAGATCGGAGCCGCCGATGCCGATGTTCACGACGTTCTTGATGCGCCTGCCGGTGTGGCCCGTCCACTCGCCCGAACGGACCCTGTCCGCGAAGGCGGCCATCTTGTCCAGCACGGCGTGCACCTGCGGGACGACATCGACGCCGTCGACCTCGATCACCGCACCGCGCGGGGCCCGCAGCGCCGTGTGCAGCACGGCCCGGTCCTCCGTCGCATTGATCTTCTCGCCGCGGAACATGGCGTCCCGCAGCCCGAAGACATCGGTCGCGACGGCGAGCTCGCGCAGCAGGCGCAGCGTCTCGTCCGTGACCAGGTGCTTGGAGTAGTCGACGTGCAGGTCGCCGACCTGGAGCGTGTAGTCGGAGCCGCGCGCCGGATCGGCGGCGAACAGCTCACGCAGCTGCACGTCCCCGAGTTCTTCCCGGTGCTTGGCGAGCGCCGTCCACTCGGGCATCTGATTGAGCCTGGTACGGCTTTCTGCGTTCATCTCGGACTTCAGCCTTCTCTCGTACCTGAGTACGTACCTTGCCCCGCTGCTTGACCAACCTAATTGATCAGGGGCCGGTATACGGCATCTGTCCGGACCGCTACGGCCGAACGAGTCCGGCCGGACACTTGGGTGTGTCCGGCCGGTGCTCAAGTCCTAGATCTCGCCCCGCAGTTTGGCGAGCGCCTCCGCGAGGATCGCCTCGCCGTCCGCGTCACTGCGCCGCTCGCGCACGTACGCGAGGTGCGTCTTGTAGGGCTCGGTGCGCGGCGGGTCCGGCGGGTTGTCCCGGTCCTGCCCGGCAGGGAAGCCGCAGCGCGGACAGTCCCAAGTCTCCGGCACCTGCGCGTCGGAGGCGAAGCTCGGCTGCGTCTCGTGCCCGTTGGAGCACCAGAAGGAGATGCGCAGACGCGGCGCGGACTCGCCGCGCTCGGCCTCGCCCATCGGCCCCGCCCCGACCCGACTTCCTCGGATCGCGTTGCCACTTGCCACGGTCGTAACTCCCTGCGTGATGGTGCCGCGAAGCGTGTCGGCGTCTCGCTCCGCCGCGGGCGCCTCAGTCTACGTAAGGCCCAACGCGCGTCCAGTGATTGGAGTTACATCCCCGCCCCTAGACGCAAGCCCCATGATAGGCCGCGCCGGAGGGCGCGTACCGAACATGGGGCCTTATGTGCGCGATGTGCAGGTGTAACGGCGTCAGTTGTTGACCTTCATGAGCAGGCCGAGCACGACAATGCACGCGAACCACAGCAGACCGAGCACGATGGTGATGCGGTCCAGGTTGCGCTCGGCGACCGACGAGCCGCCGACGGACGACTGCATGCCGCCACCGAACATGTCGGAGAGACCGCCACCCTTTCCCTTGTGCATGAGCACAAGGAGCATCAGCAGCAGGCTGAAGACGATCAGGGCGATCGAGAACCCCATAACCACGGCTGGTCCCTACTTCCTGGCAATTCTCTCGGACTGAACTGATACGTACTGCGATGTATCCGTACTGCGACTTACATGTACTGCGACTCGTACGTACTGCGGGGGCCCGGTGGAAAGCCACCCGGCCCCCGCAAGGGTACGACGTAACGCCGCTACCGCATACTCACTGGTCGCGGAAGCGGATGATCTTGACGAACTCCTCGGCGTCGAGCGCCGCGCCGCCGACGAGGGCGCCGTCGACGTCAGGCTTCGACATGATCTCCGCGACGTTCCCGGACTTCACCGAGCCGCCGTACTGGATGCGGACCTTGTCGGCCAGCTCCTGGGAGTACAGCTCGGCGAGCTTGCTGCGGATCGCTCCGCAGACCTCCTGGGCCTCGTCGGCGCCGCAGACCTTGCCGGTGCCGATCGCCCAGACGGGCTCGTACGCGATCACGATCGTCTCGGCCTGCTCGGCCGGGATGTCCTTGAGACCGCCCTCGACCTGCGACAGCGTGTGGGCGACGTGGCCGCCCGCCTCGCGGACGTGGAGCTCCTCGCCGACGCAGAGGATCGGGGTCAGGCCGTGCTTGAAGGCGGCCTTCACCTTGGCGTTGCAGACTTCATCGGTCTCGTTGTGGTACTGACGGCGCTCGGAGTGGCCGACCGCCACGAACGTGCACTTCAGCTTGGCGAGCATCGGGCCCGAGATCTCGCCGGTGTAGGCGCCGGAGTCGTGGGCCGAGATGTCCTGGGCGCCGTACTTGATCTTGAGCTTGTCGCCGTCGACCAGGGTCTGTACGGAGCGCAGGTCGGTGAAGGGCGGCAGGACCGCGACCTCGACGGCGTCGTAGTCCTTGTCGGACAGCGCGAAGGCGAGCTTCTGGACGTGGGCGATGGCCTCGAGGTGGTTGAGGTTCATCTTCCAGTTGCCCGCCATCAGCGGCGTGCGGGTGGTCATTGAGGTTCAGTCCTCCAGTGCGGCAAGGCCGGGGAGCGTCTTGCCCTCAAGGTATTCGAGGGAGGCGCCGCCGCCGGTCGAGATGTGGCCGAATGCATTCTCGTCGAAGCCGAGGAGCCGGACGGCCGCGGCCGAGTCGCCACCGCCGACGACCGTGAAGGCCGGGGAGTCGAGGAGCGCCTGGGCTACGGCCTTGGTGCCCTCGGCGTAGTCGGGGTGCTCGAAGACGCCCATCGGGCCGTTCCAGAACACCGTCGCGGCGTCGGCGAGCTTCGATGCGTACAGCTTGCGGGTCTCCGGACCGATGTCGAGACCCTCCTGGTCGGCCGGGATGGCGTCCGCGGCGACGGTGATGGGGTTGGCCGGGGCCTTGGTCTTGAGGTCGGGGAAGTCCGGCGAGACCAGGACGTCCACGGGGAGCACCAGCTCGACGCCGCTGTCCTCGGCGCGCTGGATGTACTCCTTGACGGCCGGGATCTGGTCCTCCTGGAGGAGGGAGATGCCGACCTCGTGGCCCTGGGCCTTGAGGAAGGTGTAGGCCATGCCGCCGCCGATGAGCAGGCGGTCGGCCTTGCCGAGCAGCTGGTCGATGACGGCGAGCTTGTCGGAGACCTTGGCCCCGCCGAGCGCGACGACGTACGGCCGCTCGACCTCGTCGGTGAGCTTCTTCAGGACGCCGACCTCGGTGGCGATGAGGTAGCCGGCGTAGTGCGGCAGGCGGGCCGGCAGGTCGTACACGGAGGCGTGCTTGCGGTGCACGGCTCCGAAGCCGTCGCCCACGTAGACGTCGGCGAGGGCCGCGAGCCGGTCGGCGAACTCGCCGCGCTCGGCGTCGTCCTTCGACGTCTCACCGGCGTTGAAGCGGAGGTTCTCGATGACGGCGACCTGGCCGGGCTCCAGACCGTCCACCGCGTCGTGGGCGGCGGGGCCGACGGTGTCCTGGGCGAAGGCGACCGGCTTGCCGAGGAGCTCGGCGAGGCGCTCGGCGGCCGGCAGCAGCGAGAACGCCGGGTCCGGGGCTCCCTTGGGGCGGCCCAGGTGGGAGGCGACGATCACCTTGGCGCCCGCGTCGGCCAGGGCCTTGACGGTGGGCAGGACGGCGCGGATGCGGCCGTCGTCGGTGATCTGGCCGTCGGCGAGAGGCACGTTGAGGTCGGCGCGGACGAAGACCCGCTTGCCCTCGACCCCTTCGGCGAGAAGTTCGTCGATCGTCTTCATGGCTGGACTCCTGGACTTCTTGGGTGGGCTGACGCACAACAGGGCCCGGACGGCGCGTCGTTGCGCGGTCCGGACCCTGTGCTCACATCGAGGTGCCTGCTCTGGATCTAGAGCTGGCCGCCGACGAAGACCGTGAGGTCGACGAGACGGTTGGAGTAGCCCCACTCGTTGTCGTACCAGCCGAGGATCTTCACCGAGTTGCCCTCCTGGACCATGGTCAGGGAGGAGTCGAAGGTGCAGGACGCCGGGTCACCGACGATGTCGGAGGAGACGATCGGGTCCTCGGTGTAGGACAGGTAGCCCTTGAGGTCGCCGTCCTCGGAGGCCTTCTTGAACGCGGCGTTGACCTCGTCCTTGGTGGTCTCGCGCGCCAGGGTGACGACCAGGTCGGTGGCCGAGCCCGTCGGGACCGGGACGCGCATCGCGATGCCGTCGAGCTTGCCCTTGAGCTGCGGAAGGACCAGGGCGGTCGCCTTGGCGGCACCGGTGGTGGTCGGAATGATGTTCTCTGCGGCGGCACGGGCGCGGCGCAGGTCCGAGTGCGGGAAGTCCAGGATGCGCTGGTCGTTCGTGTACGCGTGGACCGTGGTCATCAGGCCCTTGACGATGCCGAAGTTCTCGTCGAGAACCTTGGCCATCGGCGCCACACAGTTGGTGGTGCAGGACGCGTTCGAGATGACGTGGTCCGTCGCCGGGTTGTACTGGTCCTGGTTGACGCCCATCACGATGGTGATGTCCTCGTCCTTGGCCGGAGCCGAGATGAGGACCTTCTTGGCGCCGCCGGCGATGTGCTTCTCGGCGTCGGCCTTCTTCGTGAAGATGCCCGTCGACTCGATGACGATGTCGACGCCCAGCTCGCCCCACGGGATGTCCGCGGGGTTGCGCTCCGAAAGGACCTTGATGGTGTGGCCGTCGACGGTGATGGTGTCGGCGGTGTGCGTGACCTCGGCCTTCAGACGGCCGAGGATGGTGTCGTACTTCAGAAGGTGTGCGGTGGTCGCGGTGTCACCGAGGTCGTTGACAGCCACGATCTCGATGTCTGCACCCTGCTCAAGCAGCGCGCGGAAGTAGTTACGCCCGATGCGGCCAAAGCCGTTGATGCCTACGCGGATCGTCACGAACCGATCTCCTCGTTGGTACGCCGGTTTTAGACGCCGGCGAGTTGTATGGGATGTCCCCGACCGCCTCCGACCCTACCTCTCCGAAGCCCTCCGAGTGACATTGAGTGGGCCCTTGTACGACCCGGCGGCCCGTACCGCCCAGTAAGGGCTCGGACCGCCGGGATTCCCGCTCATCTGGCGCTTTTCGCGAAAAGTGAGCGGGGTATTTTGTCCGCTTTTCGGCCCGGCCTTTCTCAGCTCCTCAGGGAGGCCAGCGCCTTCCCCACGAGCACGCTGCGCTCGGCCGCCGTGGCGACGTGTTCGAGACCGAATCCGAGGAGCACGGTGTCCTTGGTGCTGACGGCTCCATAGGTCTTGAACAGTTCACCCGCCCGGGCCCAGTCCTTGGTGACGACGGGGCTGCCCGGAGGCGGGCCTGCGACCTTCCACGCGCCGAACGACGACTCGAAGCCTTCGGTCTCCTTCGCGGCGCCGCCGGTGATGACGGACGCGTTGTCGGCGAGGACGCCGTGGCCGCCGCTGCCGGGGTCGGTGATGTAGCTGAGCGAGACCTCGACCGTCTTTCCGGCGTAAGCGCTCAGGTCGAAGGTCACCGGCTTCCAGCCGTCCGAGGCGCCCGTGAGGCTGTTCCAGGAGCCGGAGGTGCCGGTGGCCGTGCAGCCCGCGCTGCCGGGCGTCAGATAGCGCTTGAGCGCCGGGTGCTCCTTGATCAGGAACCCGGCCTCGCACTCGGCGGGGACGGCGTTCGTCGTGGCGCCGCCGGCCTCGGGCAGCGTCGTCCAGTCCTCGGCGCCCGCCGTGTGCGCCTCCAGGACCGCGTGGTCGTAGCCGGGTTCGGTGTCCCACAGGAGCTGGAACTTCAGGGCCGGCTTGTCCGCGGCCGAGACCCCGGTGAGGTCGATGGTGCGGGTCAGGCGCTTCCACCCGTCGTCCGTGTGCACGGCGGCGGCCATGGAACCGCCCTCGAACGGGCTGTACGGGTTGGCGGTGCCCGCGTACGCACCGGCGCCCGCGCTCGTGAACTGCGGGTAGTCGGCCTTGGACAGCACGTCGGAGGTGGCCTGGTAGGTCGCGGCGATGTTCAGCGGGTTGCCGGGAGCGTCGCCGAGGCCCGCGGCGGCGCCGGTCAGCACGCCGGATCCGGCGAACTTCGAGGCACCGGGTGTCGACGTACGCGAGTACGCGCCCAGGTAGTACTGGCTGAAGTCGTTGGTGGTGGTGCCGCCGATGTTGACGGAGCCGCCCGCCTGCTCACCGGCCTCGATCAGCTTGCCGCCCTCGTTGAGGTAGTCGCGCAGGGCGAGCTGGGTGGGGAGACCCGGGCGGTCGGCGCCCGTGTAGTGGACGACGGTCCTGAAGTGGCCGAGCACCGCGAGTGCGTCCGGGGCGCCCTGCGTGGCGACGTTCCACACGAGCGGGGTACGGCCGTTCGCCTTCAGCGCGTCCACGTACGCCTCGCTCTGCCGGCCCGTGGCGTCGTTCTCGGCGACGACGAGCGTGTCGGCCCTGGACCGCTCGGCCACGGTGTACGTGAAGTGGTCGCTGGAGGTGCGCTTCCCGGACTTCGTGCGTCCGGTGAACCAGACCTCGACCTTGTCGCCCGGGTCCGCGCCCTCGATCCTCGCGCGGTACGCGTCGAAGTGGAGGTTGTCGTCGCCGCCGTAGGTCTCGCCGCCCTTCCAGGCGCGCAGGTCCTCGTCGTGCGTACGGCCGCCGTCGACACGGTAGTTGAGCTCCTTGTCGCGCACCGACTTCCGGGCGGTCACGGAGACTTCCTGGTCGGCGCCGCGCGCGTACGAGGTGCTGAAGGCGGCCGGGGTGAAGTCGGGGGCGTCGAGGCCGACCGAGGAGGACGGCTGGTCGGGGTGCGCCGCGGACTCGGCCACGGAGAGCGCGAACGGGATGTTCTTGGCGAACTCCTGCTGGATCAGCTTCTCGTCGTCCGGGAAGGTGAAGACCGACTCGCAGTCCTCGGGGCGCCACTGGTCGTCCGGGTCGACCGCCGAAGCGGTCTGGCACTCGCTCATCTCCGGCGTGAACATCGCGGTGCCGTTGACGTTGCCCGCGTGCCCGTCGGCCTCGCCGTTGGTGGTGTACAACTCGGAGGAGACCTGCGGGTGGTAGCCGGGGATCGCGGAGTTCTCGGGGGTCCCGGCCAGCGCCTTGTAGAGCACGTCGTCCGGCGTCGGCGTGGCCACCTGCCAGCCCACGCCGTAGAGCAGCAGCTCGGCCGCGGAGTGGTAATTGATGGCGTACCGGAAGCCGATGCGCTTCTCGAAGGCGTCGACGGCCTTCGTCTCGGGCTCGGAGCCGGGGTTCGCGCCGCGGTAGGTCTCGCTTGCGGGGCTCGGGGACGAACCCTCGTCGTCGTAGCCCCACTTGTAGGCGAAGTTGCGGTTGAGGTCGACGCCGTCGCCCGTGGTGATCGCGCCGTCGCCGTTCACGTCCCGCATGTTCTTGCGCCACTGGCGGTCGCCGTCGGGGTTGAACGTCCAGTCGTATCCGTCGGGGTTGGCGGACAGGACGAACCACATCTCGGTGGAGTCGACGATCTTCTTGATGCGCTTGTCCTTGGAGTAGTTGTCCAAGTAGTAGTGCATCAGGCGGCGGGTCATCTCGGGGGTGATCCACTCGCGGGCGTGCTGGTTGGACATGTAGAGCACGGACGGCTTGGCGCCGTCCCTCGTCGTACGGGCGCCCTTGGTGAGCTTGAGCGCGAGGATGTCCTGGCCCTGGAGCGTCTTGCCGATGGAGACGACCTTGGTGAGGCCGGGGTGCGCCTGGCCCGTCCTCACGATCTCCTCCTGGAGATTGCCCTTGCCGCTGTAGGGGCGGAACACGCCGTCGCCCGCGGCCGCCACGCGCGCTCGCGCCTTGGCGGAGAGCGTGTGCTCGGTGAGGTCGACGCCCCTCCTCTCCAGCTGCCCGGCCTGCTTGTCGGTGAGGTAGACCTCGACCTCGGCCTTCCCCTTCTCGGGGACCTGCTCGCCGAGTTCGTGTCCGTCCTGTCCTGCCGCGAGGAGCAGGGGTACCTGCTCCTTCGTGACCTCGGCGCGGAACACCTTGACCGGATCGGAGTCCGACCGGGGTGCACCGCCGCTCTCCGCCCGGGCGACGGGCGTCAGTCCCGCGCCTCCCAGTCCGCCCAGTACGAGTGCCGTGGCCGCGAGGACCGATCTCGCTCTTCGTCTCATGAGCCCCCCTTGCAGTGGTGTACCGCAGAAGCAGGTGAGTACCGCAGAAGCCGTGGTGAACCGCGGCAGCGGTGGTGTGCCGCGACAGCGGTGATGTAACCCAGAAGCGAACAGACGCCAGACTCATGACAGTTCATGGTCAAGTCAAGGCCGCGTCAAAGGGGGCCGTCACGCCTTGCGCAGTCCCCACGGGCAGCGAAAACGCCGGTGCCCGGGCCCCGGCAGGGCGCCGGCACCGGCGTGAGGGATTCCGCCGAGGGGTCAGCCGGCGAGGTTGTCGGCCATCTCCTCGCTGATGTTCGACTCCGTGCCCGGGATGCCCATGTCCTGGGCCCGCTTGTCGGCCATCGCGAGCAGGCGGCGGATGCGGCCCGCGACTGCGTCCTTCGTCAGCGGCGGGTCGGCGAGCGCGCCCAGCTCCTCCAGGGAGGCCTGCTTGTGCTCCATGCGCAGCCGGCCGGCGGCCGCGAGGTGCTCGGGCACCTCGTCGGCGAGGATCTCCAGGGCGCGCTGCACGCGGGCTCCGGCGGCGACGGCGGCGCGCGCCGAGCGGCGCAGGTTCGCGTCGTCGAAGTTGGCCAGGCGGTTGGCGGTGGCGCGGACCTCGCGCCGCATCCGCCGCTCCTCCCAGGCGAGCACCGACTCGTGCGCCCCCATACGGGTGAGCAGGGCGCCGATGGCGTCCCCGTCCCGTACGACGACACGGTCCACACCCCGTACCTCACGGGCCTTGCCCGCGATCTGGAGGCGGCGTGCGGCCCCTACCAGGGCCAGCGCGGCCTCCGGGCCGGGGCAGGTCACCTCGAGGGAGGAGGAGCGGCCGGGCTCGGTGAGCGAGCCGTGCGCCAGGAAGGCCCCGCGCCAGGCGGCCTCGGCGTCGCAGGTGGCCCCCGAGACCACCTGCGGCGGGAGACCCCGGATCGGGCGGCCGCGGCCGTCGACGAGACCGGTCTGGCGCGCCAGCTGGTCACCGCCGGCCACGACCCGTACGACGAAGCGCGAGCCCCGGCGCAGCCCGCCGGGCGCCATCACGATCAGTTCCGAGCTGTGCCCGAAGATCTCGAGGATGTCCCGCTTCAGCCGTCGTGCCGCCATCGCGGTGTCCAGCTCCGCCTCGATCACGATGCGGCCGCTCACCAGGTGGAGCCCGCCCGCGAAGCGCAGGATGGCCGAGACCTCTGCCTTTCTGCAGCAGGTCCGGGTGACGGGAAGCCGGGAGATCTCGTCCTTCACCGCTGCCGTCATCGCCATGGGCCGATCCTTCCATGCATCCGAAAAATACGGTCGTACGCGGCGGCCAACAGCTCCGGATCGTGCCTCGGAGTCCCGTCGGGCCTGGCCACAGGCGCCAGCTCGACCGCAGCGCCGAAGCCCTCCTTGGCGGCGTCGGTCAGGGACTCGCGGTCGGGCACGGCGGCCTCGTCGGCCAGCACCACGTCCAGGGCGAGTTTAGGGGCGTGTCGTCCCAAAACCTCCAAATGACGCTGCGGTGAGAACCCCTCGGTTTCTCCGGGCTGCGGCGCGAGGTTCAGCGAGAGGACCCTGCGGGCCTTCGTCGCGATCAGCGCGTCGAGCAGTTCGGGGACCAGCAGGTGCGGGATCACGGAGGAGAACCAGGAGCCGGGACCGAGCACCACCCAGTCGGCGTCGAGCACCGCGGCGACCGCCTCGGGGACGGCCGGCGGGTCGTGCGGCACGAGATGCACGGACTGCACCTCGCCGGGGGTGAGCGCCACCGTGGCCTGGCCGCGCACCGTGTCTATGTCGTCGGGGCGGGCCGGGTCGTGCCCCTTGACCAGGGCCTGGAGCTCCAGCGGCACCGCGGACATGGGCAGTACGCGCCCCTGCGCGCCCAGCAGCTTGCCGACCAGGTCGAGAGCCTGCACATGGTCGCCGAGCTGCTCCCACAGAGCGACGATGAGCAGATTGCCGACGGCGTGCTCGTGCAGGTCGCCCTGGGACTGGAAACGGTGCTGGATGACGCGGGCCCAGGTCTGGCCCCATTCGTCGTCGCCGCACAGGGCCGCGAGGGCCTTGCGCAGGTCGCCGGGCGGCAGGACGCCCAGCTCGTCGCGGAGCCGGCCGCTGGAGCCGCCGTCGTCGGCGACGGTCACCACGGCGGTGAGGTCGCCGGTGATGCGACGCAGGGCCGCCAGGGACGCGGACAGGCCCATGCCGCCCCCGAGGGCGACGACCTTGGGCTGGGCGCCGCGCCGGCTGCCCGTGGGAGGGGTGACCCGGCGGAGCCTGCTGCCGAGCCGGAGTGTGCGACCGGTCATTCGCGGCCCATGTCCCGGTGGACGACCACGGTCTCCACGCCTTCCGCCGCGATGCGCGCGGCGAGCTTCTCCGACATCGCGACGGAGCGGTGCTTGCCTCCGGTGCAGCCGACCGCGATCGTCACGTACCGCTTGCCCTCGCGGCGGTATCCGGCGGCGATGAGCTGGAGCAGTTCGGTGTAACGGTCCAGGAACTCCTTGGCGCCGGGCTGGCCGAAGACGTAGTTCGCCACCTCGTCGTTGAGGCCGGTGAAGGGGCGCAGCTCGGGGACCCAGTGCGGGTTCGGCAGGAAGCGCATGTCGACGACCAGGTCGGCGTCGACGGGCAGGCCGTACTTGAAGCCGAACGACATGACCGTGGCCCGCAGCTCGGGCTCCTCGTCGCCGGCGAACTGGGCGTCCATCTTGGCGCGCAGCTCGTGCACGTTCAGGCTGGAGGTGTCGATGACCAGGTCGGCGTCGCCGCGCAGCTCGCGCAGGAGCGTGCGCTCGGCCGCGATCCCGTCGACGATGCGGCCGTCGCCCTGGAGGGGGTGGGGGCGGCGCACGGACTCGAAGCGGCGCACCAGGGCCTCGTCGGAGGACTCCAGGAACACGATGCGCCGGGTGACCTGGCGGGACTCCAGGTCGGCGAGGGACTGGTGGAGGTCGTCGAAGAAGCGGCGGCCGCGCACGTCGACGACGACGGCGATCCGGGCGACATTGCCCTGGGAGCGGGCGCCGAGCTCGACCATCGTGGGGATCAGCGCGGGCGGCAGGTTGTCGACGACGAACCAGCCGAGGTCCTCCAGACACTTGGCGGCCGTGGAACGCCCGGCGCCGGACATCCCGGAGATGATCACCAGTTCGGGGATCGCCGCTTCCGGCACCCCGGGGGTCTCGCTCGTCGTACCCGTACTCACCTGTGCTCCGTCTGTCTCCGCCGCCTGGCCCGCCGGGTCATCGGGGGCCGACTGTGGTGCCTGTTCGCCCTGCTCGTTCTCGTTCATGGCTCCTGCCCCCGTCGTCCTTCCGAGGTGGCCACGGCCGTGGCCGTGGGGTCCTCGTCTTCAATGATCTCTCCTGTGGCCGTGTTCACGGCCGGTGCGGCGGGCTCCGCGCTCGCGAAGGCCGCCACGATCGTCTCCGCCGTCTTGCGGCCTATGCCGGGAACCTCGCAGATCTGATCGATTGTGGCCGATCGCAGGCGCTTCACCGAACCGAAGTGCTTGATCAGGGCCTGCTTGCGCGCGTCCCCGAGACCGGGCACCTCGTCGAGCGGCCCGGCCCGGAAGCGCTTGGCCCGCTTGGCGCGCTGGTACGTGATCGCGAAGCGGTGCGCCTCGTCACGCACGCGCTGGAGGAGATAGAGGCCCTCGCTGGTGCGCGGAAGGATCACCGGGTCGTCCTCGTCGGGCACCCAGACCTCTTCGAGGCGCTTGGCCAGGCCGCACACCGCGATGTCGTCGATGCCCAGTTCGTCCAGCGCCCGCTTGGCCGCCGCGACCTGCGGCTGCCCGCCGTCGACGACGACCAGCTGGGGCGGGTACGCGAACCGCTTGGGGCGACCGTCGTCCTCGGTGAGACGGGACTCGAGCGGGCCGTCCTCGTCCGCCGGCTCGGTGTCGGACCACTCCCCCGACTTCTCCTGCGCCGCCAGATAGCGCTTGAAGCGGCGCGTGATCACCTCGTGCATCGAGCGGACGTCGTCCTGCCCCTCGAAGCCCTTGATCTGGAAGCGCCGGTACTCGCTCTTCCTGGCCAGTCCGTCCTCGAAGACGACCATCGAGGCCACGACGTCGTCGCCCTGGAGGTGGGAGATGTCGTAGCACTCGATGCGCAGCGGGGCGCTGTCCAGCTCAAGAGCCCCGGCGATCTCCTCCAGGGCGCGCGAGCGCGTGGTGAGGTCGGAGGCGCGCTTGGTCTTGTGGAGCGCGAGCGCCTGCTGCGCGTTCCTGTGGACCGTCTCCATGAGGGCCTTCTTGTCGCCGCGCTGCGGGATCCTCAGGGACACGTTCGACCCGCGGCGCGTGGTGAGCCACTCCTGTACGGGTTCCAGCGGCTCGGGCAGCGCGGGCACGAGGACCTCCTTGGGAACGGCGTCCCCGCGCTCCTCGCCGTACAGCTGCTGGAGCGCGTGCTCGACGAGGTCACCGCTGGTGACCGCCTCGACCTTGTCCGTGACCCAGCCGCGCTGGCCGCGCACGCGCCCGCCCCGCACATGGAAGATCTGCACAGCGGCCTCCAGCTCGTCCTCGGCGAGGGCGACCAGGTCGGCGTCCGTGGCATCGGCGAGGACGACGGCGCTCTTCTCCATCGCCTTGCGCAGCGCCTCTATGTCGTCACGCAGGCGCGCGGCGCGCTCGTACTCCATCTCCTCGGCGGCGTCCGTCATGTCCTTCTCGAGACGGCGGATGTACGTGCCGGTGCGGCCGGTCATGAAGTCGCAGAAGTCCTCCGCCAGTTCGCGGTGCTCCTCGGGCGAGACGCGGCCCACGCAGGGGGCCGAGCACTTGCCGATGTAGCCGAGGAGGCAGGGGCGGCCGGTGCGGGCGGCGTTCTTGAAGACGCCGGCGGAGCAGGTGCGGACCGGGAAGACACGAAGCAGCAGGTCGACGGTGTCGCGGATGGCCCAGGCATGCCCGTAGGGGCCGAAGTAGCGCACGCCCTTCTTCTTCTGGCCGCGCATGACCTGCACGCGCGGGAACTCCTCGTTCATCGTCACCGCGAGGTAGGGATAGCTCTTGTCGTCGCGGTACTTGACGTTGAACCGGGGGTCGTACTCCTTGATCCAGGAGTACTCCAGCTGGAGCGCCTCGACCTCCGTGGACACCACGGTCCACTCCACGGACGCGGCCGTGGTGACCATGGTGCGGGTGCGGGGATGCAGGTTCGCCAGGTCCTGGAAGTAGTTGGCCAGGCGCTGGCGCAGGCTTTTCGCCTTCCCGACGTAGATCACCCGGCGGTGCTCGTCACGGAACCTGTACACCCCTGGGGAGTCCGGAATCTGTCCCGGCTGGGGGCGGTAGCTGGAAGGGTCGGCCATGTCAGACACCCTACTTGCGGCCACCGACAGTGAGGTTGCCCGCGCGATTCCCGGAGCGGTCCGGCGCCCGCCCGGCGAGACGGTTTGCGCAGCGAGTCTTGTCCGGTTCAGATCAACACGCTTCAATGCCGGGTGAATTGGGGCCGCGCACGCCCCGGCCGGAAGGCCGTTGTGAGGATGCACGGGGGAGGGCCCTGGATGTCGTACGGCACACAGCACGCGGACGTCGGCGCGCCCGCACTGGAGACGGCCCTGCGGGCCGGGCCCTTCCATGTCGCCCTGCGGGCCGCGATCACCGCGCGCGGGCTGCCGCTGCACCGTGTGCAGCACCATCTGACCCGGCGCGGCGTCACGGTCGGCGTCACCAGTCTGAGCTACTGGCAGCAGGGGGCGAGACGCCCGCAGCGCACCGAGTCGCTGCGGGCCGTGCGCGCCCTGGAGGAGATCCTGGACCTGCCCGACGAGTCCCTGATCCGGCTGCTCGCCAGGGACGAGGAACACACGGCCCGCCAGCGCCCCTCGACCCGCTCCTACCGCTCGCTCGTCGAGGCCTCGGGCGTCCTCGAGCAGTTCCTCGCCGAGCTCGGCTCGCCTCCGGACGGCGGCCTGCACACGGTCGGCCACCACGAGCGGGTGCGGATCGGGGCGCGCCGCGAGCTCCTCGGCCTCGACTCCCAGCACATCGTGCGCGCCCACCAGGACGGTGTGGACCGCTATGTGGCCGTCCACCACGGAGACCCGGGATGCAGCACCGATCACGTCTCGGTGCGGGCCCTGGAGAACTGCCGTACCGGGCGGGTGCGCCGGCACCGCGGGACGGGCGTCGTGGTGGCGGAGCTCCTCTTCGACGCGCGGCTGCGGGCCGGCGACACGTTCCTCTTCCGCTACGGCTTCGAGGACGGCACGGCGGGCCCTTCATCGGAGTATCTGCGCGGCTTCGGCTTCGCGGGCGGGCAGTACGCGCTCCAGGTCAGATTCGCCGAGGGCGTCCTGCCCATGCGCTGTCATCGCTTCACCCAGCACTCGGCGGCGGCCCCGCGCGGCGGCCGTCAGGACCTGCCACTCAGCGTGAGCCACCGCGCCGTCCATGTGGTGGAGCCGCAGGTGCGGGCGGGGATCCTGGGGATCGGCTGGGACTGGGAGTGAGAGGACTGGGTCCGAGGGACCCGGGGTGATCGGCAGGGTGGGGCCGATCAGGTGGGGGCTCTGGGGCTGATCGACCTGGGCAGGCCCGGACTCATCCGGGTCCGCGTCCATGTCCGGGCCCGGTCAGGCCTCCGGGCCCGCGACGATCTTGCCGTTCTTCACCACGACCGGCACCTTCGCCAGCGGCTGCGTCGCCGGGTCGTGCAGCACCTTGCCGGTCTCGGCGTCGAACTTGCTGCCGTGGCAGGAACACGTGAGTTCCGTGCCCTCCAGCATGCTGATGGGGCACCCCGCGTGCGTGCAGATGGTGCTGAACGCGGCGTACTTGTCGGCCGCCGGACGGCTGACCACCACGTTCTCGTCCCGGTACAGCTTGACGCCGCCCACGGGCACCTCGTCGGCCCTGCCGAGGTCGACCGGGGCCGTCGGCACCGACTCGGCGCCGTCGTCCGATCCCCCCGTCGAGCAGGCGGAGATCCCGACCCCCGCGGTCCCGGCGAGGGCGGCACCCCGCAAAACGGTTCGACGGGCGGGCGACGTGCCGGGCATGAGGACTCCAGGGATCAGTGGGGGTGGGGTGGGCCGCTGCTGCACCCAAGGCGCACATCGGTCGCAGATCCGACCATACCGGTGGCGTGCGTGACGGCTCGGGGGACCCTCTCGTCGAGCCTCGGCTCCGCGCCCGCCTCTCCGCTCATGGCCGCGACGCTCGCCACGTTCACGGCCGTCCCGGTGGCCGCGCCGCGTCCCGACACGCAGGCTCTGCCCGAGTCGGTCCCGGACGTGCCCGCTTCCGGCCGGGGCGGTGTGCCCGAGCCCGCGAGCCTCTAGCCTGTGCCTCGCCCCCTGCCCCTCCGATCCACCGCGCCTCAGCACTTCACCACTCCAGCACTGCCGCACCGCTCCGCCGTTCAGCCCGAAAGGATCCACCCGTGATAGTCGTCGCCGGAGAGGCTCTGATCGACCTCGTGCCGCAGGGCGGGGCCGCCGATGACGGTGGCGACCTGCCCGCGCTCGCGCCCCGGCTCGGCGGCGGCCCCTTCAACACCGCGGTGGCCGTCGGCCGGCTCGGCTCCCCCGTGGCCTTCTACTCACGGGTCTCCCGCGACGCGTTCGGCGAGGCGCTGCTCGGCGGGCTCGCGCGGGCTGGTGTCGACGTGTCGTACGTCCAGCGGGGCGACGAACCGACGACGCTGGCGGTCGCGTCGATCGCCGCGGACGGATCGGCCGGTTACTCGTTCTACGTCGACGGCACGGCCGACCGTCTCTTCTCGGTGCCCGACCGGCTCCCGCCGGGCACACGCGCGGTGTCGTTCGGTACGTGCTCGCTGGTTCTCGAGCCGGGCGCGAGCGCGTACGAGGAGCTGATGCGGTCGGCCTCGGCCCAGGGCGTGTTCACCGCGCTCGACCCGAACATCCGGGCCGTCCTCATCCCCGACCCGGACGCGTACCGGGCGCGCTTCAAGAGCTGGCTGCCCTCGACCGGCCTGCTCAAGCTGTCCGAGGAGGACGCGCAGTGGCTGGGCGGCACCCCGCGGGAGTGGCTGGCCTCGGGTCCAGCGGCCGTCGTGATCACGCGGGGCGGCGACGGCCTGACGGTCTTCACGCGGGGCGGCGCGCGCTACGACGTACCGGGTGAGCGGGTCGATGTCGTCGACACGATCGGCGCGGGCGACACTGTGAACGCGGCGCTGATGCACGGTCTGGCCGCGTGGGACGCGCTGTCCGTGGAGGCGGTGGCGGGCCTGGGCGAGGACGACTGGCACCGGCTGCTGCGGTTCGCCGCACGCGCGGCGGCGGTCACCTGCTCGCGGGCGGGCGCCGAACCCCCGTACGCATCCGAACTCCCCCCGCTGTAGCGGCCGTTCACCCGCTCGGGCGGCTGTCGTCGAGCCGCAGGGCCAGGGTGGCTGACAGCTGAACGCCCGGCGCCCCACGGGGAGTTCCCGTGGGGCGCCAGGCGTTTTTCGTGCGGTCGCGGACCGCCCGCGGTCAGGCCTTGCCGGCCCGCGTGGACTTGGTCGCGGTCTTCTTGGCGGCGGTGACCTTCTTCGCCGCGGCCTTCGTGGCGGTCTTGCCGGCCGTCGTGGTGTTGGCCCTGGCCACCTTCTTCGCCGGGGCCTTCGCGCTCGCCGAGACGGTCTTCTTCGCGGCCGCGGCCTTCTTCGCCGTGGCCAGCGTCTTCTTCGTACGCGCCGCGGGCACCGACGCGTCGCTGAACCGGTCGGCGCCGAGGATGTCGCGCAGGAACTTGCCGGTGTGACTGGCCGGTTCGCCCGCGACCTCCTCTGGGGTGCCCTCGGCGACGACGAGGCCGCCGCCGTTACCGCCCTCGGGGCCCATGTCGACGACCCAGTCGGCGGTCTTGATGACGTCGAGGTTGTGCTCGATG
Organism: Streptomyces sp. NPDC107517; assembly: GCF_055582645.1. Lineage (NCBI taxonomy): Bacteria > Bacillati > Actinomycetota > Actinomycetes > Kitasatosporales > Streptomycetaceae > Streptomyces > Streptomyces sp. NPDC107517. The sequence continues at coordinate 687,544 of NZ_JBVJPM010000002.1, read as the reverse complement.
ACGATCACCGAGTTCCCCTTGTCGACGAGGCCCGACAGGACGGTGATGAGCTTGCTGATGTCCTCGAAGTGCAGACCGGTGGTCGGCTCGTCGAGAACGTAGACGGTGCGTCCCGTGGACCGCTTCTGCAGCTCGCTGGCCAGCTTCACGCGCTGCGCCTCGCCTCCGGAGAGGGTCGGCGCGGACTGCCCGAGCCGGACGTAACCGAGGCCCACGTCGTTCAGCGTGCGCAGGTGGCGGGCGATGCCCGGGACCGCCTCGAAGAAGCCGAGCGCCTCCTCGATGGGCATGTCCAGGACCTCGGCGATGGACTTGCCCTTGTAGTGGACGTCCAGCGTCTCGCGGTTGTAGCGCGCCCCGTGACAGACCTCGCACGGGACGTAGACGTCCGGCAGGAAGTTCATCTCGATCTTGATCGTGCCGTCGCCGGAGCAGTTCTCGCAGCGGCCGCCCTTGACGTTGAAGGAGAAGCGTCCGGGCAGATAGCCGCGGACCTTCGCCTCGGTGGTCTCGGCGAACAGCTTGCGGACGTGGTCGAAGACTCCGGTGTACGTCGCCGGGTTCGAGCGCGGGGTGCGGCCGATCGGCGACTGGTCGACGTGCACGACCTTGTCGACGAGGTCGTCGCCCTCCACGCGCGTGTGCCGCCCGGGAACGCTGCGCGCCCCGTTCAGTTCGCGGGCGAGGTGTGTGTACAGGATGTCGTTGACCAGCGTCGACTTGCCGGAACCGGAGACACCGGTGACCGCGGTCAGGACGCCGAGCGGGAACGACACGTCGATGTCGCGCAGGTTGTTCTCGCGGGCGCCGTGCACGGTCAGCCTGCGGGTCGGGTCCACGGGGCGCCGGATGTCCGGCAGCGGGATGGACTTCTTGCCCGACAGGTACTGGCCGGTCATCGACTCGGCGTTGGCGAGCAGCTCCTTCAAGGGACCGCTGTGGACGACCTTGCCGCCGTGCTCACCCGCGCCGGGGCCGATGTCCACGACCCAGTCGGCGACCTTGATGGTGTCCTCGTCGTGCTCGACGACGATGAGCGTGTTGCCCATGTCGCGCAGCCGTACGAGGGTCTCGATCAGGCGGTGGTTGTCGCGCTGGTGCAGGCCGATCGAGGGCTCGTCCAGGACGTAGAGCACGCCGACCAGGCCGGAGCCGATCTGCGTGGCGAGGCGGATGCGCTGGGCCTCGCCTCCGGAGAGGGTGCCGGCCGCGCGGTTGAGCGAGAGGTAGTCGAGGCCTACGTCGACGAGGAACCGCAGCCGCTCGTTGACCTCCTTGAGGACCCGCTCGGCGATCTTCTTGTCGCGCGCGTTGAGCTTCAGCTCGCCCAGGAAGTCCGCGCAGTCGCTGATGGACATCGCGGAGACCTCGGCGATGGACTTCTCCATCACCGTGACGGCGAGGACGATCGGCTTCAGGCGCGTGCCCTCACAGGTGGGGCAGGGCACCTCGCGCATGTAGCCCTCGAAGCGCTCGCGGCTGGAGTCGCTCTCGGCCTCGCTGTGGCGCCGCTTGACGAACGGGACGGCGCCTTCGAACGGCGTCGTGTAGACCCGCTCGCGGCCGTACCGGTTGCGGTAGCGGACCTCGATCTGCGTCTTGTGGCCGTACAGGAGGGCCTTCTTGGCGCGCTGCGGCAGGCCCGCGAAGGGGATGTCGGTCCGGAATCCCAACGCGTCCGCGAGGGCGCCGATGAGGCGTCCGAAGTAGTCCTTGGTGTGTCCGTGCGACCAGGGGTGGATGGCGCCCTCGTCGAGGGACTTGTCCTCGTCCGGGATGATCAGCTCGGGGTCGACCTCCATGCGCGTGCCGATGCCGGTGCAGTCCGGGCAGGCGCCGAAGGGCGAGTTGAAGGAGAAGGAGCGCGGCTCCAGCTCCTCGAAGGACAGGTCGTCGTACGGGCAGTACAGGTGCTCCGAGTACATGCGCTCGCGCTCGGGGTCGTCCTCGGAGAGGTCGACGAAGTCGAGCACGACCATGCCTCCGGAGAGACCGAGCGCGGTCTCCACGGAGTCGGTCAGGCGGCGCTTGGCGGACTCCTTCACCGTGAGGCGGTCGACGACCACCTCGATGGTGTGCTTCTCCTGCTTCTTCAGGGTGGGCGGTTCCGACAGCTGGATCGTCTGTCCGTCGACCCGGGCGCGGCTGTACCCCTTGGTCTGGAGGTCGGCGAAGAGGTCGACGAACTCGCCCTTGCGCTCGCGCACGAGCGGCGACAGGACCTGGAAGCGGCTGCCCTCGGGCAGGTCGAGGACCTTGTCGACGATGGCCTGCGGCGACTGGCGCGAGATGGGGCGGCCGCACTCGGGACAGTGCGGCTTGCCGATGCGCGCGAAGAGCAGACGCAGGTAGTCGTAGACCTCGGTGATGGTGCCGACCGTGGAGCGCGGGTTGCGCGACGTCGACTTCTGGTCGATCGAGACGGCCGGGGAGAGGCCCTCGATGAAGTCGACGTCCGGCTTGTCCATCTGGCCGAGGAACTGACGGGCGTACGAGGAGAGCGACTCGACGTACCGCCGCTGCCCCTCGGCGAAGATCGTGTCGAAGGCGAGCGACGACTTGCCGGACCCCGACAGACCCGTGAAGACGATGAGCGAGTCGCGCGGGAGGTCGAGCGAGACGTTACGGAGATTGTGCTCGCGCGCGCCACGGACGATGAGACGGTCGGCCACGCCGGTCCGCACCTTTCTTGAGAGAAGCAACAGGGGCGGGGCCCCTGTCTTTCGAGACTAGGGGGGCCACCGTCAGCGATGGACTGTTTTCCATGGTTGGTAACAAACCCGGACCACCAAGAATGCCCGATGCCGCTTCCGAGCTTATAGCACGTACATTCGATTCTTGGCCTCGGTCGGCCGCCTTCACCCGATCGAGTGGCGGCGCTATCGTCTGCGCCATGAGCGATCATGTGCGCGACCTGGCTTCTGTACGTGAAGCAACCGACCGGCTCCTCACCGCTGTCGGCACGCTGGACAACGCGGCTGTGGCCGAGTCGTCACGGCTTCCCGGCTGGACCCGGGGACACGTCCTCGCCCACCTCGCCCGTAACGCGGACGCACTCGCGAACGTGCTCGCGGGCCTGCCCATGTACCCGAGCGCCGAGGCGCGCGACGCGGACATCGAGCGGGACGCGCCGCGCGACCTTCGGGAGCAGCTCGATGACCTGCGGACCAGCGCCGCAGGCTTCGATCGCCGGGCCGAGGCCCCGGCCGACTGGGCGCGCACGGTCGAGCTGCGCAACGGCGTCAAGGACTCCGCCTCCCGGATCCCCTTCCGGCGCTGGGCCGAGGTCGACCTGCACCACGTCGACCTCGGGATCGGGTACGAGCTGGAGGATCTGCCGTCGGAGTTCGTCGAGCGGGAGATCGACTTCCTCGCCGAGCGCTTCGCGGGGCACCAGGACATGCCGTCGACCGGTCTGAAGTCGGACGGCGGCCGGGCCTGGACGACGGGCGGCGGCGCCGGTACGGGTCCGATCGGCGTCGGGGGTCCCGCCCCGGAGCTGCTCGGCTGGCTCTCGGGACGGCGCGACGGCTCCGGGCTCACCGTCGACGGCGGCCCGCTGCCTGTCGTACCCCCGCTATAGGCTGAGTCCATGACGTACAGCGGAGCGGTGAAGGTCGGCGGCCCGGCGGATGTGCACGAGCTGCAGAACCTGATGATCTCCAAGGTCGCGGTCGGCGCGATGAACAACAACGCGTATCTGCTGCGCTGCCGCGCCACCGGCGAGCAGCTCCTGATCGACGCGGCCGCCGACCCGGAGACGCTGCTGACCCTGATCGGGGACGACGGCATCGCGTCCGTCGTCACGACGCATCAGCACGGGGACCACTGGCAGGCGCTCGCCCGGGTCGTGGAGGTCACCGGCCCGCGTACATACGCGGGCCGTTACGACGCGGAGGGCATCCCGGTGCCCACGGACGTGCTCGTCGAGGACGGGGACACGATCAACGTCGGCCGGGTCTCGCTGACCGCCCGGCATCTGGTCGGCCACACGCCCGGCTCGATCGCCCTCGTCTACGACGACCCGCACGGCCACCCCCATGTCTTCACCGGGGACTGTCTGTTCCCGGGCGGCGTGGGGAACACGTGGAAGGACCCGAAGGCCTTCGCGAGCCTGATCGACGACGTCGAGTCGAAGATCTTCGACCGGCTCCCCGACGAGACGTGGGTCTACCCCGGGCACGGGAACGACACGACGCTCGGCGCCGAGCGTCCGCATCTGCCGGAGTGGCGCGAGCGCGGCTGGTGAGTCAACGCCCGGCCGCGCCGGGCGTGTTCACTCCACGGAGCTTCGAGGACCGGCGGTACTAGACCGTCGCGACGCCGGGCTCCGCGAGGGCCGCCACCCGCTCCACCGCGAACGCGTATCCCTGAACGCCGCATCCGGCGATCACGCCATCCGCCCGGAGGGACACGTAGGAGTGGTGCCTGAACTCCTCGCGCTGGTGGATGTTGGAGATGTGGACCTCGATGACCGGCAGGCCGTCGCACGCGTTGAGGGCGTCCAGGATCGCGACCGAGGTGTGCGAGTAGGCGGCCGGGTTGATCACGATGCCCACGTGGTTCTGGCGCGCCTCGTGAATCCAGTCCACCAGCTCGCCCTCATGGTTGGACTGCCGGAAGTCGACGCTCCCGCCGTGCACGGCCGCGGCCTTGGCACACACTGCCTCGACGTCCGCGAGGGTGTCGGACCCGTAGATCTCCGGCTGCCGGCGGCCGAGGAGATTCAGGTTCGGGCCGTTCAGAACCATGATCGGGGCGTTGTCGAGGGTGCGGGGCACAGGGGACCTCCGTGCGTCGGGCGGCTGCTCACCCAGGGTCTATCACGAGGCGTCCCGGTGCTGCCCGGGCGTATCACCATGACCGACCACCCTGACCGTCAGGGCGTGACGGCGAGCTCCACGTACGCGGCGAACACCACGAGGTGGACTCCGCCCTGGAGCGGGGTGGCGCGGCCGGGGACGACGGTCAGCGTGCTCACCAGCATCGTCAGGACCAGCAGCACCATCTGTGTGGCGCCGAGTCCGAGGACGAGGGGCCCCGACAGCCAGAACGAGGCGATGGCGACGGCCGGGACGGTCAGTCCGATACTGGCCATCGCGGAGCCGAGCGCGAGGTTGAGGCTCGTCTGGACACGGTCGCGGCGGGCCGCGCGCAGGGCCGCGATCGTCTCGGGCAGCAGGACGAGCAGCGCGATGATCACGCCGACGACGGAGTGCGGCATCCCGGCCGCTTCGACGCCCGCCTCGATCGTCGGGGACACACCTTTGGCGAGGCCGACGACGGCGACGAGGGCGAGCGCGAGGAACCCGAGGCTGATCAGGGCGGTGCGGGTGGTGGGCGCGTCCGCGTGGTCGTCGCCGTCGATGACGTTGCCCTGCTTGGTGACCGGCAGGAAGTAGTCGCGGTGCCGCACTGTCTGGGTCGCCACGAAGATCCCGTACAGGACGAGTGCGGCGGAGGCCGCGAAGATCAGCTGCGTCGTGGAGAACTCCGGGCCGGGCTTGCTCGTGGTGAACGTCGGCAGGACCAGGCAGAGCGTGGCCAGGGTGGCGACCGTGGCGAGCGCGCCGCCCGTGCCCTCGGACTGGAAGACGGCGATGCGGTGGCGGAACGCGGCGGCGAGCAGGCTCAGTCCGACGATGCCGTTGCAGGTGATCATGACGGCGGCGAAGACGGTGTCGCGGGCGAGCGTGGCGCCCTTCTCGCCGCCGTCGACCATCAGGGTGACGATCAGCGCCACCTCGATGACGGTGACGGCGACGGCGAGTACGAGGGAGCCGAAGGGTTCACCGACGCGGTGGGCCACCACCTCGGCGTGGTGGACGGCCGCGAGCACGGACGCCGCGAGCACGACGGAGACGACGGCGACGACGGCACCGGGCACTGAGCGTCCCCAGGTGAACACCAGCAGGACGACCGCGAGGACGGGGACGACGGCCGTCCATTGCGTGACCAGTCTCCGAAGCCCAGCGATCATGCCTTTGATGGTGCACCGGCGGTGCGGGGGCCGCGACTTCGGGACGGGCGCGTGCGTGCGGGGCCCGAACGAGGGAAGGAGCGCGCGGCCGGCAGCCGCGCGCTCCTTCCCTGTGCCGAGCTCCGAGCCGGGCCTTGTGCCGGGCCCTGCGCCCCGGGCTCTACGCCGAGCTCTGTGCCGGGCGGGTCAGGCCTTGACGCTGTCCTTGCGGGCGTCGTCGGTCGCGTCGCCGTCCTGGTCGCCGTCGTCCCCGCCGTCGAGGGCCTGCTTCTGCGCCTGCTTCCTGGAGGCGATGAGGCTGGCGACGGTGGTGACCGCCAGGACGCCGCAGATGACGGCCAGGGAGACCGGGATGGAGATCTCCGGCACGTGCACCCCGGACTCGTGCAGCGCGTGCAGGACGAGCTTCACGCCGATGAAGCCGAGGATCACCGACAGGCCGTAGCTGAGGTAGACCAGCTTCCTGAGGAGTCCGCCGATGAGGAAGTACAGCTGGCGCAGACCCATCAGCGCGAACGCGTTGGCCGTGAAGACGATGTACGGGTCCTGGGTCAGGCCGAAGATCGCCGGGATCGAGTCCATCGCGAACAGCACGTCGGTCGTGCCGATCGCGAGCATGACGACCATGAGCGGGGTCAGGATCCGCTTGCCGTTGACCCGGATGAACAGCTTCGTGCCGTGGTACCGGTCGGCGACGCCGAACTTCTTCTCGATGGACTTGAGGAGGCGGTTCTCCTCGAACTCGTCTTCCTCGTCGTCCGACATCGCTTCCTGGATCAGCTTCCAGGCGGTGTAGATGAGGAACGCGCCGAAGATGTAGAAGACCCACGAGAAGTTGGCGATGACGGCGGCACCGGCCGCGATGAAGATGGCGCGCAGCACCAGCGCGATCAGCACACCGAACAGCAGGACGCGCTGCTGGAGCTGGGACGGCACCGAGAACTTCGCCATGATCAGGATGAAGACGAAGAGGTTGTCGACACTCAGCGACTTCTCGGTGATGAAGCCGGCGAAGAACTCTCCCGAAGCCTGCGAGTTCCCCCAGATCAGCAGACCGACCCCGAAGAGGACGGCCAGCACGATCCAGACGACCGTCCAGATTCCGGCTTCCTTGATCGATACGTCGTGGGGCTTGCGCCCGATGAAGAAGTCGACCGCGATCAGGGCGACCAGACCAAGAATGGTCAGCACCCAAAGGGTCATCGATACGTCCACTGCGCCTCCGGCGTCGTACGGCTACTGATCAGCGTCGTCGCTGCCGGAGGTCTCTTCCACCCGGGGCGGCCTCAGCTCGCCCCGGGCCGGCGCCCCGGGACCGGTTTCGGTCCGTATTGACGGGAACGCCGCGTTCGGGAGTACTCCCCTCCGCTCGTCGGAGCCTACGGGAAACACCCATGAAACGTAAAGGGTTCGGTAAAGATAAGTTCAAAAGCGCTGTTCGGAGGGGTCAGATGCCCTGCTCTCGTCGCGCTCTCGCGACCTCATCGAGGACCTGCTCCAGGATCCGGCTGCCGGGCGGGACATTCGGCGGCTCGTACGTCCACGCGTGTCCCACCCAGGGGTCGGCGAGGTGGTCGTCGGGTACGGGCGTGAGGCGCAGCAGCGCGCGCCAGAGCGGGTCGAGGACCGGCCCGTACTCGGCGGCGTCCTCACGGTCGGCGACCATCAGCAGGTGGACGCCGACGGCCGGGCCCTCGTCGGCGAGGTAGCGCAGCCGGGTCACCGCGCGGTCGTCGAAGCCGTGCGGGAAGTCGTTGACGATCAGCAGTTGCTCGGCGGTGTCCAGGTCGGGCGGCAGCGCGTCGGCCGCTCCGCCCCGGACCGCCATCTGCACGAGATCCACGCGCTGGACGAGCCGCGCGAGCACCTCGGAGACGCCCGCCACCCCGGCGGCCGGCGGCCCGGCGAGCACTCCGGCCCGCACGAGTGGGACGAGCGCCCCCGCCGCCGATCCGGCCGGGTCGATGACGTGCACGGCGAACTCGCCCGCCGGGTAGACGGCGAGAAGCCGCGCCGCGTGCTCGACGGCGCTCCGCACGGCGCGGCGTCGCAGCTCGTCGGACTCGGTGAGCGCGTCCGCGCCCGAGCGGCCGCTGTCGATCCACATGCCGCGCTCCAGGGGCAGCCGCACGAGCATCGGGATGCGCAGGCCGAGGCCGCGGGACTCGGGCAGCTGGAGGTCGCCCAGGCGCACGGCCATCGGGATCTCCATGGGGCTGCGGTACGCGTGCCAGACCGGGTTGTCCCAGCCCGCGTAGGCCGGGGGCAGGGCGGGCTCGACGACGGCGGACTCGGCGGCCAGCTGCGCGAGGTCGCGGTCGAGGGCCTCTCGCGCCTGATCGACAAGTCGGACGCGCTTGGTGCGGGCGGCCTCGCGCGCGGCGTCGCCCTGGCCGCCGATCCGGCCGCGCGGGTCGGACAGGACCTTGTCGAGCTCCTGCTCCATACGGGAGTCCGCGAAGTCGACGGCACTGCGGTACGCGGCGACACTGCGGGCCAGATCCTCGAACATGCCCCACACCTGGTTGTAGAGCCGCTCGTCCATGGACCAGCCGGTCGCGTCACCGGCGACGGGGACGGCGGGCTGCCCCGGCGCGCCGGGGGACGCGGTGGGCGCGGGGGCGGGCGGTGCGGGGGCCTGGCGGCCGGGGTGCGTGTAGTCGACCGGGCCCGTGCCGCCCGTCCGGCCGGAGGCGTGGCCCTGCGGCTGAGGCTCGTGCGTCGGCCGCGGGGCGGGGGGTGACTGGGGTTCGGGGGGTGACTGGGGCTGCTGGGAGCGGGGCGGGGTGGTGCTCGGCATCGCGCCGCCGGCGACGGACGCCCCCGCTCCGGTGTCCGCCATGGCGCTCGCCCCGGTGGCCGCCGACCGGGGCGGAGGCGGCGCCACCGTACGTGCGAGCCCCCGCGCCACCGCTTCGCCGATCTCGCCGGCGAGAGCTCCCGCGTCCGGGAGCCCTTGGTCCGTCAGGAGTGCCCCGAGGCCGTCGGCATATCCCTGGCCCACCGCGCGCACCTTCCACGCGCCCTGGCGGCGATACAGCTCCAGGGCTACGACGGCGGACTCGGCGTCGAGGTCGGTGATCGTGTAGCTGGCGACCTCGCGGCCGTCGAGCCCGGTGATGGCGACGAAGGGGGCCGCGACCGCGCCGAAGCGGTCGGGGTCACCGGGTCCGGTGGGCAGCGCGAGCAGCACGCTGACCCGGTGGGCGGCCTCGGGCACGGCGTCCAGGTCGACGGCGAGGCGATGGTCGGCCGCCGCCTGCCGGGGGACCTCGAGCCCCGGCAGCGCGGGGGCACCGGGGTGCGCGACCCAGTCGCGGCCGTGCACCTTGCCCCGGTCGTCGCTGAGTGTCGCGCCCGCCACGATCGGCGTTCCCGCCGACACGCGGATCTCCAGACGGGTCTGGGTGAGGGGGTGGTTCTGCCCCCGGACCAGCTCGGCCGTCATCGCCTTCTCCCCCTCGTCCCGTCCGTCTGCTCGCGCGTCCCCGCTACCTCACAGGCCCGGCAGGATCGCCGGCATGAGGTCCTGGAACGTGCGGCCGTTGGCCGGCGCGCCCAGGGCGGTCATCTGCCAGCCGGCGCCCGCGCGGTGCACCTTCGCCATGATCTGGGCGGTGTACTGGCCGCCGCCGTCGAGCGTGTAGCGGGCCAACTCCTGGCCGTTGGTCTCGTCGACCAGGCGGCAGAACGCGTTCTGCACCTCCTGGAAGGTCTGGCCGGTGAACGAGTTCACCGTGAAGACGATCTGGTCGATGTGGACCGGGACGCGCTGGAGGTCGACGAGGATCGCCTCGTCGTCGCCTCCCTGGCCGGCGCCGCCGACGAGGTTGTCACCGGTGTGGCGCACCGAGCCGTCGTCGCTGACGAGGTGGCGGAAGAAGACGACGTCCACCGGCTGCTTGTCCGCGAACAGGACCGCCGAGGCGTCGAGGTCGATCTCCCGCGTGCGGGTCCCGAACAGGCCGCGGCGCGGGGCGGCCTGCCAGCCGAGTCCCATCCGGACGGCCGTGAGGTTGCCCCCGTCCTGCTTCTGCAGGCTGATCGCCTGGCCCTTGCTCAGGTTGACACCCGGACCCTTGGAAAAGTTGGCCGTCACGCGTCCGTCCCCTCTCGAACTGTGCTCTGCACCGTCCGTCCGGACGGTTGAGGGAACCCTACGCAGGGCCGCTGACAACGCCGCCCATCGGCAAGGACTTTGTGTCGGTGTTGCAACAGACCGTGCGGCATGCCGGATCCGTCCGGCATGCCGTGGGGCGTGCGGGGTGCCGTGAGGCGTGCGGGGTGCGTCAGGCCAGCCCGGCTTCCTTCATCTGGCGCAACTCCTTCTTCATCTCCGACACCTCGTCACGCAGGCGCGCGGCGATCTCGAACTGGAGATCCGCGGCGGCCGCCCGCATCCGTTCGGTCAACTCCTCGATCTGCTCGGCGAGTTCGGCCGCAGGACGGTCGGTGGGCACCGTCTGCGCCGCCTTGCCCTTGGCGGCCTTGCCACCGGTCTTCTTGGCGCCGGCCTTGGCGAGCGCGGGCACGGGCGCCTTGGCACCCTTGCCGTCCTTCGCTCCCTTGCGGTAGCCGGAGCCGAGGAGTTCCTCGGTGTCGACGTCCTCGCGCGCGATGGACGCGACGATGTCGTTGATCTTCTTACGGAGGGGCTGGGGGTCGATCCCCATTTCCTTGTTGTACGCGATCTGCTTCTCCCGGCGGCGGTTGGTCTCGTCGATGGCCTTCTCCATCGCCGGGGTCATCTTGTCCGCGTACATATGGACCTGGCCGGACACGTTGCGCGCGGCGCGGCCGATGGTCTGGATCAGGGAGGTGCCGGAGCGCAGGAAGCCCTCCTTGTCGGCGTCGAGGATCGCCACCAGGGAGACCTCGGGCAGGTCGAGGCCCTCGCGGAGCAGGTTGATGCCGACGAGGACGTCGTACTCACCCGCGCGCAGTTCGCGCAGCAGCTCCACGCGGCGCAGTGTGTCGACGTCGCTGTGCAGGTAGCGCACCTGGATGCCGAGCTCCAGGAAGTACTCGGTGAGGTCCTCGGCCATCTTCTTGGTGAGCGTGGTGACAAGGACGCGCTCGTCCTTCTCGGTGCGCTTGCGGATCTCGTGCACCAGGTCGTCGATCTGGCCCTCGGTGGGCTTGACCACGACCTCGGGGTCGATGAGGCCCGTGGGACGGATGATCTGCTCCACGAAGCCGTCGCCGCGCGCGAGCTCGTACTTGCCCGGGGTGGCCGACAGATAGACGGTCTGGCCGATGCGCTCCTGGAACTCCTCCCACTTCAGAGGGCGGTTGTCCAGGGCGGACGGGAGCCGGAAGCCGTGGTCGACGAGGGTGCGCTTGCGGGAGGCGTCGCCCTCGTACATGGCGCCGATCTGCGGCACGGTGACATGCGACTCGTCGATGACGAGGAGGAAGTCGTCCGGGAAGTAGTCGAGCAGTGTGTTCGGCGGGGAGCCGGGCGAGCGGCCGTCGAAGTGCATCGAGTAGTTCTCCACGCCGGAGCAGGAGCCGATCTGACGGAGCATCTCGAGGTCGTACGTGGTGCGCATGCGCAGCCGCTGGGCCTCGAGCATCTTGCCCTGCTTCTCCAGCTCCGCGAGGCGCTCCCCGAGCTCCTTCTCGATGTCGTTGGCCGCGCGCTCCAGGCGCTCGGGGCCCGCCACGTAGTGCGTGGCCGGGAAGACGTACAGCGACTCGTCGTCGCTGATGACCTCGCCGGTGAGGGGGTGGAGAGTGGAGAGCGACTCGATCTCGTCGCCGAACATCTCGATGCGGACGGCGAGCTCCTCGTAGACCGGGAAGATCTCGATGGTGTCGCCGCGGACGCGGAACGTGCCGCGGCTGAAGGCCACGTCGTTGCGCGTGTACTGGATGTCGACGAAGCGGCGCAGCAGATCGTCCCGGTCGATCTCGTCGCCGACCTTGAGCGACACCATGCGGTCGACGTACTCCTGCGGCGTGCCCAGGCCGTAGATGCACGAGACGGAGGCGACCACGACGACGTCACGCCGGGTGAGCAGCGAGTTCGTCGCGGAGTGGCGCAGGCGCTCCACCTCCTCGTTGATCGAGGAGTCCTTCTCGATGTAGGTGTCCGACTGCGGGACGTACGCCTCGGGCTGGTAGTAGTCGTAGTACGAGACGAAGTACTCGACCGCGTTGTTCGGCAGCAGCTCGCGGAACTCGTTGGCCAGCTGGGCGGCCAGCGTCTTGTTCGGCGCCATCACGAGGGTGGGGCGCTGGAGCTTCTCGATCATCCACGCGGTGGTGGCGGACTTGCCTGTTCCGGTCGCACCGAGGAGGACGACATCCTTCTCACCTGCGGTGATACGCCGCTCCAGGTCGGCGATGGCTGTCGGCTGGTCGCCGCTTGGCTGGTAGGGACTGACGACCTCGAAAGGCGCCACCGTGCGTTCGATCTTGGATACGGGCCGCATGGAATCCACCGTACGACCCCGCACTGACAACGGGGCCGGATCAGCCTGCCCGCCGCAGCGGGCGCACCGTCCGGCCCGCCCTGTTCGCGGCCTCGACGGCGTCCCTCCGGTCGGGCCTGCCCGTCATCATCATCGGGTCGAACACCACCACGACGCCGGCCAGCAGCAGGAAGCACAGGGGGCCGATCATCAGCGGCGCGAGGAGTTCGGCGGGAGCGTCACCGGCAGGGGTCCCGCCGCTCGCGTGCACCTGGACCCTGAGTGCGGCCATTCCGGTGTAGTGCATGCCGGTGACCGCGAGGCCCATGACCAGGCTCGCGCCGACGCTCCAGCTGAACCCCCTGACCTGGACCGCGGCCCAGAGCGCGGCGGTGGCGGCGGCCATGGCGATCACCACGGAGACGCCGACGGTGAAGGTGTTGTACTGAAGCGTCCCGTGCAGGCGCATGCCGGCCATGCCGAGGTAGTGCATCGAGGCGACGCCCAGTCCGGTGACCGTGCCGCCGGTGAACAGGGCCGTCCCCGTAGCACCCCGGTAGCCGACGATGAAGATCCCGATCCCGACCATGACGATGGCGACGCCCAGGCTCGCGAAGGTCGTCGGTTTGTCGTAGTGGATCGGGGTGCCCTGCACGCGGAAGCCCATCATCGCGATGAAGTGCATCGTCCAGATTCCGGACCCGATCGCCGCCGAGCCGAGCGCGAGCCAGCCGGGCCGCCAGGACTGGGTGACGAGCAGCGATCTGGTGGTGCAGCGCAGGCCCAGCGCCCCGCCGAGGCAGGCCATGAAGAACGCCACCAGCGGCGTCACCAGTCCATAGCTGAATCCGTCGACCGTGCCCTGCATCCGCCGCAGCCCTTCCGCCCTGATGTTCCTGATGCTTCTGATGTTCGTGATGCGTTCCGTTTGTGCCCCTGGCAGCGGCTGCCGGAGCGACCGCGATTGGAGCAGAGATTAAGGCTCTCGCGGGAACGTCTGAACGATTTTCCGGCAAAGCCTCACGACACCCACCCTCGGGGTGCACGTCCTCCCACCACTCCGTTCAGTGTGTGGCCATCCTTCACCTGTCTTCCGTTGGCAACTCACTGTCACTGTCGTTCAGTCCTTGATCCCTCGACGCGAGGAGTACACGTGTCCGCACGCGCAGCCACCGCGACCGCCGCCCTGGTGGGATTCGTCGGCGTCCTGGTCCTCCCCACCGCCGCGGAGGCGGCCCCGCAGCACGCCGCACCCGTCGTCGTCGCACACCGCGGCGCCTCCGGGTACGCCCCCGAGAACACCCTGCAGGCCATCGACAAGGCGGACAAGCTCGGCTTCGACTGGGTCGAGAACGACGTGCAGCGGACCAAGGACGGACGGCTCGTCGTCATCCACGACACGAATCTGGCACGCACCACGAACGTGGAACAGGTCTTCCCCGGCCGCGCCCCGTACAACGTCCGTGACTTCACCGCCGCGGAGATCGCCAGGCTCGACGCCGGCCGCTGGAAGGGCGCGAAGTTCAAGGGTGCCCGCGTCCCGACCCTCACCCAGTACCTGGACCGGGTCGACCACAACCACCAGAAGCTCCTCATGGAGGTCAAGAACCCGGAACTCTACCCGGGCATCGAGGGGGACATCCTGCGCGTGCTCGGCCGGGAGGGCTGGCTCGACCGCGACCACGTCAGGAACCGCCTGGTGATCCAGAGCTTCAGCGCCAACAGCGTACGGACCGTGCACAAGCGCCGCCCGGACATCACGACAGGTTTCCTCGGCACCCCCGCCAAGGGCGACCTGCCCCGGTACGCCCAGTTCGCCGACCTGATCAACCCCAGCAACGGGACGATCTCCGCCGGATACGTCGCCGCGGTGCACGCCTTCAGGGGTCCGCACGGCAAGCGCCTGAAACTCTTCACCTGGACCGTGAACGACGCGGCGACCGCGCGGCGCGTGGCCGGCCTCGGCGTGGACGGCATCATCTCGAACTTCCCCGACGTCGCGCGCAAGGCGGTGGGCGGCGACCGGTAGAGCGGACGACGGGCAGGAGGAGGCCGGGCCGGGCGACGGCGCGGGCCGTTGTCAGTGGCTCCCCCTACGGTGGTCGGTATGAACGCCACTGGGCACAAAGCCACTGGGGAAAGCGCCGCCGGGGACAGGAGCGGAGACGGGGCCGGGCTGACGGTCGTCTGGGCGGTCGTCGGCACGGACATCGGGCCGCTGCTCCTCGCCGCGACGGACGCCGGCCTGGTGAATGTCGTCTTCCACGCCTCCCCCGCCGTGCGGGACTCCGCGGTCGAGCGGCTCGGTTCCCGGCTCGGGACCGAGCCGGTCGAGGCCCCGGACTCGCCGCTCCTGGCCGAGTCCGTACGCCAGCTGAAGGCCTACTTCGCCGGTGAGCGGCGCGACTTCGAGCTGCCGCTCGACTGGTCGCTGATCTCCGGGTTCAACCGGCAGGTCCTGCGCGAGCTGGCGTCCGGCGTCCCGTTCGGCTCGGTCGTCGGTTACGGGGATCTGGCGGGCCGCGTCGGACAGCCGGGGGCGGCGCAGGCGGTGGGCGTGGCCATGGGTGCCAATCCCCTGCCGGTCGTGGTGCCGTGCCACCGCGTCGTGGAGAGCGACGGCGGCATCGGCGGGTTCGGCGGCGGCCTGGAGACGAAACGGCAGCTGCTCGCCCTGGAGGGTGTCCTTCCGCAGCCGCTGTTCTGAGGCGCGGGAGCCACTCTTCCGAGACGCGGGAGCGGCTGTTCCGAAGGCGCGGGAGCGAACTCTTCCGAGACCCAGGCCCTGGTCGGCGCCGGGCCGCGCGGGGATGCCCGGTGTTCGAGAGTGGGTGCCGGCTGGGACACTGCGCCGGTGCTCATACCCGATTCCGCCGCGCGCCGCCGCCCTTCCGTCCCCGAGACGCCCCAGGACCTGGCCGGCCTGCGCCGCCGTGTCACCGCCGTACTCGTCGCGAGCCAGATACTCGGCGGGCTCGGCGTCGCCACCGGTATCGCGCTCGCCGCCGTGCTCGCCAAGCAGGTCAGCGGGGACGAGGCACTCTCAGGGCTCGCGCCGACCGCGACGGTCGCCGGAACCGCCCTGCTGTCCGTTCCGCTCGCCGCCCTGATGACGGCGCGGGGGCGCCGGCCCGGGCTCGTCCTCGCGTATCTGATCGGCGCACTGGGAGCCGGGGTCGTCGTGCTGGCAGCCGCGGTGGGGAGCTTCCCGCTGCTGCTCATCGGCATGGCCGGGTTCGGCGCCGCCTCGTCGGCCAACCTCCAGGCGCGGTTCGCGGCCGCCGACCTGGCCGAGCCGCAGCGTCGGGCGCGGGCGATCTCGAATGTCGTGTGGGCCACGACGATCGGCGCGGTGCTCGGGCCCAACATCGCGGCGCCCGCGGGCCGCAGCGTCGCCGGGCTCGGCATCCCCGCGGCGGCGGGCCCCTTCCTGTGGGCGGCCGGGGTCTTCCTCGTCTCGGCCGTCATGGTGCAGCTCCTGCTGCGCCCCGACCCGCTCCTCACCGCCCGCGCCCTGGATCCCGAGCAGGAGAAGTCGGCCGGAGGGCGGTCGATCCGTGCCGGGTTCGCCGCGGTCGCCGCGTCGCCGCGCGCCCGGCTCGCCCTCGTGACCGTCGCCGTCTCGCACACCGCGATGGTGTCGATCATGTCGATGACACCTGTCGACCTCGGCCGTCACGGTGCGAGCATCGACCTCATCGGCCTGGTCATCAGCGGGCACATCGCGGGCATGTACGCGTTCTCGCCGGTGATGGGCCGGCTGTCGGACCGGCTCGGGCGGCTCTCCGTGATCGGCCTCGCCGTCGGCCTGCTCGCCTGCGCGGCGCTGCTCGCGGGCACGGCGGGCGGCAGCCACGGGCAGACCGCCGCGGGCCTGTTCGTGCTGGGGCTCGGCTGGTCCGCCGGCCTCGTCTCCGGTTCGGCGCTGCTGACCGACTCGGTGCCGCAGGCGGCGCGGGCCGCCGCGCAGGGCCTGTCCGACCTGACCATGAACACGGCGGCGGGCGTCGGCGGCGCGGCAGCCGGCCTGGTCGTGGCGACGGCGGGCTATGCCTGGCTCAACCTGGCCGCGGCCTGCCTCCTGCTGCCGCTCGCCGCGCTCGCCCTCTTCACCCGGCGGCCCGCGACGGCGTGATCAGGGCGGCGTGGCGGCAGTCGGCGATCAGGCCACCATGGCGCCGGTCAGGGCAGCGTGATGTGGTACGCCTTCCGCAGGGTCTCGTGCACGGTCCATGTCGTACGGTCGCCCTCGCGCAGTACGGCCGCGTCGCCGGGGCCCACCTCCAGCGTCTGCCCGCCCTCGACCTCGACCGTGGCGCGACCGGAGACGACCACGAACAGCTCGTTCGCCTCGGTGTCCGTCACCGTGCCCGGCGTGATCTGCCAGATGCCCCTCAGCTGCTTGCCGTCGGCGGACTCCCAGAGCACCTTGCCCGTGACGACAGGGGCGCCCGAGACGATCTGCTCCGGATCGAGGGGCTCCGGATCGAGTTCAACGTCCGGGATGTGTACGGCAAAAGAGGCAGTGGCCTGATCATTTGTGGTCATGACCGGTCACTCTAGGCAGCGCGGACCCCTCTGTTCACTGGACGACCCGTACCCCGGCAGCGGCCCGGACTGGACGGCTCGTCAAGGGGAAGAGACCTGGAGACAACGTCCCGGGCGCCGCGTGCCCGGGTTCTAGGGAGTCGTGGGGACATGGAGATTTCCGGCGTCATCAGCGCGATAGTGATCGGCATCGTCATCGGCGTCCTGGGCCGGCTCGCCCTGCCGGGCCGTCAGCGCATCGGCATCCTGGCGACGGTCGTCGTCGGCATCGTGGCCGCGCTGCTCGGTTCGGCCATCGCCGCGGGCATCGGTGTCGCGGACACCAAGGGGGTCGACTGGGTGGAGTGGCTGATCCAGATCGGCCTGGCCGCCCTGGGCGTGGCCCTGCTCGACCGCGGCCGGACAGGCGGCCGGTCGCGCGGCCGTGCGCGCCGCTGAACCGCACCCCGGTACAGCCACCGCGTGCAGTCGGCCCCTCTGTGCAGCCAACCCCTGTACGAGCAGGGCCGCGCCCCGTATCCGGCCTTCAGGCCTCTTCGTCACCTGACCTTCAGGCCTCTTCGTAGTAACGCGCTTCGAAGACGTTCCCGTCGGGGTCGCGGAAGTAGAAACTGCGGACGGCCGGGCCGCGGGCGCCGTAGGAGTGGCGGCCGTGGTCCGAGACCGGCACCTCGCGCCCTTCCAGACGGGCGCGCAGGCTGTCGTAGCCGCCTTCGGTCAAGGCGATGCACACGTGGTTGACCGGGTGGCCGGCGCTCTTGTCGCCGCCCGGCACCATGTTCATGCGGGGCGCCATGGACAGCGGCGCGAGGTCGAGGATGGTCTCCTCGTTGAGCCGCACCGAGGGGAACGAGACCGTGCCCTCCGTGAACTCGGCGACCCTGAGGGCTTCGAGGCCGACGGCCTGCTCGTAGAAGTCCGCCGCGGCCACCGGGTCGCTGACCCAGAGCACGACATGGTCGAGGCGTGCCCTGCTGTCCGTCATGCGCTCAGAGTTGTCCGTCATGCGCTCAGGCTGCTCGGCCGGCCGTCGCTCCGCAAGTGTTTGCCGGTACACCGTGAGTGTTCACCGTCATGCCGCCGGGGTTTGGGCGTGCGCGCCGCCCGCCATGGATGAGGGGAGACCCGACAGGCAGGAGGCAGGCGCGTGGTGCTGGTGTCCGATGAGGTGCGGGAAGCGGTGGCGGCGGGCCGGCCGGTCGTGGCCCTGGAGTCGACGATCATCGCGCACGGGCTGCCGCGCCCGCGCAATCTGCGGGTGGCGCACGAACTCGAAGAGCTCGTACGCGCCGAAGGAGCGGTCCCCGCGACGATCGCCGTTCTCGACGGAGACCCCCAGGTCGGCCTGGACAAGGGCCAGTTGGAGCGGATCGCGGCCCAGGACGGCATCCGCAAGCTGAGTCACCGCGATCTGCCGCTCGCGGTGGCGACGGGGGCGAGCGGGGCGACGACCGTGTCGGCGACAGCGCTGCTCGCGGCACGCGCGGGGGTACGGGTGTTCGCAACGGGTGGGCTGGGCGGGGTGCACCGGCGGTGGACGGAGACGCAGGACGAGTCGGCCGACCTCGGGCTGCTCGCGCGGACACGTATCACCGTGGTGTGCGCGGGCGTCAAGTCGATCCTGGACGTACCGGCGACCCTTCAGCGCCTGGAGACCCTGGGAGTGTCGGTGGCCGGGTACGGGACCGGCCGCTTCCCCGGCTTCTATCTGTCCGACTCGGGCCATCCGGTGGACTGGACGCTGCGCGATCCGGCAGAGGTGGCCGGGGTGATGCGGGCTCAGGACGCGCTGGGCGGGCCCGAGGCCGCGCTGATCGTGGCGAACCCGGTGTCCGAGGCGGAGCAGCTCGATCCCGCGCTCCACGCGCGCGTGCTGGACGATGCGCTGCACGCGTGCGACGCCGAGGACGTCACGGGGCAGGCGGTCACGCCCTTCCTCCTGGACTACCTGGTACGGCACACGGACGGCGCCTCGCTGGAGGCCAACCTCGCGGCGGTACGCGGCAACGTACGGCTCGCGGCGCGCATCGCCGCGGCCTGGGCGCGGCCGTGAGCGGAACACTCCTGGTCGTCGGGGACGTCGTCACGGACATCGTGGCCCGGCACGACGCCCCGCTCGCGGCGGGCACGGACACGGCGGCGGAGATCCGTACGCTGCCGGGGGGTGCGGGGGCGAACGTGGCGTGCTGGGCGGCCCATTCGGGCTGCCCGGACGTGGCGCTGCTCGGGCGGGTCGGCGCGGACTCGGCGGCCTGGCACGAGGAGGCGCTCACGCGCGCGGGGGTGCGTCCCCGGCTCGTCGTCGACCCGGAGGCGGCGACCGGCACGGTGATCGCGCTGGTCGACACGGGAGCCGGGGCCGAGCGGACGTTCCTCACGGACAGCGGTGCCTCGCTGCGTCTCTCCCCCGCCGACTGGTCCGCGGACCTGCTCGGCGGGGTCGCGTGGCTGCATCTGTCCGGGTATCTGTTCTTCTCCGCCGAGGGGCGCGGCCTGGTCGCGGCGGCGCTGGCCTCGGCGCGCGCGCGTGGAGTGCCGGTGAGTATCGATCCCGCTTCGGCGGGCTTCCTCAGGGAGCTGGGGCCCGACCGGTTCCTGGCGCTCGCCAAGGGCGTGGACCTTCTGCTGCCCAGCAGGGACGAGGCGGAGCTGCTGAGCGGCGTCGGAAACGCGGAGGTCGCGGCGGCGAAGCTCAGTGGATGGTTCCCGCTGGTCGTCGTCACGTCGGGGGCCGCGGGAGCGGTGGTGGCGCAGGGCGGGGCGGTACGCGCGCGTGTGCCGTCGCCGCCGGCGGTGGCGCGGGACTCGACGGGGGCGGGCGACGCGTTCACGGGCGCGTTCCTCGCCGCGTGGGTGCGGGGCGCCGGGCCGCGGGAGGCGGCGACGGACGGTTGCCACGCGGGGGCGCTGGCGGTGGCGCGGTTGGGGGGCCGGCCTCCGCCGCGCTGAGGGGGCGCCGGCCGCACACGAAGGGGAGAGCGGCAGACGTCCTAGGCCTGCTTCCGTCCCCAGGCCGAGATCAGCGGCGCCGTCGCCAGGTCCATCGTGCCGGTCGCGACATCGGCCAGGTGACGGTCGATCTCCTCGTCCGTGGCGTGGCCCGCGCGGACCAGGGACTCGCGGATCTGCTGGAACGTGGCCGTCTCCAGGGCGTCGCACGCCTGAGACGCCAGCGGGAAGTACGCGTCGGCCTCCACCTGGTGCAGGCCCGCCTCCCGCAGCAGCCTCGGCAGCCTGCGGCCGTACGACAGGTCGGCGCCGCGCTCCGCGAGCAGCTCGCGGAAGCCGCGGCGGAGCCGGTTCGCCAGTTCCTCGGCGGGGCCGTGCTCGTCGGGGCAGGCGAGCGGCTGGAGCGCGGGGTCGGCGTCCTCGACGAGCAGCCGTCCGCCGGGCCGCAGTGCGCGCAGCATGGACTTCAGAGCCCGCTCCCTGTCGGGCACATGGACCAGGACGAGCCGGGCGTGGACCAGGTCGAAGCCCTCGGCGGGCGGCTCGTCGGCGGCGACGTCGTGGCGGCGGACCTCGACGGGGGAACGGGCGCCGGACGTCTGCCACGAGGTGTCGATGTCGGTGGCGAGGACCCGGCCGGTGGGGCCGACCTTCTTGGCGAGCCAGGACACCACGGAGGTGCCGCCCGCGCCGACCTCCCAGCAGCGCCAGCCGGGGCCGATGCCCAGCCGTTCGATGTGCCGGAACGTCGTGGGGTCGAAGAGTGTCGAGAAGGCGTCGAAGCGCCGGCCCGCCTCTTGCTGCTGGTTGTCCAGGAGATAGCCCTCGGATCGCGTCATGCCGCGATCATCCCAGCTGTCCGGCCCGGTCCCGGGAGGCGGTTCCGCCGCGTTCCGAAGGGGAGCCTTCCGTTCCCCCAGGGGGCATGGGCGTTGTCGCCGTGAGCTGGCAGACTGGCCCGCCAAGTCACCGCAACACGAAGTCACACCGCGCGAGGAGCCCCGCATGTCGATGGCAGGCAACCTGCGGAAGGTCGGAGACCTCCGAAAGGTGTCCGACCTGCGCAAGGTCGGACGCCTGAGGAGAGTGGCGCGCCTGGCCCGACGGCACCCCCGCGTCGACCTGAGCCACCCCGCCCGCTCGCCGCTGGGTTCCGCGGTCGTCAAGTGCGTGACGTATCGGGACGGGGTCCGTGAGCAGGCCGGGCGCGATCTCGTGGACGCGGTCGACCGGGTCCGCAAGTCCGACGACGGCTTCGTCTGGCTGGGGCTGCACGAGCCGACGGAGCTGGAGTTCGCGGACATCGCCGAGCTGTTCGACCTGCACCCGCTGGCCGTCGAGGACGCGGTGCACGCGCACCAGCGGCCGAAGGTCGAGCGGTACGGCCAGACGCTGTTCGCCGTGTTCAAGACCGTCTGTTACGTGGAGCACGCGGAGCTGACCGCGACCAGTGAGATCGTCGACACCGGCGAGATCATGGTGTTCATCGGCCGGGACTTCGTGATCACCGTGCGGCACGGGAGGCACGGCTCGCTGGGCCCGGTGCGCGAGGGCCTGGAGGCGGACCCGGAGCAGCTCGCCAAGGGCCCGGCCGCTGTGCTGCACGCGATCGCCGACCATGTGGTCGACGACTATCTCACCGTGATCGACGCCGTCCAGGCCGACATCGACCAGGTCGAGGCGGATGTGTTCGCCGAGGACGGCGCGCGCGCCGACCCGGGACGGATCTACCAGCTCAAGCGCGAGCTGCTGGAGCTGAAGCGGGCCGTCGTGCCGCTCGCCCGGCCGATAGAGGAGCTCTCGGGCCGCCCCTTCCAGGTGGTGGCGCCGGAGATACAGGCGTACTTCCGGGACGTCTCCGACCATCTGCTCAGGGCCGCCGAGCAGATAGCGTCCTTCGACGAGCTGCTGAACTCGATCCTGCAGGCCCATCTCGCGCAGGTGACGGTGGCTCAGAACGAGGACATGCGCAAGATCACGGCCTGGGCCGCGGTGGTGGCCGTGCCGACCATGGGCTGCGGCGTGTACGGGATGAACTTCGACCATATGCCGGAGCTGCACTGGCAGTTCGGATATCCGCTGTTCCTGGGCGTGATCGCGGGCATCTGTCTCGTCCTGCACCGCGCCTTCCGGCGCAACGGGTGGCTGTGACCCGTGGCGGCGGACAGCGGGCCGTCCTCGGTGGCGGCGGGGCGCTCCTGGAGAAGTGGCCCGCCGTAGCGTGATCTTCGGGGTCAGCTCCTGGCGTAGACGCTCTCGACCCAGGACGACATCTGGTCTTCGGACAGATGCGTCGCGAGGTCGGCCTCGCTGATCATGCCGACGAGGCGCTTGTCCTCGATGACGGGGAGCCGGCGGATCTGGTGGCCCTGCATCTCCTGGAGGACCTCGCCGATGTCGGCGCTCGCGTCGATCCAGCGGGGCGTCCCCTGCGCGAGGTCACCCGCAGTGATCTTGGAGGGGTCGTGGCCCATGGCCACGCAGCCGATCACGATGTCGCGGTCCGTGAGGATCCCGCAGAGGCGTTCGTTCTCGTCGCTGATGGGCAGCGCGCCCACGTTCAGCTGCCGCATGAGCTGGGCGGCGCGGTCCAGGGTCTCGTGAGCGGGGATCCACTGCGCACCGCGGTGCATGATGTCTCCGGCGGTGGTCATGGGGTACCTCCCGGTGCCGGTGGCCGGCGCGGCACGGTCGCGCCGCAAATCCCGGCGCCCTTCATTCTTCCCGCCCTGCCTTGGGCCCGCACCTGGGAGCGGACCCTCACCGACACGTGAGCGCGGCCGTCACGAGGGCAGCCCGCCCCAGGCCGGATGCCGGGGGTCGTCGGCCCGTACGACCACGTCCGCCGCGCCGGCCGGGTCCGTCTCGCTCTCGTAGCGCTCGAAGGCCGGCAGCGTCCACTGCTCGCCCTCGGGCGTACGGCGTCGCAGCGCGCCCGGCGACAGCTTGAGGTGCACGGTCAGGTCGAACGGGAACCAGTGCCCCATGAGCAGGGGCCCGTGCAGCAAGAGGACGCCCCCGGGCGGCAGTTCGACATAAGAACTGCGCGTCGCGCGGTCGGCCGTCGGGTCCCACAGGTCCGGCAGGACGCGTCCTGTGCCGCCCGGTTCGAGCGGCCCGAAGACCTCGCGCCACAGCGCGGCAGTGTCGAACCAGCCGCTGTAGTAGGAGTCCACGTCCTCGCGCCCGTACTCGAAGCGCAGTGAGGCGGGCCGCAGGAAACCGCCGGTGTCCACGGCGAGCGAGGGGCGTCCGCGCACCCGCAGCGCCTCCCCGACCAGTGCGGCGAGGTCACCGGGGCGAGCGGCCGGCGGGCCGTCGATGGCGATACGGGGCCACGGACTTCCGTCGCCGGGCTTCAGTTCGAGCAGCCTCTCGGCGAGGGCGTCGCCGAGCCGTTCCCAGGTGATCGCTTCGAGTCGCACGCACCTCATGATGCCCCGCATGCCGAAGAGGGGCCGAGGGGGACCCGTACCCCCTGCGACGCGTTCTCGCCCGCGCGCGGGGAATGAACCGCGTATGACCGCCAAGGCCCGGCCCGACCGGGCCCCCCGCCGCCCGACTCCCCCGCCGCACACCGGCCTCGGCGGGCCGGTCGTCGTGCAGCCACTGAAGCGCCAGCAGTGCGCGGAGTGTCACCGGGCTCCACTGGACCTGCTGACCCTGGAGGACGGGGCGCCGCGCTGTCTCGACTGCGCGGACCTCGGGCATCTCGTGTATCTGCCGCGCGGCGACTGGGCCCTCACCCGCCGTGCCAGGGAAGGAAGTTCGCTGTCGGCGGTGGTCGTGCGTTTCCATCGGCGGCGCGGCCGTTACGAGCGCCAGGGCGTTCTCGTGGAGGAGGCGGCGCTGGCCCGTGCCGAGGAGCGGTGTCTGGCGGACGCGGACGCGCGGGCGAGGCGCCGGGCTCGGGACGCGGCACGCAGGGCGGCGCAGGACGTGTCGTTCACGGCCGCGTTCGCGCGGGAGATCCTGCGGCTCTTCCCCGGCTGCCCGCCGGACCGGGCGGATGCGATCGCGGCCCACGCGTCCCTGCGCGGCAGCGGCCGGGTGGGACGCAGCGCCGCGGGCCGCGCCCTGTCGCAGGCCGCGGTGACGGCTGCGGTGCGGGCGGCGGTGCGGCACACGGAGACCGCGTACGACGCGTTGCTGATGAGCGGGGTACGGCGGGGCGAGGCCAGGCGGAGCATCGGGGTGGAGGTGGAAGCCGTACTCGCTGCATGGCGCGCGCCGGAATCGTGAGAAGCGTGCATGCCGCACGGTGGCGGCCGCCCCCTCCGTGCGGCAGGATCATGGCCGGACCGCGAGGCCAACGGCGTCGCCGGCAGGGGGAGTTGTGATGATCGAGGGACCGTACTTCGTGCTCACCGTCCTGGGCGCGCTCGCCTGTGGGGTGTCGGCGGGCGTCTTCATCGCGTTCTCGACCTTCGTGATGAAGGGGCTCGCGGCGCTCCCGCCCGCGCAGGGCATCGCGGCGATGCAGGCGATCAACGTGGCCGCGGTCAGCCCGGCGTTCATGGTGGTGTTCCTGGGGGCCGCGGCGCTGTGCGTGGTGCTTGCCGTCGTGACGTTCGTGCTCTGGCCGGAGCAGGGGACCGTGGAGCTGCTGCTCGGCAGCGCGCTCCAGCTCGCGGGCGCGTTCGGCGTGACCGTCGCCGCGAACATCCCGCGCAACGACGCGCTGGCGAGGCTCGCCCCCGAGGCGCCGGACAGCGAGGGACCGTGGCGCAGGTACGTGTCCGAGTGGCTGATGTGGAACCACGTCAGGGCTGGTGCGTCGCTGGCCGCGTCGGCCTCGTTCATCCTCGCCCTGACCTGAGCCTTCGCGTCCTGCCGCACCCCTGTCGGCGCCCCTGCGCACCGGGGGAAACGGACGTATCGTGGCGAGAAGGACTCGGTAAGGGAGACGGCCATGGCCGACCCCAAGGGCTTTCTCACCACCCCCCGGGAGGACTGGCCGCGCCGCCCCGTCGGCGAGCGGGTCCAGGACTGGGACGAGGTGTACGTCCCCGGGGCGCTCCTGCCGATCATCGAGGCGCAGGCCGACCGCTGCATGGACTGCGGTGTCCCGTTCTGTCACGAGGCGTGTCCGCTCGGCAACCTGATCCCGGACTGGAACGACCTCGTGTCGCGGGACGACTGGCGGGCGGCGAGCGACCGGCTGCACGCCACGAACAACTTTCCCGAGTTCACCGGGCGCCTGTGCCCCGCGCCGTGCGAGGCGGGCTGCGTCCTGGCGATCAACCAGCCGGCCGTGACCATCAAGAACGTCGAGGCCGCCATCGCCGACCGCGCCTGGCAGGACGGCCTCGCCCCGCCCAAGCCGCCCGAACGGCTGTCCGGCCGCACGGTCGCCGTGGTCGGCTCGGGCCCGGCGGGGCTCGCGGCCGCCCAGCAGCTCACGCGCGCGGGGCACACGGTCGCGGTCTTCGAGCGGGACGACCGGCCGGGTGGACTGATGCGGTACGGCATCCCCTCTTTCAAGATGGAGAAGCACCATCTGGACCGCAGGCTGGCGCAGTTGAGGGACGAGGGGGTGCGTTTCCGTACGTCGACGGAGGTGGGCCGGGACATCGGCGCCGCCGAGCTGCGCTCCCGCTACGACGCGGTGATCCTCGCGGTCGGCGCCACGGCCTGGCGCGAACTGGACGTGCCGGGGCGCGAGTTGGACGGGATCGTGCAGGCGATGGAGTATCTGCCGCTGGCCAACCGCGTGTGCGAGGGCGACCTCGACGCCTCTCCCCTGTCGGCCGCGGGCAAGCACGTCGTGATCGTCGGCGGCGGCGACACCGGCGCCGACTGCCTGGGCACGGCGGTGCGCGAGGGCGCCGCGTCCGTCACGCAGCTGGACATCTACGGGCAGCCGGGCGCCGAGCGCGACGAGCTGGCCGAGCCCTGGCCGACGTATCCGAAGATCTACCGGATGTCCGCCGCCCACGAGGAGGCCGGGGAGCTGCGGACCGCGCCCGCGGCGGACGCCGACGCGCGCCTCTTCGCGGCGTCCACGCTGCGTTTCGAGGGGGACGGTCGGGGCCGGGTGAGGGCGTTGCATCTGGTCGAGGTCGACGAGGCGCGGCGGCCCCGGGAGGGCACGTCCCGGGAGCTGCCCGCTGATCTGGTGCTGCTCGCCCTCGGCTTCTCGGGGCCCGAGCGCGGGGCCGGCGGTCCGGTCGGCCAGCTCGGACTGGCCGTGGAGGAACGCGGCATGCTCGCCCGCGACGCGCGCTTCACCACGTCGGTGCCCGGCGTGTTCGCGGCCGGGGACGCGGCTCGTGGCCAGTCGCTCATCGTGTGGGCGATCGCCGAGGGCCGCTCGGCCGCCGCCGCGGTGGACCACTGGCTGACCGGCTCGACGCGGCTGCCCGCGCCGATCGGGCCGTACGACCGTCCGATGAGGGCCTGAGCCCGCGACCGGTCGGCGCTCGTCAGTCGTTCATTTGCGCTCGTCGGTGCCCGCGACCTTGGCGGTCGACAGGGCGATCCGGTTCCAGGTGTTGATCGTGAGGATCAGGGACAGGACGTGGGCCAGCTCCTGCTCGTCGAACTGGGCCGCGGCCTCGGCGTAGACGTCGTCGGGGACGCCGCCGTCGGCGACGAGCGTGACGGCCTCGGTGAGCGCGAGCGCCGCGCGCTCCCGGGCGCTGAAGAAGTGCCGGGCCTCGCGCCACACGGCCACCATGTGCAGCCGGTCCTCGCTCTCGCCGGCCTTGCGCGCGTCGTTGGTGTGCATGTGGAGGCA
This sequence comes from Streptomyces sp. NPDC107517, assembly GCF_055582645.1. NCBI lineage: Bacteria > Bacillati > Actinomycetota > Actinomycetes > Kitasatosporales > Streptomycetaceae > Streptomyces > Streptomyces sp. NPDC107517. Next base: position 660,912 of record NZ_JBVJPM010000002.1, on the reverse strand, counting down.
GTACGCGCAGTGGTTGAGGTGCGAGGCGCGGATCTGGATCAGCTCGACCAGGGCCGGGTCGAGGCCCTCGCGGGCGGCGGCGTCGAAGCCGATGAGGGAACGGAAGACCTTGGGCGCGGCCTTCGCGAAGTCGATGCGGCCTGCGGAGTGGGAGTGGGTGTTCGCTGCGGTGACCGTGTCCGTCGTCATGACCATGAATCTACGGGCCGGATAGACCTCTTGTAGGGTGCATTTCCATGGCGGATTCATGGGTCAATTCTGCGGAACGCATCGGCGCCGACCTGCATCTGGACCTGTCCGGGGCGGGGAGCCGCAGGGCCGCTCTCACGGGGGCGCTGCGCGACGCCGTCCGCTCGGGGCGGCTGGCTCCCGGCACCCGGCTGCCGCCCTACCGTTCGCTCGCCGCCGACCTCGGCGTCGCCCGCAACACGGTCGCCGACGCGTACGCGGAGCTCGTCGCCGAGGGCTGGCTGACCGCGCGACAGGGCTCGGGCACGCGGGTCGCCGAGCGGGCCGGGCCGCCCGCCCCCGGCCGCGTCCCGAAGAAGGGTCCGGCCCGCGCACACGGGCCACGCCACGACCTCCGCCAGGGCACACCCGACGCGTCGTCCTTCCCGCGCGCGGAGTGGGCGGCCTCGTACCGGCGTGCGCTCCAGGCCGCGCCGAACGAGGCGTTCGGGCCGGGCGATCCGCAGGGCCGCGCCGAGCTGCGGGTGGCGCTCACGGAGTATCTGGCCCGCGCGCGCGGCGTGCGGACGGAGCCGGACCGCATCGTGATCTGCTCCGGCTTCGCGCATGCCCTGCGGCTCCTGTTCAACGGCCGGGTGCTGCGCGGACAGCTCGCCGTGGAGTCGTACGGACTCGGCTTCCACCGCGAGATCCTGACGGCGGCGGGGGTGCGGACGCTCCCTCTGACGCTCGACGAACACGGCGCGCGCGTCGGTGAGTTGACGGCCGGCGCGAGCCGGGCGCGGGCGGCGCTGCTCACGCCCGCGCACCAGTTCCCCACGGGCGGCCCGCTGCACGCGGAGCGGCGTACGGCGGCCGTCGACTGGGCACGCGCGCGTGGCGGGCTGATCGTGGAGGACGACTACGACGGCGAGTTCCGCTACGACCGCAGGCCCGTCGGCGCGGTGCAGGGCCTCGACCCCGAACGGGTGGTCTATGTCGGCTCGGTGAGCAAGAGCCTGTCACCCGCGCTGCGGCTCGGCTGGATGGTACTGCCGCCGCAGCTGGTGGGGGATGTCGTCGCGGTGAAGGGCGAGCGGGAGGCGTGGGCGAGCGTGCCGGACCAGCTGGCGCTCGCGGACTTCCTCGTCTCGGGGGCGTACGACCGGCATGTACGGCGCATGCGGCAGCGGTACCGGGGGCGGCGCGACCGGCTGGTGGAGGCGCTCGCCGAGCGGGCGCCCGGGGTGGCGGCCACCGGGATCGCCGCCGGGCTGCACGCGGTGCTGCGACTGCCCCCGGGGACCGAGCGGTCCGTGGTCAAGGCCGCCACGTGGGGCGGTGTCGCCCTCGACGGCCTCGCGGAGTTCCGTCATCCGCAGGCGACGATGCCGCACGCGGACGGGCTGGTGGTGGGGTACTCGACGCCGTCGGACCATGCCTACGGCGCCGCGCTGGACGCCCTGTGCGGGGTGCTGCCACCGGACTGAGACCCCACCTCGGGGTGCACGGCTCGCGCACCGTCCGCTCCGCTCACGAAAGCAGGAAATCCGCCGCCCCGGCCTTCGCGCCCTCGATGAACGCGGTGATCTCGCCCGGGGTGTAGATCAGGGCGGGGCCGTCCGGGTCGGCCGACTGCCGCATCGCGACCCGGCCGTCGGCCAGCTTCATCGCTTCCACGCAGTTGCCGCCGTTGCCGCCGCTCCAGGGCTTGTGCCAGCCCTCGTTGCCGAGTTCGCGGGCGGGCATCCCGTTGTAGATGACCTCACCGTCGACCCCTCGTATGCGGGCCTTGATCCGATCCATTCACAGCTCCTTGCGGAGATCCCGGAGGATGTCCTTTGTGCGATGTGCCGTCGCGGCATGTGCCGCCATGCGGTCCATGACCTCCAGGTGGGTGGCCACCTCGGGGCGCGCGTCGAGATAGACGGCGCCGGTCAGGTACTCGCTGTAGACCATGTCCGGCAGTTCTGACATGGCAAATCGGAACAACACGAAGGGGCCGTACGTGCCCGGGTGCGGGCCGGAGGCGAATTCGGCGATCTGCAGCGTCACGTTGGCCAGCTCCGTGGCCTCCAGGAGCCGGTCGATCTGACCACGCATCACGTCGGGCCCGCCGACCGGGCGGCGCAGCGCGGTCTCGTCCATGACCATCCACAGGCGCGGGGCGTTCTCGCGGGTGATCAGCTCCTGGCGCTGCATCCGGAGCGCGACATGCCGCTCGACGACGCCGGGGTCCTCGGCGAGGGCCCGGCCGACGGCGCCGGAGCGCAGCACGCCACGCGCGTAGTCCTCGGTCTGCAGGAGTCCGGGAACGAAGTGGGGCTCGTACGAGCGGATGAGGCTGGCGGCGCCCTCCAGGCTCACGTACATCGAGAACCAGCCGGGCAGGATGTCGTGGAACCGCTGCCACCAGCCGGGTTTGTTGGCCTCTTCGGCGAGCCTGACGAAGGCGTCCGCCTCTTCATCGGTGACGCCGTAGGACTTCAGGAGGAGTTGGAGGTACGGGATCTTCAGGCCGACCTCGGCCATCTCCATACGGCGGACGGTGGCGGGGGCGACGCGCAGGACCTTCGCGGCCTCCTCGCGTTTGAGCCCGGCGCGTTCGCGCAGGTCCTGGAGGCGCCGGCCGAGGACGACCTGGCCAACGGTCGGAGCGGACCGCGGTTCGCTCACGCCCCCTACCTCCCCGTCGTCCCTGTGGTCCTTGTGCGGTCGCGCGTGTGGCCGCGCTCCCCAGGGGAAGCCGGGCCGCCCCGACGCCCGGTCATTCCGGGCAACTTCCCTGAAATCGTCGGCGTTTTCGCCATGACGGGCGCCGTACGGCACACCGCCGTCAGCAGTGTGCCATGGCTCGGCGCCCGAGCACACTGCACTCTGCACTTTTCAGAGTGGCTCTTGCCAAGTGTTCACGACGGGGAGATAGTGGCAAGCGTGATTCCGTCCGTGCCGTTAGGAACAGAAGTCGGCGAAGCTACACTCGGTGACGAAACCGGTGCGCGCTCCGGCGCCGCGTCCGTGCGCCGCCGCAGCAGCTTCGAACTGGCTCCCCACCCGGGCTCCGCCGCTCAGGCCCGGAAGCTGACGCGCGCCCACCTCAGCGGCTGGGCAGTGTGCGACGACACCTGTGACGCGGCCGCCCTGGTCATCTCCGAACTGGTCACGAACGCGATCGTCCACACCGCGAGCAGCCGCATAGTGTGCGAGCTCCACGACGGTGACGACCGGGTGCGGATCGCTGTGCGTGACGAGGGATGGGCCCCCGGCGAGCCGCATCCCGCCCGCCGTGTCGCGCCGGAGGAGGAGCACGGGCGCGGCCTGCTGCTCGTGGCGGCGGTGAGTACCGCGTGGGGCGCGCAGGAGACCGGCCCCGGACTCCTCGTGTGGGCCGAGCTCGCACGCGACGCGGACAGCGCGCAGGACACGGGCGCCGCCGGCCACCAAGGACAGCGGAACGTCGCCGGACCTCATGGCATTCCCGGGCCGCAACGCGGCGGTGAACCGCGCACCGGCGGAGCGCCGCACTCCCCCGACACGGGACCGGGCACCGAACAAGGCCCGCCCTTCGACACAGAGCAGTTCGAGTCAGAGTTCGAGACGGGGTTCGGCACCGGCTTCGGCCCGGCCGTCGGCCCCGGTACGGGGACGGGGGCCGGAGCCGGATGGGTGTGGTGACGACGCGCACGATGGATCTCGACTCGCTGGTCCGCTTCTCCCGGCAGCGGCAGACCGTGCGGACCGCCCCGCTCAGGCTCGCCGTCCCCGACGGCATGACCGCGCCGCTCGGCTGCGACGCCGTCGCGGTCCCCGAGGCCTGCGGGCGCGCCATGGTCGCGCGGCTGCCGCGCATGGGCTGCGTGTACGCCGACGGTGACCGCTGGTGGTGGATGGTTCCCTCGGACTCGGATGTCGCCCTGGAGTGGCCGGCCCCGGCCAGGTACACGACCGGCGCGCTGGTGCCGGACGCGCGGCGCGCGCCCGGACTCATCCACCGGCCCGACGGCAGCATCCCGTACACCCCGCCGATCCCGCTCTATCTCGCGCTGTGCCGGGTCACCGGCACGACGCCCGCCTGGTCCCGCTCGATCGGCGCGGGCGCGGCCGACGCCGCCTGAACCGCACGCTCCACCCGGATCAGCCCGCGGCAACCTCCGCGCGCGGCACGATCACCAGGAAGGCGTCCGTCGCGAGGTCCATGACGACCTCGGCGGGCTGACCCTCCAGACGCCGGTCGCGCGCGAACTCCTCGGCCGGCCACGACCCGCGCGGTCCTCCCGCGGGAAAGCGTTCAAGTACCACTCGTCCGTCGATCATCGTGCACCCCTGCCCCCGTCGTCGTACGTGCGCTGTCGCGCGTTCTTACGGAGAAGAACGACCGCGAGGCGCCCGGGGGCTCGCAACGTGACGACACTGACACCGAGTTGAGACGCGCACCGCCGCTACGTCGGTCCGGTCGGCAGCCGAGTCAGTCCAGATACTCGTCGTGATGGCGGACCCGCGCGCCGCCCGCCGGGGCCCCGAGTGCCGACGCCCGCCCCCGCGGCTCCTCCCACTCCTCCTGCCGCCCGAGCGCGGTCAGGTCGAGCAGGCTGTTGACGGAGCCGATGCCGTCGAGGCCACGGCCCGTCGTGGAGTACGTGTGGTAGACCCGGTCGCCGTCGCGCAGGAAGCAGCTGAGCCCGGGCAGGTCGCGGGGGCCCTCGTCGGACACGAAGCCGAAGTCCTGGTTGAAGTCGCTCGTGGCCGACGAGTACCAGGGCATGGTCCAGCCCATGCGGGCCTTGAACGGCAGGAGTTTGGTGAACGGCGCACGCGACACGGCCGCGAACTCCGTACCCCTGGCCCGCAGATGGGAGAGGTGGCCGATCTGGTCGAGGAACGCGGAGCAGCCGGGGCAGCCCGCGTCCTGGTCCGGGCCGAACATGAAGTGGTGGACGATGAGCTGGGAGCGGCCCTCGAACAGGTCGAGGAGCTCCGCCTTTCCGTCGGGCCCCTCGAAGACGTACAGCTTCTCGATCTCCACCATGGGCAGTTCGCGGCGCTGCGCGTTGAGCGCGTCGCGGGCGCGGGTCGCCGCCTTCTCCCTGGCGAGCAGTTCTTGGCGCGCGCCGAGCCACTCCTCGCGGGTGACGACGTTCGGCAGCCCCATGGGTCCTCCTCTGGTCGGTACTCCTCGGGTGGTTGACCGGAGGGCTTCGCGGAACTCATCGCTCGGCGGCAGAAATCTTTCGCACTTCTTCCGGGGGATCCGTTGTGTTCGCTGAGCATGCACTGTTGTCCGCTGACGCCGACACCACCACAATGCACATGTCAAAACCGGTAGTTGTCGGTTTCAGCAAGCAACGGGAGAGGACCCCCACATGAACAAGCCTCTCGTCGGTGCGGTGTTCGGCCTGCTCCTCATAGGAGCAACAGCCGCGCCCGCCACGGCAGTCGGATCCCAGCACGAGGCCAAGGCCAAGGCGGTCACCTTCGCCGGGACGGTGGCGCTCAGCAACTGCTCCGGTTCGGTCGTCCGCGTGCCGGACTCCCAGCCCACGGACCCGGCCCTGGTCATGTCCAACGGGCACTGCCTCGAGAGCGGTTTCCCCGGCCCGGGCGAGGTCGTCGTCGACCAGCCGTCGTCCCGCACCTTCAGCCTGCTCAACTCCGCGGGCAGCAAGGTCGCGACGTTGCGCGCGAACAAGATCGCGTACGGCACGATGACGGACACGGACGTCTCGCTCTACCAACTCACCAGCACCTACGCGCAGATCGAGAGCTCGTACGGCATCAAGGCCCTCGAACTGTCGGCCTCGCACCCCACGACGGGCACGGCCATCACGGTCGTCTCCGGCTACTGGAAGAAGACCTACAGCTGCAGCATCGACGGCTTCGCGTACCGCCTCAAGGAGGGCGAGTGGACCTGGAAGGACTCGGTCCGCTACACCTCCACGTGCAACACGATCGGCGGCACCTCGGGCTCCCCCGTCGTCGACCAGGCGTCCGGCAAGGTCGTCGCGGTCAACAACACGGGCAACGAGGACGGCGCCCGCTGCACGGACAACAACCCGTGCGAGGTCGACGAGAACGGCACCGTCACGGTCCGCAAGGGCATCAACTACGCGCAGGAGACGTACGGGATCGTGCCGTGCGTCGGGATCGGCAACAAGATCGACCTGAGCGCGGCGGGATGTGAGCTGCCGAAGCCGTAACTCCCCTTCTCACACGACGAGTTCCGCGAGCAGCGCGTCGATCCGTTCGGCGTGCTGCTCCGGGACGCGGCCCGTGTCGTCGAGGTGCACGGCGCAGGACGTGGTCGTGTCGACGAGGGCCTCGAGGGTGACGGCCACGTCCTCCGTGCCGGCCGTGTGCCGGGCGAGCGGGGGAAGTTCGGCGGCGGCGAGGTCGATCGCGGTGCGCGCCTCGGCGAGCGCGCGGTACGCCTCGCGGCGCAGCGTCCACCGCCCGGCGCGGTCGTCGGACCCGCTGAGCACATGGAGAACATAGGCCTGCGCGGCCTCGCCGGCGGTGGTCAGGCGCGTACGGACGGCGCCACCGCCACAGCCCGGCGCAGGCAGCGGCAGGTGGCCCACACACAGCACGATCGCGCACGCGAGCAGCGTCTCCCCGATCCGGGCCAGGGCCATCTGCGGCTCTCCGCCCACCATCACGAGGGACAGCACGAAGACGGTCACGACGGCGGTCTGGGCGGCGAAGTGCCGCGTGCCCACGGGAATCAGCGCGCCGCCGAGCACCACGAGCGCGACGGGCCCCGCGGGGCCGGGCAGCAGCGCAGCGAGCCCCGCGAAGAGCGCCGCTCCCGACACCGTCCCGAACGCCCGGCACAGCACGCGCGAGGCGAGCGGCCCGAGATCCGGCTTGACGAGGAAGACGGCGGTCGCGGGCAGCCAGTACCAGTGGGCGTTGTGGAGGAGCTGGGCGACGGCGGCACCGGCCCCGAAGCAGAGCGCCACCCGGATCCCGTACTCGCGCCCGGCGGGGCCGACGACTCTGCGCAGGGCGGTGACGGGGGTGCGGGGGCGGGTGTGCAGCGGCGGGGTCCCGGCGTCGCGCGGCTGGTCGTCGAGCCCGGTGGAACTCACGGTGACAGGGACCGGGGCGCCACGGGTCCGGCCGCGTACGGGTCCGTCGAAGGCCACGGCCGCCTGCAGCAGTGCCTCGTCCAGCGCGCGCAGGGCCGCGTCGGAGCGGGCGGGTGCCGGCAACGGGCCGCACGGCTGCGCGGTGCGGACGGCGTCGGCGAGGCGCCACAGGCCCTCTGACGCGCGGGCCGGGAGAGGGCTGCCCGCCCAGGCGAGGGCGGTGGCCGCCTCGCCGAGCGGCAGGGCGGCGGCATACTGCGCATGGAGGCGGCGCTCTTCACCGCAGGCCGCGAACCGGCGCAGGCGCGGTCCGGACAGGGCGTCCTGCGCGTGATCGAGCGCGGCGGTCAGGGCGGCGCGTTGTGCGGTGGCCCGCGGCGAGCCCGCCGCGTCGACGAGCCCGGCGACGGCCGCGTACACCTGGGCGACGGCGGCGCGTTCGCCGTCAAAACGGTACGTGCCTGCCCCACTCGGCGACGGCAGCACGCCCCGCAGCACGAGGAGCCAGCCTGCGCCCGCGAGGAACAACAGAGCCCGCTGCCAGCCGGCCTCCGGCAGCGGCATGCCCGCACCGATCGCGACGGCGACGAGGAGTTGTGTTCCGCAGGCGGACGCGATCGGCCCGACGGCGCTGAGGGCGCCGCCCCCGAACCCGAGCAGCGCGAACACGCCGACCAGCGCGGCGGAACCGGCATGCGCGCCGACCCACGTGCCGAGGGCGAGTCCGCCCGCACCGACCAGGGCGGGGACCCCGATCCGGGGCACCGCGGCGCGACGGCTGCCGGGCCGGTCGTTGATTCCCGCGAACATGGCACCGAGCGCGGCGAGCACACCGGCGGAGGGACGGCCTGCGAGCAGGGCCGCGACGAGGAGTGGCCCGGCGGCGAGTGCGCCGCGCACGACGGCGCTCCATGGGACGGGGCCGCGCTGGGCGCGCAACGCGTGGCCGAGCCAGGGCGGAAGGGGGCGGAGGGCGGTGCGCACGGTGCTCCTGTCGGCGGGTCCGGGCGGGGGGTGTGCCGCGGGACGACGTCGGCCTGGGCTGATGCGTCAACGGTACGTGGCGTATTCGGAGGGAAAGGTACGTGCGCGTTTCCACGATGTGACGATGTGCGGGACTTCGTGCGGGACTCCTCGGAACGGGCCCGCCGCAGGTCACCCGAGGGGCGCCATGGCAGGATTGCGCGCCGTGAGCAGCGAGGACGGCTGGCCGGACGTGCCCGGCGACACGGCCCTGACGATTCGGATCCCGGAGGCGGACGCCTTCGTGCGGGCGCCGTTCCCGGCCCATATCACGGTGCTGTACCCCTTTCTCCCCGCCGCGCGGATCACGCCGGAGGTCCATGCCGAATTGTCGGCGCTGTTCGCGGACCGGGACCCGTTCGACCTGACGTTCGCGGAGTTCCGCCGCTACCCGGGGGTCCTCTATCTCCCGCCCGCTCCCGAGGACCCCGTCCACGCCCTCACGAAGTCCTTGCGGGAGCGCTGGCCGGAGGCGGTCCCCTACCGCGGCGTGTTCGGGCCGGAGGGTCTGGACCCCCACCTCACGCTCGCGAACGACGAGGGACCCGAGACGTACGAGGCGGCGTACGACGCGCTGGAGCGGGAACTGCGCCCCCTTCTGCCGTTGACGGCGCGCGTCGGGTCGGTGCGCCTGATCGTGACGGACGGGCGGGCGTGGGAGGACAGCGCGGTGTACGACCTGGGGCGCTCACCCGCGCGGCCCGCACCCCTGATCCCGCCCGCCCGGCCGGCTTCGCCTGCTCAGCTCCTGCGCGCGGAGTCGACGGCGCGCTTCAGAACGAGCTGAGTCCGGTCGACCACGTCAGCCAGGTCGCCCGACGCCCCTGCGAGCAGGCTGTGCACGCCCAGCAGCCCCGCGCGCTCCAGGAGCCGCTTCTCGTTGGTGACCCAGGCGCCGCGCGCGGCGAGGACGGCGTGCGCGGCCGACATCGCGGCCACGGCGACCGCCCCGTGGACTTCGGCCCTGCCTCCTTGGGGCGCGTTGTTGGCCTTGGCGTACTGGAGCGTGCCCAGGGCGCGTCCCCACCACATGTCCGGGGCCGCCTTCCGCAGCGCCGCGGGGTAGCCGGCGGGCCGGGGCACCGTACCGTGCAGCACCTGGTTGACGGCGAGCTCGGCGACGACGAGGTAGGTCGGGATCCCGGCCAGATGGAACATCAGGGGCTCCCAGCGGACGCGCCCCCGCTCGGCCTCGGCCAACTCCCCTTCCACCACGTCGAGATCGCGGTAGTGCACGTCGATGCGCCGCCCGTCGACGGTCAGCCAGGCCCCGCCGTTGAAGACCCCGCCACCCCACCCACCGATCTCGGAAACCTCCCCCTCCCACCCGACGCCCCGCAGGTCGTCCGGCTGGAAATCACCCCGGTAGTAGACGGCGAAGTCCCAGTCACTGTCAGGTCGTTGAGTGCCCTGGGCCCGCGACCCACCGAGCGCGACGGCCCGCACACCCGGCAGTGCGGCGAGCCGGTCGGTGACGTGGTCGAGGAAGGCCCGGTCGGTCATGACTTCGTGCGCGGCAGGCATGGAGCCACGCTATCGACGGTGCGCGAGGACAGGCGACTCCATTACGGGGCGCCAGGGCGCGTACTTGGGGGCGGACGCGTAGATGACGGAGAATCGCTCGGTACGCATACGCGTTCCGTGCCCGCCCGGACAAGGAGTTCTGTGCCCGCTCGACCCGTTCGACCCACCACCCGTTCCGTGATCGGTGCCGCCCTCCCCCGAGCTCTCGACTCCGCTCGAGCAGGGAGGTACCCCCATCGCCCCTGCACCCTCGTGGTGTGCAGGGGCTGCTGCTGCGGGAACACGGCCAAGTACCCCGGCTATGACCACGCGTGGCAGTTGGAGCGGCTACGGGCCGCGGCCGGCTCGTCCGGCGGGGCGGTCGCGGTGCGGGTGACGGACTGTCTGGGCCCGTGCGACCAGGCGAACGTCATGGTGGTGCAGCCGTCGGGCGAGGGCCGGCGGCGGGGCGGGCGCCCCGTGTGGGTGGGCTGGTCGATGGGCGACGACGTCACGGACGAGATCCTGCGCTGGGCCGAAGCGGGCGGCCCCGGGATCGCCCCGGCGCCGGTCGCCCTGGAGCTCCAGTTCATCGAGACCCCCCGGCGAACGGACCCGCCGCCGCACGCGCCGCTGACTGCCGACGGCCCGGAAGAAACGCGCACCCATCACGTCCACGCCGCTCCCGCCGCCACGAACCCGCAGATCAGTACGGACAGGATGGCCGGCAGCGGCCAGATGAAGCGCAGATACTTGTCGCAGCCGACCTGGGCGAGGGCCACGCCGCCGATCGTCACGGCCGTGGTCGGCACCCACAGGTTCATCCAGCCGCCGGGCGGCCTGCCACGCGGTGAAGGACCGCGCGCGAGAAGCCCGCGAAGTCGGCGAGCGGCGCGAGGATCGGCATGGCGAGGGTGGCGTGGCCCGAGGTCGAGGGGATGAGGAAGGCGAGCGACGCAGATCGATCCGCTCGACGCGCTCGACACCGGCGTCCCTGAACAGCCCGACGAGCAGGTCGTGCGCCTCCCGCACGGGTTCGGCCGGGAAGCCGGGGAAGGCGATGGACGGGATGGCGGCGAGCCGCTCCAGATCGGCGCGGAGTCCGTCCATCAGGCCGTCGACTTCGACTTGCACGCCCCTGGCGTCTATGGCGTCCATGGCCGCCATACCCCTCGATGTCCGATGACTGCCCTTGAAACGCATGGCATTTTGTCCGGATTACCCGTCGGGGGGGCGTGTGGCGTCCGGGTGACTCGCCGGATCGGGGCAATCCGGGACTAAGGTCGAGGCATGGCTTCGGATACTGCTTCGGACACCGCCTCGGAATCCGGTTCCGGCACTGGTGCGGATTCCGCTTCGGGTACGGGTGCGGACAAGGCCTCGAACGCGGCGGCCGCGGCGCGGGCGGCCGGTCCCGGCGCCGGTGAGAGCGTACGGATCGACAGCTGGATCTGGTCCGTGCGGCTGGCCAAGACGCGCTCGGCGGGCGCGACGGCGTGCCGGGGCGGGCACGTGAAGGTCAACGGTGAGCGCGTGAAGGCCGCCTACAACGTGCGCGTGGGCGACGAGGTGCGGGTGCGCCAGGCCGGCGGGCACGAGCGGGTCGTGATCGTGAAGCGCCTGATCCGCAAGCGTGTGGGCGCCCCCGTGGCCGTCGAGTGCTACGTGGACAACAGCCCGCCGCCCCCGCCGCGCGCGGCCGTCGCCCCCGTGGCCATCCGCGACCGCGGCGCGGGCCGCCCGACGAAACGGGACCGCAGGGACATGGACCGGTTGCGCGCGACGTTCGGCTCGGGCCCCGTACCCCCGGCCGAGCACGACGGGAACGAACGCGACAGGAACGAACGCGGCAGAGGCTGACCCCGTACGTCCACGGGGTCGGCCTCTGGCCGCGCGGTCACGCCCGGCGCTTGACCAGGCGGACCAGATCCGCGTTGCTCCGGCGGCGTGTCCATGCGAGCAGCGCCAGCGGGACGATCAGGACGAGCGGCGTCGCCGCGTTCTCCCCGTCGAAGTAGGACATCTGCACGACGAACGCGCCGGTCATCAGCGCGCTCAGCGCGATCGGGGCGACCCCGGAGAGCACCGGCACCAACAGGGCGATGGCGCCGGCCAGTTCGAGGACACCGATGACGTACATCGCCGCACTCCCCCACCCGATCGTGTCGAACGACTCGACCGCCGACGGGTGCGCGATCAGCTTGGGCAGGGCGCTCGCGACGCCGTAGAACAGCGCGAGCAGCACTGTGAGCGTGAGCAGCGCGACACGGGCGGCGCGCGCCCTGCCGGCGACCGGGGCTGAGGTCGCGGAGGCGGCGGTCGTGACGGGGGCGGTGGTCTCGGACATCGGGTGCTCCTCGGTGAGTCGGCGCCGGGCCTCGCCGTCCGGCTGTCACAGAGGTAGACGGCGGCACACCGTGCAACTCATCGGTCGCCCGGCACCCTATGCAGGCACCGCCCGTACCCACACCTGGTCGTCCGTGAGGTACTGGTCGACCTTCAACCCGGCCTGCGCGAGGGCCTCCTCGAACTGCTCCCGCGTCAGGGGCCGTGCCAGGAACGTGTGCGTCCAGGCCGCGTCGGGGAACTCGTACTCCGCACGGACCGAGTTCACCCCGTCCCCCACGGGCTCCGCGGACACGATGCGGACCGTGAAACCGCTCGGGTCCACGCGCTCGCGCGGCAGGTTCGTGTGGTAGTCCGGGCCCTCGCGCTGGATCAGCACGCAGCCTCGGTCGGCGACATGACGCCGACAGGTGTCGAGCATCCCCTGACGCACCGCCACGTCCCCGGCGTGCACGAGGAATGACGCGAGCAGCACCACGTCGAACGTCCCGCCCGCGTCCAGCGACTCGACCGGCGAGCAGATCGTCCGCGCCCCGCGCACCCGCTCCAGCATCTCGGCGGACTCGTCCACGGCCGTGACCGTGAAGCCGCGCTCGATGAGGGGGTGCGTCATCCGGCCGACGCCACTGCCCAGTTCGAGAATGCTCGCTCCCGCGGGCACAGCAGCGGCGATGACGTCGGCCTCGTCCCCTACGGGCAGGCGCGCGTACAGATCGACCGCGCAGCCGTCCGGCGTGATGGCGCCGGGTCCCGTGCCTCCGTATCCCTCACGCGTCTCAAGGCTCATGCCCCCTCAACGAGCGGTCCTGAGGCGGCAGTTCCCGACCACGGCAGCGGGAACCAGCCATGTCCGCCGTACCAGTGCCCGCCCGCGCGCAGATGGTCACCGACAGCACGCTCGACGCTCGTGCGGCGCGGCAGTCCCTCCACCGGAAGGGCGGGGTCACCGAAGACGAAGCCGACCGGCACCCCGTCGTCCGGCTCGTCGCTGTCCCAGGCGGTGCGGAAGCGCTCCTGGAACCGCACGAGGTTGGAGTCGGCGCGCAGGTAGCTCTTCAACTGGGCGTCGAGGAGCCAGGAGTGGCACACGGCGACCTCGTAGCGCTCGCGTGGGTAGTGGCGCGCGAAGAACTCCTCGGCCTGGAGCAGGGACCGGTCGCACGCCACCGGCGACAGCGGGCCCCTGTAGTCGGGGATGTGGAGGCTGAGGCACGGGTCACCCGTCTTCAGGGGCAGGCCCGCGGCGGCGATCCCGTCGCCCGAGCGCCCGCCGAGGGTGGCCCGCTGATATTGGAGCCGGCCCAGCTGGTAGAGCTCCCCATGGAAGTGCAGACCGAGCCAGGAGACCGCGTGAATGCCGCAGTTGCCGTACCGCCTGCGGTGGACGGCCATGTGGCGCCCCAGGTCGGCGAGGGTGCACCGCGAGACGTCGTCCGGCACCCCGAGACCGCGGTGGTACGCGCGCGTGGCGGGCAGCGCCGCCACGTAGACATACACGGAGAAGCAGCGTTCTAGGAGATCTCCGCCGTCGGGCGGGGACGGGAAGCCGGGGCTCTTGCCGACCGTGCCCATGTCCCGGGTGACGGCGTCCACGGCCCGCTCCAGGAGATCGCGCACTTCGGGGTCGTCGGCCACCCGGGGGCGCAGCGCGACGAGTTCGTTGATGTCCTCGTGGGCGACCCCGAGATCGAGGAGGACCTCGGGCAGGTCCTCCGCGTCGGGGACGACCGCCTCCGCCCGCCCCTGTCCGTCGAGCGCCTCCACCCATCCCGCGAGCCGCTCGCCGCTCTTCTGCCCGTCCAGCACGCGTCCTCCCCTCCACCGGCCGCACCCCGGCGGCCGCATTCCGCCGACCGGAAACCAGCTCACCTTTTCAGGGAACGGTGCGCCGCGCGAGAGGCCGGACGCACCCGACGCCTCCGCCCGTGACGAGGCACCCTGGAGGGGTGCCCCTTCACGGGCGGAGGTGGTGACGATGCGTACGGGCAGTGAACCCGTGACCGCGCGCAGTGCCCTGCGCGCCCGGCTGTGGCTCAGCATCTGGGGTCTGGCCTGGACGATCTTCGGCACGGTCGCGTTCATCCTCACGGACCGCCCGTGGTGGGCGCTCGCGTGCGGGGTGCTGTGGCTGATCGTGACCGTCGACCTCTTCGTGATCACCCGCCACATCCGACAGGGCCCGCACTTCCAGCCGGGCCCCGACGTACCGCCCTACGATCCCCCGGACGTACCGCCCGACAATCCCCCGCAGCACAAGCCCTGACCGCCCTGGAACTCCCCGGGTGCCTCGCCCTACTGAGCGTCGTCGAAAGCGGCCGCGGCCACGTAGTCCGGCTGCGGGTCGAGCGCCGCCGCCAGCCGGAAATGGCGCCGTGCCTGGTCCGGCCGCGCGGCACGCTGATAGGTGCGGGCGAGCGCGAAGTGCGCGAAGGCGTTGTCCGGCTCGCGCTCCAGGACGATGGTGAACTCGAGTTCGGCGGCCCGCAGTTGGGCCGCCGCGAAGAACGCGCGGGCGCGCAGCAGCCGCGCCGCCGTGTTCTCGGGGTGGGCCGCGATGACCGGGTCGAGCAGTTTCACCGCGCCTCGCGGGTCGCGCGCCGCAAGCAGATGCTCAGCGGCACGGAAGTCGATGACGTGCGTCTCCGGGTTGGAGTGGGGCACAGCGGTCTCCCTCCTTCGTCGTCCACGTCAACGGCGTGGACTGTCGGCCCTATTCCTCCCCCGTAACACCCTGGCGTACGTACGTCCGACCGCCCCGAAGGCTCAGCCCCAGGTCACCGTGAGTACCGCGCCGAGCACGGTCAGCGCCACGCCCGCGGCCACGAACACCCAGTCGAGGGCGGGCCGCTCACCGCCGATGAGCACGGTCTCGCGCGGGTCGTCGACGTCGTACGCGATGCCGACCAGGCCGCCCGCCGGCAGCGGCAGCCGTCGGGTGGGCGGCGCGGGGGACGTCACCTCGACGACACGGCCGTCATGCGTCTCGAACTGCAGCAGGGGCCGCTCGGAACCCGTCTGCGGGGGTTTCACCAGTGCCTGGGTGACGCGTCCGGCCTCGCTGATCCGCCGGGCCCGCCGCAGCCCGTACGCCCCGGCGAGGATCGCCACCAGGCCGCCGAGGAAGGTGAACGCCGCCAGTACGACCACGCCCGTCCCCCTTCTAGGCCGCGGACGCCCGCTGCGCGAGGTCCGCCCAGACGGCGTCGACCCGCCGGTGCAGTTCGTCGAGCGGTACGTCGTTGTCGATCACGATGTCGGCGATCTCCAGGCGCTTGTCGCGGGTGGCCTGGGCCGCCATGCGGGCGCGGGCGTCCTCCTCGCTCATGCCGCGCAGGCGCACGAGGCGGTCGAGCTGGTTCTCGGGGCTCGCGTCCACGACGACCACGAGGTCGTACAGCGGTGCGAGGCCGTTCTCGGCGAGCAGCGGTACGTCGTGCACGACGACGGAGTCACCGCTGGCGGCGGCTTCGAGTTCGGCGGAGCGGGCTCCGACGAGGGGGTGCACGATCGAGTTGAGGACGGCGAGGCGGTCCGCGTCGGCGAAGACGATCGCGCCGAGCGCGGGCCGGTCGAGGGAGCCGTCCGGGGCGAGGACGTCGCTCCCGAACGCCTCGACGACCGCGGCGAGTCCGGGAGTTCCGGGCTCCACGACCTCCCGCGCGATGCGGTCCGCGTCGATCAGTACGGCCCCGTGCTCCACCAGCAGCCGGGACACCTCGCTCTTGCCGGCACCGATTCCGCCGGTCAGACCCACCTTCAGCATGCGGGCAGCTTAGGCGAGGCCCCCACGGCTGACCACAGCCCCTATGCGTCGCCCTCGCGTTCGATGAGGAACTTCTCGAACTCGAGGCCGATCTCGTCGGCGGACGGGATGTCGGTCGGTTCGGCCAGCATGTTCCCGCGGCTCTCGGCGCCCGCGGCGGCGTCGTACTGGTGCTCAAGTCCCTGGACGAGCGCGACGAGTTCCTCGTCGCCCTCCTGGATCTGCCGGTCGATCTCCGTCTGTGTGCGGTACGCCTCCGTACGCAGCCCGTGCGCCACCGAGGGCAGCACGAGGCCGGTCGCCGCCGTGATGGCTTCGAGGACGGTCAGCGCGGCGTCGGGGTACGGCGAGCGCGCGATGTAGTGCGGAACGTGCGCGGCGACACCGAGTACGTCGTGTCCGGCCTCCATGAGGCGGTACTCGACGAGGGCCTCCGCGCTGCCCGGGACCTGCGCCTCGTCGAAGGGGCTGCGGTGGCCGGGGACGAGCTCGGTCCTGTTGCCGTGCGGGGTGAGACCGACGGGCCGCGTGTGCGGGACGCCCATGGGGATCCCGTGGAAGTTGACCGCGAGGCGCACGCCGAGCCGTTCGACGATCTCCTTCACCGCGGCCGCGAAACGCTCCCACTCGACGTCCGGCTCGGGGCCGGAGAGCAGCAGGAAGGGGGCGCCCGTGGCGTCCTGGACGAGTCGCACCTCGAGGGCGGGCACGTCGTAGTCCGTCCAGCGGTCGCGCCGGAAGGTGAGCAGCGGGCGGCGGGCCCGGTAGTCGACGAGCCGGTCGTGGTCGAACCGCGCCACGACCTGGTGCGGCAGCGAGTCGAGGACCCGGTCCACGATCTGCTCGCCGGTCTCACCCGCGTCGATGTATCCGTCGAAGTGGTAGAGCATGACCAGTCCGGCCGACTCCTGGGCGAGCGCCATGTCCACCACGGCCAGGCCCTTCGGCTCCCATGCGTACAAACCCTGCGGATCAAGCACTGTGACCGCTCCTCGCCCTCTTCCCCGTATCTCCCCATCCAGAACGCCCGGTGGGGCGCGGGCATTCCCTCCCCGCGCCCCTCAGAGGCACCTCTTACCTGCCGTGCGTCCCTACGCGGCCAGCACGCGCGCGTGGAGCCTGGTCACTGCCCGGCGGGCGGAGGTGAACGCCCCGTGCTGCCACGCGTCGGTGTAGCTGAGCCAGTCCCCGGCGAAGTAGACACGGCCGGTGGGTTCGTTGAGCGGCTTGTAGCGGGGGTCGTCGGGGCCGCCGGGGGTGTCGTGCCAGGCGGCTTCGAGGTGCGGGGTCTGACGCCAGTGATGCGAGAAGGAGGAGGCGAGTTCGGTGCGGTACTTCTCGCCGTAGATCTTCACGCCGGCGGCCACGGCACGCTTCTCGCGCTCGCCCGGTGTGAGCTCGGCGTACGCGTCGGCGTCGCGGTCGTAGTTGTAGTAGCCGACGAGCAGGCCGCGCTCGCCGTGGAAGCCGTAGGACGGGTGCCAGATGTGAGTGACGTCGAGGTCGGTCTCGGTGATGCCGCCGTAGATCTTGTGGTCGAGCTCCCACCAGCGGGACCGGTACTCCAGGCCTATCTTGCCCGCGGACTGCGGGGTGATGGACTCCAGTGCGGACTGCACGCCGGAGCCGAGGTTGTGCGGGATCTTCGCGAGAATGTTGGGCGGCAGCGCGCCGACGCAGTAGTCGGCCTCGACGGCCCTCGTCCTGCCGCCCTGCGTGTAGGTGACAGTGACTCCGCCCGCCGTCTGCGTGATCCTGCTGACGACGGCGCCCGTACGCACCTTGTGCGCGCCGATCGCCCGCGTCAGCGCCTTCGGTATCTGGTCCATGCCGCCCACGGGCTGGAACATCAGCATGGCCTGGTCGAAGCCGAACTCGAAGGAGAAATACCGCCCGACGCCGCTGGCGAACACGTCCGACGCGGAGGGCACGTCGCCGAGCATCACTCCGGGCGTCCCGGTGGCGGCCGGGACCGTGCTGTAGCCGCGGCGCTCCCCGCCCTCGTAGGCCAGCTTGTCGCCGAGGTCCCCGAAGTCCTTGAGGAACTCCATGAGGCGCTCCTGGTCGGACGCGGTGAGTTCCTTGTCGAGAGCGCCCTTGTTCGTGGCCTTGGCCAGCAGCTCCGACACATAGCCGTACACATCGGCCTTGGCGGTGCGGTAGCGCACGGGCGCGGTCATGCCGGCGGACTCGTTGTAGAGATACGCGTCGGCGTTCGTATTCGTGAACACCTCGACGGGGACACCGAGTTCGCGGCAGTAGTCGAGGGTGACCATCCACTGGGGCAGCCGCGCCGGCCCGGCGTTCAGGTACTGGCCCCGCGCGAAGCGCGCGGTCTGCCGGTTGCCGTACAGGTCGACGGTGCTGTCGCCGCCGCGCACCGTGAAGTTGCGGCCGCCCGTGCGGTCCCTGGCCTCCAGGACCGTACAGTCGTAGCCCGCCTTGCCGAGTTCGTACGCCGTCGCGAGTCCGGCGATGCCCCCGCCGACGACGACGACCTTGGCGGCGCCGCGGCCGGTGAGCGTGAAGTCGCCCGACTTCGGTGCGCTGTAGGCCTGCTCGCGGGGGGCGGCCTGCGCGGTGGGGGCGAGGCCGAGGGCTCCCATGGTGGCGAACATCGCGCCCGCACCACCGCTCACCCCGACGTTGCGCAGGAAGGCCCGGCGGCTCGCGCCCGCCTCCGGTCGCTGCTGTACTGCCATGCTGACGACTCCCCTCGATCTTGAGTGATCCGGGGAATCCTCGCAACGGCCTGTTACGGCACAGGAGTTACTCGTGTATCTCCCACGTTTCCCTCCCCGCACACCCCACCGGGCAGATCTTGGCGCAGGCATGCCACATCCTGGGTTCTCATGTGAACCCAGGATTCAGGTACAAGAACACTCTGTTGCACGGTGTCAGAGGCGGCGAGGGCCTGACGAACGTACCGGTCACTCCAGAAGACACGTCGGCGGACACAGAGAAGCGGGCCCGCACCCAAGGGGTGCGGGCCCGCTCAACTACTTACCGGAACCCGGAGGGTTCAGGTCAGCTCTGACCACCGGCCAGCTTCTCGCGGAGCGCGGCGAGCGCCTCGTCCGAAGCAAGCGCGCCGGAGTTGTCGTCCGACTCCGAGGAGTACGAACCGCCGCCGCCACCGGACGCAGCCGGGGCGCCGGCCGGAGCGGCAGCACCCTCGGCCTCGGCCTGGGCGTCGGCCTCGCGGGACTTGATGACCTGAGCCTGGTGCTGCTCGAAGCGCTGCTGCGCCTCGGCGTACTGGGTCTCCCAGGCCTCGCGCTGGGTCTCGTAGCCCTCGAGCCAGTCGTTGGTCTCGGGGTCGAAGCCCTCGGGGTAGATGTAGTTGCCCTGGTCGTCGTACGACGCGGCCATGCCGTACAGGGTCGGGTCGAACTCGACCGTCGACGGGTCGGCACCGAAGGCCTCGTTGGCCTGCTTCAGCGAGAGGCTGATGCGGCGACGCTCGAGGTCGATGTCGATGACCTTGACGAAGATCTCGTCGTTGACCTGGACGACCTGCTCCGGGATCTCCACGTGGCGCTCGGCCAGCTCGGAGATGTGGACCAGACCCTCGATGCCCTCGTCCACGCGGACGAACGCACCGAACGGAACCAGCTTCGTGACCTTGCCGGGGACGACCTGGCCGATCTGGTGCGTACGGGCGAACTGCTGCCACGGGTCTTCCTGCGTCGCCTTCAGCGACAGGGAGACACGCTCGCGGTCCATGTCGACGTCGAGGACCTCGACGGTGACTTCCTGGCCGACCTCGACAACCTCGGACGGGTGGTCGATGTGCTTCCAGGACAGCTCGGAGACGTGCACGAGACCGTCGACGCCACCCAGGTCCACGAAGGCACCGAAGTTGACGATCGAGGAAACGACGCCGGAGCGGACCTGACCCTTCTGGAGGGTCGTGAGGAACGTCTGGCGAACCTCGGACTGGGTCTGCTCGAGCCAGGCACGGCGGGACAGGACCACGTTGTTGCGGTTCTTGTCCAGCTCGATGATCTTGGCCTCGAGCTCCTTGCCCACGTAGGGCTGGAGGTCGCGGACACGGCGCATCTCGACGAGGGAGGCCGGCAGGAAGCCGCGGAGGCCGATGTCGAGGATGAGACCACCCTTGACGACCTCGATGACGGTACCGGTGACGATGCCGTCTTCTTCCTTGATCTTCTCGATCGTGCCCCAGGCACGCTCGTACTGAGCGCGCTTCTTGGACAGGATCAGACGGCCTTCCTTGTCCTCCTTCTGGAGAACCAGGGCCTCGATCTCGTCGCCGACCTTGACGACCTCGTTCGGGTCGACATCGTGCTTGATCGAGAGCTCACGGCTCGGGATCACGCCTTCGGTCTTGTAACCGATGTCGAGCAGGACCTCGTCCCGGTCGACCTTCACGATGACGCCGTCGACGATGTCGCCGTCGTTGAAGTACTTGATCGTCTCGTCGATCGCGGCGAGGAAGGCTTCCTCGTTACCGATGTCGTTGACCGCTACCTGCGGGGTGGTGGCGGTGGTCTCGGTGCTGCTCGTCATGTGGGTAAGGGCTCCGGTACGGACATTGAAGTCGTAGGTACTGCTACGCCGGGAGCCCGTGATCGCACTGCAGAAGGCCGGACAGCTCAGGAAGCGCCACTCCCGGAGGGGGCGCCTCGATAACCGAGGGGACATACATACAGATGCGAGCGCAGCCTGCTATGTCTGAGGAGCGCAGGCTCGCAGCGCAACTTGTAGCATACGGGGGCAGCCGGACAGGGTCAATGCGCGAAGGCGCACACCCGGGGCGAACTTCGCAAACCCGGCACAAAACCTGTCGCACGAGGCCACATGGGCCGCTCGGCACTCTGCCGCGACGGGTTGAACGGAAGAGTACGACTAGGGAGCCCATCATCCAAGAGCCCGAACCGTTCGAGCCTGAAGCCACCCGGCGCGATGCCGGCATCACGGAGAGTTCCCGTGCCAATCGTGGCTGGTGGGACAGGAACGCGGACGACTATCAGGTCGAGCACGGCACGTTCCTCGGGGACGACCGCTTCGTGTGGGGGCCCGAGGGCCTCGACGAGGTGGAGGCCGAGCTGCTCGGCCCGCCGGAGGACCTGAAGGACAAGGTCGTCCTGGAGATCGGCGCGGGCGCGGCGCAGTGCTCACGCTGGCTCGCCGCGCAGGGCGCGCACCCCGTCGCGCTCGACCTCTCTCACCGGCAGCTCCAGCACGCGCTGCGCATCGACGGCGGCGCGGTGCCGCTGGTGGAGGCGGACGCGGGCGCGCTGCCGTTCGCGGACGGCTCCTTCGACCTGGCCTGCTCGGCGTACGGCGCACTCCCCTTTGTCGCCGATCCGGTGCGGGTGCTGCGGGACGTGCACCGGGTGCTGCGGCCCGGCGGCCGGTTCGTGTTCTCGGTGACGCATCCGATCCGCTGGGCGTTCCCGGACGAGCCGGGGCCGGAGGGTCTCTCCGTGGCGGCCTCCTACTTCGACCGCACCCCTTACGTGGAGCAGGACGACGAGGGGCGCGCCATATACGTGGAGCACCACAGGACGGTCGGTGACCGGGTGCGGGACATCGTGGCCGGCGGGTTCCGTCTGGTGGACCTCGTCGAGCCGCAGTGGCCGGCATGGAACACGCAGGAGTGGGGCGGCTGGTCCCCGCTGCGCGGAAATCTGATCCCGGGGACGGCGATCTTCGTCTGCGAGCGGAGCTAGGCGGGGGGCGCCTCCGGCCGAAGTCTCCCGGGGGGAGACTGAGCAGGTGATCCGTGACGACGCTCTGGACCTGCCTGTACGCAGTGCGCTGCCCGGCCTGCGCGAGGCCCTCGACGGGCCCGCGGCGCCGGGCAGCGCCGCTCTCGTGGCGCCGCCGGGGACCGGCAAGACGACCCTGGTGCCGCTGGTGCTCGCCGGGCTCGTCGGTGACGGGCCCGCGCGGCGTGTCGTCGTCGCGGAGCCGCGGCGGATCGCGGCGCGGGCCGCGGCGCGGCGGATGGCGTGGCTGCTGGGCGAGAAGGCCGGCGAGAGCGTCGGCTACACGGTGCGCGGTGAGCGGGTGATGGGGCGCGACGCGCGCGTGGAGGTCGTCACGACGGGTGTGCTCCTGCAACGGCTCCAGCGCGACCAGGAGCTGGCGGGCGTGGATGTCGTCATGCTCGACGAGGTCCACGAGCGACATCTGGACGCGGACACGGTCGCGGCGTTCCTGTGCGACGTGCGCGAGGCGCTGCGGCCCGAGCTTCGGCTGGTGGCGGCGTCGGCGACGACGGACGCGCAGGGCTGGGCGCGGCTGCTCGGCGGGGCGCCCGTCGTCGAGGCCGAGGGAATCTCGTATCCCGTGGAGACGGTGTGGGCCCCGCCCGGGCGACCGGTTCGGCCGCCGCACGGGATGCGGGTGGATCCGGCGTTGCTCACGCACGTGGCGGCGGTGGTGCGGCGCGCGCTGCGGGAGCGGAGCGGGGATGTGCTGTGCTTCCTGCCGGGGGTCGGTGAGATCGCGCGCGTGGCCGGGCAGCTGGGCGGGCTGGGTGACGTGGATGTGCTTCAGGTGCACGGGCGGGCGCCGGCCGCGGTGCAGGACGCGGTGCTCTCGCCCGGTGCGCGGCGGCGGGTGGTGCTCGCGACGTCCGTGGCCGAGTCGTCGCTGACGGTTCCGGGTGTGCGGGTCGTCGTGGACTCGGGGCTCGCGCGGGAGCCACGGGTGGACCACGCGCGCGGGCTGAGCGCCCTGACGACCGTACGGGCCTCTCAGGCGGCGGGACGGCAGCGGGCGGGGCGCGCCGGGCGCGAGGCTCCCGGCGTGGTGTTCCGGTGCTGGACGGAGGCGGAGGACGTGCGGCTGCCTCGGTTCCCCGCGCCGGAGATCAAGGTGGCGGACCTGACGGCGTTCGCGTTGCAGGCGGCGTGCTGGGGCGATCCGGACGCCTCGGGCCTCGCGCTCCTGGACGCCCCGCCGGCCGGGGCGATGGCGGCGGCCCGGTCCGTCCTGACGGCGATCGGGGCGGTCGGGGCGGACTCGGGCCGGGCCACGGAGCGCGGCGCACGCCTCGCGGGGCTCGGCCTGCATCCCCGCCTGGCCCGCGCCCTCCTCGACGCGACCTCGCTGGTGGGCGCTCGCCGCGCGGCCGAGGTGGTCGCCCTCCTGAGCGAGGAGCCGCCCCGCGACTACGGCGACGATCTGGCCGCCGCGTGGCGCACCGCGCGCCGGGGCGCCGACGCGTACGCCGCGCGCTGGAAGACGGAGGTACGGCGGCTCACGGGGGCGGCAGGGGCGGGATCGGAGCCAACCGCCGGGCAGGCCCCGGTGCGCGAGGCCGGGACCGGGGACCTGTCCGAGGACCGGGTCGCCGGCGTCGTCGCCGCGCTCGCCTTCCCCGAGCGGGTGGGGCGCGGGCGGGACGGCGAGTATCTGATGGTGTCCGGTACACGGGCCGCGCTCGCGGAGGGGTCCCGGCTGCGGGGTGCTCCGTGGATCGCCGTCGCGGTCGCCGACCGGCCTGTGGGCGCCGGGCACGCGCGCGTGCGGCTCGCCGCGGTCGTCGACGAGGAGGTCGCGCTGCGTGCCGCGGCGCCGCTGCGTACCGAGGGGGACGAAGTGGCGTGGGCCGACGGGGAGTTGGTGGCGCGGCATGTCGAGCGGCTCGGCGCGGTGGAACTCGCCGTGCGCCCGCTGAAGGAGGCCGCCCCCGCTCTCGTACGGGAGGCGTTGGAGGAAGGGCTTCGGCGGGAGGGGTTCTCTCTGCTGCGGTGGTCCCGGGAGGCCGGGGAGCTGCGGGAGCGGCTCGCGTTCCTGCACCGGACGCTGGGCGCGCCCTGGCCCGACGTGTCGGACGACGCGCTGCACGCGCGCGTGGACGAGTGGCTGGAGCCGGAGCTCGGCAAGGCGCGGCGCCGGTCCGATCTGGGCCGGATCGACGCGGGCCAGGCGCTGCGGCGGCTGCTCCCCTGGGCGAGCGGGGACGCGGCCCGCCTCGACGAGCTGGCGCCGGAGCGCCTTGAAGTGCCGAGCGGATCAAGGATCCGGATCGACTACGCGAACCCCGAACAGCCCGTACTGGCCGTGAAGGTGCAGGAGATGTTCGGGCTGCACGAGTCGCCGCGCGTGGCCGGTGTGCCGGTCCTGGTGCATCTGTTGTCCCCCGCGGGGCGGCCCGCGGCCGTGACCGCGGATCTCGCCTCCTTCTGGCGCGAGGGGTACCGGGCGGTGCGCGCCGAGCTGCGCGGCCGGTACCCGAAGCATCCGTGGCCGGAGGATCCGGCGGGCGCGGTCGCGACGCGGCACACGAGCGCCCGGCTCAGGCGCTGACGGGTTCCGACTCGTGCTCCCGAGCGGCCTCGGGCTCGCCCGGGCGGCGACTGCGGGCCTCCAGCCACAGGGAGAGCGCGAGCAGGAGCAGGCCGAGGACGAGGAAGCCCCAGGGCAGGTACGAGGTGAGCAGGACGACCAGGACGCGGTTGGACTTGACGAGGTCGACCGTCGACTTGATGTAGTCCTCGCGCATCTTCACGTGGCCCTTGAAGACCGTCACCTTGTCGCGGCCCCCCAAGAGCGTGCCGCCGCGGAGTTCGTTGTTCTGGATCTCCTCGCCGTAGACGGGGGCTCCGGTGACCGGCTCGACCCAGAACTTGCGGACGGTGCTGTACCAGCGGGTGGTGCCGGTCTTGGCGACGGACTCCGGTGTGATGCCCTTGACCGGCATCGTCTTGGGGAGCGGAACCTTCGTCCAGGGGATGGTCTGCTCGAAGTAGTAGACCTTCACTCCGCGGAAGGTCTGGGTCCCCTTGTAGTGGATGGGCCGGGTGACGCGGGCCTGGGCGTCGTAGTACTCGTAGTCCCGCTTCTCGGTGAGGAAGGGCCACTTGAACTCGATGCCGTCGCGCCTGACCTTGTCGCCGTCGACGGTCTCGGCGTACTTGCCCGTGGGGTGGACGGGTGCCTGGCTGTGGGCGTCGAAGACGTAGCGCTCGGGGACCTGGGAGACCATCTTGCCGTCGGGTCCGACGATGTAGGAGAGGGAGTCCCAGACGACGACGTCGCGGCCCGCGCTCTTCTCGACCTGTTCGGAGGCCTCCACGTTGCCCTTGAGCGTCTGGACGACGGTGACCTTGGGGACCTTCTTCGCCTGCATCGAGCCGTAGTCGAGGAGGGTCGGGTTCTTCGCCTCCAGGACGACGCTCTGGTACTGGCCGGCCGGGATCTTCGCGAGGCGCGGGAACGCGTACCAGCGCATCAGCGGGGACATCGCCGTGCAGAACACGGCGAGAGCGAGCAGGATCAGGCTGGCCTTGCGGCGCATCGCGGCGGCCTCCTCGGCGGTCAGGGGTGCTTGGGGACGGTGGTCAGCAGCGGTTTGGGCGAGGTCTCGCCGGGCGGGGAACCGATCGCCGAGATCGTGATGACGAGGGCGAGCGCCACGGCAAGACCGGTCGCGGCGGCGATCAGGGCACGCATGCAGCCTCCCGGCGGATCACCGGATCCGAGATCTGATAGGTCGTCAGGTCTGGGGCACCGTAGCAACGCGCGGCCGAGATGAGAACACGTTGCACAACAGCGCCGCCCCCTCGGCCGGAGAACGGCGAGGGGGCGGCGCGGGTGCTGCTGGTCACGGCGTGCGCCGTGGGGAGTTACGTCGCCGACGGCGAGGCCGAGGGAGTGGCCGTGGCGGCGGCCGCGGTGACCTTCAGTTCGATGGTGAGGGTCGCGCCGCCGGTGGTGTCGATGCGGAGCAGGAACGTGCCGGTGGCGTCGTCCGCGTAGATCTTCGGCAGCTGGAGTCGGCCGTCGCCGTCGGTCTTGAGGCCCTTGAGGGTGCGGATCGCCTTGCCGTCCGCGTCCTTGAAGTAGGGGCCCTTGTCGTTCTCGGTCGCGTCGTCCTTCGACTTGATCAGCGTGGCCGTGGTGGCGACCCCGTCGGCGGCGGCGCCCTTGTAGGTGGCCCTGATCTGGACCGGGTCGGCGAACTGGCCGCCGGCCTCGCAGGTCAGCTCCTTGTCGTCGGTCCGGGTGACGGTGTCGGCCTGGCGGGCGGACACGGTCGCCGTGTAGTCGAGGCCGGGCAGGTTGCGGTCGACGACGGTGGCGCGGACGGTGAACTCTCCGGTGTCCTCGCCCGCCCTCAGCGGCGGCGCGGTGGCCTTGCCGGTGCTGTCGGTGACGACGGTGACGGTCTTGAAGCCGCCGCTGAACGTCAGATCCGTGTCGCCGACGACGGTGAGCTTCACCTTGATCGTGCCGACGCCCTTGCCCGCGGCGTTCTCCGTGCGCACGGCGACACGTTCGGCGAAGGCGTCACCCGCGGTCGCGGCGAGTGTGCCGGTACCGGCGTCCTCGATGTGCGCGACCGACTCGGCGGGCGTGGGCGGCTCGGGGCTCGTGGAGCCTCCGCCGCCCGGCTTCGACGGGTCGGTGCCCGGGGAGCCGCCCGGCTTGCCGGGCTTCGACGGCTCGGACGACGCGGGCGGCTCGGAGGTGCCGGGGGACGGGCTGGTCGTGCCGGGGCTGCTCGGCGAGGGCGAGGGGCTGAGGGCTCCGTCGCTGCGGTTGCCGGGCTGGACTCCGGTGCCGTCCGGTACCTCGTGGGTGCCCTTGCGGTAGTAAGCGAGCCACTTCAGGACCGTCTTGAGGTACTCCTCCGAGTGGTTGTAGCTCAGGATCGCCGCGTTCAGGCCGCCGCTCTGGGACAGGTCTCGGTCGCCGCGGCACAGGTAGTGGCCGGCGGCGAGCGCGGCGTCGTAGATGTTGTTGGGGTCCTTCTTGCCGTCGCCGTTGCCGTCGCGGCCGGACCACTCCCAGGTCGACGGGATGAACTGCATGGGGCCGACGGCCCGGTCGTGCGTCCTGTCGCCGTCGTAGGCGCCGTTGTCGGTGTCGGTGATCCTCGCGAAGCCGTTGCCGTCGAGGACCGGGCCGAGGATCGGCTTGAGCGTGGTGCCGTTCGCGTCGACGTTGCCGCCGCGGGCCTGGCCCGACTCGACCTTGCCGATCGCGGCGAGCAGCTGCCAGGGGAGGTTGCAGCCCGGCTTCGTCGCGGCGAGCTCCGCCTCTGCCTTCTTGTAGGCGTCGAGGACGGTGGCCGGGATACCTGCCTCGTTCCCGCCGGTACCCGTGCCGCCCGGGCTGCCGGGTCCCGTACTGGGGGGCGCGGTGGGGCTGTTGAGAGGCGGCAGGTCGGTGTAGTACGGGGAGTCGCCGGTCGCCGAGTCGCCGGGCGAGGGCGTCGCGTCGGCGCTGGAATGCCCGCCGTTCTGCGCGTCGGTGAAGCCCGGCGCCTGTGACGCGGAGAGCGCCGCCACGGCGGCAGCTGCCACAGCGGTTGTCATCGCCGACCTGCGCAACCGCTTTCCGAATAGCGCCGCCATGCCGTGAGCCCCTCCGATTGCCGACCGTTTCCGGGTCCGCCCACGCTCCCCAGCGTGGAGTGACCCACGCGACACTACGACAACTTCCCGCGCGCAGACACCCGTTCGTGCCCGATATTTGCCGGTTGGCCACGTACGCGTTTCCGCGATCGCGACGGCCATACTGAGCGGCACCGCGTACGCACCGCATCAAGAACCGTCCGAGGGGGACCTCTTGCCGTTCACGATCAGTCATGCCGCGGCCGTGCTGCCGGCCGTCCGCCGTGACGGCACGGGGCGCGGCGCGCTCGTGCCGTCGCTGCTGGTGGCGGGCTCGTTCGCGCCTGACGTGACGTACTTCGCGGAGAGTGCGGTGCCGGGGGCGATGGAGTTCGGGGACTTCACCCACTCCTTCCCGGGCGTCTTCACGATCGACGTGGCCATCGCCGCGGCACTGGTCGGGCTGTGGCGCCTGCTGCGGGAGCCGGTGATCGCGCTGCTGCCGGCGCGGGTGCGGGGGCGGGTTCTTGTGGTGGCGCGGGGTGCGGGCGGCGCTCGGGGCGGCGGCTCCGCGTCCGGCGCTTTCGCGTCTCGCGGCTCCACGTCTGGCGGCTCCCCGTCTGACGCATTCGCATCGGGCCGCTCCGCGTCCGACGCATTCGTGCGGGAGCGGCGGCCGGTGGCCGCGGTGTGGTGGTGGTACGTGTCCGCCGTCCTCGGCGCGGCGACACACGTGGTGTGGGACGCGTTCACACATCTCGACCGGTGGGGCATGCGCGTGTTCCCGGTCCTCGGCGAGAAGATCGCCGGCTCCCCTCTCTACTGGTACGCGCAGTACGGGGGTTCGGCGGTCGCGCTCGTCGTGATCGCGCTCTTCGTGGTGTCGGCGGTGCGCCGTGTCCCCTCGTCGGCCGCCGCCGACGCCCGCGCCGCGCTGCCTCAGCTCTCGGCGGGTGAGCGGTGGGTGGCGGCGCTGGTGATCGGTGGGTGCGTGGCGGTGGCCGCGGGGGTACGGACGGTGCGCTGGTGGACGTACTGGGGAGCTGCCGCCAAGCCGTGGGAGATCATCCCGACCCTGTGCTTCGGCGGGGGCGCGGGCCTCGTACTCGGCCTGGTCGTGTACGCGCTTGTCGTGCGGGCGCGTCGAGGAGCGGCCGATCGCAGGGAGGCGCCGGCTCCGGTGCCACAAGAACGGTGAACAAGGTCGTGAACCAGGTAAGGGGCAAAGCCCGTTGGCCCTGCCCCTTGCCTGAACTCACGTCCGGACTCCCGTCCGCCGGAGGCTAGTGCGCCGCGGACTCCCAGTCCGGGCCCACGCCCACCGACACGTCCAGCGGCGCCCGCAGTTGCACTGCCCCGGCCATCTCGCGCCGGACCAGCTCCTCCGCCGCCGAGGCCTCGCCCGGGGCGATCTCCAGGACGATTTCGTCATGGACCTGGAGCAGCAGCCGGGACTTGAGCTTCGCGTCCTTGAGCGCCTTGTCCACGTTCAGCATGGCGATCTTCACGATGTCGGCGGCCGTGCCCTGAATGGGGGCGTTGAGCGCCATGCGCTCAGCCATCTCACGGCGCTGGCGGTTGTCGCTGTTGAGGTCCGGCAGATACCGGCGGCGGCCGAGCATCGTCTCGGTGTAGCCCGTGGCGCGCGCCTCGTCGACGACGCGGCGCAGATAGTCGCGCACGCCGCCGAACCGCTCGAAGTACGTGTCCATGAGGACCCGCGCCTCGCCCGGCTCGATGTTCAGCTGCCCGGACAGGCCGAACGCGGACAGGCCGTAGGCGAGCCCGTACGACATGGCCTTGATCTTGCGGCGCATCTCCGCGTCGACGGCGGACCGCTCGACGCCGAAGACCTGCGCGCCGACCGTGGTGTGCAGGTCCTCGCCGGAGGTGAACGCCTCGATGAGGCCCTCGTCCTCGGAGAGGTGCGCCATGACGCGCAGCTCGATCTGGCTGTAGTCCGCGGTCATGAGCGACTCGAAGCCCTCGCCGACGACGAAGCCGCGGCGGATGGCCCGGCCCTCGTCGGTGCGGACCGGGATGTTCTGCAGGTTCGGGTCCGTCGAGGAGAGCCGGCCCGTCGCGGCGACGGTCTGGTTGAACGTCGTGTGGATGCGGCCGTCCGCGGCGATCGTCTTGATGAGGCCCTCGACGGTGACGCGCAGCTTCGCCTGCTCGCGGTGGCGCAGCATGATCACGGGGAGTTCGTGGTCGGTCTGCGTGGCCAGCCAGGCGAGCGCGTCCGCGTCCGTCGTGTACCCGGTCTTCGTCTTCTTCGTCTTGGGCAGGTCGAGCTCGCCGAAGAAGACTTCCTGGAGCTGCTTGGGCGAGCCGAGGTTGAACTCGTGGCCCACCGAGGCGTGGGCCTCCTTCACCGCCTGCTGGACGGCGCCCGCGAACATCTGCTCCATGGCCTCCAGATGGGCGCGGTCGGCGGCGATGCCGTGCCGCTCCATGCGGGCCAGGAGCGCGGACGTGGGCAGCTCGACGTCCTCGAGGAGGCCGGCCGCACCGACTTCCCGGAGCTTCCCGCCGAAGGCCTCGCCGAGGTCGAGGATCGCGCGGGCGTGCACCATGAGCGCGTCGGCCTCGGCCTGGTCGTCGTCCTCCGTACCGAAGGCGAGCTGTCCGTCGGCCGCCGCCGGGGCGAGCTCACGGCCGAGGTACTCCAGGGTCAGCGCGTCGAGCGCGAAGGAGCGGCGGCCGGGCTTGACCAGGTACGCGGCGAGCGCCGTGTCCATGGTGACGCCGTCCACGGTCCAGCCGTGCTCGGCGAAGACCCGCATGACGCTCTTCGCGTTGTGCAGGACCTTGGGCTTCGCGGCGTCGGCGAGCCAGGCCGCGAACGCGTTCTCGTCGGCCTCGTCGAGCTGGGTGGGGTCGAACCAGGCGGCGGCTCCCCCGGCGCCGGCGAGCGCCACCTCGGTGACGGATCCCGTGCCGAGCGTCCAGGTGTCGACGGTGGCGAGGCCGAGGACCGCGTCGCCGTGCTCGGCGAGCCACGGGGCCACCTCGCCCGCGCCGAGGACCGAGCCGTCGACGTCGACGCCCGGCTCGGCGGGCGCCTGTTCGGCCTGCTCGGCGCCCGGGTCGACGGCGAGGAGCCGCTCGCGCAGCGACGGGTTCCGGATCTCCAGGGTGTCCAGGACCATCGCGAGGGCCGTGCGGTCGTACGCGGTGCGCTCCAGGTCGTCGACCGTCTTGGGGAGCTCGACGTCGCGCACCATCTCGGTGAGCCGGCGGTTCAGCTTGACGGCTTCGATGTGGTCGCGGAAATTCTGCCCCGCCTTGCCCTTGACCTCTTCGGCGCGCTCCACGAGCTCGGCGAACGAACCGAACTGGTTGATCCACTTCGCGGCGGTCTTCTCGCCGACGCCGGGGATGCCCGGCAGGTTGTCCGACGGGTCGCCGCGCAGGGCCGCGAAGTCCGGGTACTGGGCCGGCGTGAGCCCGTACTTCTCCTCGACCTTCTCCGGCGTGAACCGCGTCAGCTCGGAGACGCCCTTCGTCGGGTAGAGCACCGTGACGTGGTCGCTGACGAGCTGGAAGGAGTCCCGGTCGCCGGTGACGACCAGGACGTCGAACCCGGCGGCCTCGGCCTGGGTGGCGAGCGTGGCGATGATGTCGTCCGCCTCGAACCCGTCGACCGCGAAGCGCGGTGTGTGCATCGCGTCGAGGACCTCGCCGATCAGCTCGACCTGGCCCTTGAACTCGTCCGGGGTCTTCGAACGGTTCGCCTTGTACTCCGTGAACTCCTCCGAGCGCCACGTCTTGCGCGAGACGTCGAACGCCACCGCGAAGTGCGTGGGCGCCTCGTCACGCAGCGTGTTCGCCAGCATCGACGCGAAGCCGTAGATCGCGTTGGTCGGCTGTCCGGTCGCGGTCGTGAAGTTCTCCGCGGGCAGCGCGAAGAACGCGCGGTACGCCAGCGAATGCCCGTCCATGAGCATCAGCCGCGGCCGGCTGCCTGAGGTCGTCTTCTCGGTCTTCTTCGCTGCTGTCTCTGCCACGCCCCCGATCCTGCCACGCCCCACTGACAGTCCGGTCCGCCACGGGCCGCCGGCGGGGGCTGTCAGCCGTGCGTGCGAGGATCGGCGACGTACCTCACACGTGTGCTCGAAGGGGATCAGACGATGGCAACGAAGCCGCCCACGGGAGATCCGGTCCAGGACGCGCCGCAGGTGGACGCACCGCTGCGCGCCGCCGCCGGGCTGCCCGCCGTCGCCCATTCCCTCAAGATCGCCCAGCAGCAGATGGGCGTGCGCCGCACCGCGCTCACCCTTCTCCGCGTCAATCAGAAGGACGGCTTCGACTGCCCGGGCTGCGCCTGGCCGGAGCCCGAGACCCGGCACAAGGCGGAGTTCTGCGAGAACGGCGCGAAGGCGGTCGCCGAGGAGGCCACCCTGCGCCGGGTCACTCCCGACTTCTTCGCCGCGCATCCCGTCGCCGACCTCGCGACCCGCTCCGGGTACTGGCTGGGCCAGCAGGGCCGCCTCACCCACCCCATGTATCTGGCGGACGGCGCCGAGCGCTACGAGCCGGTGTCCTGGGAGCGCGCCTTCGACATCATCGCCGAGGAGCTGGCCGCCCTGGCCTCCCCCGACGAGGCCGTGTTCTACACCTCGGGCCGCACGAGCAACGAGGCGGCGTTCCTCTACCAGCTGTTCGCCCGCGAGTTCGGCACGAACAACCTGCCCGACTGCTCCAACATGTGCCACGAGTCGTCCGGTTCCGCGCTCACGGAGACCATCGGCATCGGCAAGGGCAGCGTCCTGCTGGAGGACCTCTACCGGTCCGACCTGATCATCGTGGCCGGACAGAACCCGGGCACGAACCACCCGCGCATGCTCTCCGCCCTGGAGAAGGCCAAGGAGAACGGCGCGAAGATCATCACGATCAACCCGCTGCCCGAGGCCGGACTCGAGCGCTTCAAGAACCCGCAGACCCCGCAGGGCATGTTCAAGGGCGCCACCCTGACCGACCTGTTCCTCCAGATCCGCATCGGCGGGGACCAGGCCCTCTTCCGCCTCCTGAACAAGCTGATCCTGGAGACGGACGGCGCCGTCGACGACGCCTTCGTAGAGGAACACACCCACGGCTACGAGGAGTTCGCCGCCGCCGCCCGCGCCGCCGACTGGGACGCGACACTGACGGCGACGGGCCTGGAGCGCGCCGAGATCGAGGAGGCCCTCTCCCTCGTGCTCGCCTCCGAGCGCACCGTCGTGTGCTGGGCGATGGGCCTCACCCAGCACAAGCACTCCGTGCCCACGATCCGCGAAGTGGTGAACTTCCTGCTCCTGCGCGGGAACATCGGCCGCCCCGGCGCGGGTGTCTGCCCGGTGCGCGGCCACTCCAACGTGCAGGGCGACCGCACCATGGGCGTCTTCGAACGCCCCGCGCCCGCCTTCCTGGACGCCCTGGAGAGGGAGTTCGGCTTCGCACCGCCGCGCGAGCACGGCTTCGACGTCGTACGGGCCATCGAGGCACTGCGCGACGGCGAGGCGAAGGTGTTCTTCGCGATGGGCGGCAACTTCGTGGCGGCCTCCCCCGACACCGACGTCACCGAGGCCGCGATGCGCCGCGCCGCCCTGACGGTGCACGTGTCGACGAAGCTCAACCGCTCCCACGCGGTCACCGGCGCGCGCGCCCTGATCCTGCCGACGCTGGGCCGCACCGAGCGCGACGTCCAGGGCAGTGGCGAGCAGTTCGTGACCGTCGAGGACTCCATGAGCATGGTCCACGCCTCCCGTGGCCGCCTCGCGCCCGCGAGCAAGCACCTCCTGTCGGAGCCGGCGATCGTGGCCCGCCTCGCGCGCCGCGTCCTGGGCGAGGCGTCACGCACGCCCTGGGAGGAGTTCGAGAAGGACTACGCCACGGTCCGCGACCGCATCGCGAACGTCATCCCGGGCTTCGAGGACTTCAACGCGCGCGTGGCTGGTTCTGCTGGTCGCCCGGGCGGCTTCACCCTGCCGCACGGCCCACGCGACGAGCGGCGCTTCCCCACCACCACCGGCAAGGCGAACTTCACGGCCGCGCCCGTCGAGCACCCGAAGCTCCCCGAGGGCCGGCTGCTGCTGCAGACCCTGCGCTCGCACGACCAGTACAACACCACGATCTACGGCCTCGACGACCGCTACCGCGGCATCAGGAACGGCCGCCGGGTCGTCCTCGTCAGCCCCCACGACGCCCAGGACCTGGGTCTCGCCGACGGCTCCTACGTCGACCTGGTGAGCGAGTGGAGGGACGGCGTGGAGCGCCGCGCCCCCGGCTTCCGCGTCGTCCACTACCCGACGGCCCGGGGCTGCGCGGCCGCGTACTACCCGGAGACCAACGTCCTGATCCCGCTGGACGCCACCGCTGACACCAGCAACACCCCCACCAGCAAGTCCGTCGTCGTCCGCCTGGAACAATCGGCGACCGACTGAGCGTTTGCTCAGGCGGCCGACCAGGCCGAACAGCACCCACAGCACGAACACCGACAGACGACGAACGGAGCCGGGCACCATGGGCGAGCACAGCAGCGTGAAGTTCCCGCAAGAGGTCATCGACGAGTACGCGGCGCTCGGCGTCGACCTGCCCGCCATGTTCTCCGCGGGAGATCTCGGCACCCGCATGGGCGTCGAGATCAAGGAAGCGTCCGCTGACCGCGTCGTCGGTACCATGCCCGTCGAGGGCAACACGCAGCCCTACGGCCTGCTGCACGGCGGCGCCTCCGCGGTGCTCGCCGAGACACTCGGCTCCGTCGGCTCCATGCTCCACGGCGGCAGCTCCAAGATCGCCGTCGGCGTCGACCTGAACTGCACGCATCACCGCGGCGCCCGCTCCGGCCTCGTCACCGGCGTCGCCACGCCCGTTCACCGCGGCCGCTCCACCGCCACGTACGAGATCGTGATCACCGACGAGCAGGACCGGCGGGTCTGCTCGGCCCGCCTGACCTGCCTCCTCAAGGACATGCCCACGAGCTGAGGCCCGCCGGCGCGCCGCAGGGCTCGTCGTCACCGGGCGGGCCCCACTGCGGGCTGATCCGCCACAGGGCTCGCCCGTGACAGGGCCGGTCCGGTCTCGACTGGGCCGGTCCGTCACAGGGCGCCACAACGATCACGCCGCTTCACGCCGCGTTCCCGGCGCGGACGGCCACCGCCGCCACGCCGGGCAGGGCAGACGCCGACCAGGGGACGGGAGCCGGGCAGCACGGCACACGGCCGCCGCCGACGCGCTTTCGGCCCACGCGAAGCCTCCCCGCCGGCCACCACAGCGCAGACATCCACCGCACCGGCCCATGGCTCAACCGGCCGCTCACACACCCCAGTTGCGCCCGTCCACCTTGGCGGACCCGCCCCCTCCGCACTAGCGTGGAGCATGGCCGGCATCGGACCCGTCGAGCCGGAACCCGCCTCCGGCGACGGCACCCCGCACACCCCCGCCCGCACCGACACCCTGTGGGCCGGCTCCCCCAACTCCCCCCACCTCCATGAGCGTTGGGCAGCCCTTCCGCCGCGCCTGCGCCGCACCCTGCAGGCCGCGCTCGCCGCCGCAGCCATCGCGGGCGCCTACACGTACACCGCCCTCACCACCACCCCGGCCGCACCCACCCCCACCCCCTGGCCCTCCCAGGTCACCTTCCTGCACTACGAGGGAACGCTCCCGCCGGACCCGCACCACCCGCGCACCGCCACCTTCCGCTTCACCGTCTCCGTGCGCGACACCCACCCTGTGATCATCCGTCAAGTACGAGCCGGGCTCCCGGGATTGGCCGCCCACGCCACCCCCGCCCTGCCACTGACAGTGAAGGGCGGCACCCCGCAATTCCTCACGGTGTGCATCTCCGTATACAAGTGCACCGCCCTGCCGCCCGGCTTCACCCTGCCGTACCTCGACCTCGGCCTGCGCAACCGTCAGGCACAGCAGCAGCACAGCTACCTCTTCGGCGGCGCCTTCCCGCGCGACCTCGCCACCTACCTGCACGACGCCTGCGGACCGCGCACCGGGCACTGCGGACCGCGAACCGGCCTCACACGGAAGTAACACTCGGTTACCTCTGCCGCAACAGAGCAATGCGGAGCGCGAGCCACCGCCACCCGGAGCACCCGGCACCCGCCCCGCCGACAGCACACTCCCGCCCGTAAGGACCAAGATCACCTCAAGTTCCTTAGCGGAACAGCATGTTCTCTACACACGAGCGCCGGCCACCCCTGCCCCCAAGGCCCGATCGCCCCCACCGCACCCGCCCACGAGCACCGCGTCATAACAAGAGCGTCACATCCTTCCCTCCTCAGCTCCCCACCCCACCCACCTGCGCTTATAGTCACGGCCAGTCACCGCGCCGCCGGGCGCGTCTGCTGCACGGCCCTGTACCACCCCAGTACGGCCCGGCGAGACACACGGCCCCCAACCGCGGGAGCCGCGCCAGGGAGAGGATTGATCGTGCGACACCGTTCCTTGCTCATCATGACCAGCGTGCTCACCACCGGAGCACTCACGCTCACCGCCTGCGGATCGCGCGACGACAACAAGGGCAGCGACAGCGGCAAGAAGACCACCGTCGTCATCGGCGTCGACGCCCCGCTCACCGGCGCGAACTCCGCCACCGGCCTCGGTATCCAGTACGGCGTCCAGATCGCCGTCGACGACGCCAACAAGAAGAACACCGTTCCCGGCGTCACGTTCAAGGTGAAGGCGCTCGACGACAAGGCCGTCCCCGCCACCGGCCAGCAGAACGCCACCGCCCTCGTCGGCACCAAGGAAGTCCTCGGAGTCGTCGGCCCCCTCAACTCCGGTGTGGCCACCTCCATGCAGCAGGTCTTCGCGACGGCCAACCTCGTCGAGATCTCGCCCTCCAACACGGCGCCCGAGCTCACCCAGGGCAAGAACTGGCAGACCTCGAAGAGCCGCCAGTACAAGTCGTACTTCCGCACCGCCACCACCGACGCCCTCCAGGGCGGCTTCGCGGCCGACTACGCGTACAACACGCTCAAGAAGAAGAAGGTCTACGTCGTAGACGACAAGCAGACCTACGGCGCCGGCCTCGCCAAGCTCTTCACCGCGGGCTTCAAGAAGGCCGGCGGCAAGGTCGTCGGCACCGACCACGTGAACACCGGTGACAAGGACTTCTCCACCCTCGTCACCAAGATCAAGAACTCCGGCGCCGACCTGCTCTACTACGGCGGCCAGTACGACGAGTCGCAGATCCTCACCAAGCAGCTCAAGGACACCGGCGCCAAGATCCCGCTCTTCGGCGGTGACGGCATGTTCACGCCGACCTACATCAAGACCGCCGGAAAGGCCGCCGAGGGCGACCTCGTCACCTCCGTCGGCGTCCCGGTCACCACGCTGCCCGCCGCCAAGGACTTCATCGCCACCTACAAGGCCAAGAAGTACCCCGGCGACTACGGCACCTACGGCGGCTACTCCTACGACGCCGCGACCGCCATCATCAAGGCCGTCGGCAACGTCGTGAAGGACGGCAAGGTCCCCTCCGACGCCCGCGCCAAGGTCGTCGAAGAGGTCCAGAAGACCAAGTTCGACGGCATCGCCGGCCCCGTCGCCTTCGACGAGTACGGCGACACCACCAACAAGCAGCTCACCGTCTACCAGGTCACCAAGGGCGAGTGGAAGGCCGTCAAGAGCGGCACCTACGACGCCGGCTGACCCACCCCGCACCGCACGCACCACACAGGGCCGCGCGGCCACGACGACCCGTCACCGCGCGGCCCCACCCATATTCCTGCCCCACTCTCCCCACCCATGGAGGCCACGCGGTGAACACCCTGCCGCAGCAGCTGGCCAACGGGCTGTTCCTCGGCTCGATGTACGGGCTGATCGCCATCGGCTACACGATGGTGTACGGCATCGTCCAGCTCATCAACTTCGCCCACGGCGAGATCTTCATGACCGGCGGCTTCGGCGCACTCACGGTCTACCTCGCGCTCCCCGACGGCATATCCATGTGGATAGCCCTACCGGCGATGCTCATCGGAGGCGCACTCGTCGCCACCCTCATCGCCGTCGGAGCCGAACGCTTCGCGTACCGGCCACTGCGCGGCGCGCCACGCCTGGCCCCCCTCATCACCGCGATCGGCCTCTCCCTCGCACTCCAGCAGGCCGTCTTCAACTGGTACCCCGACGCCAAGAACGCCATCGTCTTCCCGCAACTCCCCTTCGGGCCCTTCCACTTGGGCGACATCCGCGTCCAGAGCGGCGACGTCTTCCTGATCATCGCCGCCCCCCTGTGCATGGCCGCCCTCGCCTTCTTCGTCCGCCTCTCGCGCACCGGCCGCGCCATGCAGGCCACCGCCCAGGACCCGGACACCTCCCAGCTCATGGGCATCGACACCAACCGCATCATCGTGATCGCCTTCGCCATCGGCGGCATCTTCGCCGCCGTCGCCGGCGTCGCCTACGGCCTCAAGTACGGCTCCGTCCAGTACGACATGGGCTTCCAGGCCGGCCTCAAGGCCTTCACCGCAGCCGTCCTCGGCGGCATCGGCAACATCTACGGCGCCATGCTCGGCGGCGTCGTCCTCGGCCTCGCCGAAGCCATGGCCACCGCCTACATCTCCGACATCCCCGGCATGGAACAGTTCGGCGGCCAGGGCTGGGCCTCCGTCTGGGCCTTCGTCCTCCTCATCCTCGTACTGCTGCTACGGCCACAAGGCCTGCTCGGCGAACGCGTCGCGGACAGGGCGTGATCCCCATGACCACACAGAAGACCGAGACCGCCCGCGGACTCATCGCCCTCCCCGCCGGCGCCGCCCGCATCCTCATCGCCACCGGCGCCATCGGCACCATCGCCAGCACCTTCATGTCCTGGACCTGGACCTCCGACTTCCCCGGCGACCTCACCGTCTACGGCTACCCCGCGGGCCTCCAGGTCATCGCCCTCGTCGCAGGACTCGTCACCCTCCTCTTCGCCCTCCCCCTGTGGAACGTACGAGGACTGCACCGGCTCAACCCCGCCGGCGCCACCTCCCCGATCCTCCTCACCACCCTCGCCGGCTTCACCGTCTGCTGGTACGCGGCCATCGCCATCACAGTCGAACTCGGCGGACTCGCCAACCTCGACCCCGGCGCCTACGTCGCCGCCGTCGCCTCCGCACTCCCCGTCCTCGGCGCCCTCGCCCTGCCCCGCCCCGGCGACACCGCCAAGGACTACCTCACCAAGCCCGACCAGCCCGCACCCACCGGCCAACTCCCCGGCTGGGCACAGCGGCTGACCGTGACCCTCGGCATCACCCTCGGCCTCATCGCCTTCACCTACGGCATCGGCATCAACGACGAAGAGAGCGAAACCTTCATCGGCTTCGTCCTCCTCCTCATCTTCGTCGCCTGGGCCCTCGTCCACGCCGGACAGCTCGACCGCTTCTCCACCCTCTGCGCCCAGAACAAGGGCTTCGCCACCGGCATCGCCTTCCTCGCCGCAGCGATCTTCCCCTTCACCCAGAGCGAGGACCACAACGCCAACCTCGGCGTCAACATCCTGATCTTCGCCACCGTCGCCCTCGGCCTCAACATCGTCGTCGGCCTCACCGGACTCCTCGACCTCGGATACGTCGCCTTCCTCGGCGTCGGCGCCTACGCCGCCGCCCTCGTCTCCGGCTCCGAGTTCTCCCGCTTCTCCGGAGTCCAGTTCCCCTTCTGGGCCGCCGCCCTCACCGGCATGGCAGCCTCCCTCGTCTTCGGCGTCCTCATCGGCGCCCCCACCCTGCGACTGCGCGGCGACTACCTCGCCATCGTCACCCTCGGCTTCGGAGAGATCTTCCGCATCGCCGTCAACAACATGGACGGCAGCTCGGGCCCCGACATCACCAACGGCCCCAACGGCATCGCCTCCATCCCCGACCTCGAGATCTTCGGGTTCAACCTCGGTGCCAGCCACGACGTCGCCGGCTTCACCCTCGGCCGCTTCGCCAACTACTTCTTCCTGATGCTCCTCATCACGGCACTCGTCGTCCTCGTCTTCACCCGCGCCGCCGACTCCCGCATCGGCCGCTCCTGGATCGCCATCCGCGAAGACGAAACCGCCGCCACCGCCATGGGCATCAACGGCTTCCGCGTCAAACTCATCGCCTTCGCACTCGGCGCCACCCTCGCCGGCCTCGCCGGCACCGTCAGCGCCCACGTCACCTACAGCGTCGTCCCCAGCCCCTACCAGTTCGCCGGCGCCGCACCCCCCAACAGCGCCTTCCTCCTCGCCGCCGTCGTCCTCGGCGGCATGGGCACCGTCAGCGGCCCCCTCCTCGGCGCCTCGCTCCTCTACCTCATCCCCGAAAAGCTCACCTTCCTCAAGGAATACGAGCTCCTCGCCTTCGGCATCGCACTCGTCATCCTCATGCGCTTCCGCCCCGAAGGCATCATCGCCAACCGCCGCCGCCAACTCGAATTCCACGAGACCGGCCAACTCGACATCCCAGAACAACAAAGCCTGCCCGACAGCACCGTCGGCGCCACCAAGGCAGGGGCGTGACCCGCATGACCACCACCACGACCACTGCCGTCCTCGAAGCCAAAGGCGTCACCATGCGCTTCGGCGGACTCACCGCCGTACGCTCCGTCGACCTCACCGTCAACAGCGGCGAAATCGTCGGCCTCATCGGCCCCAACGGCGCAGGCAAAACCACCTTCTTCAACTGCCTCACCGGCCTCTACATCCCCACCGAAGGCCAGGTCTCCTACAAGGGCACCGCACTCCCGCCCAAACCCCACCTGGTCACCAAAGCCGGCATGGCCCGCACCTTCCAGAACATCCGGCTCTTCGCCAACATGACCGTCCTCGAAAACGTCCTCGTCGGACGCCACACCAGGACAAAAGAAGGCCTCTGGTCCGCACTCCTGCGCGGCCCCGGCTTCAAGAAAGCCGAACGCGCCTCCGAAGAACGCGCCATGGAACTCCTCGAGTTCATCGGCCTCGCCCACAAGCGGGACCACCTCGCCCGCAGCCTCCCCTACGGCGAACAGCGCAAGCTCGAAATCGCCCGCGCACTCGCCAGCGAACCCGGCCTGCTCCTCCTCGACGAGCCGACCGCCGGAATGAACCCCCAAGAGACACGCGCCACCGAAGACCTCGTCTTCGCCATCCGCGACAAGGGCATCGCCGTCCTCGTCATCGAGCACGACATGCGCTTCATCTTCAACCTCTGCGACCGCGTCGCCGTCCTCGTCCAAGGCGAAAAGCTCGTCGAAGGCACCTCCGAAGTCGTCCAGGGCGACGAACGCGTCATCGCCGCCTACCTCGGCGAACCCTTCGAAGGCGCCCCCGAAGACACCGCCGCAGCCGCAGTCCAAGCCGCGGAAGCACACGCCACGGAAGGAGACGACCAGTGAGCGCACTCCTCGAAGTAGAAGACCTCAAGGTCGCCTACGGCAAAATCGAAGCCGTCAAGGGAATCTCCTTCAGCGTCCAACAAGGCGAAGTCGTCACCCTCATCGGCACCAACGGCGCCGGCAAAACCACCACCCTGCGCACCCTGTCCGGGCTCCTCAAGCCCCTCAGCGGCAAAATCACCTTCGACGGGAAACCCCTCACCGGCATCCCCGCACACAAGATCGTCGCCATGGGCCTCGCCCACTCCCCCGAAGGCCGACGCATCTTCCCCCGGCTCTCCATCGCGGAAAACCTCCAACTCGGAGCGTTCCTCCGCTCCGACAAGGCAGGTATCGAGAAGGACATCCAGCGCGCCTACGACCTCTTCCCCATCCTCGGCGAACGCCGAAAGCAAGCCGCGGGAACCCTCTCGGGCGGCGAACAGCAAATGCTCGCCATGGGCCGCGCCCTCATGTCCCAGCCCAAACTGCTCATGCTCGACGAACCCTCCATGGGCCTCTCCCCGATCATGATGCAGAAGATCATGGCGACCATCGCCGAACTCAAGTCCCAGGGCACGACCATCCTCCTGGTCGAACAGAACGCCCAGGCCGCGCTCTCCCTCGCCGACCACGGCCACGTCATGGAAGTCGGCTCCGTCGTCCTCTCCGGAACCGGACAGGACCTCCTCCACGACGAATCCGTCCGCAAGGCCTACCTCGGCGAAGACTGAACCCGCACACAGATACGGCTGAGGCCCGTACCCCACTCGGGGCACGGGCCTCAGCCACATCTCGTTCGAATACGGAGAACTCAGCCCTTCGCGGCCTTCTTCTCCTCAGCGTCCTGAATAACCGCCTCAGCAACCTGCTGCATCGACAGACGACGATCCATCGACGTCTTCTGAATCCACCGGAACGCCGCCGGCTCCGACAGACCGTACTCCGTCTGCAACACCGACTTCGCCCGGTCCACCAGCTTCCGCGTCTCCAGCCGCAGAGTAAGGTCCGCGACCTCGTTCTCCAGCGTCTTCAGCTCCTGGAACCGCGACACCGCCATCTCAATGGCCGGAACGACATCACTCTTGCTGAACGGCTTCACCAGATACGCCATCGCACCCGCGTCCCGCGCCCGCTCCACCAGATCGCGCTGCGAGAACGCCGTCAGCATCAGCACCGGAGCAATCGACTCCTCCGCGATCTTCTCCGCCGCCGAGATGCCATCCATCTTCGGCATCTTCACATCAAGGATCACCAGATCAGGCTTGTGCTCACGCGCCAGCTCGACCGCCTGCTCACCGTCACCGGCCTCACCGACGACCGTGTAGCCCTCTTCCTCGAGCATCTCTTTGAGGTCGAGGCGGATCAGAGCCTCGTCCTCAGCGATGACGACACGGGTCGTCAGCGGCGGGACGTGCGACTGGTCGTCGTCGGGCGCGTCTACGGGCTGGGGCGACTCGGGGGCGGTCACGTTAGCTCCTTGTTCAGGGCACGGGTACTGCTCCCAAGA
This sequence comes from Streptomyces sp. NPDC107517, assembly GCF_055582645.1. NCBI lineage: Bacteria > Bacillati > Actinomycetota > Actinomycetes > Kitasatosporales > Streptomycetaceae > Streptomyces > Streptomyces sp. NPDC107517. The sequence goes on along the minus strand of NZ_JBVJPM010000002.1, from coordinate 618,894 downwards.
GCGTACCTAGCTGCGATAAGGTGGGGACACGGCGGGTGACCGCCAACCTCTGTTTTAGAGGAAGCCCCGGTAGTCCAGCGGTAGAGACACGGTGCTCAAACCACCGACAGCGTCGGTTCGAATCCGACTCGGGGCACTTTTCCTTCGATTCGAAGGTTGCGAACGCTAGCGGATGTTCACGTTCTCGTGAACATCCGCTTTTTGCTGCGTGGCGTGTCGCCCAGTCGCACAGAGTGGCCGCATGTACGACATGAGTACACGCAAGCGAGTACTGGCCCTGGTCGCCCAGGGAGGCAGCCTGAACTCGGTGAGCAAGGAGACCGGGGTCTCCCGGGCCGCAATCCGCTCCTGGCAGGTCGACATCGAACCGCGCAAGCGCTCGGGCCTTCCCTGCCCCAGATGCGCCGACACCCCAGGGCTGCCAGAGGACCGAGCGGCGTACTCCTATCTGTTGGGCCTCTATCTGGGCGACGGCTGCCTCAACGAACACCGACGGGGCGTCCACTTCCTGCGCATCTTCATGGACAACGCCTGGCCGGGTCTCGTCGACGCCTGCGAAGCGGCCATGCGATCCGTCCGCCCCGACAACAGTGTGTGTCGCGTCAAGAAGCCGGGCTGCGTCGCAGTCACCGCCTCCAGCAAACACTGGCCCTGCCTCTTCCCCCAGCACGGCCCCGGCAAGAAGCACGACCGGAAGATCGTGCTGGAACCCTGGCAACAGGAGATCGTCGACGCCCACCCGTGGGAGTTCATCCGCGGGCTCATCCACTCCGACGGCTGCCGGATCATCAATTGGACCGAGAAGGTCATCGCCGGCGAGCTCAAGCGCTACGAATACCCCCGGTACTTCTTCACCAACCTGTCGGGCGACATCATCACGCTCTTCACCGACACCCTGGACAGAGTGGGCGTTGAGTGGCAACAGGCGAACCATCGCAACATCTCCATCGCCCGCAAAGCCTCAGTCGCCCTCATGGACACCCACATAGGCCCCAAATACTGACCCGCCCCCTACTTCGGGCTGTCGTCCTCGCCGATGTGGTGGACGCGGACCAGGTTGGTGGAGCCGGAGACTCCGGGCGGGGAGCCGGCCGTGATGACGACGATGTCGCCCCTCTGGCAGCGGCCGTACTGGAGGAGGAGTTCGTCGACCTGGTCGACCATCGCGTCGGTGGAGTCGACGTGGGGGCCGAGGAAGGTCTCCACGCCCCAGGTGAGGTTGAGCTGGGAGCGGGTGGACGGGGTCGGGGTGAAGGCCAGGAGCGGGATGGGTGAGCGGTAGCGGGAGAGGCGGCGGACCGTGTCGCCGGACTGGGTGAAGGCCACGAGGAATTTCGCGCCGAGGAAGTCGCCCATTTCGGCTGCGGCGCGGGCGACGGCTCCGCCTTGGGTGCGGGGTTTGTTGCGTTCGGTGAGGGGCGGGAGGCCCTTGGCGAGGATGTCTTCCTCGGCCGCTTCGACGATGCGGCCCATGGTGCGGACCGTTTCGATGGGGTATTTGCCGACGCTGGTCTCGCCGGAGAGCATGACGGCGTCGGTGCCGTCGATGACGGCGTTGGCGACGTCGCTCGCTTCTGCCCTGGTCGGGCGGGAGTTGTCGATCATCGAGTCGAGCATTTGGGTCGCGACGATGACCGGCTTGGCGTTGCGTTTGGCGAGTTTGATGGCGCGCTTTTGGACGATGGGGACTTGTTCGAGTGGCATTTCGACGCCGAGGTCTCCGCGGGCGACCATGATTCCGTCGAAGGCGGCGACGATGTCGTCGATGTTGTCGACGGCCTGGGGTTTTTCGACTTTGGCGATGACGGGGAGGCGGCGTCCTTCCTCGTCCATGATGCGGTGGACGTCTTCGATGTCGCGGCCGCTGCGGACGAAGGAGAGGGCGATGACGTCGGCGCCGGTGCGCAGGGCCCAGCGGAGGTCTTCCTGGTCCTTGTCGCTGAGTGCGGGGACGGAGACGGCTACGCCGGGGAGGTTGAGGCCTTTGTGGTCGGAGACCATGCCGCCTTCGATGACGGTGGTGTGGACGCGGGGGCCGTCGACGCCGGTGACTTCGAGGGTGACTTTTCCGTCGTCGACGAGGATGCGTTCGCCGGTGGTGACGTCGGTGGCGAGGCCGTCGTAGGTGGTTCCGCAGGTATGGCGGTCGCCTTGGACGTGGGGTTCGACGGTGATGGTGAATTCGTCGCCGCGTTCAAGGAGTACGGGGCCTTCGCGGAAGCGTCCGAGTCTGATCTTCGGGCCTTGAAGGTCGGCGAGGATTCCGACGCTGTGGCCGGTTTCGTCGGAGGCCTTTCGGACGTGGTGGTAGCGCTCCTCGTGTTCGGCGTAGGTGCCGTGGCTGAGGTTGAGGCGTGCTACGTCCATTCCGGCTTCGACGAGTGCCTTGATCTGCTCGTACGAGTCGGTGGCTGGGCCCAGGGTGCAGACGATCTTTGCTCGGCGCATGGTTCGAGCCTAGGGCTTACCGGCGGGTAGGGAATCGGCTGCGTATGACTACCCAACCACCTTTAGGTGAAGGGTTATTGACAAGTGTTGAATTGTGCATGGGGGTGCTCCGATGAGCATTTATTTCGGTGCGGCGGGTGTTCGGGGGGCGGGGTTTTTACAGCTCGGGCGGGTGCATGGTGAATCGGGCGTTGACGTTCGCGTAGACGGTCTGTCGCTGGGGTTCGAGGTCGAGGGGTGCGGGGGTGTCGTCGGGGGTGCCGCCGTAGGCGGCCATGCGCATGCGGGGTGCGCCGGGGACGGGTCCGTAGGGGTCGGGGTCTTCGGCTCCGGTGTCGGCGAGTTCGATGAGGGCGGCGAGGTGGGTGCCGAGGGCTTCGGCGTATTCGCGGGCGCGCTGGACTGCTTCGTGGACTGCTTGTTGGCGGGCGGTGCGGTGGACGGGTGAGTCGGGGCGCAGGGACCACCAGGGGCCGTCGATGCGGGTGAGGTCCTGGTCGGCGAGGCGGGTGGTGAGTTCGCCGAGTGCGGTGAAGTCGTTGAGTTCGGCGGTGATGTGGACGCGGCCGTGGTAGGCGCGGATGCGTTCGGTGCGTCCGTGGCGGGTGAGTTCGGGGGTGATGGAGAAGGCGCCGGTTTCGATTTTTTCGATGGCTTCTCCGTAGCTCTTGATGAGGTCGAGGGTGGTGGTGTTGCGGCGGGTGAGGTCGGTGAGGGCTTCGCGGCGGTCGGTGCCGCGGGCGTTGAGGGTGATACCGATGCGGGCGAGGTCGGGGTCGGTCTCGATGCGGGCTTCGCCGCGGACGGCGATGCGGGGGGCTTGGGGGGTGCCGTAGGGGGTGGCGGTGGGGTGTGGGCCGGGTGTCGTCTCGTCGGGGGTCATGGGGTCACTGTGGCAGCAGCGCATCGGACAGTCATCGGATTGAAACCTCGTGGGTCTGTTGCGTGTTGGGTTGAGGGGCCAGAATCTACGCGCGTTGCAACTGTCGACGAGTGGTGCCGGAGGGGATCTGAGATGCCGTTGAATCGCAGGAAGTTTCTGGGCAAGTCCGCTGCTACGGGTGCGGCCGTGGCGCTGACCGGGGCTGTGTCGGCGCCGGCCGCGCAGGCGCGCGGGGGGCGGCCGAAGGGGCGTAAGCGGTACTCGTTCACCGTCATGGGGACGACGGACCTGCATGGTCATGTCTTCAACTGGGACTACTTCAAGGATGCGGAGTACTCGGATCCGGCGGGCAACGCGATGGGTCTGTCGCGGATCTCGACGCTGGTGGAGGAGATTCGTGCGGAGCGGGGCCGGCGGAACACGCTGCTGATCGACGCGGGTGACACGATCCAGGGGACGCCTTTGACGTACTACTTCGCGAAGGTGGATCCGATCACCGCGAAGGGTGGTCCGGTGCATCCGATGGCTCAGGCGATGAATTCGATCGGTTATGACGCGGTGGCTCTGGGGAACCACGAGTTCAACTACGGGATCGAGACGCTGCGTAAGTTCGAGTCGCAGTGTGACTTCCCGTTGCTGGGTGCGAACGCCGTGGATGCGAAGACGGAGAAGCCGGCGTTCCCGCCGTATTTCATGAAGCGGCTGCGCACTCCGCACGGCAGGGATGTGAAGGTGGCGGTGCTCGGGCTGACGAATCCGGGGATCGCGATCTGGGACAAGGCGTATGTGCAAGGCGTGTTGAAGTTCCCCGGGCTTGAGGAGCAGGCCGCGAAGTGGGTGCCGAAGCTGCGGTCGATGGGTGCGGACGTGGTGATCGTGTCGGCGCATTCGGGGGCTTCGGGTACGTCGTCGTACGGGGATCAGGTTCCGTATGTGGAGAACGCGGCGGCGAATGTGGCGCGGCTGGTGCCGGGGATCGACGCGATTCTCGTGGGGCATGCGCATGTGGAGATTCCGCAGCAGCTGGTGACGAATGAGGAGACGGGCAGGGCGGTCGTGCTGTCGGAGCCGCTGTGTTACGCGGAGCGGCTGACGCTGTTCGACTTCGATCTGGTGTGGGAGAAGGGGCGTTGGTCGGTCGAGTCCGTGAAGGCGTCGCTGCGTGACTCGAAGACGGTGGCGGACGATCCGAAGATCACGAAGCTGCTGCAGGACGAGCATGCCGCGGTGGTGAAGTACGTCAATCAGGTGGTGGGCCGGGCGACGGTGGAGCTGACGACGGTCGACGCGCGGTACAAGGACGCGCCGATCATCGATCTGATCAACACGGTGCAGGCGGATGTGGTGAGGAAGGCGCTGGCGTCGACGGAGTACGCGTCGCTGCCGGTCCTCTCGCAGGCTTCGCCGTTCTCGCGGACGTCGTCGATTCCGGCGGGTGAGGTGACGATCCGGGATCTGTCGGGTCTGTATGTGTACGACAACACGCTGGTCGCGAAGTTGATGACGGGTGCGCAGGTGCGGGCGTACCTGGAGTTCTCGGCGGAGTACTTCGTGCAGACGGCGGCGGGCGCGGTCGTGGATGTGGAGAAGCTGACGAACGCGAACAACCGGCCGGACTACAACTACGACTATGTGTCGGGGCTTTCGTACGACATCGACGTCGCGCAGGCGGCGGGTTCGCGGATCAAGAACCTGGCGTATCAGGGTGCGGCGCTGGATGACGCGCAGAAGTTCGTGTTCGCGGTGAACAACTACCGGGCGAACGGTGGCGGGGCGTTCCCGCATGTGGCGTCGGCGCAGGAGCTGTGGTCGGAGTCGACGGAGATCCGTACGCGGATCACCGAGTGGGTGACCGCGAAGGGCACCCTGGACCCGGCGGAGTTCGCTTCGGTGGACTGGCGGCTGACGCGGGACGGTACGCCCGTGTTCTAGTTCTTGAGCTCGATGAGATGGGTGTTGCCGCGTTCTCCGGACTGGGTCCGGGGGGCGCGGTTTTCGTTGGGGGTGAGGCCGAAGGTGGTGAAGGCGGTGCGCTGCGGGAGGGGGTAGGGGTCCTTGCCCGTGAGGGTGTTGAGGATGGTGGCGCTGCGCCAGGCGGCGAGGCCGAGGTCGGGGGCGCCGACTCCGTGGGTGTGGCGTTCGGCGTTCTGTACGTAGATGTTGCTGCCGGCGTCGGTGACGGTGGGGTCGAGGACGAGGCGGAACTGTTCGTCGATGCGGGGGCGTTCGTTGTGGTCGCGGCGGAGGTGGGGGGCAAGGCCGGTGAGCATGTGGTCGAGGGGGCGTTCGCGGTAGCCGGTGGCGAGGACGACGGCGTCGGTGGTGAGGCGGGAGCGGGTGTTCTGCTGGCGGTGTTCGAGGTGGAGTTCGACTTTGGTGGTGGCGACGCGGCCGGCGGTGCGGACATGGACGCCGGGGGTGAGGGTGGCTTCGGGCCAGCCGCCGTGGAGGGTGCGCAGGTAGAGCTCGTCGTGGATGGCGGCGATGGTTTCGGCGTCGATGCCTTTGTGGAGCTGCCATTGGGCGGGGACGAGTCCGTCGCGTACGCCTTCGGGCAGGTGGTGGAAGTAGCGGGTGTAGTCGGGGGTGAAGTGTTCGAGGCCGAGCTTGGAGTACTCCATGGGGGCGAAGGCTTCGCTGCGGGCGAGCCAGTGGAGCTTTTCGCGTCCTTGGGGGCGGTTCTTGAGGAGGTCGAGGAAGATTTCGGCGCCGGACTGGCCTGATCCGATGACGGTGACGTGTTCGGCGGCGAGGAGTTCGGTGCGGTGGGTGAGGTAGTCGGCGGAGTGGATGACGGGGACGGTGGGGGCTTCGGCGAGGGGGCGCAGGGGTTCGGGGATGTAGGGGGCGGTGCCGACGCCGAGTACGACGTTCCTGGTGTAGGTGCGGCCGAGTGCTTCGGCTTCGCCTTCGGTGTCGAGCTGGGTGAAGTCGACTTCGAAGAGGCGGTGTTCGGGGTTCCAGCGGACGGCGTCGACCTGGTGGCCGAAGTGGAGTCCGGGGAGGTTTTCGCTGACCCAGCGGCAGTAGGCGTCGTATTCGGCGCGCTGGATGTGGAAGCGCTCGGCGAAGTAGAAGGGGAAGAGGCGGTCGCGGGTTTTGAGGTAGTTGAGGAAGGACCAGGGGCTTGCGGGGTCGGCGAGGGTGACGAGGTCGGCGAGGAAGGGGACTTGGAGGGTGGCGCCGTCGATGAGGAGGCCGGGGTGCCAGTGGAAGGCGGGGCGTTGTTCGTAGAAGGCGGTGTCGAGTTCGGTGAGGGGGTGGGCGAGGGCGGCGAGGGAGAGGTTGAAGGGGCCGATGCCGATGCCGACGAGGTCGCGGGGTGCTTCGGGGTGCGGGGTCCTGGGGGTGGGGGCGGTGGGCACGGTGGTCATCGGGATGTGTTTCCTTCCACCAGTTTCAGCAGCTGGGCCAGGTCGCCCGGCTGGGTGTGCGGGTTGAGCAGGGTGGCTTTGAGCCAGAGCCGGCCGTCGATGCGGGCGCGGCCGAGTACGGCGCGGCCTTGGGTGAGGAGGGTGCGGCGGATGTGGGCGATGTGTTCGTCGGACGCGCCGTGGGGGCGGAAGAGGACGGTGCTGAGGGTGGGGGTGTCGTAGAGGTCGAAGCCGGGGTGGGCGTGGAGGGTGGCGGCGAACTCCTGTGCCTGGTCGCAGACTTGGTCGACGAGGGCGCCGAGTCCGGTGCGGCCGAGGGCTTTGAGGGTGACGGCGATCTTGAGGATGTCGGGGCGCCGGGTGGTGCGCAGGGAGCGGCCGAGGAGGTCGGGCAGGCCGGCTTCGGTGTCGTCGTCCGCGTTGAGGTAGTCGGCGTGGTGGGTGAGGGGGGCGAGGTCGGCGGGGTCGCGTACGGCGAGGAGGCCGGCGGCGATGGGCTGCCAGCCGAGTTTGTGCAGGTCGAGGGCGACGGTGGTGGCGCGGTCGAGGCCGGTGAGCCGGGTGCGGCGGGTGGGGCTGAAGAGGAGTCCGGCGCCGTACGCGGCGTCGATGTGGAGGCGGGCGCCGTGGGCTTCGCAGACGTCGGCGATCTCCGGGAGGGGGTCGATGAGTCCTGCGTCGGTGGTGCCGGCGGTGGCGGCGACGAGTTTGGGTCCTGGCAGGTCGGTGAGGGCTTCGTCGAGGGCGGCCGGGTCGAGGGTGCCGGTGGGGGCGGGCACGGTGACGGGGTCGGGGAGTCCGAGGAGCCAGGCTGCGCGGGGCAGGGAGTGGTGGGCGCCTGCGCCGGTGATGAGCTGGAGGGGGCCCGCGGAGGCGTGGGCTTCGCGGGCGAGGAGGACGGCGAGCTGGTTGGCCTCGGTGCCGCCGGTGGTGACCAGGGCCTGGGGGTGGCCGGGCCGGCCCGGTTGTGCGGGCCGGTCGGTGTGGTTCGTGTCGCCGTAGACCTCGTGGGCGAGTGCGTCGGTGACGAGGGTTTCGAGGGCGGAGGCCGCGGGGGCCTGGTCCCAGGAGTCCATGGAGGGGTTGAGGGCCGAGGCGGCGAGGTCGGCTGCGGTGGCGAGGGCGAGGGGCGGGCAGTGGAGGTGGGCCGCGCACAGGGGGTCGGCGGGGTCGGCGGCGCCTTCGGCGAGGGCCTGTACGAGGGTGCGCAGCGCGGTGTCGGGGCCGGTGCCGTGGTGGGGCAGGGGGTCGCCGGTGAGTTCGCGCAGGCGGGCGGTGACGGTGCGGGGGCCGCCGGCGGGGAGGGGGCCGCCTCGGGCGGTGGCTCCGTCGTGGAGGGCGTCGAGGACGGTGTCGAGCAACGGCCTCAGGGCTTGGGGGCCTTGGGGGCCTCCGGCGAGGGGCGGCGGGTTGCTCATGGCGGTGTCCTTCGGGTGTGCGGGTGGGGCCTCCAGCCTGTCTGCGGTGGCGGTGGCGTGCCCGTTGGTCACAACGATCGGAACCCGAAAGTGGTACTGCCGTGCGGGGATTGGGCGGTGACGGGGTGGTTGGTGGTACGGGGTCCGGGGCTGCCGGACCCCGTACGCTCCGGTGCTAGTGGGCGGTGGTGGCCGTCCTGATCTTCAAGGCGCGGGCGAGGTCGTCGAGTTGGTCGGCGAGTTTGCGGCGCAGGGCGGGGATGGGGTCGTCGTCCTGGAGGCACGATGCACCGAGGGCGAGGGTGTGGGTGTCGACGGCGTGGGCGGGGAAGGCCCAGCGTCCCGCGGCGTCGGCGACGGCGGGGCCACGGCGGTGGGCGACGGCTACGGCGTCAGGGAAGTAGCGGGCGACGTAGGGGTGCAGGAGGTCGCTCTGTTCGGGTTGCCAGAAGCCCTGGGCGGTGGCGGTGAAGAGGTAGTTGGAGAGTTCGTCGGTGGTGAACATGGCGTCCCAGGCGGCGCGTTTGGCGTCGGGGTCGGGCAGGGCCGCGCGGCAGCGGGCGGCGCCTTCCTGGCCGGTGGCGCTGGGGTCCTGGGTGAGTTCGGCCTCGATGACGGCGTCGTCGACGGCGCCGAGTACGCAGAGGCGGCCGAGGATGCGCCAGCGCAGTTCGGGGTCGAGTTCGGGGCCGCCGGGGACGCTGCCGCTGTCGTACCAGTCGCGGATGGTGTCGGCGTGTGCGGCGCTGTCGATGAGGGTGCGTACGGCGGTGAGGCGCAGGCCGGGGTTGCTGCCGTCCTCGGTGCGGCGGATGAGGTCGGTGCACAGGTCGGTGAGGAGGGCGAGTGCGTCGGGGCGTTCGGCGGGGGTGGTGCAGCGGTCGGCGACCTGGGTGCGGGCGAAGGCGAGGACGCCTTGGACGTTGGCGAGTTCGGTTTCGGCGGGGAGGTGGGCGCGGGCGGCTTCGAGGTAGGTGAGGGGTTCGAGTTCGCCGTCGCGGACCATGTCGCGCAGGCAGTTCCACAGGACGGCGCGGGTGAGGGGGTCGGGGACGCGGGACAGGCCGCGCAGGGTGGTTTCCTCGGAGTGGGGGTCGAGGCGGATCTTGGCGTAGGTGAGGTCCTGGTCGTTGGGGACGACGAGGGCGGGGCGGGGTCCGTGGAGGCGGTGTTCGCCTTCGGCGGGGGTGTCGGAGATGTCGAGGTCGGTCAGTTCGCGGCGGACGAGGGTGGCGCCGTCGATGAGGTCGCGGTCGTAGACGCCGACGGTGATGCGGTGGGGGCGGCTGCCGTCGCGGGTGAGGGTGAGTTCTGCCTGCCCCGGGTGTTCGGTGACGGTGGCGGTGAGGGTGTCGACGCCGGTGGTGCGCAGCCAGGTGTCGGCCCAGGCGTGGACGTCGCGGTCCGTGTGGTGGGCGAGGGAGGCGATGAAGTCGGCGAGGGTGGCGTTGGCGAACTTGTGGCGCTGGAAGTGGGTGTTGATCCCGGCGAGGAAGTCCTTCTCGCCCAGCCAGGCGACCAACTGCCGTAGTGCGGAGGCTCCCTTGGCGTAGGAGATGCCGTCGAAGTTGAGCAGGGCGGACGCGGTGTCGGGGACCGCGTCGGGGGCGACGGGGTGGGTGGAGGGGCGCTGGTCGGCGTCGTATCCCCAGGCCTTGCGGGACACTCCGAAGTCGACCCAGGTGTCCTTGAAGCGGGTGGCTTCGGTGAGGGTCTGGTAGCCCATGTATTCGGCGAAGGACTCGTTGAGCCAGATGTCGTCCCACCATTGGAGGGTGACGAGGTCGCCGAACCACATGTGGGCCATTTCGTGGGCGATGACCATGGCGCGGGTCTGGCGTTCGGTGTCGGTGACGGCGGAGCGGTGGACGAACTCGTCGCGGAAGGTGACGAGTCCGGGGTTCTCCATGGCGCCGGCGTTGAACTCGGGGACGAACGCCTGGTCGTAGGAGTCGAAGGGGTAGGGCTCCTCGAACTTCTCGTGGTAGCGGTCGTAGCAGGCGCGGGTGATGTCGAGGATTTCCTCGGCGTCGGCGTCGAGGTGGGGGGCGAGGGAACGGCGGCAGTGCAGGCCGAAGGGCAGGCCGCGGTGCTCGGTGCGTACGGAGTGCCAGGGTCCGGCGGCGACGGCGACGAGGTAGGTGGAGAGCAGCGGGGTGGTGGCGGCCCGCCACTTTCCCTCTCCCAGGTGCTCGGTGACGCTGTTGGCGAGGACGGTGCAGCCGTCGGGGGCGGTGACGGTGAGGTCGAACACGGCCTTCAGGTCGGGCTGGTCGAAGGCGGCGAAGACGCGCTGGACGTCTTCCATGAACAGCTGCGTGTAGACGTACGTCTCGCCGTCGGCGGGGTCGGTGAAGCGGTGCATGCCTTCGCCGGTGTGCGAGTAGGCCATGGCGGCTTCGACGCGCAGTTCGTGGGGGCCGGGGGTGAGTCCGGTGAGGGGGAGCCGGTTGTCGTCGAGTGCGGCGGGGTCCAGGGGCTGTCCGTCGAGGGTGACGGATCGCAGGGCGGCGGGCCTGACCTCGACGAAGGTGTCTCCGGCCGTGCGGGTGGTGAAGCCGATGACGGTGGTGGAGTCGAAGGTGTCGGCTCCGCGGGTGAGATCGAGGTCGATCTCGTACCTCTGGACGTCGATGAGCTGGGCTCGGGTCTGCGCTTCGTCGCGCGTCAGTACGGACATGGGGACATGCTGCCGCACGCCTCCGGCAGGGGACAGGTGGCCCGGGGGCGTCCTCTGACAGGACCTTGCCCGGCGTCGGCGTCACCGTCTCGGGGCTCTGCCCCGGGCCCCGCTCCTCAATCGCCGGAGGGGCTTGAACTGGCGGCGATCTGCTCGTGGTGGCGGATCACTTCGGAAATGATGAAGTTGAGGAGCTTCTCGGCGAACGCGGGGTCGAGTTTGGCGCTCTCGGCGAGCTGGCGCAGGCGGGTGATCTGGCTGGCTTCGCGGGAGGGGTCGGCCGGGGGCAGGGCGTGTTCGGCTTTGAGGTGGCCGACCTGCTGGGTGCATTTGAAGCGTTCGGCGAGCATGTGGACGACGGCGGCGTCGATGTTGTCGATGCTGTCGCGCAGGCGGGCGAGTTCGGCGCGGACGGCGGAGTCCACGGAGTCCGCGGCGTTGCTGTTGGTCATGGGAGGAAACCCTACGTGGCGCGGGGGCGCTCGATCGTGGGGCCCGGGGAGCGCAGCATCGGCGGGTGGTCGGGGTCGGGGACCGTGTGCGACCAGCCGCCGGGGACGGTGCGGCCCTGTTGTTCGCGGAAGCGGACGGGCGCGGTGCCGACGCGGCGGGTGAACAGGCGGGAGAAGTAGGCGGGGTCGTCGTAGCCGACGCGGCGGGCGACGGCGGCGACGGGGAGTTCGGTGGCGGCGAGGAGTTCTTTGGCGCGGCCGAGGCGGATGCCGAGGAGGTAGTCCTTGGGGCTGCAGCCCGCGCCGCGGCGTACGGCGGTGCGCAGTTCGGCGGGGGTCATGCCGTGGCGGGCGGCGTGTTCGGCGACGGACAGGGGCTGGAAGGCGTCGCGGGCGAGGGACTGGAGGACGGGGTCGCCGTCGGGGGACATGTCGGCGCGGGCGCGGCGCAGGGCGACGAGGAGTTCGTGGACGGCGGCGGCGGTCTCGACCTCGAGCAGGGGGTTGCCGCGGCGGGCGGCGCGGGCGATGCGGCCGACGGCGGTGCGGGCGTGGGCGGCGTCGGAGAGGGGGACGACGGGGCGTTCGGGCTCTATGTAGCCGAGTTCGGTGTACGTGGTGGCGGCGGGGCCGGTGAAGTCGACGAAGCACTCGTCCCAGCCGGTGTCGGGGTCGGGCCCGTAGTGGTGGGGGATGCCGGGGGTGACCCAGATGAGGGCGGGTGCGGTGACGGTGGTGCGGCGGCCGTCGGGGGCCTGGTACCAGCCGCGTCCGGCGGTGATGACGACGGCGACGTGGTGGTCGAGGGTGCGGGGGCCGACGGTGGGCAGGGCGCCGTGCTGGAGGCCGACGCCGAGGCAGACGAGGCCGAGGCGGTGGTGGGCCGGGCTGGGGGTGAAATACCGCATCCAGGTGTGGTACATCCGCTTACGTCCCTTCCTGGGCGGGTGTGGTGCCGGTGGTGCGCGCGTTGCGTCCAAACAGGGCTGATCTTTGTCCATGGACCGTGCCGCCCGCCAGAGGTGATCGTGGCAGGCAGTGCGTGAACGAGAGGGACATGATGGCCGGGTTCAGAGTGGGCGAGGACGACTTCGAGGTCGACGGGCGGCCGGTGCGGCTCCTGTCGGGGGCGCTGCACTACTTCCGGGTGCACGAGGAGCAGTGGGGGCACCGTCTCGCGATGCTGCGGGCGATGGGCCTGAACTGTGTGGAGACGTACGTCCCGTGGAATCTGCACGAGCCGCGCCCCGGCGAGCTGCGTGACGTGGGGGCTCTGGGCCGGTTCCTGGACGCGGTGAGCGAGGCGGGGCTGTGGGCGATCGTGCGTCCGGGTCCCTACATCTGTGCCGAGTGGGAGAACGGCGGGCTGCCGCACTGGCTGACGGGTCCGCTGGGCTCGCGGGTGCGGACCAGGGACGGGGAGTTCCTGGCGGCGGTGGACCGCTGGTTCGCGGCGCTGCTCCCCCAGGTCGTGGAGCGGCAGTTCGGCCGGGGCGGCCCGGTGATCATGGTGCAGGTGGAGAACGAGTACGGCTCGTACGGCTCGGACCAGGTGTATCTGGCGCATCTCGCGGACAGTTTGCGCGGGCTCGGGGTGACGGCGGCGCTCTTCACGTCGGACGGTCCTGACGACCACATGCTGACGGGCGGGTCGGTACCGGGTGTCCTCGCGACGGCGAACTTCGGGTCGAACGCGCGGAAGGGTTTCGAGGCGCTGCGCCGGCACCGGCCCAAGGGTCCGCTGATGTGCATGGAGTTCTGGTGCGGCTGGTTCGACCACTGGGGCGCGGATCATGTCGTGCGGGACGCCGAGGACGCGGCGGCGGCTTTGCGGGAGATCCTGGAGTGCGGGGCGTCGGTCAATCTGTACATGGCGCACGGCGGGACGAGTTTCGGCGGCTGGGCGGGGGCCAACCGTGCGGGGCAGTTGCACGAGGGCCCGCTCCAGCCCGATGTGACGTCGTACGACTACGACGCGCCGGTCGACGAGCACGGGCGGCCGACGGAGAAGTTCTGGCGCTTCCGTGAGGTGTTCGCCGAGTACGCGGACGGGCCGCTGCCGGACGTGCCCGAGCAGCCGGCGGAGCTGGCCGCCGCGGTGACGGCGGAGCTGACGTCGCATGTGCCACTGGACGCGGTCCTGGACGGGCTCGGTTCGGCGGAGGGTGAGTACGCGGTGCCGCCGACCTTCGAGGAACTCGACGTGGACCGGGGGCTGGTGCGCTACAGCGTCGACGTGCCGGGGCCGCGCCGGGCGTATCCGCTGCGGGTGGCGGGGCTGCGGGACCGTGCCGTGGTGTACGTGGACGGGGTGCGGGCCGGGGTGCTCACGGAGGACGAGCCGGTCCTCGCGGAGCCCGTCGCGGGACCCGCCCGTGTCGAGCTGTGGGTGGAGTCGCTGGGCCGGGTCAACTACGGTCCGCGCACGGGTGAGCCGAAGGGCGTCACGGGCGGGGTGCTGCACGAGCGGCAGTTTCTGCACGGGGTGCGGGCGCGGGCGCTGCGCCTGGACGCGTTCGACGACGCGGACGCGGTGCGGGGCCTGGCGGCGGTGGACGGCCGCGCCGGGGCGGCGGGCCTGTACCGCGGCACGTTCGAGGTGAGCGGCGCCGGGGACGCGGAGCTCGAACTGCCGGGCTGGACACGGGGGTTCGTGTGGGTGAACGGCTTCAACCTGGGACGCTACTGGTCGGTGGGGCCGCAGCACTCGCTGTACGTTCCCGGTCCCGTGCTGCGGGAGGGCCGTAACGAGGTGTGGGTGCTGGAGACGGAGGCGGCGGGCGAGCCGCGTGTGACGTTGTCGTAGGCGCCGCCGGGCCGACGTACGGGGCCGGTTCCGGGTCACGGAACCGGCCCCTCTTTACGCGCGACGGGGTGCGGGCCGCTCTCCGTGGGAGCCGGCGGGCACGGTCCTCGCTGCGCTCATGGTGGGGCGCGTTGATCACGATGGTGGGGGCGGGGCGTGCGGGCCCATGGACAAAGGGGAGAGAGGTCTTGGACTAATCGCGCACGGTGGGCCTGCCGGATCCCGCCGTACAGTGGAGTTGCGGTGTCCGGGCGGTGGGTGCCCGGCGGCCCCAGGGGGTGCGGGCGTGGCGAACGGCGGACCGGTGGAGCACGGCTTTCCGCATCTGGAGACGGTGCGGGCGGCGGTGACCGCGCTGTACAAGCGGCTCTCGTACGACACCGTGCACGCCTTCGAGACGAGTGTCGCCCCGGTCGACGTGGCGTTCTGCGACCAGGACGACCTGTATCTGGGCGCGCAGCGGGTGGCGCGTGAACTGGTGCGGCACTACCGGCTGCCGGACGCGCGGATGATCGTCAGTTTCCGCGAGATGACGCACGCGGCGAGTGTGGAGCTGGCGGCGGGTCCGGAGTACTTCATCGAGCTGAACGACCGGTTCCGTACGCATCGGCGTGACATCGGGGCCGCGCTCGCCCATGAGGTCATGCACGTCTATCTGCACCGGCTCGGGCTCTCGTTCCCGGGGACGCGGGACAACGAGATCCTCACGGACACGGCAACCACCTATCTGGGGGCGGGGTGGCTGCTGCTCGACGCGTACCGGGAGGACGCGGCGTCGTCGCAGAAGCTCGGCTATCTCACGCCGGAGGAGTTCGGTTACGTCCTGGCCAAGCGGTCGGTGGCGTTCGGTGAGGCGCCGGAGACGTGGTTCACCAGTGCCCAGGCCTACACCGCGTACACGAAGGGGCTGGCGCGGGCGCGGGCCGACGAGCAGCAGCCGCCGCTGACGGCGGCCGGGTGGGCGGGGCGGCGGCGGTACGCGAAGGACCGGCGCGAGGCGCGGGAGAGCGGGGTGGGCGGCGTGGCGCCGGGCGGTGCGTACGCGTTCTCGACGGAGGGGTCCGCGCTGCGGGTGACGTTTCCGTGTCCGACGTGCCATCAGCGGATCAGGGTCCCGGTGCGGGGCCGGGTGCGGGCGCGGTGCGCACTGTGTCACACCGTCATGGATTGCGACACATAGGATCAAAACGCTTTGCGTTCACCCCGGGTGAGGGGCGATGGTCGACATATGGACGAAGAGCTGAAGGCGGGCGCGAGCGGCCTGTTCGACGCGGTGTACGGCGGTGACGAGGACGCGGTGGTGCGGGCCCTGCGCGCGGGCGCGGCGGCGGACGAGCCGGACGACGAGGGCCGTACGGCGCTCTATCTGGCGTCGGTGAGCGACGAGCCGGGCATCGTTCGGCTGCTGTTGTCGGCCGGGGCGGACCCGGACCGGCTGAGCGGTGGCACGGATCTGCCGCTGTGCGGGGCGGCGTGCGGCGGGCACACGGAGGTCGTGCGGGCGCTGCTCGGGGCGGGCGCGCGGGTCGATCTGCGCGAGGAGTTCGGGTTCACGGCGATGGCATGGGCGCTCCAGCGCGGGCACGAAGGGGTGGTGCGGGCGCTGCTCGACGGCGGCGCGGATCCGCAGCTGCCGGGTCCCGGCGGCGGCCTTCCGCTGGTCGCGGCGGCGAGGCGCGGGTCGACGGGGTGTGTGCGGGCGCTGCTCGAACACGGCGCGCAGGGGCGGACCGAGGCGCTCGCGGAGGCGCTGGCCTGGTGCGGTGTGGATGTGGCGGCGGTGCTGCGTGCGGGCCTCGAGCGGCCCGGGAGCGAGGCGGTGACGCAGCGGTTCGCAGAGGACGGCGGGGTGACCGTGGTCGTGGAGCTGCTGGACGAGGAGGGGCGGCCGCGTTCGGGTAACGACATGCAGACGGGGCACGCGGCCATCGCCACGCTCCTGGAGGCGGACTTGGGTGTCGTGACGTCGGCCGCCGAGCTTGCGGAGCGTGCGCTGCGTCGCGGTGACCCGGACGACGACGACTGGACCGAGGCCGTTGCGGCGCTCCAGGCGCGCGGTGACGAGGAGACGTACCGGTCGGCGGCCGCGTGGTGCGCGAGCGATGAGGCACCGCGACGGGCCTTCGGGGCGGACGTGCTCGGGCAGTTGGGACCGCGCGGCCGGTACACGGCCAGGTCGCTGCCCGTGCTGCGCGCCCTCGCCCGTACGGCCCGCGACACCGCCGCTCTGCGCTCGGCGGTCGTCGCGCTCGGCCATCTCGACGACCCGGCCGCGCTGCCGGAGATCCTGCTCCACACCGGGCATCCGGAGCCGCGGGTGCGGCGCGCGGTGGCGCTCGCCCTCACGGGCCTGGTGCCCGCCGGTCACGACGCGGCCGTCGCGGCGCTGGTCGCGCTGGCCCACGACGCGGACGGCGATGTGCGCAACTGGGCCGCGGCGGCGCTCGCCGCCGCGCCCGCCGACACGGCCGAGGTGCGCGACGCGCTGGCCGCGCTCCTCGAAGACCCGGTCGCGGACGCCGCGGCGGAGGCGGCCCGCGGTCTGGCGCTGCGCCACGATCCGCGGGCCGTCGAGGCGCTCGCGCGGATCCTCGCCTGCCAGGCGCCGGGCGGGTACGCGCACGACACGGCCCGGGACGCGATCCGCCACGTCCCGGACGCGCGGGTCAGAGCGCGTCTCGAGTGGACGGTCCCGCGATGTCGTTGACGGCGGCCCAGCTGAACGCCATGGCGGGCCCGATCGTCGCACCGGGCCCCGGGTACGTCTCCCCCATGACGGCCGCCGAGCAGTTCCCGGAGGCGTAGAGCCCGGCGACGGGCGTGCCGTCCTCGCGCAGGACGCGGGCGTCCGCGTCCGTGACGAGGCCGCCCTTGGTGCCGATGTCGCCGGGGTGGACGGGGACGGCGTAGAAGGGGCCCTTGTCGAGGGGGGCGAGGTTGGGGTTCGGGAGGGTCGGGTCGCCGTAGTAGCGGTCGTAGACACTGTCGCCGCGCGCGAAGTCCCCGTCCTTTCCGGCGGCGGCGAAGCCGTTGAACCTCCTTATGGCAGACGGAAGTTGGGGCGCTTCGATGATCCGGGCGAGTTCCTCCACGGTGGCGGCCTGCTTCAGGAAGCCGCTCCCGCGCCACCGCTTGGGGAAGGCCTGGCCGGGGAAGAGGCCCGCGAAGATGTAGCGGGCCTTGGAGCGGGCGTCGAGGATCAGCCAGGACGGGACGGTCGTCGCGTCGGGTCGGTCGGCGGCGTACATGCGGTCCACGAACTCGTGGTACGGCGCCGCCTCGTTGGCGTACCGCTCCCCCGCCGCGTTCACGATCACCATGCCGGGGATGCCCCGGTCGGCGACGAGGAAGAACGGCTTCTCGCCGGGCGGGCACAGGGAGGGGGCGCCCCACACCTTGTCGAGGAGGTCGGTGGCGGCGCCGAGTTCCTCGCCCAGGCGCAGGGCGTCGCCGATCTGGCCCTCGGAGGAGTGGGTCCAGGCGGTGGACGTGGGCTGCGGCAGGTACTTCTCGCGCAGCGCCTGGTCGTGGGAGAAGCCGCCGGAGGCGAGGACGACGCCGCCACGGGCCCGTACGACGTGTTCGGCCCCGTCGCGCAGGACACGGACGCCGGTGACGCGGCCACCCTCCACGACGAGGCCCGTCAGCGGCGCCGACAGCCACAGGTCACCGCCGAGCCGCTCCAGGGAGAGCCGCATCCTGGCGATCAGCGCCTCGCCGAGCGAGAGCAGCTTGCGCCCGCGCAGCGCCGCGCCCACGGCCCTCGCCCCCACCCGCACCGACCTGCGCTTGCCGGCCCAGGTGCGGGCGACCATGTTGAGGAAGCGGAAGTCGTACGACGTCATGGTCAGCCCGTACGTGGGCAGCCCGGCCCGGCGCAGGTCCCGGGCGAGCGGGCCGAGTTCCTTGAGGTCGACGACGCACGGCTCGGCCGAGCGGCCCTGCGCCATGCCGCCGAGCGCCTCCGGGAAGTAGTCGGAGTAGCCGGGCGTGTACATGAAGCGGACGGCGGTGCGGTCGTGGAACTCGCGGACCATGCGCGGCCCGTGCCGCAGATAGGCGTCCTTGCGGTCGCCCGGTACGCGGTCGCCGACGGTCGCGTCGAGGTAGGCGCGGGCCTTCTCGTACGTGTCGCCGAGGCCGGCCGCGTCGAGGTGGAAGTTGCCCGGCACCCAGATCGCGCCGCCGGACAGGGCGGTGGATCCGCCGTACTGGTCAGTCTTCTCGACGATCAGGGCGGTCAGTCCGCGCAGGCGGGCGGTGATCGCGGCGGCGAACCCGGCGGCGCCGGACCCGACGACCACCACGTCGTAACCGATCTCGGCGTCACTCATGCGAACTCCCCGGTGGCGTAGGCGCTGCGGAAGTAGAGGAGGGGGTTGCCGCCGTCGCGTGCGGTCAGGCCGAGGACGCGGGCGGTGACGATCCAGTGGTCGCCGGCCTCGTGGACGGCGTACAGCTCGCAGTCGACGGTGGCGAGGGCGCCCGCGACGCGGACGGCGCCGCCTTCGATCGGCTCCCACCGCACGTCGCGGAACTTGTCGGGGCCGCTGCGGCCGACGGCGGTGCACACGGCGCGCTGGTCGTCGGCGAGGATCGAGACGCCGAACCGGCCCGCGCGCCGCACCTTGGGCCAGCTCGTCGACGACTTGGCGACGCACAGCAGCACGAGCGGCGGTTCGAGGGAGAGCGAGGCGAAGGACTGGCAGGCGAGGCCCACCGGTTCGCCGGTGTCCTCGTCGAGGGCGGCGACGACCGTGACGCCGGACGCGAAGTGGCCCAGGACGTCACGGAACGCGTCCGGGGTCAGCCGTTCCACCGGTGGCCCCAGAAGCTGTCGGCCGTGATCTCCTTCGTCACCCAGGTCGCTTTGTCGACGATGAGACCGTCCCAGCCGTACTCGACCTGGAAGCCGCCGGGGGCCTGCGCGTAGAAGGACACCATGTGGTCGTTGGAGTGCCGGCCGAGGGTGGAGGCGATCGGGATGCCCGCCGCGTTCATGCGGTCGAGGCAGAAGCCGACGTCGTCGAGGCGCTCCAGCTCGACCATGAAGTGCACGATGCCGGGCGGGAGTTCGCCCGGGTACAGGCCGAGGCTGTGGTGGCGGGCGTTGGGGCTGAGGAAGTTCATCCAGTAGAAGTCCTGGCCCGGCTTCCCCGTGGGCACGGCGACGGGCGGCAGCTTCATCCGGTCGCGGAGCTGGAAGCCGAGGAGGTTCTCGTAGAAGTCGAGGGTGGCTTCCATGTCGGGGGCGGGCATGACGACGTGGCCGAGGCCGAGGTGGTCGCCGGTGACGAAGCGGTTGCCGTACGGGGCGGCGAGCGGGGTGTGGTCCTGGGCCTGGCCCCAGTAGATCTCCAGGGGGTTGCCGGCCGGGTCCTCGCAGTGGATGAGGCCCTGGACACGGCGGTCGGCGAGGGTGGCGTCGTCGGCGTGCTTGACGGCGACGCCGGCCGCTTCGAGTTCGGCGGCGGCCTCGGCGAGCGCTCGCGCGTTCGCGACCTCGAAGCCGGCGGACAGGAGCCGGTCGTGTTCGCCCGCCACGAAGGACAGGCGGCGGATGCGGTCGTCGATCCGGGCGTGCAGGACGGTGTCCGTCGAGTCGGCGCCCACCGTCATCCCGAGGATGTCGATGGCGTAGGTACGCCACTCGGCGAGCTTCGCGGTCTCGATGCGGAGAAAGCCCAGAGAGCGGATGTCCATGGCTGCGGGCCTTTCGGAGGCTGGTGACTGGTGACTGGTGACTGGTGGCTTGGCTGGTGGCTGGTGGCTCGTGACCAGCGGCTGGTGACGTGTGGCCGGCGACCGGCGGCTGGTGACTAGTTGCGGAAGAAGTCGACGGCGAGGCGGTTGAACTCGTCGAACCGCTCGGTCTGCGCCCAGTGGCCGCAGTGCGGGAAGACGTGCAGGCGTGCGTCCGGGATGGTCTTGAGGGCGACCAGGGCGCCGTCGAGCGGGTTGACGCGGTCCTCGCGGCCCCAGGTGAGGAGGGTGGGCGCGGTGATGCGGTGGGCCTCGCGCCACAGCATCGTGTCGGCGGGCCACTTGGCGAAGGACGCGGCCATGCGGTCGTTGCCGAGCTTGGCCTCGGGGTCGACGGCCTGCGCGTAGCGCTCCTCGACGAACGCGTCGGTGACGATCGAGGCGTCGTACGCGAGGGTGGTGAGGAAGTCGCGCATCATGGCGCGGGTCGGCTCGCCCGAGCCGTTGAACGCGAAGAGCTTCTTGATGCCCTCGGTCGGATCGGGCGCGAACAGGTTGACGGAGATGCCGCCCGGGCCCATCAGGAGGAGCTTGCCGACCTTGTCCGGGTGGTCGAGGGCCATCCGGGTCGCAGTGCCGCCACCGAGGGAGTTGCCGACGAAGTGCGCCTGAGGGATGCCCAGTTCATCCATGAGGGCGGCCACGGCGTCGGCCGCGAAGGAGAAGAAGTCCTTGGTGAGCTCGGGCTTGCCGGAGGCGCCGTAGCAGGGCTGGTCGATCAGGAGGGTACGGAAGTGCTCGGCGAACACGGGCAGGTTGCGGCCGAAGTTGGACCAGCCCGAGGCGCCGGGGCCACCGCCGTGCAGCATGATCACGACGGGGGCGTCCGGGGCGTCGGGGCCCGCCTCGTGGTAGTGGAGCGTGAGGCCCGCCGCCTTGACGGTCCGCGAAGTGCTCTGGGCAGTCAGGGTGTTCACAGCATCGTGTCCTGGATGTCGAGGCCGAGGGCGCTCTGGCCGGAGAGGAGGAGGGCGCGCTCGGGGTCGTTGGCGGCGTGGCCGCGGCCGGTGTGGACGTCGCGCCAGGCGCGCTGCACCGGGTTGGGGCCGGTGCGCATGGCGCCGCCGCCCGCGTTCTCCATGAGCAGGTCGACGGCGGCGACGGCGCGTTCGGTGGCGAGGACCTGGTCGCGGCGGGCGCGGGCGCGCAGCGGCATCGGGAGTTCCTCGCCGCGCTCCGCGCAGGCGTACAACTCGGCGATGTTGCGCTGGAGCTGAAGGCCCGCGGCGTCGATGTCGGAGGCGGCGCGGGCGATGCGGACCTGTGCGAAGGGGTCCTCGGCGACCTGCTGGCCGTAGGAGACGCGGAAGCGCTTGCGGGTGGCCTCCACGTACGAGTCGAGGGCGCCCTCGGCGATGCCGACGATGGGGGTGGAGATGGTGGTGGTGAAGATGGCGGCGTACGGGAGGCGGTAGAGCGGCTCCGGGTTGACCGCGTGGCCCGGCACGTTCAGGGCCGTGACCGGGCCGAAGCTGAGGGCGCGGTGTTCGGGCACGAACACGTCCTCGCACACGACGTTGTTGGAGCCGGTGCCGCGCAGGCCGACGGTGTCCCACACGTCGTCGATGCGGTACTCGGCGCGCGGCACGAGGAACGTCCGCATGTCGACGGGCCGGCCGTCCGCGTCCATGACGAGGCCGCCGAGCAGCGCCCAGTCCGCGTGGTCGCAGCCGGAGGAGAAGCTCCAGGAGCCGCTGATGCGGAAGCCGCCGTCGACGGGGGTGACCTTGCCGGTCGGGGCGTACGAGGAGCAGATCCGGGTCGACGGGTCGGCGCCCCACACCTCTTCCTGGGCGCGCGGGTCGTAGAGCGCGACGTGCCAGGGGTGGACGCCTACGACGGACGCGACCCAGCCGGTGGAGCCGCAGGCCCGGGCGATCTCGCGGACGGCGGCGTAGAAGACGGCCGGGTCGGCGGCGAATCCGCCGTGGGCCCGGGGCTGGAGGAGCCGGAAGAAGCCGGTCTGCTCAAGGTCCTTGACCGACGTGTCGGGCACCTTGCGCAGCGCCTCCGCCTCGGCGGCGCGTTCACGCAGCGCCGGCGCGAGGGCGCGGACCGCTTCGAGTACGGCTGCTGCGGTGGCCGGGGATTCGCTCATGCGGGAGCCCTCTCCTGGGTGCGGGTTCGAGTGGCTGGACCGTACGCCCGCCTCCCGCGGGCCGAGAACGGGTGGTTCCCGCTGAGCGGGAACCACGGCGGGTTCCCCTGCTGTCGCCTGTGGGCTGCCCGGATGGCGCGCCCCGTTCACCGACCTGTCATGCCGGGCGACCGTAATGAGAGGGTCGGCCTTCCCGTCGGCCTTTCCGGTCGGCTTTCACGTCGGCCTGTCCCTTCGGCTTCTGGAGCACTGTGAACACCCCTCGCGCCCACGCCGGCGCGCCCACCCGCGCGCTGCCTGTCGAACCCTCCGCTCTCCAGGCGGTGCTCTTCGACATGGACGGCACGCTCGTCGACACCGAGGACATGTGGCTCGAGGTCGTCGAGGCCGTGTCCGTGCGCCACGGCCGCCCCCTGGACGAGGAGGGCCGCGCCGCGGTGCTCGGACGCTCGGTCGAGGACGCGGCGGACCTTCTGTACGAGTCCCTGGGCGCGCCCCGCGAGGACCTCGCGGACGAGCTGGGCAGGGACTTCACCGCCCGGATCACCGAGGGCGCGCCGCCGCGGCCCGGCGCGCTCGGGCTGCTCGCCGCACTGCGCGCGGCGGGGGTCCCGACCGCCCTGGTGTCGGCGTCGCCTCGCGCGGTGGTGCGCCGGATCGCCGCGTCCCTCGACGGACACGTCTTCGACGCGGTGTACGGGGCCGAGGACACGCCGCGCACGAAGCCGGCGCCGGACCCGTATCTCGCGGCGGCGGCGACCCTCGGCGCGGAGCCCGCGCGGTGCGTCGCGGTGGAGGACACCCCGACGGGGGTGGCGTCGGCGGAGGCGGCGGGGTGCGCGGTCCTCGCGGTCCCGTCGGTGCGGCCGATCGCCCCGGCCCCCGGCCGCACGGTCGTCGCCGATCTCACGGGGGCCGATGTGGGGCTGCTGCGCTCGCTCGTGGCGGGCGCGGCGTAACGGCGACGGGCGCGCCGAAGGGGCGGCGCGACGGCGACAGGCGTACCTCGCGGGGGCCGCGCCACGGCGACAGGCATACCTCGCGAGGGCCGCGCCACGGCGACAGGCGCATCTCCGGGCACGCCCGGAGATGCGCCTGAAGGTCTGCCCGTGGATACACCCAGAGGTATGCCGAACCGAAATACATAGCTCCCGGCTCTTCCCCTGGGTCGCGGGCGCATGGCAAGGTCGGCGCGAGGTCGTCAACGCGCCCGCAATGTCGCGGATGCGCCCTGTTGTCCTGGGGGTTCAACCATGCCCGAGCAGACCGGGTTCGTCGGGGGCGCCGCGCCCTCGCTCCTGGAGAAGGCCGCGAAGGTGCTCGGCGCCTTCGACGGCGCGCAGCCGCGCCTCTCCCTCACCGAGGTGATCCGGCGCTCCGGAATCCCCCGGTCCTCCGCCCACCGCATCCTCGACCAGCTGGTGCGGCTGGGCTGGCTCGACCGGGAGGGCCGGGACTACCGGATGGGCATGGGGATGCTCGAACTGGGCGCGCTCGCCGCCCACCACAACCGGCTGCGCCGGGCGGCGCTCCCCCGGCTGCACGCGCTGCACGAGTCGACCGGGCATCTGGTGCACCTGTACGTCCTCGACGGCGCCGACGTGGTCTGCCTGGAGCGGATCGGCGGCCTGCACGACACGTCGGTGCCCTCACGGGTCGGCGGCCGCATGCCCGCGTACTGCACGGCCGCCGGCAAGGCGGTCCTCGCGTTCAGCGACCCGGCCACCGTCGAAAGCGTCCTCGCGCACGGGCTGCGCCCCCGCACACCGCGCACCCTCACCCATCCGACCGCGCTGCGTTCCGCGCTCGCCGCGGCCCGCGACCGTGGCGTCGCCTTCGACCACGAGGAGAGCCACCGCGACGTCGTCTGTGTCGCGGCCCCGCTGCGCGGCGCGGGCCGGGCCGTCGCCGCGATCTCGCTGTCCGGCAAGGGCCTGGCGGCCCAGCGCGACCTGGAACGCCTCGCGCCCGCCGTGCTCGCCTGCGCCCGCACGGTCTGGCGCGACCTGTACGGGCCCGGGCGTGCGACCCGCTCGGCGCCGCCCCCGAGCTGCGCACCGGGCGTCTCCGAACAGGCGATGGACAACATGATGGGGTGGCTGCGGACGAGCGAGTGGATGTAGCGGGCGGGTCCGCTCCTGAGGGGCCGGCCCGCCTCGTCCGCGCGGGCCGGGCGCCTCAGAGGCGGACCCGGCCCGCGCGCCTCAGGAGTACGTGACCCCCACCGCGTCCGACACCGGCAGTGCCTGGCACGCGAGTACGTACCCCTCGTCGAGGTCCCGCCGGTCGAGCACCTCGTTGCGCGCCATCGTGACCTCCCCCTTGGTGACCCGGCAGCAGCAGGCGCTGCACGCGCCCTCGCGGCACGAGAAGGGGGCGTCGACGCCGGCGGCGAGCAGTGCGTCGAGCAGGGGCGTACCGGCGGGCCACGCCACTTCCCGCTCCTCGCCGTCGAGTTCCACGTGCAGCCGGTGACCGTCACCGGCCGGTTCGACCGGGTCCGCCCGCTCGGCGAACACGTCGTCGCCGAGCGAGAAGTACCGCTCCCTGCGCACGGACCGGCCGCCCACCGCCCGTAGCGCCTGCTCGGCCGCGTCCATCAGGGGCGCAGGGCCGCACAGATAGGCGTCTCGGCCCGCGTACGGGGCGAGGGGTGCGCGCAGGGCGGCGGCCGTGGGCAGGCCCTGGAGGGTCTCCAGCCAGTGCACGACGGTGAGCCGGCCCGCGAACTCGACTCCCAGGAGCCGGAGTTCCTCGCGGAAGACGACCGACTCCTCGTCGCGGTTGGCGTACAGGAGGGCGACCCGGCCGCGGCCCGCGGCGAGGGCCGACTTGGCGATGGAGACGACGGGGGTGATGCCGCTGCCGCCCGCCACGAGCAGCAGGTCCCCGTCGAGGTCGGGCGGCGTGAACGTGCCGGCGGGCGGCAGGACCTCCAGTTCGTCGCCGGGTGCGACACGTTCGCACATCCAGCCCGACCCGACTCCCCCGGCGACCCTCTTCACCGTCACCTTCATGGGCTCGCCGGTGTGCGGGGAGCTGGCCAGCGAGTAGCAGCGAGCCCCGCCACCCGGCAACCGTACGGTCATGAACTGACCGGGGCTGTAAGGGAGTTGCGCGTCCAGGACGAGGGAGACCGCATCGGCCGTCTCCCGTATCACCTCGGCGACCCGGACCCTCACGCTAGGCATCCGCGACCTCCAGGAGCCCGCTCGCGACCGCCACGTCGATGCTCGCCCGCAGCGGCGCACAGCCCCGTACCCGCGCGCTCAGCTCGCCGGCCGCGACGCGCTCCGCGATGATCGGGCAGACCGCGGCCGCCTCCTCGGTCCACTGGATCTGCGTGTGGGCGGCGCTGAACTTCTCGCACAGGACCTGGTTTCCGCAGGCCCCGCACTGCACCGGCCGCATCAGTCGGCCTCCCGCCGGGCGAGGTTCTCCTCGACCTCCGCGCGCCAGGCGGCGGTCGCGCGCTCGGTGTCGATCTCGAACTCGAAGCGCCGCACCATCTCGTCCTTGACGTCGCCGGCATCCACGTAGAACTGCTCGTACCAGCGCCGCAGTTGATAGACGGGGCCGTCCTCCTCGGTGAGGAGGGGGTTGTCGATGCGGGTCTTGTTCCGCCAGATCTCGACGTCCTGCTCGAAGCCGACCGCGAGGCCCTCGGAGGTGAGCCGGGCGGCGTCGGCGGCCTGCTCGTCCGTCATGCCGGGCAGCTTCCTGACGATCGCGCCGTACATGAGCATGAAGCTGTTCTCGTCGATCGGGTAATGGCAGTTGATGAGGACGGACTCCATCTCGACGCCTCCCCCGACATCGCTCCACAGCTTGTCGATCATGTATGAGGGGCCGAAGTACGAGGCGTCGGAGCGCAGGCCGCCGCCGGTCGACAGCGTGCCGAGCTCGACGTCGCCGCGCGGCGTGGACTCCATGTACTGGGTGGCGACATGGCCGTCGAAGATGTTCTTGAAGTAGTTCGGGAACGCGTAGTGGACGTAGAAGAAGTGCGCCATGTCGACGACGTTGTCCACGATCTCGCGGCAGTTGGAGTTCTCGACGCGCAGCGCGCTCCAGGACCAGTCGGACCACTCGGGGCTGCCGAAGCCCTCGATCTCCGGGATGGTGACGCCGGGCGGGGGCTCATCGCCCTCGGGGTCGTGCCACACGTAGAGCTGGCCGTTGCGTTCGAGGGTGGTCCAGGCGCGGGTCCTGGCGCGCGGCGGGACGCGTCGCGCGTACGGGATGCCGGCGCAGCGCCCGTCGCCCGCCCAGCGCCAGTCGTGGAACGGGCAGGCGACGGCGTCGCCCTTGACGGTGCCGTGGGCGAGATTGCCGCCCATGTGGGGGCAGTACGCGTTGAGGACGTGCAGGCAGTCGTCGTCCTCCCCCCGGAATACGACGAGCTTCGTGCCGAACGCCTCGATCTCGTGCGGGCCGCCCTCACGGAAGGCGGTGGTCAGGCCCAGGCAGTGCCAGCCGCGGGCGTAGCGGGCCGGCGGTGCGGCGGCCTCGATGACGCGGACCTCTTGCTGCTGTGCGGTCATGTCGCGTGTCCTGCCCTTCAGTCGCGTGCCGCGAGTTCGACGGCGATGTCGATGAGCTGGTCCTCCTGGCCGCCGACGAGGCGGCGTTCCCCGGCGCGCAGCAGGATCTCGGCGCCGGAGACGCCGTAGCGCTCCGCCTGCCGGTAGGCGTGCTTGAGGAAGCTGGAGTAGACGCCGGCGTGCCCCATCAGGAGGGACATCCGGTCGAGCAGGCACTCGTCGTCCATGACGGGCCGCACGACGTCCTCGGCCGCGTCGATGATCTTCAGTACGTCGATGCCGGTGCGCAGGCCCATCTTGTGGCAGACGGCGGCGAACGCCTCGACGGGCGTGTTGCCGGCGCCCGCGCCGAGCCGCCGCGTCGAGCCGTCGATCTGCAGCGCTCCGGCGCGCACGGCGGCCACGGAATTGCCCACGCCCAGGCCGAGGTTCTCGTGTCCGTGGAAGCCGACCTGCGCGTCGTCGCCCAGCTCGGCGACGAGCGCGGACACCCGGTCGGTGACGTCGTCCATCACCAGGGCGCCGGCCGAGTCGACGACGTACACGCACTGGCAGCCGGCGTCGGCCATGATCCTGGCCTGGGCGGCGAGCCGCTCCGGGGTTGTGGAGTGCGCCATCATCAGGAATCCGACGGTCTCCAGGCCCATCTCCCGCGCGAGGCCGAAGTGCTGGACGGAGATGTCGGCCTCCGTGCAGTGCGTCGCGATGCGGCACACGCTCGCGCCGTTCGCGTGCGCGGCCCTGATGTCGTCCTTCACGCCGAGGCCGGGCAGCATCAGGAACGCGATGCGCGCCTGCCGCGCCGTGTCGACGGCGGCCTTGATGAGCTCCTGCTCGGGCGTCTTCGAGAACCCGTAGTTGAAGGACGAGCCGCCGAGGCCGTCGCCGTGCGTGACCTCGATGACGGGGACGCCCGCGCCGTCGAGGGCGCCGACGATGCTGCGTACGTCGTCGGCGGTGAACTGGTGCCGCTTCGCGTGCGAACCGTCGCGCAGCGAGGAGTCGGTGACGCGGATGTCGAGCGTCTCGGAGTACGGCTTCACTTGCGGATCCCCTTCGCGAGCTCCTCGCCGACCTTTGTCGCGGCGGCGGTCATGATGTCGAGGTTTCCTGCGTACGGCGGCAGGAAGTCGCCCGCGCCCTCCACCTCCAGGAAGATCGCGACGCGCGCCATCCCGCCGTTCATGGGTGAGGGGTCGTCGAACTGCGGTTCCGTGCGCAGCCGGTAGCCGGGTACGTATGTGGCCACGCTCTCGGCGATCTCCTTCACCGAGAGGGTGATCGCGTCCCGGTCGGCGTCCTCGGGGATGGCGCAGAAGACGGTGTCGCGCATGATGACGGGCGGCTCGGCCGGGTTGAGGATGATGATCGCCTTGCCGCGCGCGGCGCCGCCGATCTCCTCGATGCCGCGGGACGTCGTACGGGTGAACTCGTCGATGTTCGCGCGGGTGCCGGGCCCCGCGGACACCGAGGCGACGGAGGCGACGATCTCCGCGTACGCGACGGGCACGACGCGTGAGACCGCGTACACCATGGGGATGGTGGCCTGGCCGCCGCAGGTGATCATGTTGATGTTGGGCGCGTCGAGATGCGCGGTGAGGTTCGCGGGCGGGACCACGGCGGGGCCGACGGCGGCCGGGGTCAGGTCGATGGCCCTGATGCCGAGTTCGGCGTAACGGGGGGCGTTGGCGCGGTGGACGTAGGCGCTCGTCGCCTCGAAGACGAGGTCGGGCCGCTCGTCCTGGGCGAGCAGATGCTCGACGCCCTCGTGGCTCGCCTCGACCCCCAGCTTCCGCGCCCGCGCGAGGCCCGCGCTGTCGGGATCGACGCCGATCATCCAGCGCGGCTCGATGTACGGGGAGCGGTGGAGCTTGTGGAGCAGGTCGGTGCCGATGTTCCCGGAGCCGACGATCGCGGCGGTGGCCTTCTTCGCAGTCATACGTACCTCAGCAGAGTCAGCGGACCCGTCGGGGTCATCGGAACGAGAGCGATACGGCGCCGAGTCCGGTGAACTCGGCGGTGTAGGTGCGGCCCGCTTCGACATCGACGGCGCGGGTGCAGGAGCCGGGCAGGATGACGTGCCCCTTGCGCAGGGGCACGCCGAAGCGGGCGACGGTGCGGGCCAGCCAGGCGACGGAGACGGCGGGGTCACCGAGCACGGCGTCACCGCGGCCCTGTGCGAGCTCGTCGCCGTCACAGGTGAGCCGCGCCTCGACGGCCTTCAGGTCGAGGCCGCTCGGGTCGCGTCCCTCGCCGATGACATATCCGGCGGACGAGGCGTTGTCGGCGATCGTGTCGGCGATCGTGATGCGCCAGTCGGCGATCCGGCTGTCGATCAACTCCAGGGCGGGCACGACGCGTTCGGTCGCGGCGAGGACGTCGGCCGGGGTGCAGCCCTCGCCCGGCAGGTCGTCGCCGAGCACGAATCCGATCTCGACCTCGACACGGGGCGCGCAGTAGCGGACGGTGTCCACGGGCTGGTCCTCGCGCAGCTCCATGTCGTCGAGGAGATGACCGTAGTCGGGCTCGTCGACGCCCATCATGCGCTGCATCACCGGCGACGAGAGGCCCACCTTGTGCCCGGTGACCTGGGCACCCAGGGCGGTCCTGTGCCGGATGTTGATCAGCTGGATCTCGTACGCGTCCTCGGTGCCGATGCCTTCGAACGCGCCGGCCAGGGGCGCGACGGGACTGCGGCCGAGCTCGGCGCGACGCAAGCGCGCGGCGGCCTCCTGCCGACTGCGGACGTCAAGCATCTCGGCTCCTTGGGGTGGCGGTCTGACCCGCGGTGCGGTGCACCGCGGTGGGCCAGACGGTAGGTCGGAGCCGGGACGTGGAGGGAGGCCGGATTCCCGCTCAGCGGGAAGGTGACGCGGCTCAGCGGGAAGGTGCCGGCGGGCCCGTAGGGGCGGGGGCACGCCCCTACGGGGGCGGCTTCACCCGCTCCCGTACACCGCCCCCGGAACCTCCGCCCTGCCGAGGAGTTCCCTCGCCGCCTCCCCGGCCTCGGCCGGGGTCCAGCGTGCCGCCTTGTCTGCGGTGGGGCCCGGACGCCAGCCCTCCATGACCGTGATGCGGCCGGCCTCCGCCTCGAAGACGCGGCCGGTCACGCCGTCGCTCGCGGCGGAGCCGAGCCACACCACCACCGGCGACACGTTCTCCGGGGCCATCGCGTCGAAGCCGTCCTCGGGGGCGGCCATCGTGTCGGCGAACGTGCGCTCCGTCATGCGGGTGCGGGCCGCCGGGGCGACCGCGTTCACCTGCACCCCGTACCGCCCCATCTCCGCCGCGGCGACCAGGGTCAGGCCCACGATGCCGGCCTTCGCCGCGCTGTAGTTGCCCTGGCCCACGGAGCCGAGCAGCCCCGCCCCCGAGGACGTGTTCACGACCCGGGCCGAGGGTGTCCTGCCCGCCTTCGCCTCCGCGCGCCAGTGCGCCGCCGCGTGCTTCAAGGGCAGGAAGTGGCCCTTGAGATGCACCCGCATGACCGCGTCCCAGTCGTCCTCGTCGAGGTTGACCAGCATCCGGTCGCGGAGAAAGCCGGCGTTGTTGATCAGCGTGTCCAGGCGCCCGAAGGTGTCGAGGGCCGTGGCGACGAGGGACGCGGCGCCCTCCGTGGTCGCGATGTCCCCGCCGTGGGCGACCGCCTCGCCGCCCAGGGCCCGTATCTCCTCGACCACTTGGGCCGCCGGACTGTCCGGCGCCGGAGCCCCGTCCAGGCCCACCCCCAGGTCATTGACCACGACGCGTGCGCCCTCGGCGGCGAACGCCAGCGCGTGCGCGCGCCCCAGGCCACGCCCGGCCCCCGTGACGATCACGACTCGCCCCGCGCACAGCCCCGAACCTGCACCCGCACCCATGTCCGCTCCCGTGCCCTTCTCCATGTCACGCCTCCTTGTTGACAGTTGCCGCGTCCAGGAACGCCGGTCGCTCCCCGCCTCCGTGCACCAGGAGGCTCGCCCCCGTGATGTACGACGCCGCGTCCGAGGCGAGGAACACCGCCGCGTCCCCGATCTCCGACGGCTCGGCGAGGCGGCCGATCGGCACCGTGCGCCCCACCGCCGCCACGCCTTCCTCGTCCCCGTAGTGCAGATGGGACAGCTCGGTGCGCACCATCCCGAGGACCAGCGTGTTCACCCGTATCTCGGGCGCCCACTCCACCGCCATCGAGCGCGCCAGGTTCTCCAGGCCCGCCTTGGCCGCCCCGTAGGCCGCCGTGCCCGGCGAGGGTCTCGCGCCACTCACGCTGCCGATCATCACGACGGCGCCGCGTGTGCGCCGCAGTTGCTCCCGCGCGGCCAGCGACGCGGTCATCGGCGCCGTGAGGTTGAGCTCGACCACGCGCGCGTGCCGCTCCGCGTCGGACTCGCCGAGCAGCCGGTACGGCGTGCCTCCCGCGTTGTTCACCAGCACGTCCACCCGGTCGAGGCCCGCGAAGAAGCGCCGTACGGCCGGACCGTCCCGCAGGTCGACCGGTATGAACTCGCAGCCGGGCAGCGGCTCTTCGGGGGGTCTGCGCGCACACACCACGACATCCGCCCCCGCCCGCACGAACGCCGCCGCGATCCCGGCCCCCACGCCCCGCGTGCCCCCGGTGACGACCGCGACCTTCCCTCTCAGGGGCCTTGAGCTCAGATTCATGTCATCCACCCCAGGTCCATTCCGCTCGTCCCCATCGCCTGCTACCTTCCTACCAAACAAACGTTAGGTGGAAAGGTAGCTGAACGCCATGGGTGTCTCCACCTCCTCACCCGAAAAGGGGATCGCCGTCGTCACGGTGGACTTCCCTCCGGTCAACGCGCTGCCGGTGCGGGGCTGGTACGACCTGGCCGACGCCCTGCGCGCCGCGGGCCGGGACCCGGACGTGCGCTGCGTCGTCCTCGCCTCCGAGGGCCGGGGGTTCAACGCGGGCGTCGACATCAAGGAGATGCAGCGCGACACGGCGTCCGGCGGCCACAGCGCCCTCATCGGCGCCAACCGCGGCTGCTACGAGGCCTTCGCGGCCGTGTACGAGTGCGAGGTGCCGGTCGTCGCCGCGGTGGGCGGCTTCTGCCTGGGCGGCGGCATCGGCCTCGTGGGCAACGCGGACGCGATCGTCGCCTCGGACGACGCCACGTTCGGCCTCCCCGAGCTCGACCGCGGAGCGCTCGGCGCCGCGACGCATCTCGCCAGGCTCGTGCCGCAGCACCTGATGCGCGCCCTGTACTACACCTCGCGCACGGCGACGGCGCAGGAACTGCACGCGCACGGTTCCGTCTGGAAGGTCGTGCCGCGGGCCGGACTCCGGGCCGCCGCACTGGACCTGGCCCGCGAGATCGCCCGCAAGGACGGCTCGCTCATCCGCCTCGCCAAGGCCGCGATCAACGGCATCGACCCCGTCGACGTACGCCGGAGCTACCGCTTCGAGCAGGGCTTCACCTTCGAGGCGAACCTCAGCGGCGTCGCGGACCGCATCCGCGACACGTTCGGCACCGACGCAGGCACAGGCACGGACACTGCCGCAGGCACGGACACGGCAACCAAGGGGGAAGCCAAGTGACGGACAAGACCATGACGCCCGAGGACGTCGTCGCCCGCCTGCGCAGCGGCATGACCATCGGCATCGGCGGCTGGGGCTCGCGCCGCAAGCCCATGGCCCTCGTGCGGGCCCTGCTGCGCAGCGACGTCACGGATCTCACCGTCGTCGCGTACGGCGGCCCGGACGTCGGCCTGCTCGCCGCCGCCGGGAAGATCCGCAAGCTGGTCACCGCCTTCGTGACCCTCGACTCGATCCCGCTCGAACCGCACTTCCGCGAGGCCCGCCAGCGCGGCGCGTTCGAGCTGACGGAGGTCGACGAGGCGATGTTCATGTGGGGCCTGCACGCCGCGGCGAACCGGCTCCCGTTCATCCCGGTGCGGGCCGGCATCGGCTCCGACGTCATGCGGGTCAACCCCGCGCTGAGGACGGTCGGTTCGCCGTACGAGGACGGGGAGACGCTGGTCGCGATGCCTGCGCTGCGGATGGACGCGGCGCTCGTCCACATGAACCGCGCGGACCGGCACGGAAACGGCCAGTACCTCGGCCCCGACCCGTACTTCGACGACCTGTTCTGCGAGGCGGCCGACACGGCGTACGTGTCGTGCGAGGAGCTGGTGGAGGGATTCGGCGACGTCGGGGACGCCGTTCCGCAGACCCTCCTCGTCAAGCGGCACGCGGTCACCGGCGTGGTCGAGACGCCGAACGGCGCGCACTTCACGTCGTGCGCCCCCGACTACGGGCGGGACGAGGCATTCCAGAAGCTGTACGCGACGACGCCCTGGCCCGAGTTCGCCGAGCGCTTCCTGCCGGCGCGCGGAGACGAGAAGAGCTACCAGGAAGCCGTACGGGCCTGGCACGCGGAGCAGGAGGAGCACGCGGGGCCGGCCACCGGCGCGGCCACGCACACACCTGCGACCGTAACGGCGACGGCAACCACCCCAGGGACGACCACCACCCCCACCCGCGCCGAATACTGCGTCATCGCATGCGCCGACGCCTGGCGCGACAGCGGTGAGATCCTGGCGAGCCCCATGGGCCTGATCCCGTCCGTCGGGGCCCGCCTCGCCAAGCGCACCTTCTCCCCCGATCTTCTCCTCACCGACGGCGAGGCGATGACCGTGCGTCTCGACGGGGAGCCGGAGGGCTGGCTTCCGTACCGTCAGCACCTCACCATGGTCACCGGCGGCAGGCGCCACGTGATGATGGGCGCGAGCCAGATCGACCGGCACGGAAACCAGAACATCTCGTGCATCGGCGACTGGGACCGCCCCGCCCGCCAGCTCCTCGGGGTCCGCGGCGCACCCGTCAACACCCTCAACAATCCGGTGAGTTACTGGGTCCCGAAGCACTCCGCGCGCGTGTTCGTCGAGAAGGTCGACATGATCAGCGGGGTCGGGTACGACAGCGCCGCCGCGGCGGGACCGTCGGCGACGCGCTACCACCGCATCCCGCGCGTCGTGTCGAACCTCGGCGTCTTCGACTTCGAGACGCCGGACCGCTCGATGCGGCTCGCGTCCGTGCACCCCGGCGTCACCGTCGACGAGGTGGTCGCGGCGACGGGCTTCCCGCTGGTCCTGCCGGACGGGGGCGACGTGCCGCAGACCCGCGAGCCCACCCCGGAGGAACTCCGGCTGATCCGCGAAGTCATCGACCCGAAGGGCCTGCGCGACCGCGAGGTCAGGCCCGC
Source organism: Streptomyces sp. NPDC107517 (assembly GCF_055582645.1). Lineage (NCBI taxonomy): Bacteria > Bacillati > Actinomycetota > Actinomycetes > Kitasatosporales > Streptomycetaceae > Streptomyces > Streptomyces sp. NPDC107517. Next base: position 585,223 of record NZ_JBVJPM010000002.1, on the reverse strand, counting down.
ATGAGCGACGCGGCCATCGAGACGGCGTTCACCAAGCTGGTCGGCGTGCGCCACCCGCTGGTGCAGACCGGCATGGGCTGGGTCGCGGGCCCGCGCCTCGTGTCGGCGGCGGCGAACGCCGGGGCGCTCGGCATCCTCGCCTCCGCCACCATGACCCTCGACCAGCTCAGGTCGGCCGTGCGCGAGGTGAAGTCCCGTACGGGCGAACCCTTCGGGGTCAATCTGCGCGCGGACGCCGGTGACGCGCGGGACCGCGTGCGGGTGATCATCGACGAGGGGGTGCGGGTCGCCTCGTTCGCGCTCGCGCCGTCCCGTGACCTGATCGCCGAGCTGAAGGACGCGGGCGTCGTCGTCATCCCCTCCATCGGTGCCCGGCGGCACGCCGAGAAGGTCGCCGCGTGGGGCGCGGACGCCGTCATCGTGCAGGGCGGCGAGGGCGGCGGGCACACGGGGGACGTCGCGACGACGGTGCTGCTGCCGCAGGTCGTGGACGCCGTGGACATCCCCGTGATCGGCGCGGGCGGGTTCCACGACGGGCGCGGCCTGGTCGCGGCCCTCGCGTACGGCGCGGCCGGCGTCGCCATGGGCACCCGCTTCCTGCTCACCTCCGACTCGACCGTCCCGGACGCGGTGAAGGCGAGATATCTGGCGGCCACGGTCAAGGACGTCACGGTGACGACGGCCGTGGACGGTCTGCCGCACCGCATGCTGCGCACCGATCTCGTCGACTCGCTGGAACGGGCGGGGCGTACGCGCGCGCTCGTGCAGGCGGTGCGGCGGGCCGCCGGGTTCAGGAAGCTGTCGGGCCTGAGCTGGCCGCAGATGGTCCGCGACGGGCTGGCGATGAAGCACGGCAAGGAACTGTCGTGGAGCCAGGTCCTGCTCGCCGCGAACACCCCCATGCTCCTCAAGGCGTCCATGGTCGAGGGCCGCACCGACCTCGGCGTCATGGCATCGGGCCAGGTCGCGGGGGTGATCGAGGACCTCCCGAGCTGCGAGGAGCTCGTCACCCGCGTGATGACCGAGGCCCGGCACGTGCTCGGCACCCTGCCTACCCCAGGGTGATCCCGCTTCCCGCAAGGGAGTTCAGCGATGCCACGCACTGTGTCCAGACGCGCCGTGGTCGGCGCCGCGCTCACCACCCTGACGGCCGCGGCCGTCGCGCCCGGTGCCGCCGCGGCCGGCCGGCGTCCGTACCAGGACCCGCCGATCCGGCACATCCCGCTCCAGGGCGCGGTCAACGTGCGCGATGTGGGCGGCTGTCGGACCCTCGGCGGCGGTCGCGTCCGCCACGGGCTCGTCTACCGCGCCGATGCCCTGTCCAAGCTCACCGACGCCGACATCACGACACTCTCGGGCCTCGGTCTGCGCCGGGTGGTCGACTACCGGGTGCCGGTGGAGGTCCAGTACGACGGCGCGGACCGCCTCCCCGCCGGCCTCACCCCGGACTCGCGACCGGTGTCCGACAACGGCCTGTACGCGCAGATGATGGCCGCCATCGGTTCCAAGGACCCCGTGCGGCAGGAGGAGATGCTCGGCGGCGGCCGGGCGGCCGCCTTCATGCGGAGCGTGTATCCGCGGTTCGTGTCGGACGCGAACAACCGCGCGCGGTTCGCGGCCACACTGCGCGACGCCGCGTACGGCACCGGCGGCCGGGGCGCGCTCCTGTACCACTGCACGTCGGGGAAGGACCGCACAGGCTGGACGACGTACGTCCTGCTGCTCCTGCTCGGCGTGCCCGAACGGACCGCCGTGGACGACTACTTGGCGTCGAACACCTTCCGCGCCGCGTACGACGCGAAGGTGCGCGACGGGCTGAGGCAGTCCGGCATGATGCTCGACCCGGACCTGCTGATCCCCCTCCAGGAGGTCCGCACGGAGTATCTGTCGGCGGCCGTCGGCCAGGCGCGGGCGGACTACGGAAGCCTGGGCCGGTACGTCTCGCAGGGGCTCGGCCTCGACCTGGACACCGTCGCGGCCCTGCGCCACCGGCTGCTCGACTGACGCGAACGCGAAGAGCGACGCGAACGCGAAGCGGGGCGGTGGGGCAAGGCTGTTCGCCTCGTCCCACCGCCCCGCCGCTCAGCTGGAGTACCGCTTACGCGGCCGCGCCGCGCCCGGCGTCACGCGGACCGCGCCGCGCCCGGCCGCCGCGCCCGCCGGCGCTCTGACCGGCGCCGCCCTGCCCGGGACCGCCCTGGCCACGGCCGCCCTGGCCTCGGCCACCGGCGCCCTGGGAGCGGCCGCCCTGGACGGCCTGGCCGCGCCCGCCGCCCTGGCCGCCGCCTTCGCCGCGCCCGGCCTGCGCACGCCCGCCCTGGGCGCGCCCTGCCTGGCCGCCGCCCTGGCCGCGTCCGCTGCCGCCACGGCTGCGCCGCGGCTTGCGGGCACCGGAGGCGGCCGGAGCGGTCGGCTCCGGGACCTCGATGACGGCGGGGACGCCGGAGGGCTCCCGCGCGCCGGTGATGCGGACGAGCTCTTCGTCGGTGGACTTGACCTGGGTGGTCTCCGGGCGGATGCCCGCGTCCCGCATGAGGCGCGTGACGTCGCGCTTCTGCTCGGGCAGGACCAGCGTGACGACGCTGCCGGACTCGCCTGCGCGGGCGGTGCGGCCGCCGCGGTGCAGGTAGTCCTTGTGCTCGGTCGGCGGGTCGACGTTCACGACGAGGCCGAGGTCGTCGACGTGTATGCCGCGGGCGGCGACGTTCGTGGCGACGAGGGCCGTGACCCGGCCGTCCTTGAACTGTTCCAGGGTGCGGTTGCGCTGCGGCTGGGAGCGGCCGCCGTGCAGCGGCGCCGCGAGGACTCCGCTGGCGAGGAGCCGCTTGGCGAGCCGGTCGGCGGACCGCTTGGTGTCGACGAAGAGGATCACGCGGCCTTCGCGGGCGGCGATGCGCGCGGTGACGGCCTTCTTGTCCGTCTCGTCGAGCACGTGCAGGACGTGGTGCTCCATCGTGGTGACGGCGCCGGCCGACGGGTCCACGGAGTGGACGACCGGGTCGGTCAGGAACTGCCGGACGAGCCGATCGACGTTCCGGTCGAGCGTCGCCGAGAACAGCATGGTCTGGCCGCCCGGGGCGACCTGCTTGAGGAGCGCCGTGACCTGCGGCATGAAGCCCATGTCGGCCATCTGGTCGGCCTCGTCGAGGACGGTGATCCGCACCTCGGACAGGTCGCAGTCGCCGCGCTCGATGAGGTCCTTGAGGCGGCCGGGCGTCGCCACGACGACCTCGGCGCCGCGGCGCAGGGAGGACGCCTGGCGGGAGATCGACATGCCGCCGACGACGGTGGCCAGACGGAGCCTGACGGCGCCCGCATACGGCGTGAGGGCGTCGGTGACCTGCTGGGCGAGCTCACGGGTCGGCACGAGGACGAGGGCCAGCGGCATGCGCGGCTCGGCCTTGCGGCCGGCGGTGCGGGCGAGCATCGGCAGTCCGAACGCGAGGGTCTTGCCGGAGCCGGTGCGGCCGCGGCCGAGGAGGTCGCGTCCCGCGAGGGAGTTGGGAAGGGTGGCGCCCTGGATGGGGAACGGCTCGGTGACGCCCTGCTCGGTGAGCGTCTTCAGGAGGCCGGCCGGCATGTCGAGCTCGGCGAACGTCGCGGCCGCGGGCAGCGCGGGCGTCGTGTTCTCCGGCATCGTGAATTCCTGCGGCGGCGTGGGCCTGCGCTCGGGAACGCGGCCCTTTCCGCCGGACCTTCCGCCCCGGGAATTCCTTCCGGCGTTTCCGGCGCCCGCGTTTCCTGAAGCGGATGCGGACCGGTTGCGGGTCGGGCGGGGCGGACGTGCGGGGTTAGCCATGCGGGCATGCCTTCCTGGGCCTGGGCGGCCGGGAGCCGGTGGCCATCGACGCGTCTGCGGGCCGCCGGCCTGGGGACAGCACGGGCCGGGGCCCGCACCTTCGCGGTGCGGACCCCGGCCGTGGGGTGCGTGATCCTTGGGATCAAGCGGTGTTTCAGGCGGGGAGGATGTTCTCCGCCTGGGGGCCCTTCTGGCCCTGCGTGACGTCGAACGTCACCTTCTGGCCTTCCTGGAGCTCACGGAAGCCCGAGGTGGCGATGTTGGAGTAGTGGGCGAAGACGTCGGCGCCGCCGCCGTCCTGCTCGATGAAGCCGAAGCCCTTTTCCGAGTTGAACCACTTCACGGTTCCGGTGGCCATAACAATCTCCTTTACTGGGGCGGTACGGAAATCCGAGTCCTTCGAATCTCCAGTCGCACCATTGAGCCCCATCCGGAGTTGGCCCGGAGGACCGGCCGGAAAACAATAATGCGCCTGAGGAACATTCCCGTCAGGCGCACATAAAGTCTATGGGTACCAAAACTGCAACGTCATCGACCTTAGCACGACCGTCACGGGACTAGAGACGCTCGATGATGGTGACGTTCGCCTGGCCCCCTCCCTCGCACATCGTCTGCAGTCCGTAGCGTCCGCCTGTGCGCTCCAGCTCGTGCAGCAGGGTCGTCATCAGCTTCGCGCCGGTCGCGCCGAGAGGGTGGCCCAGCGCGATCGCTCCCCCGTTCACGTTCACCCTCTCGGGGTCCGTGCCCGTCTCCTTGAGCCAGGCGAGGACCACGGGGGCGAACGCCTCGTTGATCTCGACGAGGTCGATGTCGTCCATGGACATGCCGGTCTTCTTCAGCGCGTACGCCGTCGCGGGGATCGGCGCGGAGAGCATGCGGATGGGGTCCTCGCCGCGTACGGAGAGGTGGTGGACGCGGGCGCGCGGGGTCAGGCCGTGCTCGCGTACGGCGCGCTCCGAGGCGAGGAGCAGCGCGGCGGCGCCGTCGGAGACCTGCGAGGAGCAGGCCGCGGTGATCGTGCCGCCCTCGACGACGGGCTTGAGGCCCGCCATCTTCTCCAGGGTGGTGTCGCGGCGGGGGCCCTCGTCGACGGTGACGTCGCCGTAGGCGGCGCTCTCGCGGGCGAAGCGGCCCTCGTCGATGGCGCGGATCGCGCGCTCGTGGGAGCGCAGGGCCCACTCCTCCTGGTCACGGCGGGTGATGCCCCACTTGCGGGCGATGAGCTCGGCGCCGTGGAACTGGTTCACCGGCTGGTCGCCGTAGCGGGCCCGCCAGCCCTCGCTGCCCGCGTACGGCCCGTCGGTGAGGCCGAGGGGCTCGGCGGCCTGGCGGGAGGCGAAGGCGATGGGGATCTGCGTCATGTTCTGGGTGCCGCCGGCGACGACGAGGTCCTGGGTGCCGGACAGGACGCCCTGCGCCGCGAAGTGCACGGCCTGCTGTGACGAACCGCACTGGCGGTCGATGGTCACACCCGGGACCTCCTCGGGGAGACCGGCGGCGAGCCAGGCCGTCCGCGCGATGTCACCGGCCTGCGGGCCCACCGTGTCGAGGCAGCCGAAGACGACGTCCTCGACGGCGGCGGGATCGATCCCGGAGCGGGCGACGAGCTCCTTGAGGACGTGCGCGCCGAGGTCGGCGGGGTGGGCGGCCGCGAGGCCTCCCTTGCGCCGTCCTACGGGGGTGCGGACCGCTTCGACTATGTAGGCCTCGGCCATGACGGGTTTCCCTTCAGGGTTGGGTGGCGCGTACGGCGATGCCGTCCAGGACCATCGAGAGGTACTGGCGGGCGATCTCCTCGGGGCTGTGCTGTCCGCCGGGGCGGTACCAGGACGCGGCGACCCAGACGGTGTCGCGGACGAACCGGTAGGTGAGCCGGATGTCGAGGTCGGCGCGGAACACCTCGGCGGCGACGCCGCGCTCCAGGGTGGAGAGCCACGCCTTCTCGAACTTGCGCTGGGAGGCGGCCAGGAACTCGAAGCGCTCCTGGACGGCGAGGTGCTTGGACTCCTTCTGGTAGATGGCGACGGCGGCGCGGTGCCGGTCGATCTCGCGGAAGGACTCGGTGACGAGGGCCTCCAGGGTTTCCCTGGGGCCGAGCCGGGAGTCGAGGACGGAGTCGTATCCGTGCCACAGCTCGTCGAGGAAGGTCCGCAGGATCTCTTCGAGCATCGACTCCTTGGAGTCGAAGTGGTAGTAGAGGCTGCCCGCGAGCATGCCCGCGTGGTCGGCGATCTTGCGGACGGTGGTGGCGTTGTACCCCTGGGCGGCGAAGACCTCGGCCGCGGTGTCGAGGAGTTCGCGGCGGCGCTCGGGCGAGGCGGTCACCTGGGGCTTCTTCTTGGTAGGCACGGGTCCATTGTCGTCCTCACCGGCGCGCCCGCGGTGCTACGCATGCTGGCTGCTGACGGAGACGATCTCACCCGTCATGTACGAGGAGTAGCCGGACGCCAGGAACACGATCACGTTCGCGACTTCCCAGGGTTCGGCGTACCGGCCGAAGGCCTCCTTCTCGGTGAGTTCGGCGAGGAGTTCGGCGGAGGTGACCTTCACGAGGTGGGGGTGCATGGCGAGGCTGGGCGAGACCGCGTTGACCCGGACGCCGAACTCGGCGGCCTCGATCGCGGCGCAGCGGGTGAGGGCCATGACGCCGGCCTTGGCGGCGGCGTAGTGGGCCTGTCCGGCCTGGGCGCGCCACCCGACGACGGACGCGTTGTTCACGACGACGCCGTGGCGGCCGGTGTCGCGGAAGGCGCGCAGGGCGGCTCTCGTGCACCGGAACGTGCCGTTCAGGGTGACGTCGAGGACGCGCGACCACTGGTCGTCGGTCATCTCGACGAGGTCCGAAGTACCGCCGAGACCGGCGTTGTTGACCACGATGTCGAGGCCGCCGTGCACCTCGGCGGCCAGCGCGAACAGGGCGCCGACCTGTTCCTCGTCGGTGACGTCACAGGGCAGTGAGGCGACGTTCGCCGCGCCGAACTCGTCGGCGAGCGCCTGTTCGCTCTCCTTGAGCCTGCGGGCGTGCGCGTCGCTGATGACGACGCGGGCGCCCTCTTCGAGGAACTTGCGTGCCGTCGCCCCGCCGATCCCCGCTCCGGCGGCCGCGGTGATGACGGCCGTCCGCTCCTTCAGCAGGCCGTGGCCGGGCACGTACTCGGGCTTCGCGCTCATACCCGCGCCTCCTTGGGCAGGCCGAGCAGGCGCTCGGCGACGATGTTCTTCTGGATCTCGTCGGATCCGGCGTAGATGGTGTCGGCGCGGGAGAAGAGGAACAGCCGCTGCCAGTCGTCGAGTTCGTAGGGTTCGCCGGCGGCGATCGTGGACGCGGCGCCGCACACGTCCATGGCGAGCTCGCCGAGGCCGCGGTGCCAGGCCGCCCAGTGGAGCTTGCCGACGGAGGGATCGACGCCGCGCCGCGCGGAGGCCGCCATGGCTTCCAGGTCGATCCAGGCCTGGACGAGGCGGTCGCGAATCAGAGGGTCGGCGATCGCGCCGTTCTTCCTGGCCAGCTCCGCGAGCGCGTCCCATTCGCGGCGGAATCCGACCTGCTGGCCGAGGGTGGAGACGCCGCGCTCGAAGCCGAGGGTGGCCATCGCGATCCGCCAGCCGTCGCCGGGCTCGCCGACGACGTGGGACGCGTCGGTGCGGGCACCGTCGAAGAACACCTCGTTGAACTCGCTGGTGCCCGTGAGCTGCACGATGGGGCGTACGTCGACCCGGCCGCCCGGCTGGTCCAGGGGTACGAGGAGGTAGGACAGGCCCGCGTGCCGTCGCGAGCCGGATTCGGTGCGGGCCACGACGAAGCACCACTGGGCCTCATGGGCGAGCGAGGTCCAGATCTTCTGCCCGTCCACGACCCACTGCGACCCGTCGGGTGAAAGGGCGCCTCTCGTGCGGACGTTCGCCAGGTCGGAGCCCGCGTCCGGCTCGCTGTAGCCCTGGCACCACAGCTCCTCGACCGCGACGATCGGCGGCAGGAAGCGCTTCTTCTGTCCCTCGGTGCCGAAGGCGATGAGCGTCGGGCCGAGGAGCTGCTCCCCTATGTGGTTGACCCGGGCGGGCGCGTCCGCGAGCGCGTACTCCTCGTGGAAGGCGATCTGCTCCTCGAGACTCGCGCCGCGGCCGCCGTGCTCGACGGGCCAGCCGACGCAGGTCCACCCGTGCGCCGCCATGTGCCGCTCCCAGGCGAGCCGCCCTTCGAACGCCTCGTGCTCACGGCCCGGCCCGCCACGGCCCCTCAACTCGGCGAACTCCCCTACGAGATGGTCCGCGAGCCAGGCCCGGATCTCGGCGCGAAACTCCTCGACGCTGCTCATGGACGTACGTTAACCTACCAAACACTTGTTAGGGAAGGATGTTTCCGATGCCCGCAGCCCACGACAGTCCTGAACCCGCCCCGCACGAGGGTCCCGAGCCCGTCCCGCCCACGGGTCCTGAGCCGGTTCTGTACGAGCGCCGCGGACCGGTCGCGTACGTGACGATGAACCGTCCGCGGTACCGCAACGCGCAGAACTCGGCGATGACCTACGCCCTGGACGCCGCCTTCTACCGCGCGGCCGACGACCCCAACGTCAAGGTCGTGGTGCTCGCCGGCGCGGGTGACCACTTCTCCGCGGGGCACGACATCGGCACCCCGGAGCGGGACGCGCACCTGCCCTTCGAGCGGCGGGCCGGGCTCTGGTGGGACCACTCCGACAAGCAGGGCGCCGAATCGCGGTTCGCCCGCGAGTCGGAGGTGTACCTCGGCATGTGCCGGCGCTGGCGCGAACTGCCGAAGCCGGTGATCGCCTCGGTCCACGGGGCCTGCGTGGCGGGCGGGTTGATGCTCGCGTGGGTCTGCGACCTGATCGTGGCCTCCGACGACGCGTTCTTCGCCGATCCCGTCGTGCGCATGGGGATCCCCGGCGTCGAATACTTCGCGCACCCCTGGGTGATGCCGCCTCGCGTCGCCAAGGAGTTCCTGTTCACCGGCGACCGGATGAGCGCCCGCCGGGCCTACGAGGTGGGGATGGTCAACCGCGTCGTGAGGCGCGGCGAACTGGCCGGGGCGACGGACGAGTTGGCGCTGCGCGTCGCCGAGATGCCACGGCTCGGGCTCGCCCTCACCAAGCGGGCGGTGAACCAGGCCGAGGACCTGCAGGGCCTGCACGCCGGCATGGACTCCGTGTTCGGCCTGCACCACCTCGCCCACGCGCACAACGCGGAGACCGCGAAGGACTCCCTCGGCGGCATGGACGTACGCGCGATGAAGGAGGCGAACGCCTGATGGACCTCGACTTCACGCCCACCGAGGACGCGTTCCGGGCCGAGGCCCGTGAGTGGCTCGCCGGGCACGTTCCGGGCGAGCCACTGCCTTCGCTCGAGACCGAGGAAGGGTTCGCCGCACATCGCGCGTGGGAGGCGCAGCTGCACGCCGGGCGCTGGTCGGTGGTGTCCTGGCCCGAGGAGTACGGGGGGCGGGGCGCCGACATCTTCTCGTGGCTGCTCTTCGAGGAGGAGTACTACGCCGCGGGCGCCCCTGGGCGTGTCTCGCAGAACGGCATCAACCTGCTCGCGCCGACCCTCTTCGACCACGGCACACCTGAGCAGCGCGCCCGGGTACTGCCCTCCATGGCGAGCGGCGAGACGATCTGGGCGCAGGCCTGGTCCGAGCCGGAGGCCGGGTCCGACCTGGCGTCCCTCAAGTCCAGGGCCGTGCGCACGGAGGGGGGCTGGCTGCTGTCCGGGCAGAAGACCTGGTCGTCGCGGGCCGCCTTCGCCGACCGGGCCTTCGGGATCTTCCGTACGGATCCTGACGCGCCCAAGCCCCATCAGGGGCTGACCTACCTGATGTTCGACCTGCGGGCGCCCGGGGTGACCGTGCGGCCCATCGGGCGGCTCGACGGGAAGCCGGCGTTCGCCGAGCTGTTCCTCGACCGGGTCTTCGTACCCGACGAGGACGTCATCGGCGAGCCGGGCAACGGGTGGCGTATCGCCATGTCGACCACGGGGAACGAGCGGGGGCTCACGCTCCGGTCACCCGGGCGCTTCCTCGCTGCCGCCGATCGGCTCGTACGGCTGTGGAGGGAGCGGGGGGAGGATGCCGGGACGCGCGATCGCGTTGCCGATGCCCTGATCGGGGCGCGGGCGTATCAGTTGTTCACGTACGCCAATGCATCGCGGTTCGCCGCCGGTCAGACGATCGGGGCCGAGTCCAGTCTGAACAAGGTGTTCTGGTCGGAGTACGACATCGCTCTGCATGAGACCGCGCTCGATCTTCTCGGCCCGGAGGGGGAGTTGGCCGATGAGAGCGGGTGGGGCGAGGGGTACGTCTTCTCGCTCGCCGGGCCCATCTATGCGGGCACCAATGAGATCCAGCGCGACATCATCGCCGAGCGGCTGCTCGGCCTGCCGAAGGGACGGCGCTGATGAGGTTCCTCCTCGACACGGAGCAGGCCGAGTTCGGGCGCACGCTCGATCGGTTGCTGGGCGCGGCGGACACGCCTGGCGTGATCCGGGCCTGGTCGTCCGGCGATCACGGGCCCGGGCGGGCTTTGTGGGAGCGGCTGGGCGGGACGGGGGTCTTTGCACTCGGCGTTCCGGAGGCCTGTGACGGGGCCGGGTTCCTGCCCGTAGAACTGGCCGTCTCGTACGTGGAGTTGGGGCGGCACGGGATGCCCGGGCCCGTGGTGGAAACCGCCGCTGCTGCTCGGCTGCTGGACTGCCTGCCCGATGTCGGCAAGGAGTGGCTTCCCGGGATTGCCTCCGGGGATGTGATGGTGTCCTTCGGTGTGGACTCGTCGTACGTCCTTGATGCCGATGCCGCCGACGCCGTCTTCGTCGTCAGCGCCGACGAGCTGCGGCTCGCCTCCGGCGGTCACGGGCTCCTGTTGCCGTCCGCCGATCCTGCGCGCCGGCTCTACGCCCCGGCTGTGGAGGGTGGGACGTTGCTCGCGCGGGGGCCGGACGTGCGGGAGGCTGCCGCGCGGGCCATCGATCTTGCCGCGTTTCTCACCGCCGCGCAGTCGCTCGGCGTGGGGCTCTCTCTGCTGCACCGGACCGTCGAATACGTCACGCAGCGCACCCAGTTCGGCGTCCCCATCGGCTCCTTCCAGGCCGTGAAGCACCGGCTCGCGGACGCGCTCACGGGGCTGGAGTTCGCGCGGCCGCTGGTGTTCGGGGCGGCGCTCTCGATGGCGCCAGGGGACATCGCGGCGGCGAAGGTCGCTGCGGGTGAGGCTTCTTACGCGGCGGCGCGGGCTGCGCTTCAGCTCCATGGGGCGATCGGGTACACGCAGGAGCTGGACCTGTCACTGTGGCTGCGCAAGGCCCGGCCGCTGCGGGACGCTTGGGGGACGCCTGCGGCTTGCCGGGCTCGGGTGCTGGCGGAGGGGGTCGGCGGCTGACTGCGCCCTGAGGGTCTGTTCGGTTCCGGTTCGGTTCCGGTTCGGTGCGCCTCGCGGCCTCGGTCGTGGGGGCACTCGCCGTTCAGCGTGCGGGGCTGCGGGGCCGCGTCTGCTGTGTCTCACCGTCCGGGGGTGCGGCACCGCGTCTGCTGCGTCTCACCGTTCGCGGGTGCGGGCCGCGCCGGGATGTACGTGCTCGCTGTTCTATGGGTTCTGGGCATCGGAACGTGGGCCCCAGCGCTCCCGCACGTGGCTCCGCGCGCGCATTCCGCCGCGTCCCCTCCCGTCGGGGGCGGCTGCCGGCCGGTGGGACTTTCCTCTCGGCTGCGGTCGGCTCGTTCGCCGCCGACGGGAGGCGCTCAGGGATGGTGACCACCGCGTGTGCGTGCTCGCCGTTCTGCGGGGTCCGGGCGCCGGAGCGTTGCCTTCCGAGCGCTTCCTGGGGTGGCTCCGCGCGCGCATTCCGCCGCGTCCCCTTCCGTCGGGGGCGGCTGACGGCCGGTGGGGTTTCCCTCTCGGCTGCGGTCGGCTCGTACGCCGCCGAGGGTGGGGCGCTCAGTGGAACGTGACCACGGCGGTGCGTCCCCTGGCGTGCAGGGCCGCCCTACCCGTGGTGGAGTCCATCAGCGCCGCGTCGTAGTGGCCGAGCGTGACGTCGGCGATGTCGGCGCCCTGTTCGTCGAGGGCTACCACCAGGGCCTTGCCGGTAAGGGTGAGGCGGCCTTGGACCACGGCCACCGATGGGGGCGAGCCCGCTCCCCTGCGCCACATGACGTTGAAGTTCACCACCGGGCCGTCGATGAGGTGGCAGTCGGTCGGCACGTCTCCGCGGAAGTCCTGTGGCACGTAGCGCTCGTCCACGGTGGTGTGTTCGCCACCGAGCGTCAGTTCCATGCCCGCGCCCTCGACCATCGTCAGGGTCCGGTCGACGTCGGGGAACGACGAGAACGGGCCGTCGCCCTCGACGTCCGCGAGGCTCACCCGCCACACGAAGTCGTCCGTCCCCGCGTCCGGTGGCGACGCAGCGATGTTGCGGGTGACCCCGCCACCGTTCTTCCAGGGCGCAGCGGTCCGTTCCGCCGCGGGCAGCAGCCGTACGCCGTTGTCAGTGATCCCGGGCATTGGGCGGCTCCGATGGTGCTGTCGTGTGGCGGGAGTGCCGAGGCTACGCCACTGGGGTCAGGCCCAGCCTGCAGGCGAGCCGTTGGCGGTGTGTTGACGGGGTGCCGAACAGGTGGCGGCCCGAGTGGGCCCGCTTCAGGTGGCGGTGGGCCTCGTGTTCCCAGGTGATGCCTATGCCTCCGTGGAGCTGGATCATCTCGCCGGCGATGTGCGTGTACGCCTGGGAGCAGGCGGCTCTTGCCGCTGCCGCCAGGTCGGGTGCGGCGTCGGCGTGCGCGGCTGCCAGTGCCAGTGAGCGTGCCGCCTCCAGTTGGACGTACAGGTCGGCTATCCGGTGTTTGACCGCCTGGAACGAGCCGATGGGCCGCCCGAACTGCACTCGGTCCTTGGCGTACTGGACGGTGTCCTCGAGTGCCCGGGCTGCGGCGCCCGTCTGTTCGGCTGCCAGCGCTGTGCAGGCGAGGTCCCGCACTCGGGACAGGATGCGTTCTCCGTCGGTGGCCAGGAGCTTGGCGTCGGGGGTCGCGTCGAACGTGATGCGAGCTCGGGGGCGCGTCTGGTCCATGGTCGGGAGGGGCGTGAACTCGGCTTGTGCGGTGGGGACCTGGTAGAGGGCGAGTCCGTCGTCTCCTCGGGCCAGGACCAGCAGGGCGTCCGGGCGCCCTGGACCCGTCAGGACGTGCTCCTTCACTCCGGTGAGCCGGCCCGCTCGGACCCGGGCGTTCATCGCGTCCGGCTCCCAGCTTCCGTTTTCCGCCCAGGCCAGCGCCCCCACCGCGGTGCCGTCGGCGAGCCCGGGAAGCAGCTCTGCGCAGGCCTGCGCGTCGCCGGACGCGAGCAGCGCCTGTGTGGCCAGGACGGTGGAGGCCAGGTACGGGACCGGGCTGAGGGTGCGGCCCAGTTCCTCCATGACCACGTACGTCTCCACCGTGCCGCCGTCGCACCCCCCGTACTCCTCCGGCACCCCGAGGCCCGCCGCGCCGACCGCCTCGGTGAGCGGGCCCCACGCGGCCGCGCCCTCGTGCCGGGTCAGCACCGCCCGTACGGCCGAGCGCAGTTCGTCCTGTTCGCTGGTGAAATTCATCCCCGGTCTCCTCTTGCCTTGCTGCGCAGCGCGCCTTTCAGGAGCTTGCCGCCCGCGTTGCGCGGGAGCTCGCGGACGGTCACGAAGCGGCGTGGGACCTTGAAGTTCGCCAGGCGCTCGCGCGTCCACGCGGTGAGCTGCTCCGCGTCCACGGGTCCGGACACGACGATGAAGGCGACGCCCACCTCGCCGAGCCGTTCGTCCGGGGCGCCCACTACGGCGGCGTCGACTATCAGTTCGTGGCCGAGCAGGGTGTTCTCCACCTCGGCCGGGTAGGCGTTGAAGCCGCCCACCACGTACATGTCCTTGAGCCGGTCCGTGATGGTGAGGAAGCCACGGTCGTCGAGCTTGCCGATGTCGCCCGTGCGGAGCCAGCCGTCTTGGGGGACTGCCTCCCGGGTTGCTGTTGCGTCGTCCAGGTAGCCGCGCATCACGTGGTAGCCGCGCACCTGCACCTCGCCCGGTTCGCCCGCGGGCAGTTCGTCGCCCAGCGGTGAGGCGATCCGGATCTCGGTGCCGGGCAGCGCGCGGCCCACCGTGTGCGCGACCGTCCACGCGTCGGCGTCCGTGGGGCAGACGGAGACGACGCCGCCCGACTCGGTGAGTCCGTACGCCGTGAACACGTCGGGGGCGCCGAGTTCGGTGCGGATGAGTTCTACCAGTTCCGTCGGGACGGCCGCGGCGCCCGTTCCCGCGAGCCGTAGCGCTGCGAGGTCGGTCTCATGCCGGCGGGGGTGGTGGATCAGGCCGTGGAAGACCGTGGGCGGGCCCATCAGGCAGGAGACGCGTTCGGTGGCGATGCGCTCCAGGACACGGTCCGTGTCGTAGACCTCCTCCGGCAGCATCGTGACGCCGCGCAGCAGGCAGGCGATGATGCCCGCCTTGTAGCCGAACGTGTGGAAGAACGGGTTCACCAGGAGGTAACGGTCTCCGGTGCGCAGCGTGACCTGGCGCGACCACTCCTCGTAGAGGCGGACGGTCTGTCCGTGCGTGGTCATCACGCCCTTGGGGCGGCCGGTGGTGCCGGAGGTGTAGAGGATGTCGCTGAGGTCGTCGGGGCCCACGGTGGCGGCGCGGGCCAGGCGTTCGGTGTCCGTGACACCTTCGCCCGCCTTCAGGTACGCGTCCCAGGCGATGGCGTCGTCGTGCGCCTCGCCGCGGAGGACGACCATGGAGCGCAGGGCGCCCAGGTCTTCTCCGCCCGCCGTCAAGGTGCGGACGTAGTCGGTGCCGAGGAAGCCGCGTTCCGTGTAAAGGATCTCGGCGCCGCTGCGGCGGATGATGTCGGCTGCCTCGGCCGCCTTGTAGCGCGTGTTGACCGGGACGAGGACCGCCCCGGCGCCGACCGCGCCGAGTGCGGCGAGGATCCACTGGCGGCTGTTGGCGGCCCAGATCGCGACGCGGGTGCCGGGGCGTATGCCGTGTGCGACGGCGGCGCGCGAGGCCGCGGCGATCTCGTCGCGCAGCCGGCTGAAGGTCCAGCGGACCTCGCCGTCGGCGAGTGCCTCCCGGTCGCCGTACGCGGCGGCGGCGTACTCGGGGAGCTGGGCGAGCGTACGCGGTGGGGTGGTGCTGGTCACGAACCCTCCCTGTGATCAGGGGTACTTGACGTGCGAGCGTGGCCGGTATCCAATCACAGGTGTTTCGGTTAGGCATATACCTAGTAGGCACATTCCTTGGAGGCCTCGCATGCCGATCCCCACCCACCCCGCCACCTCGGCCGAGGACCTGAAGTCCGCCCTCGCCGGTTTCTGTACGGGCGTCGCGGTCATCACCGCACTCGACGGAGACGGCCGGCCCACGGGCATGGCCGTGCAGTCGTTCTCGTCGGTCTCGCTCGACCCGCCCCTGGTCTGCTTCTGTCCGGCGCACACCTCGACGACCTGGCCACGGATCAGGGCGGCGGGCCGGTTCGCCGTCAACGTCCTCGCCGAGGACCAGCGCGAGCTGTGCCGGCGCTTCGCGGTCACGGGCGGCGACAAGTTCGCGGGCACACCCTGGCGGCCGGGCGGCAACGGCGCGCCCCTGCTCGACGGAGCGCTCGCCACGATCGAGTGCGAACTCACCGACGTGCTCGACGGCGGCGACCACGCCATCGCGCTCGGCCGGGTCACCTCACTGACCACGCACCGCGACGCGGGGCCACTGCTCTACTTCCGGCGCACCTACGGGCGCTTGCCGCGCTCCAGCTCCTCGATGTCCGCCAGCATGGCGTCGGCGAGGTCGCGTTCGGAGGCGTAGTACCGCTCGGCCCACTTGAGCGTGAGCGCCGGGTAGCTCCACGCCTCGCTGGCCTTCGCGCCCTCCACGTCCTCCTCCGCGCGCAGCCGCATCGTCTCCGCGAACTCCCGGTGCCGAGCGAGCACTTCACGCATCTGCTCGGCTTCGAGCAGATGCCCGAGCCAGAGCCGCAGCATGGGCCCGTGCTTGAGGACGGGCGGGTCCACGGGCGCCTCGCGCGCCCAGGTCCGCACCGCCTCCATGCCCTCGTCGGTGATCCGGTAGACCCGCTTGTCGCGGGTTCCCGTCTCCTGCGCGACCATCCGCGAGGTCGCGTAACCGGCCTTCTCCAGGCGCTTGAGCTCGCTGTAGATCTGACTGAACGACGGGCTCCAGTAGAAGAAACGCAGGGACCAGTCCGACCACTTCTTCAGGTCGTAGCCGGAGAGCTCCTCACCGAAGGAGAGCAGTCCGAGCACCGCCCAGCTGGTCGCCGGGAGTGCGGGGCGCTCCGCGCCCGCCGTGTCGTCTACCGCCTTCTTCTTCACCACGCACGCAGTCTACGTAGCCCCTTCCCCCGGCCCGTGTATGCCTGCTAGAAGTATTCCTATTAGAAACACATCACTCGGGAGGATCCCCGTGAAGTTCTCCATGATCTTCGAGGCTCAGCTCGCCGACCCGACGCCAGAGAACGAGCGCCAGGTCCTCAAGGACTGCGTCGAACAGGCCGTGTTCGCCGAGGAGATGGGCTTCGACCGCATCTGGGCGGTCGAGCACCACTCCCTCACCCAGTACGCGCACATGAGCGCGTCCGAGATCTTCCTGACCTGGGTCGCGGCCAGGACGTCCCGGATCCGCATCGGGCACGGCGTCGTCACGATGCCTTTCGGCTACCAGCACCCCGTCCGCGTCGCCGAGCGGGCCGCGATGCTCGACTCGCTGACCGGCGGCCGCGTCGACATCGGCGCCGGGCGCGGCGCGACCAAGCAGGAGATGCGGATGTACGGGGTCCGCCCCGAGGACACGTATCCGCAGATGGAGGAGGCCCTGCGGATCTTCTCCTCGGCGTGGCGCGAGGAGCAGTTCGAGTGGCACGGCTCGATCGACATCGGGCCCGGCGCGATCCTGCCCCGCCCGGTGCAGACCCCGCACCCGCCGCTCTTCATGGCCTGCTCCAAGCACGACACGCTCAAGCTCGCGGCCGAACTCGGCATCGGGGCCCTGGTGATGGGCTTCGCCGGCGCCGACGACGTCCGCACGATGCGCAAGGTCTACGACGAGGCCATCGCGACCCGCACCGGCGAGCGCTTCGTGTCCACCGAGGTCAACGACCACCTCTCGGCGCTCTGCCCGACGATCGTCCTCGACGACGCGGACCTCGCCCTGCGCCTCGGCACGCGCGGCCAGCGCTTCTTCGCCGAGTCGATCGCGCACTGGTACGGGAACGCCCCCGCGCCCACCTCCTACGCGGAGGATGAGGACCACGTGGCGGCGATGGCCAAGGACCGGGAGGAGCTCGTCGCCAAGCTGCACGAGGCGAACATCCCGGCCCGCCCGGTCGACACCGGCACCTACAACGCGGAGCACGCCTACGGCTCCGCGGACACCGCGATCTCGTACGTCGAGCAGCTGCGCGAGATCGGCGTGGACGAGGTGATGTGCCTGATCCAGATGGGCACGGTCCCGCAGGAAGCGTGCATGGAGACCATCCGCCAGTGGGGCGAGAAGGTCATCCCGCACTTCCGGGCACTGGAGGAGAAGTGACGGTCTCACTGGACGGCAAGGTCGTCGTCATCACGGGCGCGGGGCGCGGGCAGGGCGCGGCGGAAGCCGCTCTCGCCGCGGCGGCCGGCGCGCGGGTCGTGGTCACGGACGTGCGGGAGAAGGAGGGCGCCGAGGTCGCCAAGTCGCTCGGCGACCAGGGGCTGTTCGTGCGGCACGACGTGTCGGACCCGGACAGCTGGGGCGAGGTCGTCGGTGCCGCGCTCGGCGCCTTCGGGCGGATCGACGCGCTGGTCAACAACGCGGCGCTGTGGCGCACCGCGCCGGTGGAGCGGGAGACGCTGGAGAACTTCGAGCAACTGATCCGCGTCAATCTCCTCGGCCCGTTCCTCGGCATCCAGGCCGTGGTGCCCGCGATGAGGGAGGCGGGCGGCGGATCGGTCGTCAACGTCTCGTCGACCGCGGGTCTCGTCGGCATACCCGGGCACGCGGCGTACGGCTCCACGAAGTTCGGCCTGCGCGGCCTGACCCGGTCGTCGGCACTCGATCTGGCGGGGTACGGGATACGCGTCAACTCCGTGCACCCGGGCGCCATCGACACCCCGATGATCGCCGGAGTCTCGGGCAAGGACTGGTCGCATCTGCCGCTGGGCCGGATGGGCCGCCCCGAGGAGGTCGGTGAGCTGGTCCTGTTCCTGGCGTCGGACGCGTCCTCGTACATCACCGGCACGGAGTTCACGGTGGACGGGGGGTCGACGGCCGGATGACGACGCACGATCCGCTCACCCCGCCGGCGCGCACCCTGTGCGACGCCATGTCGGCCGCGTTCCCCGACCCGGCCGACGGCCCCCTCGACGCGGACACCCTGCGGGCCGCCGCGCGGGCGGGGCTCGGGAAGCCGTCCGTGCCGATGCGGTCGGTCACCGAGCGCCTTGTGCCGGCGCAGGACCTCGACGCACCCGTGCCCGTACGGATCTACGAGCCCGAGGCCGACGGCCCGCGCCCGCTCGTGGTGTTCCTGCACGGCGGCGGGTGGGTGCTCTGCGACCTCGACACGCACGACGGACTCTGCCGTCGACTCGCCGCACTGGCCGGTGCGTCGGTGGTTTCCGTCGACTATCGATGCGCGCCCGAGCACCCGTTCCCCGCCGCCTCCCACGACGCGTACGCCGTCGCGCGGTGGGCCGCCGCGCACGCGCGGGAGCTGGGGTGCGACCCGGACCGGCTGTTCGTCGCCGGGGACTCCAGCGGCGGGAACCTGGCCGCCGCCGTCGCGCAACGGGCCCAGGGCGATCCCGAGGGGCCGGCGGTCGCCGGCCAACTGCTGCTGTACCCGGTGCTCGACCACCGGCTCGGCGGCGAGTCCCCGGTGGCGTTCGAGCGGGGGTTCTTCCACACGACGGCCCATATGCGCTGGTACTGGGAGCAGTACCTCGGGGCCGGGGGCGATCCCGTCGCCGCGTCCCCCGGGCTCGCGCCCGACCTCGACGGTCTGCCGCCCGCCCTCGTGCTCCTCGCGGACTGCGACCCGCTGCGTGACGAGGGGCTCGCGTACGCGCGGCGGCTCGCGCGGGCGGGAGTGCGGGCGGAGGTGGCGCTGTATCCCGGGGTGTTCCACGGGTTCCTGGGCGCGGCCGGGTTCCTGCCCGAGGCGGACGCGGCGCTCGCGTGGGCCGCCGCCTGGCTGACCCGCACCCCGGGCACCGCGGCCTGACGGCGTTCGCTATTTTGTTCGGCGCCGTCCCCACCGGCTCTGTCCCCCTCCCCGAACCACAGAGGAGCCGGCCGTGGAAGCCGAGTCCCAGCCCGCCACGACCCCCGCGGTCACCACCTGTTACCGCCACCCCAAGGTGGAGACCTACGTCGGCTGCACCCGCTGCGAGCGGCCGATCTGCCCCGACTGCATGCGGTCGGCGGCCGTCGGCCACCACTGCCCCGACTGCGTGAAGGAGGGCGTCCGCTCGGTCCGCCAGGCCCGCACGGTCTTCGGCGGACGGGTCTCGGCCGTCCCGCTCGTCACGTACGTCCTGATGGGCCTGAACATCGTGGCCTACCTCGCCGAGCTGCTGCGCCCGGCCGTAGTGGACCGGTTCGGGATGCTGGGCGCCGGGCTCGTCGGTCCTGACGGCGGGCATTACGTGTACCAGGACGGGTTCCCGGCCGGCTTCCACGCGGAGGGGGTGGTGGCGGGCGAGTGGTACCGGATGATCACCGGCGCCTTCCTCCACATGCCGGCCACCGAGGGCGTCTTCGGGATCCTGCACATCCTGTTCAACATGTACACGCTGTGGAACCTCGGCCGTGTCGTCGAGACGCAGCTGGGCCGCGTGCGCTACCTCGCCGTCTATTTCCTGTCCGCGTTCGGCAGCTCCGTGCTCGTCTACCTGATCGCCCCGGGCACCCTCACGGTCGGCGCGTCGGGCGCGATCTTCGGGCTCGGCGCCGCGTACTACGTGATGGCGCGGCGTCTGGGCGCGGACATGAGCGGCGTCAACCGGTTCATGGCGTACTTCCTGCTGTGGATGCTGATCTCGGCCGGATTCGCCTCCTGGCAGGGCCACTTGGGCGGCCTGCTCACAGGCGGCGCGGCCACCCTCGCCCTCGCGTACGCGCCCCGCGCCCGCCGCACCCTGGTGCAGGGCTCGGCGTGCGCGGCGCTGCTCGTGCTCCTTGTGGCGCTGACGCTCCTCAAGCAGCCGTAGCAGGACGGGCGGCCGCAACTCCTACGAGCCCTTCCCCGCCTGTTCCTGGAACACCGGGAGTTCGAGGATCCGCCCCTCCCGACCCACGTCTCCCCCGGCCACGCGCGCCTGACCGTCGCCGTGTGCCCCCAGGATCTCTGACCCACCCGCTCGGCTCGTCACGCGGTGAGCGACCGCGCCACGAAAGAGAGCCGACGCGCCACGGCGCCCGCCCAGTCGTCCGGTCGGGGACAGTGGGGCGGGCGCCGTGTTCAGTTCCGCACGCCTTTGTACGGGACGTCTTGTGAGGGCCGTCAGGCCGCCGTCGCGTCGGTCAGACGGTCAGGGAGCGGTCCGTCGGGCGGATCGGGGCCGGCAGTTCGCTGGCACCGGTCAGGAAGCGGTCGACCCCGCGGGCGGCCGAGCGGCCCTCCGCGATGGCCCACACGATGAGCGACTGGCCGCGGCCCGCGTCACCGGCGACGAAGACGCCGGGGACGTTGGTCTGGAACTCGTCGTCGCGCGCCACGTTGCCGCGCGCGTCGAGCTCCAGGGCGAACTGGGAGACGAGGCCGTTGTCCTGGTCCGTGCCCGTGAAGCCCATCGCGAGCGTGACCAGCTGGGCGGGGATCTTGCGCTCCGTGCCCGGCTTCTGCGTCAGCTTGCCGTCGATGAACTCCACCTCGACGAGGTGCAGGTACTGGACGTTGCCGTCCTCGTCGCCCTCGAAGTGGGTGGTCGAGACGGAGTAGACCCGCTCGCCGCCCTCCTCGTGCGCGGACGTCACCTTGTAGAGCATGGGGAACGTCGGCCAGGGCTGGCCCGCGTTCCGGTCCTCGCCGGGCCGCGGCATGATCTCCAGCTGCGTGACCGAGGCCGCGCCCTGCCGGTGGGCGGTGCCCACGCAGTCCGCGCCGGTGTCGCCGCCGCCGATGACGACGACGTGCTTGCCCTCGGCGGAGACGGGCGTGGTGACGTAGTCGCCCTCCTGGACCTTGTTGGCCAGGGGCAGGTACTCCATCGCCTGGTAGACGCCCTTGAGCTCACGCCCCGGGACCGGCAGGTCGCGTGCGGTCGTGGCACCGGCGGCGATGACCACGGCGTCGTAGCGCTTGCGCAGCTTCGCGGCGTCTATGTCGCGGCCGATCTCCACGCCCGTACGGAACTTGGTGCCCTCCGCGCGCATCTGCTCGATGCGGCGGTTGATGTGGCGCTTCTCCATCTTGAACTCGGGGATGCCGTAGCGGAGCAGGCCGCCGATGCGGTCGGCTCGCTCGTAGACGGCGACCGTGTGACCGGCCCGCGTCAGCTGCTGGGCGGCGGCGAGGCCCGCCGGGCCCGAGCCGATGACGGCGACGGTCTTGCCGGAGAGGCGCTCCGGGGCCTGGGGCGCGACGTCGCCGCGGTCCCACGCCTGGTCGATGATCGAGACCTCGACGTTCTTGATGGTGACGGCCGGCTGGTTGATGCCGAGCACGCACGCCGACTCACAGGGCGCCGGGCAGAGGCGGCCGGTGAACTCCGGGAAGTTGTTGGTGGCGTGCAGCCGCTCCTGCGCCGCCGACCAGTCCTCGCGGTACGCGTAGTCGTTCCACTCGGGGATCAGGTTCCCGAGCGGGCAGCCGTTGTGGCAGAACGGGATGCCGCAGTCCATGCAGCGGCCGGCCTGCTTGCTGATGATGGGGAGCAGGGAGCCGGGAACGTAGACCTCGTTCCAGTCCCGCACGCGCTCGCCGACCGGACGGGTCTTGGCGACCTCGCGGCCATGGTTGAGAAAGCCCTTGGGATCAGCCATTGGTCGCCGCCTCCATCATCTTCTCGGTGGTCTCGGACTCGGAGAGTCCGGCTCGCTCGGCGGCGTCCTTGGCGGCGAGCACTGCCTTGTACGTGCTGGGGATGATCTTGCTGAAGCGGTCCACCGCCGCCGGCCACTCCGCGAGGAGCTTCTCGGCGACCGTCGAGCCGGTCTCCTCCGCGTGGCGGCGCACGACGTCGTGCAGCCACTGCTTGTCGGTGTCGTCGAGGGGCCCGACGGCCGACAGGTTCCCGGAGTTGACGTTGTCGCGGTCCAGGTCGATGACGTACGCGATGCCGCCGGACATGCCGGCCGCGAAGTTGCGCCCGGTCTCACCGAGGACGACCGCGCGACCGCCGGTCATGTACTCGCAGCCGTGGTCGCCCACGCCTTCCGAGACGACCGTCGCACCCGAGTTGCGGACACAGAAGCGCTCGCCGGTGCGGCCGCGCAGGAACAGCTCGCCGCCCGTCGCGCCGTACGCGATCGTGTTGCCCGCGATCGTGGAGTACTCGGCGAGGTGGTCGGCGCCGCGGTCCGGGCGGACCACGATGCGGCCGCCGGACAGGCCCTTGCCGACGTAGTCGTTGGCGTCGCCCTCCAGGCGCAGGGTCACACCGCGCGGCACGAACGCGCCGAACGACTGGCCCGCGGAGCCGGTGAAGGTGATGTCGATGGTGTCGTCGGGCAGACCCGCGCCACCGAACCTCTTCGTCACCTCGTGGCCGAGCATGGTGCCGACCGTGCGGTTGATGTTGCGGATCGCGACCTGGGCGCGGACCGGCTGGGCGTCGGCCTGGGCGTTCGCGTCGAGCGCGTCGGCGGCCAGCTTGATCAGCTCGTTGTCCAGGGCCTTCTCCAGGCCGTGGTCCTGAGTGATCACCTGGTGGCGCACGGCGCCCTCGGGCAGCTCGGGGACGTAGAAGAGGGGCTCGAGGTCGAGGCCCTGCGCCTTCCAGTGGTCCACGGCCCGCTCGGTGTCGAGGAGTTCGGCGTGGCCGACGGCCTCCTCGATGGTGCGGAAGCCGAGCTCGGCGAGCAGCTCACGGACCTCTTCGGCGATGAACTCGAAGAAGTTCACGACGAATTCGGCCTTGCCGGAGAACCGCTCGCGCAGAACGGGGTTCTGCGTGGCGATGCCGACCGGGCAGGTGTCCAGGTGGCAGACGCGCATCATGACGCAGCCGGAGACGACGAGCGGCGCGGTCGCGAAACCGAACTCCTCGGCGCCGAGCAGCGCGGCGATGACGACGTCGCGGCCGGTCTTCAGCTGGCCGTCGGTCTGGACGACGATGCGGTCGCGCAGGCCGTTGAGCAGCAGGGTCTGCTGGGTCTCGGCGAGACCGAGCTCCCAGGGACCGCCCGCGTGCTTCAGCGAGGTCAGCGGCGAGGCGCCCGTACCGCCGTCGTGGCCGGAGATGAGCACCACGTCGGCGTGGGCCTTGGAGACACCCGCGGCGACCGTGCCGACGCCGACCTCGGAGACCAGCTTCACGTGAATCCGCGCCTGCGGGTTCGCGTTCTTCAGGTCGTGGATCAGCTGGGCCAGGTCCTCGATGGAGTAGATGTCGTGGTGCGGCGGCGGCGAGATGAGCCCGACGCCCGGCGTCGAGTGACGCGTCTTGGCGACCCACGGGTAGACCTTGTGGCCGGGCAGCTGGCCGCCCTCGCCGGGCTTGGCGCCCTGCGCCATCTTGATCTGGATGTCGTCCGCGTTGACCAGGTACTCGCTCGTGACACCGAAGCGGCCGGAGGCGACCTGCTTGATGCTGGAGCGGCGCGCCGGGTCGTACAGCCGGTCCGCGTCCTCGCCGCCCTCACCGGTGTTGGACTTGGCGCCCAGCTGGTTCATGGCGATGGCGAGGGTCTCGTGCGCCTCCTTGGAGATGGAGCCGTACGACATGGCGCCGGTCGAGAACCGCTTGACGATCTCACTGGCCGGCTCGACCTCGTCGATGGAGATCGCTTCGCGGTCGCTGTTGAAGCCGAAGAGGCCGCGCAGCGTCATCAGACGCTCCGACTGCTCGTTCACGCGGCCGGTGTACTGCTTGAAGATGTCGTAGCGGCGGTTGCGCGTGGCGTGCTGGAGGCGGAAGACCGTCTCCGGGTCGAACAGGTGCGGCTCGCCCTCGCGGCGCCACTGGTACTCGCCGCCGATGTCGAGGGCGCGGTGCGCGGGCGCGATGCCGCTCGCCGGGTACGCCTTCGCGTGGCGGGCGGCGACCTCCTTGGCGATGACGTCGAGACCGGCGCCGCCGATCTTGGTGGCCGTGCCGTTGAAGTACTTCTCGACGAAGGCCTCGTCGAGGCCGACGGCCTCGAAGACCTGGGCGCCGCGGTAGGAGGCGACGGTCGAGATGCCCATCTTGGACATGACCTTGAGGACGCCCTTGCCGAGCGCGTAGATCAGGTTGCGGATGGCCTGCTCGGCCTCGACACCGGGCAGGAACGTGCCGGCGCGGACCAGGTCCTCGACGGACTCCATCGCCAGGTACGGGTTGACGGCCGCGGCGCCGAAGCCGATGAGGAGGGCCACGTGGTGGACCTCGCGCACATCGCCCGCCTCGACGAGCAGTCCCACCTCGGTGCGCTGCTTCGTGCGGATGAGGTGGTGGTGGACGGCCGCGGTGAGCAGGAGCGACGGGATCGGCGCATGCTCGGCGTCGGAGTGCCGGTCGGAGAGCACGATCAGGCGGGCGCCGGCCTCTATGGCGGCGTCGGCCTCGGCGCAGATCTCCTCGATGCGGGCGGCGAGCGCGTCGCCGCCGCCGGAGACCCGGTACAGGCCGGACAGGGTCGCGGCCTTCATGCCGGGCATGTCGCCGTCGGCGTTGATGTGGATGAGCTTGGCCAGCTCGTCGTTGTCGATCACCGGGAAGGGCAGGGTGACCGAACGGCAGGAGGCCGCACTCGGCTCGAGCAGGTTGCCCTGCGGGCCGAGGGTGGAGCGCAGCGAGGTGACGAGCTCCTCGCGGATGGCGTCCAGCGGCGGGTTCGTGACCTGCGCGAACAGCTGGGTGAAGTAGTCGAAGATCAGCCGCGGGCGGGCGGAGAGCGCCGCGATCGGCGAGTCCGTGCCCATGGAGCCGAGCGGCTCACCGCCGGTCTTGGCCATCGGCGTGAGGATGACGCGCAGCTCTTCCTCGGTGTAGCCGAAGGTCTGCTGGCGGCGGGTGACCGAGGCGTGGGTGTGGACGATGTGCTCGCGCTCGGGGAGGTCCTCGAGCTCGATCTCACCGGCCTCCAGCCACTCGGCGTACGGCTGCTCGGCGGCCAGGCCGGCCTTGATCTCGTCGTCCTCGATGATGCGGTGCTCGACGGTGTCGACGAGGAACATCTTGCCGGGCTGGAGGCGGCCCTTGCGGACGACCTTCGCGGGGTCGATGTCGAGGACGCCGACCTCGGAGCCGAGGACGACGAGGCCCTCGTCGGTGACCCAGTAGCGGCCGGGGCGCAGACCGTTGCGGTCGAGAACGGCACCCACCTGCGTACCGTCGGTGAAGGTCACGCACGCCGGGCCGTCCCAGGGCTCCATCATCGCGGAGTGGAACTGGTAGAAGGCGCGGCGGTCGGCCGCCATGGAGGCGTGGTTCTCCCAGGCCTCCGGGATCATCATCAGGACGCTGTGCGGCAGGGAGCGGCCGCCGAGGTGCAGCAGTTCGAGCACCTCGTCGAAGGAGGCCGAGTCCGAGGCGTCGGGCGTGCAGACGGGGAAGATCCGCGACAGGTCCTCGGCGCCGAACAGGTCGGAGGCGAGCTGCGACTCGCGCGCCTTCATCCAGTTCCGGTTGCCCTTGACCGTGTTGATCTCACCGTTGTGCGCGACGAAGCGGTACGGGTGCGCGAGCGGCCAGCTCGGGAAGGTGTTCGTGGAGAACCGCGAGTGGACGAGAGCGATCGCAGATGCGAATCGGCGGTCCGACAGGTCGGGGAAGAAGGGCTCCAGCTGGCCGGTGGTCAGCATGCCCTTGTAGACGATGGTGCGGGCGGAGAGCGACGGGAAGTACACGCCGGCCTCGCGCTCGGCGCGCTTGCGCAGGACGAAGGCCTTGCGGTCGAGCGCGATGTCCTTCGCGGTGCCGTCGGCGTCCGAGACGAAGACCTGGCGGAAGGCCGGCATCGTCGAGCGGGCGGTGGCGCCGAGGAGCTGCGGGGCCACCGGCACCTCGCGCCAGCCGAGGACGGTGAGGCCCTCCTCGGCGGCGATCGTCTCGAGCTGTGAGACGGCGGCGGCGTTGTCGGCCTCGTCGACGGGCAGGAAGGCGATGCCGACCGCGTACGCGCCGGCGTCGGGCAGATCGAAGGAGACCGCGGCACGCAGGAAGGCGTCCGGGACCTGGGAGAGGATGCCCGCTCCGTCACCCGAGTCGGGCTCGGAACCGGTGGCACCTCGGTGCTCCAGGTTGCGCAGAACCGTGAGCGCCTGTTCGACCAGCGCATGGCTCGCCTCGCCGGTGAGGGTGGCCACGAAGCCGACGCCACAGGCGTCGTGCTCGTTGCGGGGGTCGTACATGCCCTGGGCGGCAGGGCGAGCATCCATGAACGGCTGGTTCATGGAGTGCTGGGACGGCTGGCGCGGCGTGCGCATCGGCTCTCCCGTCGTCGATTTTCGTGGCATATGACATCTACCGAGGGACGACGTTGGCCCTCTGCTGGGGGTGCAAATTTCGAACAAGTTACATGATGTATCGGTTCTCGGGAACCGGACACTGCGTTCCATCATGCGGACACCGTGGTGGCGGTGGCGGTGCCGCTCCCATGGCGGAACGGCGACGTATCAAGGGGACCTTCACGGGCAGATCGATGTCCGCGGGTCCATGAGCGAGGCGGGCGTCATTGCCCGCAGCGCTTACGGCTCATGCCCCGCCGTTAAGCGATCGAAACCGCCGGGTAACGGCTACTTATACGGAGACCCGTATAGCCATCACCGGTTCGTCATCCTACGGCCGTACCGAACAGGTTGCCCAGGAGATACGTCACACCCGCCGCGGCACCACCGAGAGCCAACTGGCGCACCCCGCTGAACCACCAGGACCGCGCCGTCACCTTGGCCACGATCGCCCCACAGGCGAAGAGGCCGACGAGCGCGAGCAGGACCGCGGGCCACAGGGCGCTCGCGCCGAGCAGATAGGGCAGCAGCGGAAGCAGGGCGCCGAGCGCGAAGGACCCGAAGGAGGAGACGGCGGCGACGGTCGGCGACGGCAGGTCGCCCGGGTCGATGCCCAACTCCTCGCGCGCGTGGATCTCAAGAGCCTGCTCGGGGTCCTTCGAGAGCTGGCGCGCGACTTCGCGGGCGAGGTCGGGCTCCACGCCGCGCGACATGTAGAGGTCGGCGAGCTCCCGCTCCTCGTCCGCGGGGTGCTTCCTCAACTCCCGTCGCTCGACGTCCAGTTCGGCCTCGACCAGCTCGCGCTGGGAGGCGACGGAGGTGTACTCGCCGGCGGCCATGGAGAAGGCACCGGCGGCCAGGCCGGAGAGCCCGGTGATGATGATCGTCTGCTGTGACACGGCGCCGCCCGCGACACCGGTCATCAGGGCCAGGTTCGAGACGAGCCCGTCCATCGCGCCGAACACCGCGGGGCGCAGCCAGCCACCGTTGACATCGCGGTGCGTGTGGTTGTCGCGGTGCGCGTCGTGCAGCGTCGCTTCGGTCTCGATGATGGCCATGTCGCCCTGTGCTCCTCTCGTACGGAGCCGATGCCACGCGGCGTTCCCACGGGCCCGGACTCCCCCCTCAACACAGTCGAAAGTACGCACGGATCCGGGCCCCCGCCAGCAAGGAAGGCCGTACTTACCAGGGCTTTCGACCGCTTTGCCCACCCACTCGAACGGCCCTCACCGTCACCCGAGAGATGGATCACATGATCGGAGCGTTGACGGACGGGGGAAACATCGCCGCAACACCTGTAAACGTTTCCAGATGCGGTGAGGAGCGACCCCATGTCTCCGGTGCCGGGCGGCGGCCAGCCGACGATCGTGTCGATCGCGCGGCGCGCCGGGGTCTCCATCGCCTCGGTCTCCCGCGTCCTCAACGGCCTGGGCGCGCGGCGGGAGACCGTCGAACGGGTGGAACGCGCCGCCTCGGAGCTCGGCTACGTACCCAACGCCGTGGCCCGCTCCCTCAAGGACGGCAGGACCCGGCAACTCACGTTCGCGCTGCCGGACATCGGCGATCCGGCCTACGTGGCGATGGTCCGCGCCGTCCAGGGCGTCACCAAGGACCATGGCTACCGCCTGCTCCTGCACTCCACGGACGCGGTCGTCGACGACGAACTGGCCGTCCTGCGCAGCCTCGGCGACCGCACCAGCGACGGCCTGATCATCTGCCCCATCCGCATCACCGACGACCACATCGAGGCGCTGACCTGCGCGGCGGGCCCCGTCGTGGTCATGGGATCCCTGCCGTCCGGGGTGCCCGTGGACAGCGTCCGCGCCGACTCGGTGACGGGCGCGGCCCTGGCCGTACGCCATTTGCACGACACCGGCTGCCGCCGCATCGCGTTCATCAACGGCCCCTCCGACACGGTCCCGGGCCGCAACCGTGAGGAGGGCTACCGCGCGGCTCTCGCCGAGTGCGGACTCGTATACGACGACACGCTGGTCGTCGAGACCGGATGCGGCATCGAGGCGGGGGCCCTGGCTGCCGCGGAACTGCTCGCCCGGCGCCCCGACGCCGTCTTCTGCGCCAACGACCAGCTGGCGCTCGGCGCGGCCCGCGCCCTGCACTCGCGTGGCCTGCGCATACCGCAGGACGTAGCGGTCGCGGGGATGGACGACAGCGTGCTCGCCCAGTCGGTCTGGCCCCCGCTGACCAGCGTCGACCTGGGCTCGACAGAACGCGGGCGGCGCGCGGCCGAACTCCTGGTGGAACGCCTGGACGGCAGGGCCCCGACCCCCCGCGGCACCACGGCCACGGCCCCACCCCGCCTGGTGGTCCGCGCATCCACAGCACCGACCGAGAACACGAGGTCCACATGAGCGCCCACCGCACCTCGCAGAGCCCGAACACGCCATGAGCGTCAGCCTCGACCCCGACCCGTCGGCGGGCGCGGAAGGTCCGCGAAGGCTCGGCACGGTCCCGCACCGCCGGCCACCGGCCGCGATCTCCCTGCGGGACCGTGCCCGCGGAGCGCTGCTCGGCCTCGCGGTGGGCGACGCGCTCGGCGCGCCCGCGGAGAACATGAAGCCGTCGCAGATCCGCGAACGATGGGGCCGTATCGAGGGGTTCGTCTCGCCGGACCCGGCGGGCACGGACGACACCGAGTACGCGATCTTCTCCGGCCTCCTCCTGGCGGAGCACGGTTCGGCGCTCACCGTGGGACATGTCGAGGCGGCCTGGCACACATGGATCGCCGACCGCGACGAGGGCCCGTTCCGAGGCGCGGGCTTCAGCGAGAGAGGGACTCTGGAGAACCTGCGCCGCGGCCTGGCGGCACCCATCTCGGCGCAGCACCGCCACGCGTGGAGCGACGGACTGGCCATGCGGGCGGCCCCGTTCGGGGTGTACGCGGCGGGCCGCCCGGCGGAGGCGGCACGCCTCGTGGCCGTGGACGGCACGGTGTCGCACGACGGGGAGGGCATCCACGGAGGCCGGGCGGTGGCGGCCGGGGTCGCGGCGGCCATGGTGAGCCACAGCCCGGACACAGTCGTCCAGGCAGCCCTGTCCGTGGTCCCCGAGGACTCCTGGACAGCACGCTCCCTGCACCGCGCGGTGGCGGCGGCCCGCAGCGCCCGCCGCGACGCCGAGGGCACGCAACTCTCCATGGAACGAGAGGTACGCCGGGCCGTGGTGATCGGCGGCTACCCCTGGCCGGACCTGGCCCCGGAGGCGGTGGGCCTGGCCTTCGGAGCGTTCGCGGCGGCCCGTGGCGAGTTCCGGGAGTCGGTCCTGATGGCGGTGAACATGGGCCGCGACGCGGACACGACGGCCGCGGTGGCGGGCGCCCTGGCCGGCGCACTGCGCGGCGAACGAACGATCCCCGCCGACTGGGCGACGACCATCGGCCCGGTCCGGGGCAGCTGCCTCCCGTCGATGAAAGGACGTCACATCCTGGACATCGCCGCCACATTGACCCCCACGCCGCCCCTCCCACCCACACCCCCGAAGGGGGCCACACCGTGACCCCCACCCCCCAACACACACCCGCCCGCCCTCGCAGCCCACACAGAGCGGCCGACCCGCCCCTCCCACCCCCGAAGGGGGCAACACCCTGACCCCCGCACCCATCCACGTACAAGCGCAGATCGCCCCCGGCCCCCAAGGAGCCGCACCCGCGCCCGAACGGGAGGGGCCGGGCCGGTATGTCCGCCCGGAGCCGGCACACACCACTGACCCGCACGAAACCCAACGCCGAACCATCCAAGCGAGGACGGACATACCGGACCGGCCCCGCACCCCACACCGGCGCGAGCAGGAGCCCAGACCAAGCCGGCACCCGCCCCCTCCTCCCCCCAGAGAGGCCAGCACAGGATGACGCCACCAACCGTCACCACCCGCACAACCCCCCGCACCACCGAAACCCCCACCACCGGAACCCCCACCACCCCCCACCGCATCGAGGGCCTCCTGCTGGGCATCGCCGCGGGCGACGCCGCGGGCTGGCCCTCGGGCAGACACCGCGCGGCCCGCCTCCCCGACTGGACCCGCCGCCTGACCCGAGAACTGGACACGTTCGCGGAGCAGAACGCGACGACGACACTCCCCGTACCGATCGCGCTGAACCAGCCCCCGGAACCCCTGCGCCTGGGCCCGTCGGACGACGCGGAATGGGCGGCGTTCACAGCGGCGTCGATCCTGAACGCCACCGAGGCGGGAGCCGGAAGCACGAACGTCCTCCGGGACGAACACGTACGCACGGCGCTGGCCCTCGCCTGGAACACCCTCGCCGCCGAGGTGGCCGAAGCGACGGCCCGGGCGGACGAGATCGAGTCGGCGCGCATGCCGATGCGGGCACGCATCTCCGTAAGAGCGGGCCTCGGCAACCTGGCGGCGGGCCTGAGCCCCCCGGCCACAGGACACGACAACCCGCACTACTTCGACGACGCGGCCTGTGTACGCGCGGCGGTACTGGCTTCCGTCCACCCGGGCGACCCCGAACCGGCCGCGGAACTGGCGGAGTTCGACGCCCGCTACACCCAGGACGGCGACGGAGTCCACGGCGCGCGAGCGATGGCGGCAGCCGTAGCGGCAGCGCTGGGCGGCGCCCCGGTCGACTCCTGCGTGGACGCGGCGCTGGCCCAGCTGCCCGAGGGGACCGAGATCCGCCGCAACGCCCTGCACGCGGTCGACCTCGCGCGAAGGTCGGCAGCGGCCCGCCCAGGCCTGCCGGGAAACGCGTTCGCGCTGGTCCCGATCCTGGAGCACGAGATCGTCGACCACGTCTACAGCTACGGCATCGCGGCAGCGGAAACGGTCCCGGTGGCCCTGGCCGTGGCGACCGCGGCCGGCGGCGACGTGACGGAGGCGGTGCCCACGGCGGCGTGCCTCTCGCGGGTGGCGGACTCGGCGCCGGCGCTGGCGGGCGCGCTGACGGGCGCGATCGGCGGAGCCGACACGCTCCCGGCGAGCTGGCGGGACGCCTGCCGCAGGCTCGCGGGCTGCGCGCTGCCGCGCCTGGCAGGAACGGACCTCGTAGCCATCGCAGCAGACCTGACCCGGGCAACCACACCGAAAGGCGCCCAATGACAACCCCCACAACAGCCCGCACCCACACCCCAACCCCAGCCTCGACCTCGACCACCTTCTCCCTGGAGGACCGCACCACAGGAGCCCTCGTGGGCGCGGCGGTGGGCGACGCGCTGGGCGGCCCCGTGGAGGGCTGGACGCCGGAGGCAATCGCGGAGCGCCACGGCGGCCGGGTCCGCGGCATCGTGGAGCCGTTCCACAGGGACGACTGGCGAACGGCGCGCCCGATCGCCCCGTACCACAAGGGTGACGGTCACGTCACGGACGACACCTTGATGACGCACGCGCTGATCAGGGTCTACGAGAACGTACGGGACCACCTGGACGCGTACGCGGTCGCGGACCACCTCGTCCCCGACCTGATCACCAACACGCGCTGGATCCCGGAGCTGGAGGCGGAGGCGCTCCCGCTGCAACGGATCTTCCTGGCGGAGAAGTGGATCGTGGCGCGTATCCACTACGGCCATGTCGACCCGCGCGAGGCGGGCGTGGGCAACATCGTGAACTGCGGCGCGGCGATGTACATGGCTCCGGTCGGAGCGGTGAACGCGGGCAACCCGGCCAAGGCGTACGAGGAGGCGCTGGACGTGGCGGGCGCGCACCAGTCGTCGTACGGCAAGGAGGCGGCGGGCGTCTTCGCGGCAGCGGTGGCCGCGGCGTTCAGGCCGGGCGCGACGCCGGAGTCGGTGGTGGAGGAGGCGCTGGCGCTCGCGAAGGACGGCACGAGGTCGGCGATCGAAGCGGTGTGCGAAGTGGCGCGCGACCACACGGACTTCGAGGACGCGCTGGGGCCGCTGCGGAAGGCGGTCACACCCTTCGACACGGTCGGCCCGGAGTACCGCAGGCCGTCGCTCGGGGCGCGCCGCCCGTCCCGCCTCCACGCGATCGAGGAGCTCCCGATCGCGCTCGGGATGCTCCTGGTCGGCCGGGGCGACTTCCGGCAGACGGTTCTCGGCTCGGTCAACTACGGCCGGGACTGCGACTCGATCGCGACGATGAGCGGAGCGATCGTGGGCGCGCTGTACGGGGAGCCGGCGGTGCCGCGCGAGTGGAGCGGGGAGGTGGCCCGCGCGAGCAGGCTCGACCTGCACACGCCGGCGTCCTCACTGGCCCGGGTCACGCGTGAGGTCTTCGCCAAGGACACGGCCCGCCGCCGGTCCCACGAGGCGGCGTTCGCAGAACTCACCGCCACCGCGGGGTCGTGATGCTGCGCCTCACCTGGGTCCAGCCCGAGGACCTGCTCGGCCACGAGCTGCGCCAGGCGGCACAGGAGGGCCGGAACGCAAGCGGGGTGGAGCGCCGCTGGCGCGAGGCGGGCGGCCTCCCGCCCCCCGAGCGCGCGGGCGCCTCACCGCCGCCCCAGGACCCGAAGCTACGATCCCTGGCACAGCAGCTCCTGGACGAACTGGCCGCGACGCAGAGCCCGTTGAGGGAACTTGAGCCGACGTCCTTGCCGGAAATCAAACAGCTGACCCCCCAGCCGGCCCGCCCGGCGCCCGAGGACGAGGAACGCGGGGGCCTGGGGGCAGGGCCCCCGGAAAACCGCGGAACGCACAGCCTGCACGCGTCCTGGCTGGGCAGAGCCGTCGGCTGCCTCCTCGGCAAACCCGTCGAGAAACTCCCCCTGCGCGGCATCCGGGCGATCGCGAGATCCACGTCCAACTGGCCCCTGAACACCTGGTTCACGCACCGGAACCTCCCCCAGGACGTGGCACAGCGCTACCCCTGGAATCGCCGCTCCCGCCTCACCTCCCTCGCCGAGAACATCGACGGCATGCCCGAGGACGACGACCTCAACTACCCGCTCCTCGGCCTGCTCCTGCTGCAGCGCCACGGCGCCGGCTTCACCACCGCGGACGTGGCGCGGCTCTGGCTGGACGAGTTGCCGGCGGGCCGCACGTTCACCGCGGAGCGCGTCGCGTACCGCAATCTCCTGGACGGCGTCGAACCCCCGGACACGGCCGTGCATCACAATCCGTTCCGGGAGTGGATCGGCGCCCAGATCCGCGCGGACATCTTCGGCTGGACGAACCCGGGCGACCCCGCCCGAGCGGCCGAACTGGCCTACAGGGACGCGACGTTGACGCACACGGCGAACGGCGTCTACGGCGAGATGTTCGTAGCGGCGGCGATCGCCCACGCATCGGCACCTTCAGGCACGGCCCCCACCGTCCGAACGACCCTCGACGCAGCCCTCCGCGTCATCCCACCCGACTCCCGCTACGCCCGGGCGATCCGCTTCGGCATCGAGACGGCCCGCGCCGAGCCCACCGGCACCCCGGCGGGCTTCGCGTCAGTCGTCGACACGCTCCACGCCCATTACGCCCACGACCACCACTGGGTGCACGTCCTGCCCAACGCGGCGCTGCTCGCCGCCGCGCTCACGCACGCCGACGGCGACTTCACGGGGTCCATCTGCCGTGCGGTGTCGGGTGGTTGGGACACCGACTCCAACGGCGCGACGGCCGGTTCGATCGCCGGACTCCTCGCCGGCTCCCCCGACGCGATCGACGACCGCTGGACCGCTCCGCTCAAGAACCGTCTGTCGACCTCGGTCGCCGACTTCGACGGGATCGGCTTCGACGAACTGGCCAGGCTCACTCTGGAGGCCCGCACATGAAACCCGCCACGCCCGACACCCCCGCCCCCCTGCACGGCCTACGCGTACTCGACCTCGCCACCCTCTTCGCCGGCCCCCTCGCCGCCACGATGCTGGGCGACTTCGGCGCCGACGTGATCAAGGTCGAGCATCCCCGTAAACCGGACCCGTCCCGAGGCCACGGCCCGTCGAAGGACGGCGTCGGCCTGTGGTGGAAGCTCCTCGGCCGCAACAAGCGGAACATCACACTCGACCTCTCCACGCGGGGCGGGCGCGAGGTCCTCCTCAAGCTGGTAGCGGACGCCGACGTCCTGATCGAGAACTTCCGCCCCGGCACCCTGGAGAAGTGGAACCTCGGCTGGGAGGAGCTGAGCGCCGCCAATCCGCGCCTGGTGCTCACCCGCGTCACCGCCTTCGGCCAGTTCGGACCGTACTCGCGCCGCCCCGGCTTCGGCACGCTCGCCGAGGCGATGAGCGGTTTCGCGGCGCTCACGGGCGAGCCCGACGGCCCTCCGACGCTTCCCCCGTTCGGCCTCGCGGACTCGATCGCCGCGCTCTCCACGTCGTACGCGGTGATGGCCGCGCTCCAGGGCCGCGAGCGGACGGGCCGGGGCCAGGTCGTCGACATGGCGATCATCGAGCCGATGCTGACGGTCCTCGGCCCGCAGCCCATCTGGTACGACCAGCTCGGCTACGTCCAGCCGCGCACGGGGAACCGCTCCACGAACAACGCCCCCCGCAACACCTACCGCACGAGCGACGACAAGTGGGTGGCGGTCTCCACGTCCGCCCAGTCGATCGCCGAGCGCGTGATGCGCCTGGTCGGCCGCCCCGAGCTGATCGACGAGCCGTGGTTCGAGACGGGATCGGGCCGTGCGGGGCACGCCGCAGAACTCGACGCGGCGGTCGGTTCATGGATCGCCCGGCACTCGCGGGACGACGTCCTCGCCGCCTTCGAGAAGGCGGAGGCCGCCATCGCCCCCGTCTTCGACATCCACGACGTGATGGAGGACGAGCAGTACCAGGCGCTCGGATCGGTCACCGAGGTACCCGACCCCGAGCTGGGTACGGTCAGGATGCAGAACGTGCTGTTCCGCCTCTCCGAGACCCCCGGCGCGATCAGGTGGGCCGGCCGCCCGCACGGCGCCGACACGGACGAGATCCTCACGGGCCTCGGTCTCTCCCCCTCGGAGATCACCACCCTCCGCGAGGCGGGCGCGCTGTGACCGCCCAGTCCTACGAGACATTCCTGACCTGGCTCTACGCCCCGGGCGACCGGCCGGAGGTCGTGGCGAAGGCGCTCGACTCGGGCGCCGACGTGGTCCTGATCGACCTGGAGGACGCGGTCGCCCCCGACCGCAAGACGTACGCCCTCGACGCGACCGCCGAGCTCCTCGCCGAGAAGCACCCGGTGCCGGTGCATGTGAGGGTGAACGCCCTCGACTCGCCGCGCGCCGAGTCCGAGGTCAGACGCCTCACCCCGCTCCCCGGACTCGGCGCCCTGCGCCTCCCCAAGGTCCACGGCCCCGCCGACCTGGACCGCGTGTCGGACTGGTCGGTCGAGGTGCCGCCCCTGTACGCCCTCCTGGAGTCGGCGCTCGGCGTCGAGCACGCGTACGAGATCGCCCGGCATCCCGGCGTACGCGGCATCGCGCTGGGCGAGTCGGATCTGCGGGCGGAGCTCGGCGTGACCAACGGCGAAGGTCTGGCGTGGCCACGGGGACGGGCGGTGGTCGCCGCGCGCGCCGCGGCGCTGCCCCCGCCGCCGCAGTCCGTCTATCCCGACATCCGCGACACGGTGGGCCTGGCCCGCTCCTGCTCGCAGGGCCGGGCGCTCGGGTTCTTCGGCCGCATGGCGATCCACCCCCGCCAGCTTCCCGTCATCGAGGCGACGTTCCTGCCGACGGCGGCGGAGGTCGACGCGGCGTCGGAGGTGGTCGGCGCCGCCTCCACGGAGGCGGGGGCCCTGGCCCTGCCCGACGGCCGCTTCGTCGACGCGGCGATCGTCTCGGACGCGCGCCGGGTCCTTGCGCTGGCGTCGCGCCGCCGCGGGGGCTGACCGGGACAGAGCGACGGGGGCGCCGGATCGATGCGATCCGGCGCCCCCGTCGACGTACGGGCGGTGAGGCTCAGCTAGCTCTTCCCGGCCTTGGTCGCCCCTGACTCGCCGTTGGCCTCGTCCTTGCCGGACTGCTCCCCGGCCTCGTCCTCGGACACGGCCGGCTCCTTGGACTCGACCCCGGCCTCGTCGTCGGCCTTGTCCTTGGGATCGGCATCGCCATCGTCACCGGCGCCCGGCTCCACGACCGCCTCGCGCCCAGGGCGCATCTTCGCCGAGATCACGATGTAGATCACCGCGAGCAGGAAGACACCCATCGCGGTCCAGTCGTTGAGCCGCATGCCGAGGATGTGGTGCGCGTCGTCGACGCGCATGTACTCGATCCAGAAGCGGCCCACGCAGTACGCGGCGACGTAGAGCGCGAAGGCGCGCCCGTGGCCGAGCTTGAAGCGGCGGTCCGCCCAGATGACGAGCAGCGCGACACCGATGCACCACAGGGACTCGTACAGGAAGGTCGGGTGGTACGTGCCCGGCACGCGCCCGTCCGCCGACGACGTGATCTTCAGGGCCCACGGCAGGTCGGTGGGCCTGCCGTACAGCTCCTGGTTGAACCAGTTGCCCCAGCGGCCGATGGCCTGCGCGATGGCGATGCCGGGAGCGATGGCGTCGGCGTAGGCCGGGAGCGGGATGCCGCGCCGACGGCACCCGATCCACGCACCCACCGCGCCGAGCGCGATGGCTCCCCAGATCCCGAGGCCGCCCTCCCAGATCTTGAAGGCGTCCACCCAGTCACGGCCCTCGCTGAAGTACAGCTCGTAGTCCGTGATCACGTGGTAGAGCCGGCCGCCGACGAGGCCGAACGGCACGGCCCAGACCGCGATGTCGGCCACGGTGCCGGACCGCCCGCCGCGGGCGATCCAGCGCTTGTTGCCGAGCCAGACGGCCACGAAGACGCCGATAATGATACAGAACGCGTAGCCGCGCAGCGGAATGAATCCGAGATGGAACACTCCGTGTGACGGGCTGGGGATGTAGGCAAGAGTCATGGCGATGTCGACGCTACCGTGCCGGGCCGTGGCGGCGGCAATCAGCCCGGCTACGGGTCCATAACGAGACCCCGCGTCTCCTGCTGCTCCTACGACTTGTCGGCCGCCTGCACCATCTGCTTCAGCTTCGCCGGGGTCAGCGGGTTGGCCTGGTCGCCGAACACGTTCTTCCCGTTCAGGAGCACGGTCGGCGTGCCCTGGAAACCGCCGGCCTGGAACGCCTGGTCCGACTTCTTGACCCAGCTGTCATGGCTGCCGTCGTCGACACACTTCTTGAAGTCCGGCGTCACGAGGCCGCCGACCTTGCCGGCGAGCTCGATCAGCTTGCCGTTGTCCGCGAAGGCGTCCTCGGTCTCCGACGGCTGGTTCTCGTAGAGGACGTCGTGGTACGGGGAGAACTTCCCGGCGTCCTGGGCGCACGCCGCCGCGTTCGCCGCGCGCAGGGAGCCGGTGCCGCCCATGTTCTTGTCGATGAGTGTGGCCAGGTGGTACTCGACCTTGAGCTGCCCGGAGCCGGTCAGCTCGTGGATCGTCGTGCGGTAGGCGTCCTCGAAGGCCTTGCACGCCGGGCAGCGGAAGTCCTCCCACACCGTGAGCGTCGACTTCGCGCTGTCCTTGCCGACCGGGATCGCGAGGCTGTCCTTGCCGACCGCGCCCTGGGGGGCCACGACGGGACCCGAGGCGTCGCTCTTGTCGTCGCCGGAATTCGCCGCGATCACCCCGATCACGGCGGCCAGCGCGAGGACGCCCACGACGGCGCCCCCCACGATCAGGCCCCTTCGGCGCCTGTCCTTGGCTCTCTGCTTCTCGCGCTCCTCCGCCAGCCGGTCACGGGCGGTGCGCTTTCCGTCACGGTTCTTCTCGCTCACACCCGCCAAACGAACCGGGGAGGCACCAGCGTGCCTCCCCGGCCCCAGGTCCACCCATACGGGCTACAACGCGATGGGGGACGACGCGACGGGTCACGCCGTGGCGCGCACCCCGTCCGCGAGGTCCGCCGCGAGCGCCCGCACGGCGGCGAGGCCGGCGGCCTCGTCGTCGGCGTCGAGCATCAGCTTCACGAACGCCGAGCCCACGATGACCCCGTCGGCGAACCCGGCGACCTCGGCCGCCTGCTTCGCGTTCGAGACGCCGAGGCCGACGCAGACCGGCAGGTCGGTGGTGGCCTTGGTGCGGCGCACGAGGTCCTGGGCCTGGTTGCCGACGGACTCGCGGGTGCCGGTGACACCCATCAAGGAGGCGGCGTACACGAAGCCGGAGCCCGCGGCGGTGATCGTCGCGAGGCGCTCGTCCTTGCTGCTGGGGGCGACGACGAAGACGGTCCCGAGACCGTGCTTGTCCGCGTGCTCCCTCCAGGTCCCCGACTCCTGGACGGGCAGGTCGGGCAGGATGCAGCCCGCGCCGCCCGCCTCGGCCAGCTCGGCGGTGAACCGCTCGATGCCGTACCGGTCGATGGGGTTCCAGTACGTCATGACGAGGACCGGCTTGCCGGTCGCCTCGTGGGCCTCGCGGACCGTGCGCATCACGTCGGCGATCCGGACGCCGCCGCGCAGCGCGATGTCGTCCGCGGTCTGGATGACGGGACCGTCGAGGACCGGGTCGCTGTGCGGCAGCCCGACCTCCACGACGTCGGCGCCGCCGTCGAAGACGGCCTTGATGGCCTCGATGCCGCCGTCCACGGTCGGGAACCCGGCCGGGAGGTAGGCGATGAGGGCGGAGCGGCCCTCGGCGCGCGCGGCCGCGAGGGTGTCGTTCAACAGCTGGATGTTGCCGCTCACTTGGCGTCTCCCTCGATCTCCGCGCCGGTCCCGGCCGCGTCCGCCGCGACGGCGGCATCGGTGTCGTACAGGCCGAAGTAGCGGGCGGCCGTGTCCATGTCCTTGTCACCGCGCCCGGACAGGTTGACGATCACCAGTCCGTCCCTGCCGAGCTCCTTGCCGACCTCGATGGCGCCGGCGAGCGCGTGGGCGCTCTCGATGGCCGGGATGATGCCCTCGGTGCGCGAGAGCAGGCGCAGGGCCTGCATGGCGGCGTCGTCGGTGACCGCGCGGTACTCGCCGCGGCCGCTGTCCTTGAGGAAGGCGTGCTCGGGGCCGATGCCCGGGTAGTCGAGGCCCGCCGAGATCGAGTACGGCTCGGTGATCTGGCCCTCGTCGTCCTGGAGGACGTACGACCGTGAGCCGTGCAGGATGCCGGGCTCGCCCGCGCTCAGCGTCGCGGCGTGCTCGCCGGTCTCGATGCCGTGGCCGGCCGGCTCACAGCCGATGAGGCGGACGTCGGCGTCCGGGATGAAGGCGTGGAACAGGCCGATGGCGTTGGAGCCGCCGCCGACACAGGCGATGGCCGCGTCGGGCAGGCGTCCGGCGCGCTCCAGGATCTGGCGGCGGGCCTCGACGCCGATGACGCGGTGGAAGTCGCGGACCATCGCCGGGAAGGGGTGGGGTCCCGCCACGGTCCCGAACAGGTAGTGCGTGCGGTCGACATTGGCGACCCAGTCGCGGAACGCCTCGTTGATGGCGTCCTTGAGGGTGCGGCTGCCGGACTTCACGGCGACGACCTCGGCGCCGAGCATCCGCATGCGCGCCACGTTGAGCGCCTGGCGCTCGGTGTCGATCTCGCCCATGTAGATGGTGCACTCGAGGCCGAAGAGCGCGCAGGCGGTGGCGGTCGCCACGCCGTGCTGGCCCGCGCCGGTCTCGGCGATGACGCGGGTCTTGCCCATGCGCTTGGTGAGGAGCGCCTGGCCGAGCACGTTGTTGATCTTGTGCGAGCCGGTGTGGTTGAGGTCCTCGCGCTTGAGGAACATCCGGACGCCGCCGGCGTGCTCGGCGAACCGGGGCACCTCGGTCAGGGAGCTGGGCCGTCCCGTGTAGTTGACGAGCAGGTCGTCGAGCTCGGCGGCGAAGGCCGGGTCGTTCTTGGCCTTGTCGTACTCGACGGCGACCTCGTCGACGGCGGCGACGAGCGCCTCCGGGATGAACTTGCCGCCGAACGCGCCGAAGTACCCCTCGGCGGTGGGGACTTGACCTTCGGGGTCGGGAATGAAGAACTCGCTGCTGGACATGGGTGACCTGTCTGTCTGGGTCTGACGAGTTGGGTGGGGCACTGCCCCCCGCCCGTTGTGGGCAGGCGTCCCGCACGGCGGGACGGACGGGCACAACCCCCGGTGCCGGGAGCCGGCGTCGGGGGCCTCGGTGGGCGCTAGTCGCGCCCGCACCATCGCATCCCGTTGACCTGACCCGGCTCGTCGCCGATGACATAGCGCACCCGGCGCCCGTGCACACGCCGCGCCGGCGCCCGGCAGCCGCGGGGGCGGCAGCCGGGTGCGAGGCGGGCGGCGATGGGCATCGGGGAGGTCAGCTCCTGCCGTGACGCAGCGCCGGGTGGGCGCCCGCGGCAACGAGGTCGGAGACCGCGGTGCGCGGGTCACGGCCGGTCACCAGGGACTCGCCCACGAGGACGGCGTCGGCGCCCGCGTTGGCGTACGCGATGAGGTCGTGCGGGCCGCGCACGCCCGACTCGGCGATCTTGACGATGTGGTCGGGGATCTCCGGGGCGACCTGCTGGAACGTGTCGCGGTCGACCTTGAGCGTCTTGAGGTTGCGCGCGTTCACGCCGATGATGCGGGCGCCCGCGTCCACGGCGCGCTCGACCTCGTCCTCGTCGTGCACCTCGACGAGCGGCGTGAGCCCGATGGACTCCGCGCGCTCGATGAGCGATTCGAGGGCGGGCTGCTCCAGGGCGGCCACGATCAGCAGCGCGAGGTCGGCGCCGTACGCCCTGGCCTCCCACAGCTGGTACGAGGTGACGATGAAGTCCTTGCGCAGGATCGGGATGTCGACCTTGGCGCGCACGGCCTCCAGGTCGGCGAGCGAACCGCCGAAGCGGCGCTGCTCGGTCAGTACGGAGATGACGGCGGCGCCGCCCGCCTCGTAGTCGGCGGCGAGGCCGGCCGGGTCCGCGATCGCCGCGAGCGCGCCCTTGGACGGGCTCGAGCGCTTGACCTCGCAGATCACCTTGACGCCGTCGCCACGCAGGGCGGCCACTCCGTCCTTGGCGGCGGGTGCCTTGGCCGCGCGCTCCTTGAGCTCGTCGAGGCTGACGTGCGCCTGCCGCTCCGCGAGGTCGGCACGGACTCCGTCGATGATCTCGTCGAGCACACTCACGCGAGCGGCCCCCTTCCTGACGGTGGAGCGGTGGAAGCTGATTGCCCAGAGAGCAATCCACTGTTGACAGCGATGATATCCGGAGGAGGGCGAAGGCTCCGCATCCGGTTGACGCCGGTCCCACTACCTGGACAAATACTGTTGATCAAGGATGGAGCCAGCCACCTGAGGGCAGGTTCCGGACAACCGTGAAGACAAGGACCACGGCGCCCACGGCCCACAGCTGGGGGCGTCCGAGATCGATCCGCACCGGCCGTCCCCGTACCACCCGTACGGCCCATACGACCCACAGGACGGCGAAGACGGCGTAGCCCGCGACGGCGAGCGCGTTGTCCCCGAGAGCGGCCGTGAGATCGCCGTGCACGAGCGCGTGGGCGCTGCGCAGGCCGCCGCACCCGGGGCAGTAGATGCCCGTGTAGTGGAGCAGCGGACAGGCGGGGTAGTGGCCCGGCTCGTTCGGGTCGACGGACCCGACGTACGCGAAGCCCGCGCCGACCGCGGCGAGGACGCCGAGGGGGACGGCCAGTCGCCGCAGTGAACCGCCGGCGCTGTCGGCGCCGCTCGTCAGGGTGGCCGCGGAGGTGTCCGTTTCGGCGTTCACCCGTGAATTGTGCAACGGGCCTGCCGGGTCCGCCCGTCGGCGGCGCAGAACACGCGAGAGGCGGCCCGGCACCAGGTGCCGGGCCGCCTCTCGCGACGTGGACGAGGCTCAGGCCTCCGCGGGGACGGCCTCGGGCGAGACGGCCGGCAGCGACTGCGGCTTCGGCTTGCCGAGACCCGCGGCGCTCATGGCGCCGCCGACGACGGCGGCGACGGCGAGCAGGGCCATGCCCGCCCAGAAGCCGACGGGGTCGCCCATCACCATGAAGGCGCCCGCGACGCAGAAACCGATGAAGGCGATGATGACACCGGTCCAGGCGGCCGGGGTGTGTCCGTGGCTGCTGTCCGCCATGGTTGCTCCTCGTTGCTCAATGCGTGGCTGATGCGCGGCCCCGTACCCCGCGCGTGGCACCGCGCTGGGTGGTGAGAGCCGGACGCTCTTGCCCATTGTCCCGCACTCGCGGGCATGGGCGGCACTCGGGGTCCGGGGCCCCGCTATGCCTCGTGTGTGGGGTCCTCGCCCCGGTCGAGGGCCTTCCACAGCTCCTCGGGGCGCTCGGGATCGACGGGTCGGGCCGCCTTGCGGGGCCGCGGGGTGCCGTCTCGCTCGTAGCGTCCGCCCATCGACGGCCAGGAGCGGCCGTAGCGCAGGGCGAGCAGACCGGCCAGGAGGATGAGCGCGCCGCCCGCGGCACCGACGTACGGCCAGACGGTGTGACCGAGGGAGCCGATGGTGGCGGCGGTGTTGCCGGAGACCTCTGCGGCCTTCTC
Source organism: Streptomyces sp. NPDC107517 (assembly GCF_055582645.1). Taxonomy (NCBI): domain Bacteria; kingdom Bacillati; phylum Actinomycetota; class Actinomycetes; order Kitasatosporales; family Streptomycetaceae; genus Streptomyces; species Streptomyces sp. NPDC107517. The sequence goes on along the minus strand of NZ_JBVJPM010000002.1, from coordinate 542,489 downwards.
GTCGAGGGCCGCGCTGTCGGTCGCGCCGAGGACGGCGGCGACGACGGCGCCCGCGCCGCTGAGCGCGAGGAGTCCGGCGACGAGCATGCGCCCGGCGCGGCGGACCGCGAAGACGGCGACGAGGGCCGCGAGCCCCACTATGGCGAGGGCCGCGGGTACTCCGGTGACGTCGCTGCCCTTGGCGGCGAGCGGGAAGCTGCCGCCGGGCACGGTCGCGGACCCGGAGGCCCACTCCTGCCGCGAGGAGAGCAGGGCCACCGCCGCGCCGAGGGCGCCGAACAGGAGCGCTGCGGCGAGGCTGCGGCGGCCGGTGCGCGCGGCGGCCGTCTCCGGGGAGGCGGTCCCGGCTTCGGTTCGGGGGGAAGGCACTGCGGAAGTCACCTCACCACTATCCCCCACGTCGTCAGGCGTCGTGCATCCGGTTGGCCGTGTGCACGGCGCGCAGCACGGCCGCCGCCTTGTTGCGGCACTCGGTGTCTTCGGCGACGGGATCGGAGTCGGCGACGACACCCGCTCCGGCCTGCACATATGCGGTGTTGTCACGCAGGAGCGCGGTGCGGATGGCGATGGCCGTGTCGGAGTCCCCGGCGAAGTCGAGATATCCGACACATCCGCCGTACAGACCGCGCCGGGAGGGTTCGAGCTCGTCGATGATCTGCATCGCGCGCGGCTTGGGCGCGCCCGAGAGGGTGCCCGCGGGGAAGCAGGCGGTGAGGACGTCGAAGGCGGTGGTGCCCGGGGCGACCCGGCCGGTGACGGTCGACACGATGTGCATGACGTGCGAGTAGCGCTCGACGGACATGAAGTCGACGACCTCGACGGAGCCCGGTTCGCAGACGCGGCCGAGGTCGTTGCGGCCGAGGTCGACGAGCATCAGGTGCTCGGCGCGCTCCTTGGGGTCGGCCAGGAGCTCGTCGGCGAGCGCCTGGTCCTCCTGAGGGGTGGCGCCGCGGTGCCTGGTCCCGGCGATGGGGTGCACCATGGCGCGCCCGTCCTCGACCTTGACGAGGGCCTCCGGCGACGAGCCGACCACGTCGAACCCGTCGAAGCGGAAGAGGTACATGTACGGCGACGGGTTGGTGGCGCGCAGGACCCGGTAGACGTCGAGCGCGCCGGCCGTGCACGGCGTCTCGAAGCGCTGCGAGGGCACGACCTGGAAGGCCTCGCCCGCCCGGATGCGCTCCTTGACGTCCTCGACGGCCTCCTGGTAGTCCGTGCCGCCCCACAGAGCGGTGAACTCCGGCAGTTCGGAGGGCGGGAGCTTGGCGGGGGCCTGGACGACGGGCCGGGAGAGGTCGGCCTCCATCGCGTCGAGGCGGGCCACGGCGTCCGCGTAGGCGTCGTCGACGCCGGTGTCGAGGTCGTTGTGGTTGATCGCGTTGGCGATCAGCAGGACCGAGCCGTCCCAGTGGTCGAGTACGGCGAGGTCGCTGGTGAGCAGCATCGTCAGCTCGGGGAGCTTCAGGTCGTCGCGCTCGCCGGGGCCGATCTTCTCCAGGCGGCGCACGATGTCGTAGCCGAGGTAGCCGACCATGCCGCCGGTGAACGGGGGCAGGCCCTCGTAGCGGGGGGTGTGCAGGGTCTCGACGGTGGCGCGCAGGGCGGCGAGCGGGTCGCCGTGGGTGGGGACGCCGACGGGCGGGGTGCCGAGCCAGTGGGCCTGGCCGTCGCGGGTGGTGAGCGTGCCGGCGGAGCGGACGCCGACGAAGGAGTAGCGGGACCACGAGCGGCCGTTCTCCGCGGATTCCAGGAGGAACGTGCCGGGGCGTTCACCGGCCAGCTTGCGGTACAGACCGACGGGGGTGTCGCCGTCCGCGAGGAGCTTGCGGCTGACGGGGATCACTCGGCGGTCGGTCGCGAGCTTGCGGAAGGTCTCGAGATCCATAGGAAGAGCTTAGGGCGTGTCCGGGCGGGTCCGGTGCGCCGCCCGGTCCGTGGAACGGGCGGCGCGGCAGTGGCCTCAGGCGCCCGTGCCGGTCACCGTCAGCTCGCCCGCGTCGAAGCAGGTGCGGTCGCCGGTGTGGCAGGCCGCGCCGACCTGGTCGACCTTCACCAGGAGGGTGTCCGCGTCGCAGTCGAGGGCGACCGACTTCACGTGCTGGAAGTGGCCGGAGGTGTCGCCCTTGACCCAGTACTCCTGGCGGCTGCGGGACCAGTACGTGCAGCGGCCGGTCGTCAGCGTGCGGTGCAGCGCCTCGTCGTCCATCCAGCCGAGCATGAGCACCTCGCCGGTGTCGTACTGCTGGGCGATCGCGGGGACCAGGCCGTCGGCGCTGCGCTTGAGGCGGGCGGCGACGGCGGGGTCGAGGCTGCTGGGCGGGGGCGTGCTGGTCATGGGGACCATTGTGCCGCGCCCCGCGGGCCGTTTCGGGCGGGCGTCCACTGGGCGGACCGGTCGGACGGCCGTAGGCTGGCCCTATGTCGACCCATGCGAAGCGTGAACGACTCCTCCTCGCCGATCTGTTGGAGGCGGCGGGCCCCGACGCCCCCACCCTGTGCGAGGGCTGGACCGCACGCGATCTCGCGGCCCATGTGGTGGTGCGCGAGCGCCGTGCTGACGCCGCGGGCGGGATCCTGATCAAGCAGCTGGCGCAGCGTCTGGAGCGGGTGCAGGCAGAGTTCGCCGAGAAGCCCTACGGCGAGCTGATCCAGCTGATCAGGACGGGCCCGCCGCGTTTCTCGCCGTTCTCCCTCAAGCAGATCGACGAGGCGTCGAACGCGGTCGAGTTCTTCGTCCACACGGAGGACGTGCGCCGCGCGCAGCCGGACTGGACGCCGCGCGAGCTCGACCCGGTCTTCGCGGACGTGCTGTGGGCGCGCCTCGAGCGGATGGCCCGTGTGATCGGCCGCAAGTCGCCGGTCGGCCTGGTCCTGCGCCGCCCGGACGGCCGCACGGCGGTGGCGCACAAGGGCGCGCCCGTGGTGACGGTGACCGGCGAGCCCGCCGAGCTGCTGATGTTCGCCTTCGGCCGGCAGGACGCGGCGCGGGTGGAGACAGAGGGCGAGAAGGACGCGATCGGGAAGCTGCACGAGGCGAAGCAGCTGGGCATCTGACGCGCGCTCAGGACGGGAGTTCGGCGCGGCGCAGGGGTGTGCGGCACAGACCGTAGACGCCGGCGAGGGCGCAGATCGCGGCGCTGGCCACGAAGACGGGGCCGGTGCCCCACAGGCCGACGGCCGTGCCGGTCAGCGGCATGGTGAGCGGGACGAGGCCGAGGCTGGACAGGCTCGTGACGGCGGTGACCCGGCCGATGAAGGCCGGGTCCGCGTGGGTCTGCGTGAGCGCTCCGCACAGGGCACCGCTGAGTCCGGCGAGCAGCCCGATGACCAGCGCCACGGCGACCGCGGCGGCGAGGTGCGGTACGAAGGCGAGCGCGCCGATGGCGACGGCACCGCCTCCCATGGTCCAGGCGAGGACCAGACCCGCGCGCGGCACCCGGCCGCGGACGGCCAGGAGCAGTGAGGCCGCGCCCGCGCCGACACCGAACCCGGCGACCACCGAGCCCATGCCGAAGGCGCCCCAGCCGCGCTGGTCGGCGAGGAGGGTCAGGCCGACGTTCAGGGGGCCGACGAAGCCGAGGTCGCTGAGGCCGATGACGACGACCAGCGGGGCGAGGACGCTGTGGCGGCGGATGTACCGCAGGCCGTCGGCGAGGCCGGTCGTCGTGGGGGCGTCGCTCTTGCCGCCCCCGTTGCCGGGCAGGTCGCGGATGCGCAGGGACACCAGGAGCGGCAGCGAGAGGGCGAACAGCAGTCCGGCCGCGCCGAACGCCGCCGCCGGGCCGCCGAGCGCTACGCCCAGACCGCCGAGGGGCGCGCCCACGACATTGGCGAGGCGGACGGCGAGTCCGCGCATGCCCTGGACCCGGGCGAGCTGGCCGCGCCCGGTGACGCGGGCGGGCAGTGCGCCGACGGCCGGCAGGAAGAGGGCGTCGACGGTGCCGAAGACGAGTCCGAGGAGGGTGAGCGGCCACAGGCCCGGCTGCGTCGCGAGGAAGAGCCCGGCGACGCCGAGGACCGCGGCGCTGCGCACGGCGTCGCCGGCTATGACGATGCGGCGCGGCCCGAGCCGGTCGGCGACCACTCCCCCGCCGAGCATCAGCAGGGCCCGGGGCGCCGCGCTCACCGCCATGACGAGCCCGGCCTGCGAGGGGCTGCCCGACCGGACGGCCGCCCAGGACAGAGCGACGTAGTAGATGTTGTCGCCGATCATCGAGGAGGCGTACGCCCCGAGCCAGCGCAGCACGTTGGCGTCGCGGTGGGCGGGCTTCTCGGGGGCGGGTGGCCGGGTCAGGGGCGCGGGCACGGTCATGGGAGACGGTCCTCTCAGGCGCGGAACGGGAAGCCGTGCATGTGCAGCGCGACGTTCTCGCGCCCTTCGGTGTCGCCCGCGGCCTGTGCGGCGCGGCCCTGCTCGTCGTACTTCCTGATGACGGTGAGCAACTCGCTCGTCAGCTCGGTCAGTTCGGCCGCCGTCAGAGGCATCAGGGCTTCGGAGTCCGAGGACGCGGCGCGCCACTCGGGGGCCCAGGTGGAGCGCTCGTCGAGGTAGCGGCGGTAGAGCTCGCCGCGCTGTTCGTGGAAGAGCCGGGTGGCCGCCTGGTGTGCCGCGGCCTTCTCGGGGGCGTCGGCGAAGTCCGCCTCGCGGATGCTGACGCCGTCGGACGCGGGCCGCCACCAGCGCTCGCGGCCGTCCCGCTGTGTCCCGGGCGCCTCTTCGATGAGCCCGGCGTCGGCGAGCTTGCGCAGGTGATAGCTGACCAGGGAGACAGCTCCGTCGACCTGCTCGGCGAGCTGCGACGCGGTGGCCGTGCGGGCGACGACCAGGGCGCGGTAGAGCTGCGAGCGCAGCGGGTGGGCGAGCGCCTTGAGGGTGCCGAGGTCCGTGATGCGGCGGGTCTGTTCGTCAGCCATGGCCCGAGACTAGATACGAAAGAAATATTGCGCAACAGAAATTGCGCAATATTTCCTGTGCGTCGGGCCGAGAAAAAGGCCCCGGCCGCCCTGAGGGCGACCGGGGCCCGAGAGCGTGCGCTCCCGGCGTCAGCGGACGGGGTGCCCCGCCTCGCGCAGCGTCTCCTTGACCTCGCCGATCCGCAGATCGCCGAAGTGGAAGACGGACGCGGCGAGCACCGCGTCGGCGCCCGCGCCGATCGCCGGCGGGAAGTGCTCCAGGCGCCCCGCGCCGCCGGACGCGATCACCGGCACGGTGACGTGCTTGCGGACGGCGGCGATCATCTCGATGTCGTAGCCGTCCTTCGTGCCGTCGGCGTCCATCGAGTTGAGCAGGATCTCGCCCGCGCCGAGCTCGGCGGCCTCGTGCGCCCACTCGACGGCGTCGATCCCGGCGGACTTGCGGCCGCCGTGCGTCGTCACCTCGAACGTGCCGGACTGCGTGCGGCGCGCGTCGACGGACAGGACCAGCACCTGGCGGCCGAACCGCTCGGCGATCTCGCGGATCAGCTCGGGGCGGGCGATGGCGGCCGTGTTCACGCCCACCTTGTCCGCACCGGCCCGCAGCAGCTTGTCCACGTCGTCCGCCGTGCGGACGCCGCCGCCGACGGTGAGCGGGATGAAGACCTGCTCGGCGGTGCGGCGCACCACGTCGTAGGTCGTCTCGCGGTTGCCGGAGGACGCGGTGATGTCGAGGAACGTCAGCTCGTCGGCGCCCTCGGCGTCGTACACCTTCGCCATCTCGACGGGGTCGCCCGCGTCGCGCAGGTTCTGGAAGTTGACGCCCTTGACGACCCGGCCGTTGTCCACGTCCAGGCAGGGGATGACCCGTACGGCCAGCGTCATGACGGTGTGTCTCCTCGGTACGCCTCCACCTCGACCTCGACGACCAGGCTCGGGTCGATGAAGCCGGAGACGATGATCATGGATGCGGCGGGGCGGACGGCGTCGAACAGCTGCTTGTGGGCCCGGCCCACGTCGTCCACATCGCGCGCATGGGTGATGTACATACGGGTGCGCACCACATGCTCGCTCCCGAGCCCCAGGGTCTTGAGGGCGTCGAACGCGGCCTGGAACGCGTTGAGCGTCTGCTCGTACGGCGTTCCCGCGTCTATGACGCCGTTCACCACGGACGTACAACCGGACACCAGGACAAGGCCGTTGGGCAGTTCGACCGCGCGCGAGTAGCCCACGGCCTCCTCCCACGGCCCGTCAGACCTGACCCTGCGTACGTCGTCGCTCATGACGCCACGGCGGCGAGCGCCTCTTCCAGCGTGAAGGCCTTCGCGTACAGCGCCTTGCCGACGATCGAGCCTTCGACGCCCAGCGGGACGAGCTCGGAGATGGCGCGCAGGTCGTCGAGCGACGAGACGCCGCCGGAGGCGACGACGGGCCGGTCGGTCACGGCGCACACGTTGCGCAGGAGCTCCAGGTTCGGGCCCTGCAGCGTGCCGTCCTTGGCGATGTCGGTGACGACGTAGCGGGCGCAGCCCTCGGAGTCGAGGCGCGCGAGCGTCTCGTAGAGGTCGCCGCCGTCGCGGGTCCAGCCGCGGCCGCGCAGCGTGGTGCCGCGCACGTCCAGGCCCACCGCGATCTTGTCGCCGTGCTCGGCGATGACCTTGGCGACCCACTCGGGGGTCTCCAGGGCGGCGGTGCCGAGGTTGACGCGGGTGCAGCCGGTGGCGAGCGCGGCGGCGAGCGTGGCGTCGTCGCGGATGCCGCCGGACAGCTCGACCTTGATGTCCATGGCGCCGGTGACCTCGCGGACCAGCGCGCGGTTGTCGCCGGTGCCGAACGCGGCGTCCAGGTCCACGAGGTGCAGCCACTCGGCGCCGGAGCGCTGCCACGCGAGGGCCGCCTCCAGCGGGGAACCGTAGGAGGTCTCCGAGCCGGACTCGCCGTGCACGAGACGTACGGCCTGGCCGTCGCGGACGTCGACGGCGGGGAGGAGTTCGAGCGTGCGGGACATCAGAGGGTTCCGATCCAATTCGTGAGGAGCTGGGCTCCGGCGTCGCCGGACTTCTCGGGGTGGAACTGTGTCGCCCACAGTGCGCCGTTCTCGACGGCGGCGATGAACGGCTCGCCGTGCGTGGCCCAGGTGACCTTGGGCGGGCGCATGTGGACGTTGCCGACCTCGAAGTCCCACTGCTGCACGGCGTAGGAGTGCACGAAGTAGAAGCGGGCGTCACTGTCGAGACCGGCGAAGAGCTCGGTGTCCTGCGGCGGGCGGACCGTGTTCCAGCCCATGTGCGGGACGATCTCGGCCTTGAGGGGCTCGACCGTGCCGGGCCACTCGTCGAGGCCCTCGGCCTCGACGCCGTGCTCGATGCCGCGCGCGAAGAGGATCTGCATGCCGACGCAGATGCCCATCACGGGGCGGCCGCCGGCGAGGCGGCGGTCGATGATCCAGTCGCCGCGCGCCTCCCTGAGGCCCTTCATGCAGGCGGCGAAGGCGCCGACGCCGGGGACGAGGAGGCCGTCGGCGTTGAGGGCGGTGTCGAAGTCGCGGGTGATCTCGACGTCCGCGCCCGCGCGGGCCAGGGCCCGCTCGGCGGAGCGGACGTTGCCGAACCCGTAGTCGAAGACGACGACCTTCTTGCCGGCCGTGCCGGCGGGCTTGGCTGAAGTCATGGCTGGCTGCTCCCTGCCCCTCAGTTCCAGTAGTCGAGCCGCAGGACGCCGGAGACCAGGCACATGGCCGCGGCGATGGAGAGCAGCGCGATCAGGCCCTTGGGCAAGCCCTGCTTGACGAAGGAGATGACGCCGCCGATCAGGAAGAGACCGACGACGATGAGGACGGTGTTGAGGCCGTTCATGGGTTAGAGAGCACCCTTCGTGGACGGAAGGATGCCCGCGGCGCGCGGGTCCCGCTCGGAGGCGTAACGCAGCGCGCGGGCCAGCGCCTTGAACTGGCACTCCACGATGTGGTGCGCGTTGCGCCCGTACGGGACGTGGACGTGCAGCGCGATCTGGGCCTGCGCGACGAACGACTCCAGGATGTGCCGGGTCATCGTCGTGTCGTACGAGCCGATCATGGGGGCCATGTTCTCGGGCTCGGTGTGCACCAGGTAGGGGCGGCCGGAGAGGTCGACCGTGACCTGGGCGAGCGACTCGTCCAGCGGGACGGTGCAGTTGCCGAAGCGGTAGATGCCGACCTTGTCGCCGAGCGCCTGCTTGAACGCGGCGCCGAGCGCGAGGGCGGTGTCCTCGATGGTGTGGTGCGTGTCGATGTGCAGGTCGCCCTCGGTCTTGACCGTGAGGTCGAAGAGGCCGTGGCGGCCGAGCTGGTCGAGCATGTGGTCGTAGAAGCCCACGCCGGTGGACACCTCGACCTTGCCGGTGCCGTCGAGGTCGATCTCGACGAGGACCGAGGTCTCCTTGGTGGTGCGCTCCACCCTGCCTACGCGACTCATGCGCTCCGCTCCTTCTTGATTGCGCGTACCGCATCGAGGAACGCGTCGTTCTCGTCCGGGGTGCCCGTGGAGACACGCAGCCACCCGGGTACGCCGTTGTCCCGGACCAGGACGCCCCGGTCGAGGATCTGCTGCCACACCGCGTGCGCGGCGCCTTCGCCTTCGAACCGGCCGAACTGCACGAAGTTGGCGTCCGAGTCGGTCACTTCATAGCCTGCCGCCCGCAGTTCGGTCACCAGGCGGTCGCGCTCGTCCTTGAGCTGCTCGACGTACTTGAGGAGCGTGTCGGTGTGCTCCAGGGCGGCGAGCGCCGTCGCCTGGGTGACGGCCGACAGGTGGTACGGCAGGCGCACCAGCTGGACGGCGTCCACGACGGCGGGGTCGGCGGCCAGGTAGCCGAGGCGCAGGCCCGCCGCGCCGAACGCCTTCGACATGGTGCGCGAGATGACGAGGTTGGGCCGGCCTTCGAGCAGCGGGAGAAGGGACTTCCCGTGGCTGAACTCGATGTAGGCCTCGTCGACGACGACCATGGACGGCTTGGCGGCCTGCGCGGCCTCGTACAGGGCGAGGACCGTCTCGGGCGGGACCGCGCTGCCGGTGGGGTTGTTGGGCGTCGTGATGAAGACGACGTCCGGGCGGTTCTCGGCGATGGCCTTCACGGACGCTTCCACGTCGATGGTGAAGTCCGCGCTGCGCGGTCCGGAGATCCAGCCGGTGCCGGTGCCGCGCGCGATGAGGGCGTGCATCGAGTACGAGGGCTCGAAGCCGATCGCGCTGCGGCCGGGGCCGCCGAAGGTCTGCAGCAGCTGCTGGATGACCTCGTTCGAGCCGTTGGCGGCCCAGACGTTCTCGATGCCGACGTGGTGGCCGCCGGTGCGCGTGAGATAGCCGGCGAGCTCGGTGCGCAGCTGGACCGCGTCCCGGTCGGGGTAGCGGTTGAGGTCGCGGGCGCTCTCGCGGACCCGCTCCGCGATCCGCTCGACGAGCGCCTCGGGCAGCGGATAGGGGTTCTCGTTCGTGTTCAGGCGTACGGGTACGTCGAGCTGGGGGGCGCCGTACGGGGACTTGCCGCGCAGCTCGTCCCGTACGGGCAGATCGTCGATGCCGGTCACTGGCCGGGAACCTTCCATTCGAACCTTGCCTTGATCGCCGCGCCGTGCGCGGGCAGGTCCTCCGCCTCGGCGAGCGTGACCACGTGGTGGGCGACGTCGGCGAGCGCGTCGCGCGTGTAGTCCACGATGTGGATGCCGCGCAGGAAGGACTGGACGGACAGACCGGACGAGTGGCAGGCGCAGCCGCCGGTGGGCAGCACGTGGTTGGAGCCCGCGGCGTAGTCGCCGAGGGACACCGGCGCCCAGGGTCCGACGAAGATCGCGCCGGCGTTCTTCACGCGCTGGGCGACCGCGGCGGCGTCGGCGGTCTGGATCTCCAGGTGCTCGGCGCCATATGCGTCGACGACGCGCAGGCCCTCGTCGACCCCGTCGACCAGGACGATCGCGGACTGCCTGCCGCGCAGGGCCGGGAGGATCCGGTCGTCGATGTGCTTGGTGGCCGCGACCTGCGGCTCCAGCTCCTTCTCGACGGCGTCCGCGAGCTCGACCGAGTCGGTGACGAGGACGGCGGCGGCGAGCGGGTCGTGCTCGGCCTGGCTGATCAGGTCGGACGCGACGTGCGCGGGGTCGGCGGTGGCGTCCGCGAGGACCGCGATCTCGGTCGGGCCCGCCTCGGCGTCGATGCCGATGAGACCGGTGAAGTAGCGCTTGGCCGCGGCGACCCAGATGTTGCCGGGGCCGGTGACCATGTTCGCGGGGGCGCAGGACTCGGTGCCGTGCGCGAACATCGCGACGGCCGTGGCGCCGCCCGCGGCGTACACCTCGTCGACGCCGAGCAGCGCGCACGCGGCCAGGATCGTCGGGTGCGGGAGGCCACCGAACTCGGCCTGGGCCGGCGAGGCGAGGGCGATCGACTCGACCCCGGCCTCCTGCGCGGGCACCACGTTCATGATCACGGAGGACGGGTAGACGGAGCGGCCGCCCGGCGCGTACAGGCCGACGCGCTCGACGGGCACCCACTTCTCGGTGACCGAGCCGCCGGGGACGACCTGCGTGGTGTGGGTGGTGCGGCGCTGCTCGCGGTGGACGATGCGGGCCCGGCGGATCGACTCCTCCAGGGCCGCGCGCACGGCCGGGTCGAGCTGCTCCAGGGCGTTCTGGAGGGCCTTGGCGGGAACCCGTACGGACTCCAGCTTCACGCCGTCGAACTGCTCCGCGTAGTCGATCAGCGCCGCGTCGCCACGATGATGCACGGCCTCGCAGATCGGACGCACCTTCTCGAGGGCGGCCTGAACGTCGAAGTCGGCTCGGGGCAGCAGGTCGCGCAGGGCAGGGCCCTCAGGGAGGGCGTCGCCGCGCAGATCGATTCGGGAGATCACGTGCTCAATTCTCGCAGACGTCACATCAGCGCCCGACGTCCGTATCAATGGCTGATACGGACCACCGCCCGAGACCGGAGGACGACCTTCACCAGTAGCGTTCAGGCCGTCACTCAGCGGGCATGAACAGTTGTACTAAACCCGCGAGTAGCGGAGCCGTACCGGGACGTGCGGGGCTCCGTGAGGATCCGGGGGTCTACGGGGAGGAAGACGAGTCGTGGTCGACGGTACCGGCTCCGGTGATCCACCGGACGGTCTCACGGGCGCCGAGATCGGCATGTGGCAGGCCTTCCGCAACGGCAGTGTCTACGACCTGAGCTCGGGCGACCCGGACGTGGACGACCCGCACGGCGGACACGCCTGGGGGCCCGGCCGCAGCGTGCGGGCGCGGATCGTGGCCTGGCTGCTGCTCGACGGACCGCCCGCGCTGTCGGGGCGTGTCGCGTCACTCAAGCTCAAGGGCGTACAGATCACCGACGTGCTCGACGTCGCGGGCGGCGGGGTCGTGCCGTACGTCGAGATGAAGCAGTGCCGCTTCGAGAAGGAGATCCTGCTTCCCGAGGCACGGTTCACCACCCTGCGCCTGGTCGACTGCTCGATCCCCCGCCTGGAGGGCGCCCGCGTCCACACGGAGGGCGATCTGCATCTGCCGCGCTGCCGCTTCCACAGCGGCGTACGCCTCACCGACGCGCACATCGGCACGGACCTGCTGCTCAACCAGGCCGTCGTGTACCGCGACCGGCGCGGCAAGTCGATCATGGCGGACGGCATGTCCGTCGGTCAGGACCTCCAGGCCGAGATGCTGGAGACGCACGGCGAGGTGAGCCTGCGCGGCGCGCAGGTCGGCGTGTCGCTCAGCCTGCGCGGCAGCCGGCTCTCCAACGCGTACGGGCACCGCGCGCTCAACGCGCCGCAGCTGACGGTCGAGCGGTCCCTGTATCTGACCCCCGCCGGTGTCGGCAATCCGCTCCAGACCAGCGGCACGACACCGGCCCAGGGCACCCGCGTGCAGCGCTTCGAGTGCCAGGGCGGGGTCCGGCTCGACGACGGCCGGTTCGGCGACGCCGTCGACCTCGACCAGGCGCGCTTCCACCTGGAGAACGACCAGGAGGTGTCGCTGCGCCGCATCCAGACGCCCGAGCTGCGCTTCCTGTGCGAGCGGCCGCAGCGCGGGCGGATCGTCCTGTCCGGCGCGAAGGTCGTCAACCTCGTCGACAAGGCGGCGAGCTGGCCGGGCCCCGGCGGTCTGCGCGTGGGCGGCTTCACGTACGAGAACCTGATCCCCTCCGGCTCGTTCCCGCTGTCGCGGCGCCTGGAGTGGCTGTCGGCCGCGACTCCGGAGTACAGCCCGGAGCCGTACGAGAAGCTCGCGGCCGTGCTGCGCAACAGCGGGGAGGACGCCGACGCGCGCGAGGTGCTGCTCGCCAAGCAGCGCCGCCGCCGCGAGACGCTGCCGCCCGCCGCGAAGATCTGGGGATACATCCAGGACTGGACGGTCGCCTACGGGTACCGCCCGGGGCGGGCCGCGGTGTGGATGGCCGTGCTGTGGGCGGCGAGCACGCTGGCCTTCTCCCACTCGTCGCATCCGCCCATCAAACCGGGCGAGTCGCCGAACTGGAGTCCGGCACTCTTCTCGCTCGATCTCATCCTGCCCGTCATCGACCTGGGCCAGGACGGCTACTGGCAGCTGCGGGGCGGCTGGCAGTGGGCCGCGACCGCGCTGATCCTGCTCGGCTGGATCCTCGCCACGACGGTCGCCGCGGGGGCCACCCGGCTGCTCCGCAGAAACTGACCGGGCACCCTCGCAATTTTTGCCGGACCACGGGCAACCATGGGCGCATTCCAGCCGTCATCCCAGCGCAACCATCAACCGAGCGACGGGGAGCGGGGTCCACACCTTGGCACTGCTGCGCGCCCTCATCCGCACCGCGCGGATGGTCCGCCACACCTCGGGTCTCGCGGCCGGCCTGCCCGCTGACGACGACGTCCTCCTCGATGTCCCCGACGAACGCCTCGCGCCCGCGCTCGTCGCCGCGGGCCGGGGCGAGTACGAGGCGGCCGCCAAGCTGCTCGCCGCCACCCGCGAGGCCGGCGAGTGGGAGAACAGGGACCGCTACGTCACCCGGCTCGCCGCCTTCGCCAGATCGCGCGGCGAATGGTTCGACGACTGGCGGTTCGCGGCGCCCCACGACCCGGACGCCCTCCTCGTCAAGGCCGAGCTGGAAGTCGCGCGCGGCTGGGAGTCGCCCGCCCGCGCCGAGCTGCTGCGCGAGGTGACGCCGCTGATCACCGCCGCCGCCGAGGGCGACCCCGGCGACCCGGTGCCATGGCGGGTCGCCCTCGACCACGCGCGCGGCACGAACGCCTCGCACACCGTCTTCGAGAAGCTCTGGGCCGAGGCCGTGCGCCGCTCCCCGCACCACTACGGCTGCCATGTGTCGGCGCTCCAGTACCTGTCGGCCGCCTGGTACGGCTCGCACCGCGAGTGCTTCGACTTCGCCGAGCGCGCGGCGCAGGACGCCCTGCCCGGTTCGCTGGTGCAGGCACTCCCGGCGCGGGCCGCGTTCGCGTACCTGACGAGCGAGGAGGGCCAGGGGCCGGCCGCGAAGGTGCCCCGCGAGCGCCTGGACGAGGCCGCCGATCTGGCGATCGCCCTGTCCCGCGAGTACACCGCCGACGACCCCTGGCCGGCCGAGGTCCGCAACCTCCTGACCTACGTGCTGGTCCGCCTGGAGCGCTGGTCCGACGCCCTGGAACAGCTGCGCCTGACCGGCCCGTACGCGACGTCGTTCCCCTGGGACCGGATCTCGGACGACCCGCTCGGACAGTTCCTGGAACTGCGCGACGGCGTGCGGATCGAGGTCGCCGCGGCCCGTACGCTCGGCGGCCGCGACACCGGTCGCGGACCTCTCGCCTCCGGCTCCCATTAGGCTTGACCGTCGTGACCACCGTCCGGCTTCCGCTCTTTCCGCTCAACTCGGTGCTGTTCCCGGGGCTCGTGCTTCCGCTGAACGTGTTCGAGGAGCGCTATCGCGCCATGATGCGCGACCTGCTGAAGACCTCCTCCGGGGGTTCCGAGGCTTCCGGCGACCCCGCCGACTCCGACGAGCCGCGGCGGTTCGCCGTCGTGGCGATCCGCGACGGCCACGAGGTCGCGCCCAGTGCCCCCGGCATGCCGGACCAGGCAGCGAAGACCGCCGCCGAGGCGGGCCCGGCCGCGGGCTTCGGCGACGACCCGATCAAGGCCCTGCACGGCGTGGGCTGCATCGCCGACGCCGCGACGATCCGCGAGCGCGCCGACGGCAGCTTCGAGGTGCTCGCCACCGGCACGACCCGCGTGAAGGTGCACTCGGTCGACGCGTCGGGCGCCTATCTGACGGCCGAGGTCGAGGAACTGCCCGAGGAGCCGGGCGACGAGGCGGGCGCCCTCGCCGAAGGGGTGCTGCGCGCCTTCCGCTCCTACCAGAAACGGCTCGCGGGCGCCCGTGAGCGCTCCCTGGCCACGGGCGCCGACCTGCCGGACGACCCGTCCGTCGTGTCGTACCTGGTGGCCGCGGCGGCCGTCCTCGACGTGCCGACGAAGCAGCGCCTCCTCCAGGCCCCGGACACGGCGTCGCGCCTGCGCGACGAGCTGAAACTCCTTCGCGCCGAGACGGCGATCATCCGTAATCTGCCGTCCTTGCCGGCCGGCGACCTGACCCGGCAGGCGACCAGCCTCAACTGACGTGGCCGGTCCCGACTGACGTAAGGCATGAGGACGTTGGCGAAGAAGTCCAAGAAGCAGCAGTCCGGGGGAACTCCCGCGACCGTGGCGCTCACCGCCGCGGGCACGCCCTTCACGACGCACGCGTACGAGCACGACCCGGCCCGTCCCTCGTACGGGGACGAGGCGGCGGAGGCGATGGGCGTCTCCCCCGACCGGGTGTTCAAGACGCTCGTCGCCGACGTGGACGGCGAGCTGACCGTCGCCGTCGTGCCCGTGGCCGGCCAGCTCGACCTGAAGGCCCTGGCCACGGCGGTCGGCGGCAAGCGGGCCGCGATGGCCGACCCGGCGGCGGCGGAGCGCACCACGGGCTATGTGCGGGGCGGCATCTCCCCGCTGGGCCAGCGCAAGAAGCTGCGTACGGTCCTGGACGACTCGGCGCGGGCGCACGACACGATCTGCGTCTCGGCGGGCCGCCGCGGCCTGGAGGTGGAGCTGACCCCCACGGACCTGGCGACGCTCACGTCCGCGGTCCTGGCCCCCATCGGCCGCGCCTGAGCCGCCGGCCTCCGGCAACCCGGAATCCCCGCCACCTCTCGACGCACGACATGTCCTCGGCTAAATACCGAGGACATGTCGAAGAGGACGCGCAAGCGGAAGTGGCGGGTCAGGAAGCACAAGGCCAATCACGGGCGCAGGCCCGCCTGAGCGCCGCCCTCAGGGAGCCGGAGGGTTGTCCTGCGGGTAGTGGATGTCGAAGTACGGGTCGGGATCGCGGGGCCCGAACAGGCCGGTCAGGCCGAGGTGGACGATCATCGCGGCGAGCGGCCAGGCGAGGAGCGCGCCCTTCGCGTTGAGTTCGAGCGGAGCGTCGAACGTGACGCCCTTGCCGACCTCCTTGGCGTGCGCCGCCACGTCCTGCGTCGGGCCGAGCCAGATTCCGAACCGCCAGGCGAGAAGCCCGCCGAGGAGTCCGCCGAGGGCCAGGGCGACGACGAGCGGTACGCCGCCGCGCTTGCGCCACAGGAAAACGGCGACCGCGCTGACCACGCCGAACGCGACGCCGAGCAGGGTGAACGTCCCGTCGACGCCGACGGCCTGCTCGCCCTCGGTGTCCTTGAGGTAGACGGCCTGCGCGTCCGCGATGAGCGGCACGTGCGGCGCGAGCCACATCCACAGCGCGCCCAGGAGCAGCCCGCACACGGCCAGCGTGACCGTGACGACGGCGGCCTCCCGCAACTCGGTCCTCATCCCTGGCCCGTCCTCCTGGTGCTCGTGAGCGTGCGACGGCACAGCACCCGCGGGCCCGGAGGCCTGCCAGGGGTCGTGCTGGGGTTGCTGGGGTCGTGGCGTCAGCGGTGCGGTCACTCTGCCATCGTGCCAGGCGCCCGCGAACCGCGCGTCACCGGACGGCCGCCCGGCGGTATGCCCAGGTCGCGAGGGCCAGCGAGGCGATGCCGACGCCCGCGCAGACACCCAGATCGAGGAGCACGACGCCCCAGTCCGGATGCGCCCCGAAGGTGCGGGCGAAGGCCTCGACGCCGTACGTCGACGGCAGCAGATCGCGCGCGTACTGGATGATCCCCGGCATCCGGTCGGCCGGCAGGACGCCGAGCAGAAGCGCCGCGGACATGCCCAACTGGCCGAGCAGTGTGGCCAGTTCGGGCCGCGGCGCGAGCAGCCCGAGTGCGGCGCCGAGCCCGGAGAGCGCGGCACCGGCGAGCGGGATGACGGCGGCGAGCACCCACAGGTGCGCGAGCGGGAGCTGGAACATGACACAGCCGACGACGGCGGTCACCACGGTCCCCGGCACGGTGAAGGAGGCGTACGCACCGGCGGCGCCCAGCACCACGGCGGCGGGCGGCACGGGCAGTGTCGCGTAGTGGTCGAGCCCGCCGGCGGCCCGCAGCTGCCCGAAATACTGCGCGAGCAGATTAAGAGCCACGAACGCCACGACCAGCACGCTGGACCCGGCGACAACGGCCTGGGCCTCCCGGCCCCCGTCCACCACGCCCCGCATCAGGATCATGATGCCGACGGACTGGAAGGTGGCGACGAAGAGCAGCGGGACCCTGGCGACGCGCGCCCGCGAGAGCTGAGCGCGGTACACGGCCGCGAGGGACGGCAGGAGCCGGGCCCTCGGGGCGAGCTCGCCGACGGCGTCAACCTCGGCGCTCAGCCCGCTCGCGCCCGCCCGGGCGCCGCCCTGAAGGACCTCAGCGGGTACGACACTCACGGTGCGCGACTCCTGTCGTGACTGTTCCGTCGGGTACTACGTCCATGGGGGCCGCCGTGTTCAAGACTTCACCAGCCCCTTGGCCTCGCCGCCGAGAGCCAGATACACATCTTCCAGGCTCGGCGTGGTCAGGGAGAAATCGTCCAGGGCGGCGAAGGCGGGGCCGCCGGTGACGGCGGCAACGGCGGCCCGCGCCTCGTCGGGGCCGAGCCGCAGCGACCAGCGGCGCCCGGACTCGACAGCGTGAGCCCGCAGCGCGGCGACGGCAGGCACATCGAGCGGTGCCCGCTCCCGCCACACGAGCTCGACACGCACCTCGCCGGCGACCTTCTCCTTCAGCCCGGCCGGGGTGTCGCACGCGATGACGCGCCCACGGTCCAGAACAGCGACGCGATCGAGCACGGTCTCGGCCTCGATGACGTTATGGGTGACCAGCACAACGGTGGCGCCGTTCTCGGCCCGCCGCCGGTCGACGGCGGCCCAGACGGCCCGCCGGGCGACAGGATCCATCCCCGTGGTCGGCTCGTCGAGCACCAACAGCGGCCGCTCCCCCACAAGCGCAGCAGCGAAGCAGGCAAGCCGCCGCTGCCCGCCGGAGAGCTTCTTCAGGGGCCGCGACGCGATCGCCCCGAGCCCCAGCTCCTCGATGACGGCGTCCCGCTCGGCGCGGGCCGTACGCAGATCGAGGCCCCGCAGCCGCCCGGTCGTCTCGGCGGCGAGCGACACGGTCAGCTCGTCCAGAGCGCTCGACTCCTGCCCCAGATAGGCCAGAAGCCGCGAGGCCCGCTCCGGGTACCGGACGATGTCGTGCCCCAGAATCCCGACGCTCCCGCCGTCGGGCCGCATCAGCCCGGTCAGCTGCCGTACGAGGGTGGACTTACCGGCGCCGTTCGGCCCGAGCAGCCCGAAGATCTCCCCGCGCCGGATCTCGAGGGACACCCCGTCGGTGGCCCGGACCGCAGCGCTCCCGGGCGCTCCGCGACGCCCGCGGGTGGCGGGATACGTACGCACGAGATCCCGCACGACGCACACCACATCCCCCCGTCGCCCTCTGGGGGCCGCCTGTGCCGTGCGCGTACTCACGAAGGACGAGACTACGGGGTCGACCCCTCCGGACGACGCCCGGGTAGGGACATGCCACCGAAAACGGAACGCGCCCCACCCACGCACACAGACCCGAGACCTTCGCCCCACCCGCACGAAGGACCCGCCCCGGCCCCCACCGAAACCGACACGCACCGCACGCCCCACGCACCCACAACCGAACGGACGCCGCACCCGCAACCGAACGGAAGGGGCCGGGCCGGTATGTCCGCCCGGAGTCGGCACACACCACTGACCCGCACGAAATCCGACGCCGAACCATCCAAGCGAGGACGGACATACCGGACCGGCCCCGCACCCCCCACCGGCGCGAGCAGGAGCCCAGACCAAGCCGGCACCCGACATGGGTCACCCGGCATCAGTTCCGACACCGCGCACCCTCACCCGGGGGGCACCCCCCCCCGCCCCCACTACTCCGCAGCCACCCGCTCCGCAGCGCTGCGCACATCAACCTCACGCCAGAACCCGGCCCGGATCGCATACCGATCGTGCTCGTCGATCTGATCGTCCTTATGCGCAAGGAGCCCGAACCGCGCGGCATACCGCAGCAGCTCCCCGTCGATGCGATGCGGCACCCGGGGATACATGCTGGACAGCTTCTGCAACTCCACCCGGTCCCCCAGCCGCTCCATCCACCGCCGGGCGAACACCTGCCCCACCTCGAAGGGGTCACCCCCGACGGTGGTGATGTCCTCCTCGCGGTCGGCCCACCGCTGCTCGGCGGTGGTCAGCTGCGCCAGCGTCGGCAGGGACGCCGCGTCCGCGGACTCCCCCACGACCCCGGGCCGCTCGACCCACCCCTTGTCGGACGACCACCGCAGCGTCGCGTTGGCGGGGTGCTGCGCGGGATGGACATGAGGATGCGCGCCGAGCCCAGGAGCGGCGCCGGGCCCCCGCAGTGCCGCGAGGTCCTTGGGCGTGGGCACACCCTTCCCCACGCCGGCCCGCTCGTCCTCGACCCCTCCACCGTCGCCTTCACGCGCGGCAACTCCGTGATCGACGGCGTCAGCACCCGGCGCGCCCCCCGGCCCCCCGCCGGAGACGGAGGCGCCACCGCCCCCCGGCACATCGGACAGATCCGCGGAGTGCCCCGCCGCGGAGGCGAGCGCCGACTCGGGCAGCGGCGCGGACAGAATCGCCGCGATCTCCGGCCGCGGAGCGGGCTGCGGCGCACAGATCCCGCTGACCTCCTTGGCCCGCACGGCCTTGGTGATCCAGGCCCGGTCGAGCACGCGCCGCTCGTCGGCCTCGGCGACGAGGTCCTCGGACTGGTTGTAGTCGCCGTCGGCGGCCTGCACGGCCCACAGATGCACGGCGACCCCGTGCTCCTTCGCGGCCATCATGCCGGGCAGCAGATCACCGTCGCCGGTGACGAGCACGATGTCGGAGCAGGCGCGGTTACGGGCGAGTTCGGTCAGCTCGGCGTGCATCGCCGCGTCGACCCCCTTCTGCGCCCACCGCCCGTCGCTCCGCGTCAGCGCACCGAGCCGCACGGTCACGCGGGGCATCACGCGGAGCCGGCGGTGCTCGGGCTGGGGCACCCGGTCCGGTGCCCCGTCGAACCAGTAGATCCGCAGAAGTGGCCGCTCGGTGTCGGATTCGGCGCGCTCACGCAGCCCCTGGATGAGGGCGACGTGATCGACGGTGATCCGGGACCGGGACGGCTCCCCCGCGAGGAGACTCGCGGCGGCCCCCAGCAGGTAACCGGCGTCCACCAGGACGATGCAACGGTCCACGCGATCCACCCTCTTTCGCTGAATTACCGGCGTCCGGAGGTCCCACGGTGTCGACGATCGCGGGTTCGCTTCGGGTTTCCTTCGAGTCTGCCCGACCACGCGGAGGTTAACGGCCCGAACTCGATCTTCGGCGTGGCGGATCGGACGAATTCCCGAAGCGGCCCGCTCACAGAACTCCCGATACGGCTCCGACAACGCCCTGACAGCGCTTATTACGCACGGTAATTCTCTGAAATGCGTGCCTCGTCAGCATATGTGAATCTGAATCCGGCCCTGGCCCCTACACCCCCCGCAGGAGGCAGTCACCATGGCCAAGAACAAGAACCGCAAGCAGAGCGACCAGCGCAGCCGCGCGTCCGCCTCCGAGCGAGCGTCCGAGCAGGCCAAGTCGGCCGGTATGGAAGCCCAGTCGGAGATGCAGTCGCAGGCTCAGGGCACCCCCGCGGATGTTGCCCGCAAGCACCAGCGCCGCTTCGGCCACAACTGACGCCTTCCGCAAGGCAGGTAGCCCTTTGGGCACACCGTGAGGGGCGTTCCCGGAATCTTCCGGGAACGCCCCTCACTCACGTGACCACCGACGCCTCAGGCCTCGCGGCCCGCCGCCTCAGCCCGCCAGACAGGACGGCCCGAGCAGCACCTTGAGGTCTCCGAAGAGCGCGGGATCGGGCTGCACGCGGTGCCGGTCGAGCCGCAGCACCGTTGTCTTACGGGCCCCTTGGAGCTTGATCCGCACCTCGCTGTTGCCCTTGTGGTGGCTCAGGATCTCGCCGAGCCTGCTGACCATCGGCGGGGTCACCTTCACCGTGGGGATGGTGATCGTCACGGGCGCGTTGGTCCCGGCGTTCGACAGGTCGGGGACCATGAGTTCCATCGCGACGAGGCGCGGCACGTCCTCGCGCTTGTCGAGGCGGCCCTTGACGAACACGACGGCGTCCTCGACGAGTTGGGTCGACACCAACTGGTACGTCGCCGGGAAGAACATGCACTCGATGGAGCCGGCCAGGTCCTCGACGGTCGCGATGGCCCAGGCGTTGCCCTGCTTGGTCATCTTGCGCTGGAGGCCGGAGATGATGCCGCCGATGGTGACGATCGACCCGTCCGAGTAGTCGCCGCCGGTGAGCTGGCCGATGCCCGCGTCCGCCTTGTCGGACAGCACGTGTTCGAGTCCGAACAGCGGGTGGTCGGAGACGTACAGGCCGAGCATCTCGCGCTCCTGGGCGAGGAGATACGTCTTCTCCCACTCGTCCTCGGAGAATTCGACGTCGAGCCCGAAGCCCGGCTCGCTGCTGTCCTCCTCGCCCATGCCGCCGAAGAGGTCGAACTGGCCCTCGGCCTCCTTGCGCTTGACCTGTACGACGTTGTCGATCATCGGCTCGTACTGTGCGGTGAGGCCCTTGCGGGTGTGCCCCATCGTGTCGAACGCGCCTGCCTTGATCAGCGATTCAGTGGTGCGTTTGTTGCACGCGGTGGCCTCGACCTTGTCGAGGTAGTCGGGGAAGGAGGCGTACTTCCCCTTCGCCTTGCGGCTGCGGATGATCGACTCGACCACGTTCGTACCGACGTTACGGACGGCGGAGAGGCCGAAGAGGATCACGTCGTCGCCCTGGGCGGCGAAGTTGTGCTCGGACTCGTTCACATTCGGCGGGAGGACCTTGATGCCCATGCGGCGGCATTCGTTGAGATAGACCGCGGACTTGTCCTTGTCGTCCTTCACCGACGTGAGCAGCGCGGCCATGTACTCGGCCGGGTAGTTCGCCTTGAGGTAGGCGGTCCAGTAGGTGACGAGGCCGTACGCGGAGGAGTGCGCCTTGTTGAACGCGTATCCGGCGAACGGCACCAGGACGTCCCACAGGGCCTGGATAGCCGCGTCGGAGAAGCCCTTCTTCTTGGCGCCGGCCTGGAAGAGAACGAAGTTCTTCTCCAGTTCCTCGGGCTTCTTCTTGCCCATCACGCGGCGCAGGATGTCGGCCTCGCCGAGCGAGTATCCGGCGATGATCTGGGCGGCCTTCTGCACCTGCTCCTGGTACACGATGAGGCCGTAGGTGAGACCCAGGGTCTCCTTCAGCGGCTCTTCGAGCTCCGGGTGGATCGGGGTGATCTCCTGGCGCCCGTTCTTGCGCTCCGCGTAGTTCGTGTGCGAGTTCATTCCCATCGGGCCCGGCCGGTACAGGGCCGAGACGGCGGAAATGTCCTCGAAGTTGTCGGGCTGCATCTGGCGGAGCAGGGAGCGCATCGGGCCGCCGTCGAACTGGAAGACGCCGAGCGTGTCACCGCGGCAGAGCATCTCGTACGTCTTGGGGTCGTCCAGCGGCAGGGAGAGCATCTCCAGGTCGACGCCCTTGTTGGCCTTCACCATCTTGACGGCGTCGTCCATGATCGTGAGGTTGCGCAGGCCGAGGAAGTCCATCTTCAGCAGGCCGAGCGACTCGCACTGCGGGTAGTCCCACTGCGTGATGGTGACGCCGTCGGTGTGCCGCGTCCAGAGCGGGGCGTGGTCGACGATGGGCTCGCTGGACATGATGACGCCGGCGGCGTGCACGCCCATCTGCCGGACCAGGCCCTCGACGCCCTTGGCGGTGTCGATGACCTTCTTGACGTCCGGCTCGTTCTCGTACATCCCCCGGATCTCGCCCGCCTCGCTGTAGCGCGGGTGGGCGGGGTCGGTGATGCCCGACAGGTCGATGCCCTTGCCGAGGACGTCGGCGGGCATCGCCTTGGTGAGGCGGTCGCCCATCGCGTACGGGTAACCGAGGACGCGCGCGGAGTCCTTGATCGCGTTCTTGGCCTTGATCTTTCCGTAGGTGCCGATCATGGCGACCTTGTCGGCGCCGTACTTCTCGGTCACGTACCTGATCACCTCGACGCGCCTGCGCTCGTCGAAGTCGATGTCGACATCGGGCATGGAGACGCGCTCGGGGTTGAGGAACCGCTCGAAGATCAGTCCGTGCGTGATCGGGTCGAGGTCGGTGATGCCCATGGCGTACGCGACGATCGAACCGGCCGCCGAACCACGGCCCGGGCCCACCGCGATCCCGTTGTTCTTGGCCCACATGATGAAGTCGGCGACGACCAGGAAGTACCCGGGGAACCCCATCTGGATGATGATGTCCATCTCGTACTCGGCCTGCTTCTGCCGGTCCTCGGGGACACCGCCCGGGTAGCGGCGGCCCATGCCGACCCGGACCTCCTCCTGGAACCAGGTGACCTCGGTGAAGCCGTCCGGGATCTCGAACTTGGGCATCAGGTCGCGCTTCTCGAACATGCCCGTGGTGTCGATCTGCTCGGCGACCAGGAGCGTGTTGGCGCAGCCCTCCTGCCAGGCGTCCGAGGAGTCGATGGCGTACATCTCGTCGGTCGTCTTGAGGTAGTAGCCCGTGCCGTCGAAGCGGAAGCGGTCCGGGTCCGAGAGGTTCTTGCCGGTCTGGATGCAGAGCAGGGCGTCGTGCGCGGTCGCCTCGTGCGCGTACGTGTAGTGCGAGTCGTTCGTCACCAGGGGCGGG
Source organism: Streptomyces sp. NPDC107517 (assembly GCF_055582645.1). NCBI lineage: Bacteria > Bacillati > Actinomycetota > Actinomycetes > Kitasatosporales > Streptomycetaceae > Streptomyces > Streptomyces sp. NPDC107517. The sequence continues at coordinate 519,413 of NZ_JBVJPM010000002.1, read as the reverse complement.
ATGCCGAGCTTCTTGCCGACCCGCAGCAGGTCGTCGCGGACCCGGCGCTCGATGTCGATGCCGTGGTCCATCAGCTCCAGGAAGTACCGGTCCTTGCCGAAGATGTCCTGGTACTCGGCCGCCGCCTTGACCGCCTCGTCGAACTGGCCGAGGCGAAGGCGCGTCTGGAGCTCACCGGACGGACAGCCGGTCGAGGCGATGAGCCCCTCCGACCACTGGGAGATCGTCTCCTTGTCCATGCGCGGCCACTTCTGCAGCCAGCCCTCCGCGTACGCGTCCGAGGACAGCTTGAAGAGGTTGTGCAGGCCCGTGCTGTTCGCCGCCCAGATCGTCTTGTGGGTGTAACCACCCGAACCGGAGACGTCGTCCCGCTTCTGGTGCGGCTGGCCCCACTGGATCTTGCGCTTGTTGCGCCGGGACTCGGGGGCGACGTACGCCTCGATCCCGATGATCGGGACGACCCCGGACTTCTTCGCCGTGTGGAAGAAGTCGTACGCCCCGTGGAGGTTGCCGTGGTCGGACATGGCGATGTGCGTCATGCCCATTTCATTGCAGGCGTTGAACATGTCCTTGAGCCGCGCGGCACCGTCCAGCAGCGAATACTGGGTGTGGACGTGCAGGTGCGTGAACGGCGGCTTCGACACGACTTCGGCCTCCAACGAAAACGGACGGAAACGGACCGGTGACGGGCAGCGGTCGGTCTCGGGGGACAGCTTGGAAGTCTACGGGTGGGCAGTGACAACCCGCGGGCACTCGGGGGTACGGTCGTGCGTTGGACACAGCAGCACAGCTGTCCCCCATGTCACGATCCACGGTCACCATCCGCCGTCACCCCCGACGGCACGGCCCGCACCAGGAGGCACCCCGCGATGTCGGTCCCGCAGCCCACCGCTGAGCAGCGCGGCGAGCAGATCCTCACCGTCTTCGACACCGCGTTCGGCGAGCTCCTGGCCGCCGACCCCGCGGCGTTCCGGGTCAAGTTCCGGAAGATGGCCTCGTCCGCCTTCGCGTTCTACCGCGGCACGGCGTGCCTGTTCTACGCGGACCTGGAGCGCGAGCGGCACGGCGGCCCGTACCTGGACGACCGCACGGGCCGGGTGTGGATCCACGGCGATCTGCACGCGGAGAACTTCGGCACGTACATGGACTCGACGGGCCGCCTGATCTTCAATGTGAACGACTTCGACGAGGCGTACGTCGGCCCCTTCACCTGGGACCTCAAGCGCTTCGCCGCCTCCGTGGCGCTGATCGGCTACTCCAAGGCGCTCAGTGACGAGCAGATCACCGAGCTGGTGGGCACGTACGCGGGCGCGTACCGCGAGCGGATCCACGCGCTGGCGACGGGCGCGAAGACCGACGAGGTGCCGCCCTTCACCCTGGACACCGCCGAGGGCCCGCTCCTGGACGCACTGCGCGACGCCCGCTCCCTGACGCGCTTCGGGCTGCTCGACTCGATGACCGAGATCCGTGACTTCGAGCGCCGTTTCGCGCCCGGCGGCGGCTCCATCGAGCTCGACGCGGCCACGCGCTACAAGGTCCTCGCGGCCTTCGACGGGTATCTGGAGACGCTCCCCGACTCGTCCCTGACCCGTCCCGACTCGTACCGCGTGAAGGACGTCGTGGGGCGGCGCGGCATCGGCATCGGCTCCGCGGGCCTGCCCTCGTACAACATCCTTCTGGAGGGCAACAGCGACGCCCTGGAGAACGATGTCGTGATCTATCTCAAGCAGGCGCAGACGCCCGCCGTCTCGCGGCACATCACCGACGCGGCGATCCGCGACTACTTCCAGCACGAGGGCCACCGCACGGTGATCTCGCAGCGCGCGCTCCAGGCACACGCGGACCCGTGGCTGGGCTGGACCGAGCTGGACGGTTCGGGGCAGCTGGTCGCCGAGGTGTCGCCGTACGCGGTGGACCTCGACTGGTCGGACATCGACGACCTGGACGAGATCGCGGCGGTCGTCGCCGACCTCGGGCGGGCCACGGCGACGATGCACGCGGCGGCCGACGACCTGTCCGGGCAGTCCCTGGTGCCCTTCTCCACGGAGCGGGCCATCGACGCGGCGATCGCGGCGGACGAGGACGGCTTCGCGGGCCTCCTGGTCGACTTCGCGCACGACTACGGCGCACGCGCGCGTGCGGACCACCAGATCTTCGTGGACCTCTTCCGCAACGGCCGCATCCCCGGCCTGTAGGCAGCAGGGGCCGGCCAGGCCCCGCTCCCGTAACTCACAGCGACCCTTTAGGGGTCCTTTACAGGAACGCATGGGACACTCCTCCGCGATGGACGACATATCCGGGACCCAGCTCAGAGCCGTGCGCGCGGCACTCTTCACGGCGCTCGTCGTGACGCTCTCCGCCGCGTCGCACGTCCTGCTGTCCCGGGTCCCCCTTCCGGTGGTGACGGTGGCGGCCACGGCCTTCGCCGTCTTCGTCCTCGCGTACGCGCTGGCGGGGCGCGAGCGGAGCTTCGGCCGGATCGCGGCCCTGCTCGTGCCGCTGGAGCTGGCCGCCGACACGGTGTTCACCACGGGCCAGCACGTCTGTTACGGCGAGGCGGGCGGGCCCGTCGCCGGGCCGCTGCGCGCGGTCGGCCTCGACGTCCTGTGCGGCGGCAGCGTCGGTGCGCCACTGGCCCGCATGACCGGCGGCCACACCGACAAGGCGGCCGCGCTGCTGGCGCACACCGATCCGGCCGCCGCCTGGCTGCTCCTCGGCGCGCATGTCGCCGTGGGCCTCCTCGCCGCCGCCTGGCTGCGCCGCGGCGAGCAGGCACTGGCCCAGCTGCTGCGCGCGGTCGCCGGGTTCACCTTCCGGCCACTGCTGATCGCCTGCGCCGCCGTACGGGCCCACCTGGAGCCCGTACGCCGCCTGCCGCGACGCCCCGCGCGCCGGATGCGGGCCGCGCGTACGCAGCTGTGGGCGCACTCCGTGGGACGGCGCGGACCGCCGTACGTGGCCCTGGCCGCCTGAGGCCCGGGCCGGCACAGCAGTCCCCCCGATGACTTCGCAGAACCCACACGGAGAACGATCATGAGCCAGAGGAACAGCCAGGCCGCGAAGACGGCCGCCCGCGAGCGGCTGCGCGCCGAGCGCGAGCGGCAGGCCAAGAAGGACAAGGCGAAGCGGCAGGTGAAGGTCGCCGGTGCCATCGTCGCCGTCCTGGCGATCGCCGGCGGTGTCGGCTACGCCGTGATGCAGGCCAACAAGCCCGGCTACTGGGAGGCCGCCAAGGACGACAAGCTGGTCACGCCCGCGAACACGTCGGGCAAGAACGGGACCACGGTCGTCATAGGCAAGGACAGCGCGAAGAAGACCCTCGAGATGTACGAGGACCCGCGCTGCCCGATCTGCGCCAGCTTCGAGCAGACCGTCGGCTCGAACGTCGACAAGGACGTCGAGGCCGGCAAGTACAAGATCCAGTACATCGGCGCGACCTTCATCGACAACAGCGACAACGGCGAGGGCTCCAAGAACGCCCTCAGCGCCCTGGGCGCCGCGCTGAACGTCAGCCCCGAGGCCTTCCTCGAGTACAAGACCGCGCTGTACTCGAAGGCGAACCACCCCGATGAGACGGACGACAAGTTCAAGAAGGACGCCTACCTGATCAAGGTGGCGGACACCGTCGACGCCCTCAAGAACAACAAGGCGTTCCAGAAGGACGTCAAGGACGGCACCTACGACAAGTGGGCGCTGACCATGTCGAAGAAGTTCGACGACAGCGACGTCAAGGGCACGCCGACCCTCAAGATGGACGGCAAGGCCCTCACCGGGCCCGACGGGAACGCCCCGATGACGGTGGCCGACTACACGACCGCGATCGACAAGGCCCTCAAGGCCTGACCCGCCGACGGTCCGGCGGGCCGGTTGGTCGACGCGCCGTCGAAGTGTGGGCGAACTCTTCGGAGTTCGCCCACACTTTGCTCTTACTGGTCAGTAATGTGATCACCTGTGACCAGTCGACTCAACACAGACAGCCCTCTCGCCACCGCCGCCGGGACGGCCGACTCCCTTGCCCCGCGCCGCCGTTCGGTCGTGAAGGCCGCCGCTGCCACGGCAGGCGCGGCCGCCCTCGCCCCGCTCGCCGGCGCGCCCGCCGCACACGCGGCCGACGGGCCCGCCTTCCTGCACGGCGTCGCGTCGGGCGACCCGCTGCCCGACGGGATCCTCCTGTGGACGCGCGTGACGCCCACCCCTGACGCCGTGCCCGGTTCCGGAAAGGGCCCCGCCACGGACGTCCGCTGGGAAGTCGCACAGGACAAGGACTTCCGCCAGGTAGTCGCCCACGGCACCACCACGGCCCGGGCGTCCGCCGACCACACCGTCAAGGCCGATGTAAGGGGCCTGTTCCCGGCGAGCGTCTATTACTTCCGCTTCTCCGTGGAGGGCGTTCAGGGCGCCGTCTCCCCCGTGGGCCGCACGCGCACGGCCCCGGCGCTCGACGCGCAGGCCTCGGGCGTCCGGTTCGGCGTGGTCTCGTGCTCCAACTGGGAGGCCGGCTACTTCTCGGCCTACCGCCATCTCTCCGCCCGCACCGACCTGGACGCGGTCCTCCATCTCGGCGACTACATCTACGAGTACAAGAGCGGCGAGTACCCCGAGGCCAAGTACGTCGTACGGCAGCACGAGCCGCGGCACGAGATCCTCACGCTCGCCGACTATCGCGTGCGCCACGGCCTGCACAAGACCGACGCCGACGTGATGGCCGTCCATGCCGCGCACCCGCTGATCGCCATCTGGGACGACCACGAGTTCGCGAACGACGCCTGGTCGGGCGGCGCCGAGAACCACACGCCGGACACGGAGGGCGACTGGGCGGCGCGTCAGCAGGCCGCCAAGCAGGCCTACTTCGAGTGGATGCCGGTGCGCCCGTCCACCGCGGGCACCGTCTACCGCCGGCTGCGCTTCGGCAAGCTGGCCGATCTGCACCTGCTCGACCTGCGCTCGTTCCGCTCCAAGCAGTCGACCGTCGGCAACGGCGACGTGGACTCCCCCGAGCGCTCGATCACCGGCCGCGCCCAGCTCGACTGGCTGAAGGCGGGCCTGGCCGCATCCGACGCCTCGTGGAAGCTGGTCGGCACCTCGGTGATGATCTCGCCGGTCGCCTTCGGCTCGCTGCCGGCCCATCTGCTGGAGCCGCTCGCCGAGTTGCTCGGCCTGCCGACCGGCGGCCTCGCGATCAACGTCGACCAGTGGGACGGCTACACGCACGACCGCAAGGAGCTGATCGGGCACCTGCGGGACAAGGCGATCCGCAACACGGTCTTCCTCACCGGCGACATCCACATGGCCTGGGCGAACGACGTACCGGTGACGGCCGGCACATATCCGCTCTCCCCGTCCGCGGCCACCGAGTTCGTCGTCACGTCGGTGACCTCCGACAACCTCGACGACATCCTGCACGTGGCCCCCAACACCATCTCGACGGTGGCGGAAGGCGCGATCAAGGCGGCCAACCGCCATGTGAAGTGGCTGGACATGGACGCGCACGGCTACGGCGTCCTCGATGTCACCGCCGAGCGCTCGCAGATGGACTACTACGTCGTCTCCGACCGCAAGGATCCGGCCGCGACGACCTCCTGGGCCCGTTCCTACCGCACGCTCAGCGGTACGCAGAAGGTCGAGCGGGTGAACGCGCCGGTGCGCTGACCCACACCTCGGATCGCGCACGAGGGGCCAATTCCGGCCACCCTCCGATGCGTTAAGAACAGATCACACCACTACGGCGGGTGGTGCTGTCCGCGGATCGAATACGGACACACCACCCGTCGCGGTAACCGCTCCCGTTACGTGCAGATCTCAAACTCCGGACGCCACACGAAAATTTCTTCCCGTTGTCCCGAATTGCCGGAGGAAGAACGGTAGTTGATTGGGCCAGAACATCGCTCTTCAAGGTCTGACATGGCCACGTAATCTCCCCGCGGCGGCGAGGAAGTCCCTCCCCCCACCCGTCCGCGAGGAGTCCGCATGACCACGCTTGCCCGAATATCTCCGCTGATGCGCCGTCGGCTGATCGGCACCGCACTGGTGGCCGGAACCCTGGCCGTCGCCCCGCTGTCCGCCCCGTCGGGCAGCGCCGCGACCGCCAAGGCGTCGGCCTCCGCGGAGAAGTGCGCCGACAGCGGCAACGCCGTGGCCCGCGAGAAGAAGCCCACCGGCGCCGCCCACGCGCAGGAGCCGAACGAGGTCAGCGCGGCGAAGGCCAAGTCCATGGACGCGGACATGCAGCGCAGACTCGACAGAATGCGCGCCGACGGCACACTCTCCAGAGGCATCGCCGCCGCGTCGACCACGATCCCGGTCTACGTCCACGTCATCCACGACGGCGCGACCGGCAAGCTCACGTCGACCGACATCACCCAGCAGATCGACGTCCTGAACGCGGCCTACAGCGGCCAGGGCACCGGCAACATCGACTCCGGCTTCCAGTTCCAGCTGGCCGGCACCGACTACACGGACAACGCGGCCTGGTACAACGGCATCACGCCGGGCTCCGCCGCCGAGAAGTCCATGAAGTCCACGCTTCGCAAGGGCGGCGCGGGCGCGCTGAACTTCTACACGGCCAACCTCGGCCAGGACCTGCTCGGCTGGGCGACGTTCCCGTCCTCGTACAAGTCGAACCCGTCCGACGACGGCGTGGTCGTCCTCGACACCTCGCTGCCGGGCGGCTCGGCCACCAACTACAACCAGGGCGACACGGGCACCCACGAGATCGGCCACTGGATGGGGCTGTACCACACCTTCCAGGGCGGCTGTAACGGCAACGGTGACTACGTCTCCGACACCCCGGCCGAGAAGAGCGCCGCCTTCGAGTGCCCGACCGGGCGCGACACCTGCACCAACAAGACGGGGGTCGACCCGATCCACAACTTCATGGACTACACGTACGACTCCTGCATGTACCAGTTCACCGCGGGCCAGGTGCAGCGGATGAAGGACAGCTGGACGGCGTACCGCGCGGGCTAGCGGACCGCGGTACCGCCTCGGTCCTGTCTTCAGAATCCCGCCTGCCCCGAGGGCGGACGGCGGGAGTTCGAAGACGAGGCCCTAGAGCGAATCGAGGAAGCCGAGCGCCACCCGCCAGGTGGCCTCGGCCGCCTCCGCGTCGTAGTCCGGCAGTTCGGGGTCCGTGTAGAGGTGGCCGGCGCCCGGGTACCGGTAGACCTCCACGTCGGCGCCGGTCCGCCCCATCTGGAGGTACCAGGCGCTCAGCCAGTCGTCCGTCTCGAACGGATCGGGCTCGGCGACGTGCAGTTGTACGGGCAGCTCGTCCGCGGAGGCGTTCTCGGCGATGTCCGAGGTGCCGTGCAGGAGCAGCAGGCCGCGCGCCTTGTCGTCGCCGAGGGCCAGGGTCTGCGCGATCGAGGCGCCGAGGGAGAACCCGGCGTAGACGAGCCCGCGCTCGGAGAGGGGAGCGGCGGCGAGGATGGCGCGCTTGAGCAGCTCGTCCTTGCCGATCTCCTCGTTGAAGGCCATGCCGTCCTCGACGGTGTCGAAGGTGCGGCCCTCGAAGAGGTCCGGGGTCCACACCTCGTGTCCGGCTGCCCGCAGCCGGTCGGCCGCGTCACGGACGGCGGGACGCAGGCCGTACGTCGAGTGGAAAAGCATGATGTTCATGGGGCCCATGGTGCCATCCGGGGGCGCCCGTCACCGTCAGCGGCCGCGATCCTCAGCGCAGGCTGCGCACGTCGAGGTGGCGCAGCACGCGGTCCACGATCTCGGGGTCGGCGCCCGGCTCGCTGCGCGCCGCGAGCACCTCGTGCCGGGCGGCGGAGAGCATCTCGTTCTGGATGTGGCGCACCCGCTTGATCCTTGAGAAGCGCTTGGCGTGGGCCTCCTTGCGCTCCTCGCTGCCCAGCTCGGGGTTGATGCGCAGCCCGATCTCGTGGGCTCTGCGGACCATCTGGTCGGAGAGGTCGTCGGGCAGCTCCTCGACCTCCTCGATCTCCTTGAGGCGACGCTTGGCGGCCCTGGCCGCGCGGAACGCGAGTTGCTGCTCGAACTCCTTCTCCTTCTCGGCGTCCGCCTTGACCCCCAGCTTCTTCACCAGCCAGGGCAGGCTCAGCCCCTGGAGCACGAGGGTGCCCATGATGACGCCGAACGCGATGAAGACGATCTCGTCGCGGTCGGGGAACGGTGACTTGTCGTCCATCGTGAACGGGATGGCGAGGGCCAGCGCGACGGAGGCGACCCCGCGCATTCCGGACCACCACATGATCACGGTCTCGCGCCAGGAGATCGGGATGTCCTCGTCGAGATCCCGCCGCGCATGCAGACGCAGCGTCAGCCAGGTCGCCGGAAGCAGCCACAGCAGGCGTACGAAGACGACGACCGCCACGACGGTGCCGGCCCAGCCGAGCATCTCGCCCCAGCGGCCGGACGCGGTCCTGATCGCGTTGTGCAGTTCGAGGCCGATGAGGCCGAAGGCGACGCCCGTGACGAGTGTGTCGACGATGTCCCAGAAGGCGCGGCCGGTCAGCCGGGTCATGACGTCGTCCGCGTCGAAGGCGTACTCGGCGAGGAAGAGCGCCGTGACGAGTACGGCGAGCACCCCGGAGCCGTGCAGCTCCTCGGCCAGCACGTACGAGGCGTACGGCATCAGGAGCGTCAGGCCGATCTGGAGCGTGGAGTCGTCGAGGAAGTTCATCAGCTTGTTCGCGGTCCAGCCGATCACGAGCCCGACGACGAGGGCCACGACGGCGGACAGGAGCAGCGAGACGACGGCCTCCGGCCAGGAGAAACTGCCGCTCACGACGGCGGCGACGGCCACGTGGTAGAGCACGATGGCGGTCACGTCGTTGAACAGGCCCTCGCCCTCCAGGGTCGACACCAGGCGGCGGGGCAGGCCGAGTTGGCCGGCCACCGCGGTCGCGGCGACGGGGTCGGGCGGTGCGACGAGGGCACCGAGCACGACGGCCGCGGCGATCGGCAGGCCCGGCACGATGGCGTTGGCGACGAACGCGACCGCCGCCGTGGTGACGAAGACCAGGGCCACGGCGAGCAGGAAGATCGGTCTCTTGTTCGCGGCGAACTGGCGCCATGACGTGCGCTTCACGGCCGCGTAGAGCAGGGGCGGCAGCAGGAGCGGGAGGATCAGGTCGGGCGGGACCTCGACGTTCGGCACGAAGGGGAGGAGCGCCAGGGTGATGCCGAGAAGCGTCATCAGCACGGGCGCGGGCAGCCCGAGCTTGTCTCCGAGCGGCACGCTCAGTACGGCCCCGAGCAACAGCACGAACAGCAGGGCCAACTGATCCACGGTGCGCACCCCGGCGAGTAACGGCGGTCAAGCCATCGGACGATCAGGTCCCCAGCGTGCCACGCACATCGCTCTGTGGTGATTTGTGGCGCGAGTCGGCGCCGTTGGAACCGGGCCGCGCGGCCCTAGGGGGTGTCCGGCTGCCCCAGCGCCTTCCGCATCGCCCGGTGCGCAATCCCCGCGTCGGGAAACTCCGGTCCGTACACGGCATAGCCGAGACGCTCGTAGAACCCCAGCGCATGCGTCTGCGCGTGCAGGTCCACGGCGACGAGCCCACGCTCCGCCGCGGCGTCCTCGATGGCCCGCACGAGGGCCGCGCCCACGCCGAGCCCGCGCGCGGCCTTCGCCACCGCGAGCCGGCCGAGCGCGCCGACCCCGGCGTCCCCGCCGTTCTTCGCCACTGCGGCGGCGCCGGTCAGCAGCCGCCCCGTGCCGAGCGGCTCGCCGTCGGCGCGCAGCGCCAGCACGTGCACCGTGCCGGCCCCGGCGTCGTACTCGTCGTACTCGAGCTCCTGGGGAACCCGCTGCTCGACGACGAAGACCTCCTGGCGCACGGCGAAGCACGCCTTGCGGTCGGCCTCGCTGTCGGCGACGCGCACCACGTACGCGGAAGGGGGCTGCGGCGCGGTCACGAGCTCTCCGCCCGGACGCGGTCGAGGGCCGTCTGCAGGTCCTCGGGGTAGTCGCTGGAGAACTCGACCCACTCGCCGTCGGCCGGGTGCTCGAAGCCGAGGCGCACGGCATGCAGCCACTGCCGGGTGAGGCCGAGCCGCTTGGCGAGCGTCGGGTCGGCGCCGTACGTCAGGTCGCCGACACAGGGGTGCCGGTGGGCGGACATGTGCACGCGGATCTGGTGCGTGCGCCCCGTCTCCAGCTTGATGTCGAGAAGGCTGGCGGCACGGAACGCCTCGATGAGGTCGTAGTGCGTGACGGAGGGCTTGCCCTCGGCGGTCACGGCCCACTTGTAGTCGTGGTTCGGGTGGCGCCCGATGGGGGCGTCGATCGTGCCGCTCATCGGGTCCGGGTGGCCCTGGACCAGCGAGTGGTAGCGCTTGTCGACGACGCGCTCCTTGAACTGCCGCTTCAGCGTCGTGTACGCGCGCTCCGACTTGGCGACGACCATGAGGCCGGAGGTGCCGACGTCGAGCCGGTGGACGATGCCCTGGCGCTCGGCGGCACCGGACGTGGAGATCCGGTACCCGGCGGCGGCGAGGCCGCCGATCACGGTCGTCCCGGTCCAGCCGGGGCTGGGGTGGGCGGCGACGCCGACCGGCTTCATGATCACGACAATGTCGTCGTCGTCATGGACGATCTCCATGCCCTCGACGGGCTCGGCGACGATCTGCACCGGGGCGGGCGCCTGCGGCATCTCCACCTCGAGCCACGCACCGCCGTGCACCCGCTCGGACTTCCCGACCACCGAGCCGTCGACCGCGACCTTCCCCGCCGCGGCGAGCTCGGCGGCCTTGGTGCGGGAGAAGCCGAACATGCGGGAGATGGCGGCGTCTACGCGCTCGCCCTCCAGGCCGTCGGGCACGGGCAGGGTTCGGATCTCGGGAATCGTGCTCACCCATTGAGTATGCAGGAGCCCGCCGACACTCCGGACCGCGCGAGGAGAAAGCCCCTGGTCGCTCAGTCCTTGTGGACGGTCCCGTCCGGGTCGAGGCCCCGGAACGACAGGAGCACGATCAGGATGCCGCCGCACACGATCGCCGAGTCGGCGAGGTTGAACACGGCGAAGTCCTTCGGCGCGATGAAGTCGACCACGGCCCCTTCGAAGACGCCGGGCGAACGGAAGATCCGGTCTGTGAGATTGCCGAGCGCCCCGCCGAGGAGCAGCCCGAGCGCGATCGCCCAGGGCAGGCTGTAGAGCTTGCGGGCGAGCCGGGCGATCACGACGATCACGGCCGCGGCGATCACGGTGAAGATGATCGTGAAGGCCTCGCCGATGCCGAACGCGGCGCCCGCGTTCCTGATCGCCTCGAGCCGCAGCCAGTCACCGAGGAGCTCGATCGGCTCGTGGTGCTCCAGCTTCGCGACCACGATCATCTTGCTGACCAGGTCGAGGGCGTACGCGAGGGCGGCCACCGCGAACAGCACGGCGATCTTCCGCTTGCCCTTGGGCCGCTCCTGGGTCTCCCCGCCGTTGTCCGGCCCTTCTCCCCCCGCATCCGGGGTGTCCGGAGTACCGATGACGCGCTCCGCCTCTGCCACGTGAGTCCCTCAACCTAGGTACCTGACTGAGGACGAGAGTACGGCACACACGTACGCCCCCAGCAGCCCAGGAGCGACTGCGTGACGGAGCGCGCCGCCGGGTCAGTAACGGCGCTCCTGCTTCTGCTTGCACTCGACGCACAGGGTCGCCCGCGGGAAGGCCTGCATCCGCGCCTTGCCGATCGGGTTCCCGCAGTTCTCGCAGATCCCGTACGTGCCCGCGTCGAGCCGCTCCAGCGCGCGCTCGGTCTGCTGGAGCATCTCCCTGGCGTTCGCGGCCAGCGACAGCTCGTGCTCCCGCGTGATGTTCTTCGTGCCGGTGTCCGCCTCGTCGTCGCCGGCGCCGTCCCCGGAGTCCCTCATGAGCCCGACGAGTGCCTTCTCCGACGACTCGATCTCGCTGTTCAGGCGCAGCGCCTCGCTCTGGAGCTCCGCCCGCGCCTCCGCGGCCTCGGCCGGGGTCCAGGGGTCCTCGCCCGGCCGTACCGCGAGCTCGCCCGGCTCCACGGCCGCGATCCGCGCATTCGGCACCGCGCGGGACTTCTTCGCCGTGGCCGTGCCGGGGTTCTTCTTCGCAACCACAGTCGTGGCTCCCGTCGTCTTCGCGGCCGACGCCGCGCCATCGGCCGCGGACGCGACCGTCTTCTTCTCCGCGCTCTTGTGGCCCGTGGCCTTCTTGACCACGCTCTTCCTCGCGCCCGTTCTCCCGGCCGCGCCCTTCTCGGCGACGACGCTTTCCGGTTCCTCTTCTTCGGAGGAGGCGTGCGCGGACTTCGCACTCTTCGCGGACTTCGCAGCCTTTGCCGACTGAGCGGTCCTGTCGGCGGTCTTGGTGGTCTTGGTGGTCCTGGTGGGACCGGCGGCCTCGGTCACGGTCCCGGCCGCCGCCTTCGAAGCCTTCGCCGTCTTCTTGGCGGCCGCGCTCTTCGTACCCGTGCTCTTCGTAGTGGCCTTCGTGGCCGCCGCGCTCCTCCTGGAGGCCGTCTTCGTCGCGATGCTCTTCTTCCCGGCGGCCGGCTTCTTCGCGGCCGGGGCCGCGTCGGCCGCCGCCTTCGCAGGCACCGCCTCCTCGACCGCGGCCTTCACGCCGGCGGATGCCTCACGCACCCCCGCCGGACTCTTTTTCGCCACCATGGCCGCGGCCCCTTCACATTTTGTGATCTTGCACGCGAATCGTGCTGGGACGATAAATCGACTTCTGACCCGCGGCAACGGGGCACACCGCCCGATGCGCCCGCCCCGCACGTCCCGCGCGGCAGACTTGCAAGCGTTGTGCCCAGCTCCCCGCCCGGTAATCCGCCGAGGCGCCCGGCCCCGCGATCCGTCGGGCCCCGTGTCGCCATTCGGGTCAGCCCGCGAGGCCGTGACCAGCCCGGCAAGAGCCCCTGACGAGCCCGTACGGCACCACCTCAGAGGAATAAACTGAGGCATAAACAAAGAAGGTGCATCATCATGCGCAAAGTAGTCGACTGCCGTGACGTGCCGAGCGAGACGAACTGCACCCTCGCCATCACGGGCGAGGAGGACGAAGTGGTCCGCGCGGCGGCCGAGCACTCCGTGTCGGTCCACGGTCACACCGATACCCCCGAACTGCGGAACATGATCCGCAGCAACCTCAAGGACGAGATCCCCCAGCACGCCTGACACCGGCTGCCCCGGGTCCCTGCCGCCGCCCGCCCCAAAACCGGTCGGCCGCGTGTGCTCACGCCCCGTACACTGGGCGGAGCGAGAAGCGTGGATGGGGCCGAGTAGCGGCGTACGCAGCCAAGAGCGACCCGGGGACGGTGGAAGCCCGGGGGCGAGCGCGACGCGAAGATCACCCCGGAGCCGCCGGAAGAAAGCCCCGCTCGCGGGGCGAGTAGAACCGGCATCGCGACCCCAATGAGGGGGCTCACCGGAGCAGTCAGCGCCCCGGAGGGCCAAGGAGGGTGGTACCGCGGGAGCGCGCCGCACACGGCGTACGTCACAGACGAAGCTCTCGTCCCTCCGACGGAGACGGAAGAAACAGTGTCCGCCGGAGGAAGATCGATGACGTACCGCCAGGTGCCCGCCCAGGTCGACCTGCCCGCCCTCGAGCACGCCGTGCTCGACTTCTGGCGCGAGCAGAAGATCTTTGCCAAGAGCTTGGAGCAGTCCGAGGGACGCCCCGAGTGGGTGTTCTACGAGGGCCCGCCCACAGCCAACGGCATGCCGGGCGCTCACCACATCGAGGCCCGCGTCTTCAAGGACGTCTTCCCGCGCTTTCGCACCATGCGCGGCTATCACGTGGCCCGCAAGGCCGGCTGGGACTGCCACGGCCTGCCCGTGGAGCTGGCGGTCGAGCAGGAGCTCGGCTTCAACGGCAAGAAGGACATCGAGGCGTTCGGCATCGCCGAGTTCAACGCCATGTGCCGCGAGTCCGTGACCCGGCACACCGACGCGTTCACCGACCTGACGACCCGCATGGGTTACTGGGTCGACCTCGACGACGCGTACCGCACGATGGACCCCGCGTACATCGAGTCCGTGTGGTGGTCGCTCAAGGAGATCTTCAACAAGGGCCTGCTGACCCAGGACCACCGCGTCGCCCCCTGGTGCCCCCGCTGCGGCACCGGGCTCTCGGACCACGAGCTGGCACAGGGCTACGAGACGGTCGTCGACCCCTCCGTCTACGTCCGTTTCCCGCTCACCTCCGGTCCGCTGGCCGGCGAGGCCTCACTCCTCGTCTGGACGACGACCCCCTGGACGCTCGTCTCGAACACGGCGGTCGCCGCGCACCCCGACGTCACCTACGTCGTCGCGACGGACGGCAACGAGAAGGTCGTCGTCGCCGAGCCCCTCGTCGAGAAGTCGCTCGGCGAGGGCTGGGAGAAGACCGGCGAGTCCTTCACCGGCGCCGAGATGGAGCGCTGGAAGTACCAACGCCCGTTCGAGCTCGTGGAGTTCCCGGCCGAGGCCCACTACGTGGTCAACGCCGACTACGTCACGACCGAGGACGGCACCGGTCTCGTCCACCAGTCCCCCGCGTTCGGTGAGGACGACCTCAAGGTCTGCAAGTCGTACGGCCTGCCGGTGGTGAACCCGGTCCGTCCTGACGGCACCTTCGAGGAGGACGTCCCGCTCGTGGGCGGTGTCTTCTTCAAGAAGGCGGACGAAAAGCTCACCGAGGACCTCAAGGACCGCGGCCTGCTCTTCCTGCACGTCCCGTACGAGCACAGCTACCCGCACTGCTGGCGCTGCCACACGGCGCTGCTCTACTACGCGCAGCCGTCCTGGTACATCCGCACCACGGAGATCAAGGACCGTCTTCTCCAGGAGAACGAGAAGACCAACTGGTTCCCTTCGAGCGTGAAGCACGGCCGCTTCGGCGACTGGCTGAACAACAACATCGACTGGGCGCTGTCCCGCAGCCGCTACTGGGGCACTCCCCTCCCGCTGTGGCGCTGCGAGGACGACCACCTCACCTGCATCGGCTCGCTGGCCGAGCTCGGCGAGCTGACCGGCACCGACCTGGCGGACCTCGACCCGCACCGCCCCTTCATCGACGAGGTCACCTTCGCGTGCCCCCAGTGCGAGAAGACGGCCACGCGCGTGCCCGAGGTCATCGACGCCTGGTACGACTCGGGTTCGATGCCGTTCGCGCAGTGGGGCTACCCGTACAAGAACAAGGAGCTCTTCGAGAGCCGGTACCCGGCGCAGTTCATCTCGGAGGCCATCGACCAGACCCGCGGGTGGTTCTACACCCTCATGGCGGTCGGCACGCTCGTCTTCGACAAGTCGTCCTACGAGAACGTCGTGTGCCTCGGCCACATCCTCGCCGAGGACGGCCGCAAGATGTCCAAGCACCTGGGGAACACCCTCCAGCCGATCCCGCTGATGGACCAGCACGGCGCTGACGCCGTGCGCTGGTTCATGGCCGCCGGCGGCTCCCCCTGGGCGGCGCGCCGCGTCGGCCACGGCACGATCCAGGAAGTCGTCCGCAAGACCCTCCTGACGTACTGGAACACGGTCGCCTTCCAGGCCCTGTACGCCCGTACGTCGGACTGGTCGCCCAGTGAGGCCGACCCGGCCCCCGCCGACCGCACCGTGCTCGACCGCTGGCTGCTCTCCGAACTGCACGCGCTCACCGACCAGGTGACGCAGGCGCTGGAGGCGTACGACACCCAGCGCGCCGGCAAGCTGCTCTCCTCGTTCGTCGACGACCTGTCGAACTGGTACGTGCGCCGCTCGCGCCGCCGCTTCTGGCAGGGCGACAAGGGGGCCCTGCGCACCCTGCACGAGGTCATCGAGACGGTCACGCGTCTGATGGCGCCGCTGACGCCGTTCATCACCGAGCGGGTCTGGCAGGACCTGGTGGTCCCGGTCACGCCGGACTCCCCCGAGTCGGTCCACCTGTCCACCTGGCCGGAGGCGGACCTCTCCGCCATCGACCCGGACCTGTCACGGCAGATGGTCCTCGTCCGCCGCCTCGTCGAGCTGGGCCGCGCCACGCGCGCGGAGTCGGGCGTCAAGACCCGTCAGCCGCTGTCCCGCGCGCTGGTCGCGGCCGCGGGCTTCGAGACGCTCAACCCGGAGCTGCACGCCCAGATCACCGAGGAACTCAACGTCTCCTCGCTGGCGTCGCTCTCCGAGGTCGGCGGCTCCCTGGTCGACACGACCGCCAAGGCGAACTTCCGCGCCCTGGGCAAGCGGTTCGGCAAGGGCGTCCAGGCGGTCGCGAAGGCGGTCGCGGAAGCGGACGCCGCCGCGCTCTCGCTCGGTCTGCGCGAAGGCACGGCGTCGGTCGAGGTCGACGGCGAGACGATCACGCTGGCCCCCGACGAGGTCATCATCACGGAGACCCCGCGCGAGGGCTGGTCCGTCGCCTCGGACTCCGGCGCGACGGTGGCGCTCGACCTGGAGATCACGGAGGAGCTGCGTCAGGCGGGCCTTGCCCGTGACGCGATCCGCCTGATCCAGGAGGCCCGTAAGAACAGCGGCCTGGACGTCGCGGACCGGATCGCCCTGCGGTGGACGTCCACGGAGCCCGCGGTCGTCTCGGCCCTGTCCGAGCACGCCACGCTGATCGCGGACGAGGTGCTCGCCACGGACTTCGCCCAGGGCGAGGCCGACGACACCTACGGTGAGACGTTCACGGACGAGCCGCTCGCCCTCACGTTCCGCCTGCGCAAGGCGTAGCCCACGACCGAAGGCCCGGTCCCGCCAAAGATCTTGGCGGGACCGGGCCTTCGGCGTTTCGTACTCACGCACAGATGAACGTTTCTGCACCTCGCCGGCGCACCCTGAACACGGCAAAGGGCCGGGCCCCCGGAAATCCGGGGGCCCGGCCCTTGAACGCTGCCGACGCCTAAGGCGTGGTCACGCCCGTCAGTTGTCGTCCTCGTCGATGAGGAAACCGCGCATCGGCGACGGAGCCTGCTGCATCGGCGCGGGACCCTGCGGCCGCACCGGCGCCATCGGCTGGGTCATCGCCGGTGACATCTGCTGCTGGCCGCCGTAGGACGGACCGGCCGGAGGCTGGTTGCCGCCCATGGTCTGGTTGCCGCCGTAGGACGGGGCACCCGCACCGGCCGACGCCATGGAAGGCGCGGGCGACGGCGGCAGCGACGCGGTCGCGGGCGTCCGCGGGGGAGCCAGCGAGTCGTCGGCCTGAGTCTCCAGCTGACGCAGCTGCGACTCGAGGTAGGACTTCAGACGCGTGCGGTACTCGCGCTCGAAGCCACGCAGGTCCTCGACCTTGCGCTCCAGCGTGGCGCGGGCGGACTCCAGGGAGCCCATCGCGACGCGGTGCTTCTCCTGCGCGTCCCGCTCCAGGGCGTCGGCCTTGGCACGGGCGTCACGCTCGAGACCCTCGGCGCGGCTGCGGGCCTCGCCGACGATCTTGTTGGCCTCGGAACGGGCCTCCGCGATCGCCTGGTCGGCGGTCTGCTGCGCAAGGGAGAGGACACGGGCGGCGCTGTCGCCACCGGGACCCTGACCGGGCTGCGGCATCTGCGGACCGTGACCGCCCATGGGGCCACCCATGGGACCGCCCATCGGGCCGCCCATCTGCTGCTGCAGCTGGCCCTGGCCCATCTGGCCCTGACCGAGCTGGTTCTGGCCGGGGTGACCCTGACCCATCGGACCCTGGCCCATCGGACCCTGGCCCATCGGACCCTGGCCCATCGGACCGGGACCCTGCTGGCCGGGACCCTGCGGACCGTGTCCACCGGGGCCTGCGGGCAGCTGCGGCGCACCGCTGGGCAGCTGGGGCGGGCCGCCCATGGGGCCACCCATCTGCTGCTGCGGCTGCACCGGCTGCGGACCCGATATTGCGGCGGGCACCGGCGCACCGGGACCGCGCTGGTCCTGCGGTTCCGGAGGCTTGCGCATGCCTCCCTGCTGCTGGTTCTGCGCAGCGGCGCGGGTGGCTGCGGCGAGCTTCGCGCGCAGGTCCTCGTTCTCTCGGAGAAGGCGAGTCAGTTCGCCTTCGACCTCGTCGAGGAAGGCATCGACCTCGTCCTCGTCATAGCCTTCTCGGAGGCGGACGGTCGTGAACTGCTTGTTCCGCACGTCCTCGGGGGTCAACGGCATCTCTTCACCTCAACGTAGTCGTCGGCATTCGGCAAGACCGTATCGTTCACAGCCGGCTCACGACGGAGATCAGGATGTAGACGATGATCATCAGTACGAAGAAGGACAGGTCGAGCGCCACGCCCCCGAGACGCAGCGGCGGAATGAACCGCCGCAGAAGCTTGAGCGGTGGATCAGTGACAGTGTAGGTGGCCTCAAGTACGACCACCATCGCCTTGCCGGGTTGCCACGAGCGGGCGAACTGGAAGACGTAGTCCATGACCAGCCGGAAGATCAGCACGATGAGGAAACACATCAGCGCGATGTAGACAACATCCAAAACCACGCTCATGTCCGCGGTTCCCTCTCCCCTGTGTCCCGTGCCTCGTTGCCAGTGCTGCACCGGCACTTCACCGGTGCTGCGTCTCAGCTCTGATTGAAGAACCCGCCCTCTGCGATGCGGGCCTTGTCCTCTGCCGTGACATCGACGTTAGCAGGCGACAACAGGAACACCTTCTGCGTCACCCGCTCAATGCTGCCGTGCAGACCGAAGACAAGACCGGCGGCAAAGTCGACAAGTCGCTTCGCGTCGGTGTCGTCCATCTCCGTCAGATTCATGATCACAGGAGTGCCCTCACGGAAGTGTTCCCCGATGGTACGGGCCTCGTTGTACGTCCGGGGGTGCAGCGTCGTGATGCGGTAGGGCTCCCGCTCGGACACAACCTTGGGCATGATCACCGGTGCGTTCTTCTCCAGACTCTGGCGTTCAGGTGTGATGGATGCCACGGGGGCGATTCGCGCCGGACGTCCGGATTCCGCGGGCAGCGGGGCCGGTTCGCGCTGGGCGGGAGGCTGTACCACTCGTACCGATTCGTCCCGTTGGGACTGATGTGGCTGATGAGTGTTGTGCGACTGATGCGACGATTCGTGCCGCCTGCGGTCCCGCTCGGGCTCGGGGTCCAGCTCGGGCTCGAAGTCGTCGTCGGGGTCGAAGCCCCGGCCGTCGTACCCATCGTCCTCCACGAGGCCGAGGTAGACCGCCATCTTGCGCATCGCGCCGGCCATTGCTCTGAGTCCTCCGCTCTGTGGTGGATCGGCTGACGTCAACCAAAGTGCCTGCGATCCACGCGATCTCCCCGCCCATCAGCGAGAATGACCATATTTTCTGCTGTGGTCCGACTTCTTGGCGACGTTACCCGAGCCTGGGTCGGACTCCGAGTACCGCCGTACCGACGCGCACATGTGTCGCTCCGGCCGCCACGGCCTGTTCGAGGTCCGCACTCATCCCTGCTGACACCATGTTCGCAGCCGGATGAGCCCGGCGCAGGTCAGTCGACAAATCCATCAGCCACTCGAACGCGGCCTGTTGGCGGTCCGCGTACGGGCCGGTCAGTGGTGCGACCGTCATCAGACCGTCGAGGCGCAAACCGGGAGCGTCCGCCACAAGTGCCGCCAACTCCCCGATTCCGCCCGGCCCCACGCCCCCGCGCTCGCCCCGCCCGTTCTCCCCGGCGTCGAGCGCGACCTGGATCAGGCATCCGAGTTCACGCTCCGCGCGCACGGCCGCCGTCGACAGCGACGTGACGAGCTTCGAGCGGTCGACGGACTGCACGACATCGGCATAACCGACCACGGAGCGAACCTTGTTGGTCTGCAGCTGACCGACAAAGTGCCACCGGAGCGGCAGGTCCGCGCACTCCGCCGCCTTGGGCGCCGCGTCCTGGTCGCGATTCTCGGCGACATCGCGCACACCGAGTTCCGACAAGATCCGCACATCGCTCGCGGGATACGTCTTGGTGACCACGATCAGGGTCACTTCCTCGCGCTTACGGCCTGCGGCGACGCACGCCGAAGCGATACGTTCCTCCACTTGTGCCAGATTTGCTGCGAGTTGAGCCTTACGGTCCGTCATGTCCCATCAGTCCAGCCAGACATAGCCTGCGAGCCGACCGGTGGTGCGGTCGCGGCGGTACGAGAAGTGGTCGTGCGACTCCAGGGTGCACACCGGCGACTGCTGCCGGTCACGCACCCCGAGCCGCTCCAGCTGGGCATGCACTCCCGCGGTCACATCGACGGCAGGGGTGCCCCAGCTGGTTTCGGCGTACGCCGCGGGTTCCACGGCGGCCACCTCGGCGCGCATCCCCTCCGGGACTTCGTAGCACTTCCCGCAGACGGCGGGGCCGGTGCGGGCCACGATGCGGGCGGGTTCGGCGCCGAGTTCCACCATCGCCGCGATCGCCGCGGGGACGACTCCGGCGACCATGCCGGGGCGTCCGGCGTGGGCGGCGGCGGCGATTCCCGCGACGGGATCGGCGAGCAGGACCGGGGTGCAGTCCGCGGTGAGCACGGCGAGAGCGAGTCCGCGCCGTGCGGTGACGATCGCGTCGACGGACGGGATGTCGGCGGCCGTACCCCAGGGCCCGTCCACCACCGCGACGTCCGGGCCGTGCACCTGGTTCATCCAGACCACGTGCGCCGGGTCGAGGCCGAGCGACTGCGCCGCACTCCTGCGGTTGGCACGGACGGCGGCCGGGTCGTCGCCGACCGCGCCGCCGAGGTTGAGCTCCTCGTACGGAGCGGCGCTCACCCCGCCCCACCGGTCGGTGAAGGCGAAGTGGGCGCCGCTCGCGTGGTCGCGCTGTCCTATCACTTCAGGAGGTCACTTCTGCAGGTCACTTGTGCCGGTCACTTCAGGAAGTCCGGCACGTCCAGCTCTTCGGCCTGGCTGTCCTGGTAGGGACGGGCCGGCGGAATCTGCGGCGGGGCGACCGGGGCGGACGGCATCTCGTTCACCGGGGCGGCCTCGACGGGCTCCGGAGCCTTCGGCTCGTCGCGCGGGGTGACGCTGCCGAGGCTGCCGAAGGACGGTCGGGCCTCGGTGGCTCGCGGCGCCGGCTCCTCGCGCTTGGCGGACGCGCCGCCGATCACGTTGTCCCGCTTGGACGGCGGCTGTCCGCCGTCGAAGCCGGCCGCGATGACCGTGACCCGCACCTCGTCGCCCAGGGCGTCGTCGATGACGGCACCGAAGATGATGTTGGCCTCGGGGTGTGCGGCCTCACTGACCAGCTGCGCCGCCTCGTTGATCTCGAAGAGACCGAGGTCGGAGCCGCCGGAGATGGAGAGCAGCACGCCGCGGGCGCCGTCGATGGACGCTTCGAGGAGCGGCGAGGAGATCGCCATCTCCGCGGCGGCCACCGCGCGGTCGTCGCCGCGGGCGGAGCCGATGCCCATGAGCGCCGAACCGGCCTCGGACATGACCGACTTGACGTCGGCGAAGTCGAGGTTGATCAGGCCGGGCGTGGTGATCAGGTCGGTGATGCCCTGGACACCGGACAGCAGGACCTGGTCGGCCGACTTGAAGGCGTCGAGGACGGAGACCTGCCGGTCCGAGATGGACAGGAGACGGTCGTTGGGGATGACGATGAGGGTGTCGACCTCTTCGCGGAGCTCGGCGATGCCGTCCTCCGCCTGGTTCGCCCGGCGCCGGCCCTCGAAGGTGAACGGCCGGGTGACCACACCGATCGTCAGGGCGCCCAGCGAGCGTGCGATGTTGGCGACGACAGGTGCGCCGCCGGTGCCGGTGCCACCGCCTTCGCCGGCGGTGACGAAGACCATGTCGGCCCCCTTGAGGACCTCCTCGATCTCCTCGCGGTGATCCTCGGCCGCCTTGCGTCCGACGGCCGGATTGGCTCCGGCGCCGAGTCCGCGGGTGAGTTCACGGCCGACGTCGAGCTTGACGTCCGCGTCGCTCATCAACAGGGCTTGCGCGTCGGTGTTGATGGCGATGAACTCGACGCCCTTGAGACCGACCTCGATCATCCGGTTGATGGCATTGACACCACCGCCGCCGACACCGATGACTTTGATGACTGCGAGGTAGTTCTGCGGTGCTGCCACGTCGAAGGCCTCTCGCCTCGAGTTACGTGTCGCCGCCTCGCATTGGTACGTTGCGACGACTGATGCCGAATTGGGGCGGCCCGGACTGCTTGTCTGCCGACCCGAACCCTAACGCTGAAGTTTAGGGTTACCAGTGTGTCTGTTCCCTGGACTCTTCCGAACAGGACACTAAGTCGACAAGTGGCGCACGTTCAACGAACACGCCGAACCTCCCGTTTTTCTTTTCACCCTATGTGATCAGCCGTAGCAGTGCCCAACCAGGGTGCTGGCCTGCGCTGATGCGCGTCAACTCCCCGATGACGCAGGGGCGGTGGGGACACTTACGTCGAAGTGCCGCGCCTTCGGGGCCGCTTTCATGAGGGCGGTGAGCGTGGTCGCCTTGATGTCGCCCTTCTCGCCGCTTCCCCATGCGACGGTGCGGCCACCACTCAACTCCAGGGACACATCGTCGTATGAACGGACCCTGACCGCACGGGTGTCACGGGCCACGGCCGGGGGCAGATCGCCCGTGACGCGGACCGCCTCACGCACCAGACGGTCGGGCCCGAAGCGCCGAAGGCTTGCCGCGGCGCCCGACTGATTCGGCGTCAATTCCAGTCGGGGAACGCCCCGGGGCGCCTTCTGCACGGTCGCGAAACGGACACCCTTGGCATCAATTTCGACGAACTTGCCCACACTGGTGCCCCCTTCACCATTTCCGCCCTTATTACCGTTTTTACCGTTTTCGGCAATGAGGACCGGCTTGCGCTCGGTCACTTTCAATCCGATTCCGTGCGGCCAGGAACGCGTGACCTCAACCGAGTCGATCCGGGGCAATTCACGCCGAAGACGGTCCTCAATAGCGCCCGTATCGACGGAAATCAGCGGGGCGCCGACCGGAACGGCTGCGGCCGCCCGCACTTGAGCGGGCGTCAGGACCCCCGTCCCCGAGGTCGTCACGCGCTCCACCCTCAGCCACTGAGAGCCGTACAGGAGCCAGATGGCGCCGGCGCCGAGCAGGAGGAGCGCGACCCCCGTCACGATCAGGAGACGCAGGCGCGGCAGGCGCAGGCGGCCCCGAGGGGGCCGGGGCGGGCCGGACTTCGGCTTGTGCCGCTCGCCGCGGTCTGCGGTCGTCGGTCCGGCCACGCGCACTCCCGTTCCTGGCTCGGTTCACCTCCGGGGCGCCTCGACCGGTGGCGAGAGCCCGGCGCGCCCCTTCGGCTCACTCGCCGGTGTGTTATTGGCGGTGGCGCGAGGCGATCGCCTCGCGCACCATGCCGACGAGCAGCTCGTCGGCGTCCCGGCGGCCGAACTCGGAGGCGGCGCGGGACATCTCGTAC
Source organism: Streptomyces sp. NPDC107517 (assembly GCF_055582645.1). NCBI lineage: Bacteria > Bacillati > Actinomycetota > Actinomycetes > Kitasatosporales > Streptomycetaceae > Streptomyces > Streptomyces sp. NPDC107517. The sequence continues at coordinate 496,193 of NZ_JBVJPM010000002.1, read as the reverse complement.
AGCCGGTGCGGGTCGCCGAGCACGGGCAGGACGTTGCCCATGATCCACTCGGGCGTCAGTTCCGCGTCGTCGACCAGCAGTCCGCCGCCGGCCTTGACCACCGGCTGGGCGTTGAGCCGCTGTTCGCCGTTGCCGATGGGCAGCGGGACGTAGGCGGCGGGGAGCCCGACGGCGGAGAGTTCGGCGACGGTCATCGCGCCCGCGCGGCAGAGCATCATGTCGGCCGCGGCGTACGCGAGGTCCATCCGGTCCACGTACGGTACCGGGATGTACGGGGGCATCCCCGGCATCTGCTGGACGTGCGGCAGTTCGTTCTTCGGGCCGACGACGTGCAGGATCTGGATGCCGGACTGCTGGAGCAGCGGAGCGACCCGCTGGACGACCTCGTTGAGGCGGCGGGCGCCCTGGGAGCCGCCGGAGACGAGGAGCGTCGGCAGGTTCGGGTCGAGGCCGAAGGCGGCGCGCGCCTCGGGCCGTACGCGCGCCCGGTCGAGCGTGGCGATGGTGCGGCGCAGCGGGATGCCGATGTAGCGGGAGCCGCGCAGCTTGCTGTCGGGCGTCGAGACCGCGACGCCCGCGGCGTAGCGGGAACCGATCTTGTTGGCGAGGCCGGGGCGGGCGTTGGCCTCGTGCACGACGATCGGCACACCGAGACGCTTGGCCGCGAGGTAGCCGGGCAGGGCGACATAGCCGCCGAAGCCGACGACGCAGTCCGCCTTGGTGCGCTCCAGGATCTGCTCGGCCGCCTTGATCGTGCCGCGCAGCCGGCCCGGGACGGTGATCAGTTCAGGGGTTGGCTTGCGCGGCAGCGGTACGGCGGGGATCAGCGCGAGTTCGTATCCGCGCTCGGGTACGAGCCGCGTCTCGAGCCCCTTCTCCGTACCGAGGGCCGTGATGCCCACGGTCGGGTCCTGCCTGCGCAGGGCGTCCGCGAGGGCGAGCGCGGGCTCGATGTGGCCGGCGGTCCCCCCGCCGGCGAGTACGACATGCACCGAAATTCACCGCTCTCCGGACGTACGCGCCGTGGCGCGCCGTCGCATCGTGTTCCATCTCATCCGAGGCTGCCGCATGGCCAGGGCCGCCCGCGCCGCGGGTTCCTGCCGCGCGAACGCGATCAGAAGTCCTACGGCGAACATGGTCGGCAGCAACGCTGACCCCCCGTACGAGAACAGCGGGAGCGGGACACCGGCGATCGGCAGGAGACCGAGCACCGCACCGAGATTGACCACGGCCTGAGCCGTGATCCAGGTGGTCACGCCACCCGCGGCGTACCTCACGAAGGGGTCCTCCGTGCGTCCGGCCACGCGGATACCCGCATAGCCTAGAGCCGCGTACAGGGCGAGCACCGACAGCGTCCCCGCAAGGCCCAGTTCCTCACCGGTGACGGCGAAGATGAAGTCGGTGTGCGCTTCGGGGAGTTGGCCCCATTTTTCCACACTTGCCCCGAGCCCGGATCCGAAGAAACCGCCCGAAGCAAGAGCGTAGATGCCGTGCAGTCCCTGCCAGCAGATGTCGTCGGGGCCCGCGTCCGTGGAGCCGAGGCAGGACAGGCGCGCCATGCGGTTCGGGCTGGTCCTGATGAGGAAGACGCCGATGGCGGCCGCGACGGAGAGCACACCGACGAACAGACGGGTGGGCGCCCCGGCCAGCCAGAGCAGTCCGAAGAGGATGGCGGTGAGCAGGATCGCCGTGCCCATGTCGCCGCCGAGCATGATCAGTCCGAGCAGCAGGAAGGCCACCGGGACGAGCGGCACCAGCATGTGCTTCCACTGGGTGAGCAGCCGCTTGTCGTGCTTGCGCGCCATGAGGTCCGCGCCCCACAGGACGAGGGCCAGCTTCCCGAACTCGCTGGGCTGGAGCATGAAGGGGCCGCCCAGCGAGATCCAGTTCTGGTTGCCCCCGATGGAGACTCCTATCCCCGGCACCTGCACGAGGACCATCAGGAAGACGCTGACGGCGAGCAGCGGGTAGGACAGCGCGCGGTGCAGCTTCACCGGCATCCGCATGGCGGCGAACAGCAGTGCCCCGCCGATCACCGCCGCGAGGAACTGCTTGCGGAAGTAGTACGAGCTGGGCAGCCCGTTCTGCAGGGCCGTGATCACCGAGGCCGAGTAGACCATCACCAGGCCGAGCACGGTGATCAGGAGGCTGGAGCCGAGGATCAGGTAGTAGGCGGTGAGAGGGCGGTCCCAGGCCCGGCGGGCCCGGGTGTAGAGGCGCCGTACGGGGCTGACGCGGGCCGGCCCGGCCGGTTTCCTCGGGGGTCGCGCCGCCGGGGACCGCCGGGCCGCCCGCGCGCTGCTGCCGGGCATCAGCTCACCCCACCGCTGTACGACGATGACGCTGCCACGATCCCCTCCCGAGGGTGCCCGGCGTCACCGGGCACCCGAAGGCCCCGTCAGACGCTCGTGGAGCCGAGTTCGCGGACCGCTTCCGCGAACGCGTCGCCACGCTTGTTGTAGTTGGTGAACATGTCCATCGACGCACAGGCCGGGGCCATCAGCACGGTGTCCCCCGGCCGGGCGAGCCGCGCGGCCTCCCGGACCGCCTGCGACATCGCACCAGTGTCGGTCCGGTCGAGGTCGACCACCGGGACGTGGGGGGCGTGTCGCGCGAGGGCTTCCCGGATCAGCGCGCGGTCCTGGCCGAACAGGACGACCCCGCGCAGCCGCTTCGCCGACCTGGTGACGAGCTCGTCGAAGGTCGCGCCCTTGGCGAGCCCGCCCGCGATCCACACGATCGACTCGTACGCGGCCAAAGAGGCTTCCGCGGCATGGGTGTTGGTCGCCTTGGAGTCGTCGACGTACGCGACCGAGTCGACGTCGGCGACGTGCGCGATGCGGTGCGCGTCCGGCGTGAAGGCACGCAGTCCGTCGCGTACGGCGGCGGGCTCGACGCCGAAGGCCCGTGCGAGGGCGGCGGCCGCGAGGGCGTTGGCGATGTTGTGCGGGGCGGGCGGGTTGACGTCCGCGACCTCGGCCAGCTCCTGGGCGTTCTTGTGCCGGTTGTCGACGAAGGCCCGGTCGACCAGGATGCCGTCCACGACGCCCAGTTGGGACGGGCCGGGCGTGCCGAGGGTGAAGCCGATCGCGCGGCAGCCCTCCTCGACGTCGGCCTCGCGGACCAGGTCCTCGGTGGCCGGGTCGGCGACGTTGTAGACGCACGCGACCTGATTGCCCTCGTAGATACGGCCCTTGTCGGCGGCGTACGCCTCCATGGACCCGTGCCAGTCGAGGTGGTCGGGCGCGAGGTTGAGGACCACTCCGGAGTGGGCGCGCAACGAGGGCGCCCAGTGCAGCTGGTACGAGGAGAGCTCGACGGCGAACACGTCGTACGCGTCGTCGCCTTCGAGCACGACGTCGATGATCGGCGTGCCGATGTTGCCGACGGCGGCCGTGCGCAGGCCCGCCGCTTCCAGGATCGAGGCGAGCATCTGCGTCGTGGTGGTCTTGCCGTTGGTGCCCGTGACGGCGAGCCAGGGGGCGGCGCCGGGGCCACGCAGGCGCCAGGCGATCTCCACGTCCCCGACGACGTCCACGCCGGCCTGTGCCGCCGCCGCGAAGAGCGGGGACGAGGGCTTCCAGCCGGGTGACGTGACGACGAGTTCGGTGCCTTCGGGGAGCGTCTCGGCGTCCCCGAGCCGGGCCTCGACGCCGAGCCGCGCGAGCTCGGCCGCCCTGGCGCGGTGCGACTCGCTGTCGCCGCCGTCCACGACCGTGACCGACGCGCCGAGGCCGGCCAGGGCGCGGGCGGCGCTGATGCCGCTCACGCCGAGACCGGCGACGGTGACTCGCTTGTTCTGCCAGTCGGACCCAGTGGTCACTTGTCGGCTGCCCATCCCGCGTAGAAGAGGCCGAGTCCGACGATCACGCACATGCCCTGGATGATCCAGAAGCGGACCACCACAAGGACTTCGGACCAGCCCTTGAGTTCGAAGTGGTGTTGCAGTGGCGCCATGCGGAAGACGCGCTTGCCGGTGAGCCGGAAGGAGCCGACCTGGATGACCACGGACATGGTGATCAGGACGAACAGGCCGCCGAGCAGGGCGAGCAGGAACTCCGTGCGGGAGCAGATGGCCAGACCCGCGAGGGCGCCGCCGAGCGCGAGGGAGCCGGTGTCACCCATGAAGATCTTCGCGGGCGAGGTGTTCCACCACAGGAAGCCGAAGCAGGCGCCCATCAGGGCGGATGCCACGACCGCCAGGTCGAGTGGGTCTCTGACCTCGAAACAGGCGGCGGGGTTGGTGAGGGTCTGCGCGTTGGCGCAGGACTCCTGGAACTGCCAGACACCGATGAAGGTGTACGCGCCGAAGACCATCACGGAGGCGCCGGTGGCGAGGCCGTCGAGGCCGTCCGTGAGGTTCACGCCGTTCGACATCGCGAGGATCATGAACAGCGCCCAGACCACGAACAGGACCGGGCCGATCGTCCAGCCGAAGTCCTGCACGAAGGAGAGCTTCGTGGAGGCAGGGGTGTTGCCGCGGTTGTCGGCGAACTGGAGGGAGAGCACCGCGAAGGCGATGCCGACGGTCAGCTGTCCGGCCATCTTCGCCTTGGCCCGCAGGCCGAGCGAGCGGCGCTTGACGATCTTGATGTAGTCGTCGAGGAAGCCGACCAGGCCCATGCCGCCCATCAGACCGAGCACCAGCAGGCCCGACAGGGTCGGCGCGGCGCCGGTGATGATCTTGCTCATGAAGTACGCGATGAACGTCGCCAGGATGAAGGCGATACCACCCATCGTCGGCGTACCGCGCTTGGCATGGTGCTCGCGCGGGCCGTCGTCACGGATGTACTGGCCATAGCCCTTGCGCGCAAGGAGCTTGATCAGCAGGGGCGTCCCGATCAGGGTCAGGAAGAGCCCGATCACACCCGCGAAGAGGATCTGCTTCATCATCGGGCAGCAACCTCGCCCACGTTGTCGCCGTCGACGGCGAGCAGCGCCTGCGCGACACTCTCCAGGCCCACCGACCTCGAGGCCTTCACGAGCACGACGTCACCCGGGCGCAGCTCGCTGCGCAACAGGTCGACAGCCGCCTGTGCGTCGGACACGTGCACCGACTCCTCACCCCACGAACCCTCGTTATAGGCGCCCAGTTGCAGCCAGGACGCTTCCCTGCCCCCGACTGCCACGAGCTTGCTGACGTTGAGCCGGACGGCAAGCCGTCCGACCGCGTCGTGCTCGGCCAGCGCCTCGTCCCCGAGCTCGGCCATAAGACCGAGCACCGCCCATGTACGGCCCCCCTTTGCCCGCCGGGTCTTGCCCATCGCTGCGAGCGCTCGCAGAGCGGCTCGCATGGACTCGGGGTTCGCGTTGTAGGCGTCGTTGACGACCGTCACGCCGTCCGGGCGCTCGGTGACCTCCATACGCCAGCGGGACAGCGTGCCCGCCTCGGAGAGCGCGAGGGCGATCTCGTCCACGGACATGCCAAGGTCATGGGCGACGGCGGCCGCGGCGAGCGCGTTCGACACGTGGTGCTCACCGTACAGGCGCAAGGTCACGTCGCTGCACCCGGAGGGTGTGCGAAGGCTGAAGGAAGGCTGTCCGTTCTCCGTGAGCCGGACATTCTCGGCGCGTACGTCGGCGTCGTCGCCCTCTCCGAAGAGCAGCACCTTCGCCTTCGTGCGGGAGGCCATCGCGCGGACCAGCGGGTCGTCGGCGTTGAGGATCGCGGTGCCGTCGGCCGGCAGGCTCTCGACGAGCTCGCCCTTGGCCTCGGCGATCTGCTCGCGGCCGCCGAACTCGCCGATGTGCGCGGTCCCGACGTTGAGGACGACGCCGATCCTCGGCGGGGTCAGACCGGTGAGGTACCGGATGTGGCCCTTGCCGCGCGCGCCCATCTCCAGGACGAGGTAGCGGGTGTCGTCGGTGGCGCTCAGCGCGGTCAGCGGCAGGCCGATCTCGTTGTTCAACGAGCCCGGCGTGAAGACCGTGGGCGCCTTGCGGCGCAGGACCTGGGCGATCAGGTCCTTGGTGCTGGTCTTGCCAGCGGAACCGGTGAGCGCGACGAGGGTGACGCCGAGCCGTTCGACGACGCTGCGCGCCAGCGCGCCGAGGGCGGCCTGCACGTCGTCGACAACGATGGCGGGCACCCCGACCGGGCGCGAGGCGAGCACGGCGGCCGCTCCGGCGTCCACCACGGCGGCCGCGTAGTCGTGGCCGTCGACGCGCTCGCCGACGAAGGCGACGAAGAGGCTGCCGGGCTCCACTTCACGGGAGTCCCTGACGACCGGTCCGGTGACCTCGACGGACGGATCCGGTATGTCGTACGTCTGCCCGCCGACGACTGTGGCGATCTCGGCGAGGGAGAGGGCGATCACAACTTCATCCCTGGGTTTGCTGGATAGCTTCGCGAAGCACCAGGCGGTCGTCGAAGGGACGCACCACCCCGGCGATGTCCTGGCCCTGCTCGTGGCCCTTGCCCGCGATCAGGACGGTGTCGCCCGGCTGCGCGCGGGCGACCACGGCGGCGATGGCCGCCGCCCTGTCCTCGAAGACCTGGACCTCGCCGCGCTCGTGGGCCGGCACCTCGGCGGCGCCGGCGAGCATCGTGGCGAGGATCGCGAGGGGGTCCTCGGAGCGGGGGTTGTCCGATGTCAGTACGGCGGTGTCGGCGAGCCGGGCGGCGGCGGCGCCCATCGGCATCCGCTTGGTGATGTCACGGTCGCCGCCGCAGCCGAGCACGATGTGCAGCTTGTTCTCGGTGACCTTGCGCAGCGCGCGCAGCACGGACTCGACGGCGTCGGTCTTGTGCGCGTAGTCGACGACCGCGAGGTACGGCTGGCCGGCGTCGACGCGCTCCAGGCGGCCGGGGACGCCCGGCACGGCGGCGACGCCGTCCGCGGCCTGCTGCGGGTCGATGCCCGCGACGGTGAGCGCGACGATCGCGGCGAGCGCGTTGGCCACGTTGAACGGCCCGGCGAGCGGGGACTTGGCGGTGATCCGCTCGCCCTTGGGGCCGACGGCCACGAAGGCGGAGTCGAACGGGCCGACCTCGACGTCCTCGGCGCGCCAGTCGGCGTCCGGGTGGCCCTCGGCGGAGAAGGTCACGACGGGCACCTCGGACTCGCCGACCAGGCGGCGGCCGTACTCGTCGTCGAAGTTCACGACGCCCTGTTTGCTGCGTGCACGCGTGAACAGCTGTGCCTTGGCCCGGAAGTAGTCCTCCATGTCGGAGTGGAACTCCATGTGTTCCGGGCTGAGGTTGTTGAAGACCGCCACGTCGAAGACGCAGCCGTCGACCCGGCCGAGCACGAGGGCGTGGCTGGAGACCTCCATGGCGACCGCGTCCACGCCGCGCTCGCGCATCACCGCGAACAGCGCCTGGAGGTCGGTGGCTTCGGGGGTGGTGCGCTCCGACTTGATGCGCTCGTCGCCGATGCGCATCTCGACCGTGCCGATGAGTCCGGTGCTGCGCATCGTGCGCAGGCCGCCCTCGATCAGGTAGGCCGTCGTGGTCTTGCCGGAGGTACCGGTGATCCCGATCTGGAGCAGATCGCGGCCGGGGTGGCCGTAGATCGTGGCCGCCAGCTCGCCCATCCGGCCGCGCGGGTCCTCCACGACGAGGGCCGGCAGACCGGCCGCCTCGACGCGTGCGGCGCCCGACGGGTCGGTGAGGGCGGCGACGGCGCCGAGGCTCGCGGCCTGGGCGGCGAAGTCGGCACCGTGGAAGCGGGCGCCGGGCAGGGCCGCGTAGATGTCGCCGGGGCGCACGGCGCGCGAGTCGTGCGTGATGCCGGTGCTCCCCGTCGACGCCGTGGGCTCTTCGGGCGCGGGGACACCCAGCTGATCTGCGAGATCGGCAAGTCGCGTCGCGGTGACCTGCACCGGTCGCGGCGGTCCCGGATAGGTCACGGGAGCGCCCTTCTGCGTGGTTTGGGACTGATCAGCTTGTGGCACGGCGGTGAGCGTACCGGGCGCACCACCCATGGAGCGAAGTGAGGGGCGTGGCGCGGGCTGGTTCCCGGGGTCCGGGGTGATCGTTGTCACGGGCTGTACCTGGTCACTCTCGGGGCTCGGGTCAGGGCTGGAAGCTGACGGGCAGCCGGGCGGGCCCGGCGCCGGTGGGCGGGACCTGGAGCGTCTTGAGGGCGAACTCCATGACCTGCTTGTAGATGGGGCCGCAGATCTGACCACCGAAGTAGCCGCCCTTGGTGGCGTTCTGGATCGCGCAGTAGACGGTGACGCGGGGCTGGTCGGCGGGGGCGAAACCGGCGAAGGACGAGGTGTAGCCCTTGTATCTGCCGGTGGCCGGATCTACTCGGTTGGCGGTGCCGGTCTTTCCGGCGACGCGGTAGCCGGGGATGCGCGCCTTGGCGCCGGTGCCCTCCTCGTCGTCCACGACGGACTCGAGCATCTGCGCGACCCTCTTGGCCGTTTTCGCGCTGACGACCCGGTTCTCCTTGGGCTTCGGGGCCGGGGTGAACCTGCCGTCGGGTCCCTTGGTGCCGCGTACGAGGGTGGGCTCCACGCGTACGCCGCCGTTGGCGATGGTCGAGTAGACGGAGGCCGCCTGCATCGCGTTGATGGAGAAACCCTGGCCGAAAGGGATCGTGTACTGCTGCGAGGTCGACCACTTGTCGGCGGGGGCCAGGATGCCCGGCGTCTCGCCCGGGAAGTCGAGCCCGGTGGGGCGGCCGATGCCGAACTTGCGCAGGTACGACGAGAGCACCCGGTTGGCCTGGGGCTGGGTCTTGCCGAGCTGGCCCGTGGCCAGGATGGTGCCGATGTTGCTGGACTTGGCGAGCACGCCGTTCAGCGTGAGGTGCCAGGTGGGGTGGTCGATGTCGTCCTGGAAGAGCCGGTCGCCGCGGTGCAGCCGGTTGGGCACCGTGACGTGTGTGTCAGGCGTGGCCGCGTTCTCCTCGAGAACGGCGGCCATCGACATGACCTTCGCCGTGGAGCCGGGCTCGTACGCGTCCTGGAGCGCGGCGTTGCCCATGGCCGTGGAGTTGGCCTGCGAGAGGTCGTTGGGGTCGAAGCCTGGCGCGTTGGCCATCGCCAGGACCTCACCGGTCCGGGTGTCCTGCACCATCACGTAGCCGCGGTCCGCGCCCGACTTCTTCACCTGGTCGGTGATGGCCTTCTGGGCGGCCCACTGGATGTCGCGGTCGATGGTGAGCTCGACCTCCGAACCGGGCACGGCGGGCTGCTCGTTGCTGCCGGCCGTGGGCACCTGGCGGCCGCCGGACTGGGCGTACTTGATCTTGCCGGGCTTGCCCGCGAGATCCTTGTTCAGCTGCTGCTCGACACCGCCGCCGCCCTTGCCGTCCGCGTTGACCCAGCCCAGTATCCCGGCGGCCAGATCGCCGTTCGGGTACACGCGCTTGCTGCTGGGGTCGGCGAAGACTCCGGCGATGACGCTCGCCGACTTCTCCCGGTCCGCCTTCTCCGCGAGCGTGCTCTTTAGGTCCTTGATCTGCTTCCAGACCTGGGGGGTCTGGCGGCGGGCCAGCAGGACGTAGCGCGTCCTGGGGGTCCGCAGCTTCTTCGCGACCACGTCGGCGTCCATGCCGAGGATCGGGGCGAGGAGCGCCGCGGCCTGCTCGGGCGCGTCCCCCGGCACCACCGGGGACGGGGTGTTCTTGCCGGACACGGTGTCCGCCGGCCGGAACATCGTGGGGTCGGCCGTGATGTCGTACGCATCCACGCTGGTGGCGAGCGCGACACCGCTGCGGTCCGTGATCCCGCCGCGCTCGGCCGCGAGGACGTGCTCGACGTACCGGTGCTGTTCGGCCTTGGCCGCGTACGCGCTGGCGTCGACGGCCTGCACCTGGAGCAGGCGTACGACGAAGGCGATGAGGACGAGGGTGAGGCCGAGGCTGACCATGCGCAGCCGGGGGCGCGGGCTGCCGAGGCGCAGGGCGGCGGGCGCCTTGACGGGGGCCGGGCGCGGGCGCCGCGCGCCGGGGCTGGGGCGCCGGGGGGCTGGGCGGCCGTTCCTCGCGGGTGCCGGGATCCGGCGTCGCGGGGGCTCCCTGTCGGTCATTCCGTCACCTGCCGGAGGTCGAGGGCGCGGGTTTCACCTGCGAGGACGTGGGGTTCGGGGTGGTCTTGGGGGTCGCCGACGGGGTCGGCGAGGCGCTCGGGGTCGGCGAGGCGCTCGGGGTCCTGCCCACGACCTCGGGCGGGGGCGGCGCGGGGCGCCACAGCGCGGAGGGGGCCGCCGCGCTGGGAACGCCGCGCACGGTGCCGTCGGGGTTGAGGAAGGCCGGGTCGCCGCCGGGGACCATGCCCAGCTCGCGGGCGCGGCGCTGCAGGGAGTCGGGGGCCGCGTAGGCGTCGACGTCGCGCTGGAGCGCCTGCTCGTCCTCGGTGAGGTCGGTCGTCTGCTTCTTGATGTCGTTCAGCCTGAACGACCCTTCGTTGAGCGCCGAGTTCAGCATCAGGAGCGTGATCAGCCCGCCGCCGAGCAGAAGCACGACGAGGAGCACGAACGGTGTGCGGGCGGCCTGCCTGCCGCCCGCGGGCCCCGAGGGCAGCAGCCGCGCGAGTCGCGCGGCCCTCCCCCGCAGTTCGCCCCTGGGACTCATCGACCCCTCCTCGCGCGCCCGGAACTCACCCGGCGACCTCCTCGCGGATGCGCTGCGCACCCCGCAGCCGAGCCGGGGCCGCCCGGCGGTTCTCGGCGACCTCTTCCTCCGTGGGGAGCTCGGCGCCGCGCGTGAGCAGCTTGAGCCGCGGCTGGTAGCGCTCGGGGACGACCGGGAGCCCGGGCGGCGCGGTGTTCGCGGCGCCGGCCGCGAACACCTGCTTCACGAGCCGGTCCTCGAGCGAGTGGTACGACAGGACCGCGATACGTCCCCCGACGGCGAGCGCCTGCACGGCGGCCGGGATCGCCCGCTCCAGGACGCTGAGTTCGCCGTTCACCTCGATACGCAGAGCCTGGAAGGTGCGCTTGGCGGGGTTGCCGCCGGTGCGCTTGGCGGCCTGCGGCAGCGCGTCGCGGATCAGTTCCACGAGCCGGGCGCTGTTACTGAAGGGCTCCTTCTCGCGCTCGCGCACGACCGCCGAGACGATCCGCTTGGCCTGCTTCTCCTCGCCGTACGCGCGCAGGATCCGCACCAGCTCGCCCGGGGGGTACGTGTTGAGGACCTCGGCGGCGCTCATTCCGGTCGTCTGGTCCATGCGCATGTCGAGCGGCGCGTCCTGCGCGTAGGCGAAGCCGCGGTCGGCCTCGTCGAGCTGCATGGAGGAGACGCCCAGGTCGAAGAGGACGCCCTGCACGCGCGGGACACCGAGCCGGTCGAGGACCTCGGGCAGCTCGTCGTAGACGGCGTGTACGAGGGTGGCGCGGTCGCCGAACGGGGCGAGGCGCTCACCGGAGAGGCGCAGGGCCTCCTTGTCGCGGTCGAGACCGACGAGGCGGCAGGAGGGGAACGTGGAGAGGAGGGCCTCGCTGTGTCCGCCGAGGCCGAGCGTGCAGTCGACGACGACCGCTCCCGGCTCGGCGAGGGCCGGGGCCAACAGGTCCAGGCAGCGCTGGAGCATCACCGGGACATGTCGGGTCTGGCTCAAGGGGCCCTCTCAGTTCCGGCGCGGCGCCCACGCACCGCCGGGGTGCTCGTCGCGCACGTGGTGAAGAGTCCGGTGAAGTGCCGGGATCTTCGGTGTTTCCTGGGGTTTCCGCGTCACTTTAGTCCACCGTGTCGCCCGGTCAATCAACCGGCCTGCGCGTCGCGCGCCGCCTCTTCGCGATGCCACGGATCAGGAGGAATCACCCGTACGGGCGAGTCGGCGACACCTCTGTGGGTTACCTCACAACAAGCCGCGATGACGTTCTTTGTCCCCTCTCACAGCGGGCTTGTCCGGGGAGTGACCATTACCGTCATAGCTATGACGACTTCCGCATCCCTCCCTGCCGAGTCCGAAGGCGCCATAACCGTCGACGGCACCGTGACCGACCGACTCGTCGAGGCGAACCAGCGCTACGCAGCGGCGTTCACCGACCCCGGCATGGACGCCCGGCCCGTCCTGAAGGTGGCCGTCGTGGCGTGCATGGACGCCCGGCTCGACCTGCACGACGCCCTGGGTCTCGAACTGGGCGACTGTCACACCATCCGCAACGCGGGCGGCGTCGTCACCGACGACGTCATCCGCTCGCTCACCATCAGCCAGCGGGCGCTCGGCACCCGCAGTGTGGTCCTCATCCACCACACCGGCTGCGGCCTGGAGAGCCTCACGGAGGAGTTCCGCCACGAGCTGGAGATGGAGGTCGGCCAGCGCCCGGCCTGGGCCGTCGAGGCGTTCCGCGACGTCGACCAGGACGTGCGCCAGTCGATGCAGCGCGTGCGGACGTCCCCGTTCCTGATGGACACCGGCAATGTGCGCGGATTCGTCTTCGATGTGAAGACGGGTCTCCTCCGGGAGATCGATCCCGCGTAACAAACGGCCGCAAGACCCGACATATCACTGGCAGTTATCCACAGGCGGATGACACGAACCGGTAACGGCAACAAGAATGCGGAGTGGCACCCCGCGCGAGGAGACGGAACTCCTCGCGCGTGGTGTCCGTGTTTCGGGGTGGGCCGGGCCGCAGCCAAGAGCGTCGGCCCGGAAAGTACGGGCCGAGGAGGGCCGGGTGACGACCTATGACGATCGAGCGAGCCTCACTGATCTGACCACCACTGTGGAGCGGGTCCGCAGGTCGGTGGAGGGTGTGATCGAGGGCAAGCCGGAGGTCGTACGGCTTTCGCTGACGGTGCTCCTGGCCGAGGGACACCTGCTCATCGAGGATGTACCGGGCGTCGGCAAGACCATGCTGGCGAAGGCGCTCGCCAAGTCCATCGACTGCTCGGTGCGTCGCATCCAGTTCACGCCCGACCTGCTGCCGTCGGACATCACCGGTGTGTCCATCTGGGACCAGCAGCGTCGGGACTTCGAGTTCAAGCCGGGGGCGATCTTCGCGCAGATCGTGATCGGCGACGAGATCAACCGCGCGTCCCCGAAGACGCAGTCGGCGCTCCTGGAGTCCATGGAGGAGCGCCAGGTCACCATCGACGGGCAGACGTACGAGCTGCCCAGCCCCTTCATGGTGGTGGCCACGCAGAACCCGGTCGAGATGGAGGGCACGTACCCGCTGCCCGAGGCGCAGCGCGACCGGTTCATGGCCCGGGTGTCGATCGGCTACCCCAGCCCCGAGGCCGAGCTGCAGATGCTCGACATCCACGGCGGTGCCTCCCCGCTGGACGACCTCCAGCCGGTGGCGCACGCGCACGACATCGTGAAGCTCGTCGACGCCGTCCGCTCGGTCCACGTGGCCGACTCGGTACGGCGGTACGCGGTCGACCTGGTCGCCGCCACGCGCAGCCATCCCGACCTCAGACTCGGCGCCTCGCCGCGCGCCACGCTTCATCTGCTGCGGGCGGCGAAGGCATCCGCGGCGCTGAGCGGGCGTGAGTACGCCCTGCCCGACGACGTGCAAGCGCTCGCCGTGCAGGTCCTCGCGCACCGCCTGCTGCCCACCGCCCAGGCCCAGTTGAACCGGCGCACGTCCGAGCAGGTGGTCCTGGAGATCCTCCAGCACACAGCGGTCCCGGCCGCCTCGGGCCACGGATCCCCGATGTACGGCCAGCAGCCGCCCGGCGCCCGGAGGCTGTGATGGCCGACGGGGGAGGCTTCGGGGGTGACGACGACAAGGGCGGCCTCCGGGTCGCGCTCTCGGGGCTGACCACCAGGGGCCGTTCGTTCCTGGCCGCCGGGATCGCGGCGGCGATCTGCGCGTACGTCCTGGGGCAGGCCGATCTGCTCCGGGTCGGCCTGCTGCTCGCCGTGCTGCCGCTGGTCTGCGCGATCGTGCTCTACCGCACGCGCTACCGGGTCTCGAGCAGCCGACGCCTGTCCCCCGCGCGCGTGCCCGCGGGCAGCGAGGCCCGCGTCCACCTCCGGATGGACAACGTCTCGCGGCTGCCCACCGGCCTGCTGATGCTCCAGGACCGGGTGCCGTACGTGCTCGGGCCGCGCCCTCGTTTCGTCCTGGACCGGGTGGAGGCGGGCGGACGCCGCGAGGTGTCGTACCGCGTGCGCTCGGACCTGCGGGGCCGCTATCCGCTCGGCCCGCTCCAGCTGCGCCTGACGGACCCGTTCGGCCTGTGCGAACTGTCCCGCTCCTTCTCCACGTACGACACCCTCACGGTCATCCCGCGCGTGGAGCCGCTGCCCGCGGTGCGGCTGACCGGAGAGGCCAAGGGGTACGGCGACGGGCGGAACCGCTCGCTGGCCCTGGCCGGCGAGGACGACGTGATCCCGCGCGGCTACCGCTACGGAGACGACCTGCGCCGCGTGCACTGGCGCTCGACCGCGCGATACGGCGAGCTGATGGTGCGCCGCGAGGAGCAGCCGCAGCGGGCCCGCTGCACGGTGCTCCTCGACACCCGGCGCCTCGCCTTCCAGGGCACGGGTCCCGACTCGGCCTTCGAGTGGGCGGTGTCCGGTACGGCCTCGACGCTGTTCCACATGCTCGAACGGGGCTTCTCCGTACGCCTGCTGACCGATACGGGCACTTCGGTGCCGGGCGAGGGGTCCGACGGGTTCGCGGGCGCCAGCCAGGAGTCGGCGGACGCGGCCGGACTGATGATGGACACGCTCGCCGTCGTCGACCACTCGGACGGATCGGGGCTCTCGCGCGCCTACGACGTGCTGCGCGGGGGGAACGAGGGGCTGCTGGTGGCCTTCTTCGGCGATCTCGACGAGGAACAGACGGCGGTCGCCGCCAAGATGCGGCAGCGCAGCGGCGGCGCCGTCGCCTTCGTCCTGGACAGCGGGGCCTGGACGGGCGGCGCCCCTTCGGAGCGCTGCGAGGAGCGGCTGCGGATGCTGCGCGAGGCGGGCTGGTCCGCCCTCGCCGTCCCGCCCGGCAGGTCCTTGACCGAGCTGTGGCAGGACGCCGACCGGCAACGGGCTGCCACGGGCGCGGAGAGCGGACCGGCGGTGGCGGGGTGGGGTTCTTGATCATGCGTGATGTCACAGGGGGAAAGGCGCGGTCATGAGTGGAGGCGCTCGGCTGACGCTGTGTGCGACGGCAGCCACGTTCATGGCGGCGTGTGCCCTGCTGCCGCTCGTCGACATGGCGACCTGGATCGTCCAGGCCGCGTTCCTCCTGGTCGTCCAGGCCGGGGTGGGTGCACTGACCCGGCGCGTGCCTCTCGCGCGGCCGCTCACGGTGACCGTGCAGGCGCTCGTGTCGCTGCTGCTGCTGACTCTGCTGTTCGCGAACGCCCAGGCGATCGGCGGGGTGCTGCCGGGGCCGGACGCGTTCCGTCACTTCGGGGAGCTGCTCCAGGCGGGCGGCGACGACGTGGGGCGGTTCGCGATCCCCGCGCCGCTGTCCGACGGGATCCGGCTGATGCTGGTGGGCGGTGTCCTGGTGATCGGCCTCGCGGTGGACGCCCTCGCGGTGACGTTCCGCAGCGCGGCGCCCGCCGGGCTGCCGCTGCTCGCCCTCTACTCGGTCGCCGCGGGCCTCTCCCAGGGCTCCGCCGACTGGCTGTGGTTCCTGCTCGCCGCCGGCGGCTATCTGCTGCTGCTCCTCGCCGAGGGCCGGGACCGGCTCTCGCAGTGGGGGCGCGTCTTCGGCGGTACGGCCCGCTCACCGGGCCGCGCGGGCGGCGCGGTGGAGAGCAGGGCCGGCGCCGTGGCCCCGCTCCGTACGGGCCGCCGCATCGGCGCGCTCGCGCTCGGCATCGCCCTCGTGGTGCCGCTCGCACTGCCCGCGCTCGACGGCGGCCTGCTCGGCCCGTCGGGCACGGGGACGGGTGTGGGCTCCGGAGGCGGCGGCACCATCTCCGCCGTGAACCCCCTGGTCTCCCTTCAGAACAGCCTGAATCAGCCCGAGGACCGGGAGGTGATGTCGTACCGCACGAACTCGAAGAACACCCAGGACCTGTATCTGCGGATCGTCTCCCTCGACGAGTTCGACGGGACGACCTGGCGGCCCGCCAAGCGCAGCATCATCGACGTGCCCTCGCCGTTCCCGAGCCCCCGTGGCCTCGGCGCGGACGTCCGCAGGACGGAGATCCGCACGAACATCGCGGCGGCCGGCTGGTACGCCCAGGACTGGCTGCCGCTCCCCTACCCGGCGACGAAGGTCGACATCTCGGGACGCTGGCGGTACGAGCCGGTGGGCCGGACCCTCGTCGGCGATCACGACCAGACCACGCGGGGCAAGAAGTACAGCGTCGAGAGCCTGATCGTGCAGCCGACCGCCGAGCAGCTGGCGAACGCTCCCGCGGCACCGAGCGAGCTGCGCCGGGAGTTCACCAAGGTGCCGTCCTCGCTGCCGGCGATCGTCGAGAAGACGGCGCTGCGCGTCACCCAGGGCGCGGCGAACGACTACCAGCGGGCCGTGAAGCTCCAGGACTACTTCGCCGTGAACGGCGGCTTCACGTACAACACGGAGGTCCGGGCGGGCAGCGGCTCCTCGGCCATCGCCCGTTTCCTGAAGGACAAGGAAGGCTTCTGCGTCCACTTCTCCTTCTCGATGGCCGCGATGGCCAGAACTCTGGGGATTCCGGCGCGGGTGGCGGTGGGCTTCACGCCGGGCTCTCCGCAGGCGGACGGGCAGATGTCGGTCGGCCTGCGGGACGCTCACGCGTGGCCCGAGCTGTACTTCGAGGGCGTGGGCTGGACCCGCTTCGAGCCGACGCCGAACCGCGGCACGGCGCCCGAGTACACGCGTAGCGACACCCCGGCGGGCAGCCCGAGCAACCCGGCGGCGCCCAGCGAGGCCGCTTCGTCGGAGCCCTCGGCGGGGCAGCCCTCCGCGTCGGACAACTGCCCGGCGGCCGAGCGGAAGCTGGGCGGCTGCTCGAACACCGCGCCCGCGGTGATCGGCGCGTCCGGCGACGACGGCCCGCCCTACGGCACGATCGCCCTCATCGCGCTCGGTGTACTGCTGGTGGTGCTCGTGCCGCTGCTCCCGATGCTGTGGCGGCAGCGGGTACGGGCGGTGCGGCTCGGCTCGCCCGGCCGCACGGACGGGGACGCGGCGGCACGCGCCCTCGCGGCGTGGCTGGAAGTGACCGATACGGCGTGGGACCACGGCATCGCACCGGACGAGTCGCAGACGCCGCGGACGGCGGCCGCGCGGATCGTCCGCGTCGGACAGCTCGACCAGGTGGCGGCGGACTCCGTGCACCGGGTGGCGGCCGCGGTGGAACAGGTCCTCTACGCGCCGAGGCCGCAGCCGACGGCGGGCCTCGGGGACGACGTGCGCCGCCTTGAGCAGGGCCTGCGCGCCAAGTCGAGCCGCTCGGCCCGGCTGCGGGCGACGCTCGCACCGCGCTCGACCGTTCGAGTGGCGTGGAGACTTTCGCAGCACTGGGCGGAGCTCGGCTCCCGCTGGACGGCTCGGAAGTCGACGCTCCTGCGGCGTCCGCGGCGGCCTTCCCGCCAGGAGAGCTGAGGGAGGCGCCCGCTCGTTGCGCAAGCGGGCCACGCCGAGGCGCCGGCGCGCGGACACGCCTGAGGGGTGACCACCCGTGAGTGGTCACCCCTCAGCTACGTCTGTTCCTGTGAGGACCATTGATCCCGTGGGGACTTCGTCCGGCGGGGGCTCAGTGGCCGCCCTGTTCGTCTCGGCGCCGCTGCCAGCGCTGCTCGATCCGGTTCATCATCGAGCGGCGCTGCTTGCCCTGACGCCGCGCCGCCGGCGGCGCTCCTGGCGCTGCTCCGGCAGCCGGCTGTTCACCGGGCTTGGGCGCTTTGCGCCATGCGGTCATGGCGAGGACCGCGCAGCCCAGCATGACGAGGAACCCCACCACGCTGATCCAGATCTGCTTGGCGACCATTCCGGCCATGAGGAGCGCGATACCCACCAGGAAGCCGGCGACTGCCTGGTAGACCCGACGTCGGGTGTACGTACGCAGCCCGCTTCCCTCAAGCGCTGTCGCGAACTTGGGATCTTCGGCGTACAGCGCTCGCTCCATCTGCTCGAGCATTCGCTGCTCGTGCTCCGAGAGCGGCACGGAGTCCTCCTCATCGTGCAGTCGCCGGGGCGACCGGGGGTCCCCTTCAGGATAGGCAGGGAATCGCCCCCGTGAAACCCGCCCCTCTACGCCAACTTCGCCAACCAGGACCACCACTCCGCTCCGGCTCGCTGAAGCCTTAATGCCCCGGCGGCCGTCCCGTCATGCCGGACCGGCTCCCTCGATCATACGGCGCCCGGCGCCGAAGCGGGGGGCCTGTGGCGTACTCCATCCGCCGCTGCGCCGCTGATCAGCGGCGCGTCACCGGAGCACTCAGGCCTCCGGGGCCCCCTGCTTCTCGCCGAGGACGTGCAACTGCGTGGCGACGGCATGGAAGGCGGGCAGCTCGGCGGCGGCGGCCTCCAGCTTGAGGAGCTCCTGGAGGGCGCTCGGTTCGGTGTCCACGAGGACGCCCGGCACGAGGTCGGCGAAGACCCGTACGCCGTGCACCGCACCGACCTCGACGCCCGCGGATCCGACGAGCCGGGTGAGCTGCTCGGCGCTGAAGCGGCGCGGCACGGGGTCGCCGTCGCCCCAGCGGCCCGCCGGGTCGCCGAGGGCCTGCCGGGCCTCCTTGAAGTGCCCGGCGAGCGCCCGGGCGAGCACGGCGCCGCCGAGTCCTGCGGCGAGCAGGCTGAGGACGCCGGAGGAGCGGAGGGCGCCCACCGCGTTGCGTACGCCCTCGGCCGGGTCGTCGACGTACTCCAGAACGCCGTGGCACAGGACCACGTCGTATCCGTCGCGCTCGACGACGTCGAAGAGACCGGAGACGTCGCCCTGCACCCCGCGCACGCGGTCGGCCACGCCGGCCTCGGCCGCGCGGCGCTCGAGTGCGAAGAGCGCGTTCGGGCTGGGGTCGACGACGGTGACGCGGTGACCGAGGCCGGCCACGGGCACCGCGAAGTTGCCGCTGCCGCCTCCGGTGTCGAGCACGTCGAGCGACTCGCGCCCCGTGGCCTTGACGCGACGGTCGAGGGCGTCCTTGAGAACGTCCCAGACCACGGCGGTAC
Organism: Streptomyces sp. NPDC107517; assembly: GCF_055582645.1. NCBI lineage: Bacteria > Bacillati > Actinomycetota > Actinomycetes > Kitasatosporales > Streptomycetaceae > Streptomyces > Streptomyces sp. NPDC107517. The sequence goes on along the minus strand of NZ_JBVJPM010000002.1, from coordinate 477,223 downwards.
GGAGAGAAGCGCGGGGGCGCATCGGGTCCGACACGACAGGTGACTCCTCGGCGCGGCTCCGGCTCATGGGCTGCGGAGCGATGGGGATTCCTCCCCCACCGGCACGGCGATGGGTGGAGGGTTCGGGCGCCTCCACCCTATTGCCTCGTGAGAGCTGTCCGGTCACCCCACGTCGGGCACCTCCCGGCCCGCCACCGGGCCCTCGTCCTGCGCCCTGGGCTGGGGCAGTATCGGCTGAAGGACCAGCATCCGCTCGACGAGGCGCAGGAACATCGCGACGTCGCGGAGCAGGTCGTCCGCGTCGCGGATGCCGGCCGCTCCCCGGATGCCCGCTTCGGCGCGCGCCCTGCGGGTGGCGCCGGAGGCGAACAGGGCGCTCCACTCGGTCAGTTCGGGCGCGATCTCGGGGAGCACTTCCCAGGCGCTCCGTATCCGGGCGCGCCGTCGGGGCGTGGGTTCGGGGCGGCCGCGGGCGGCGAGCACGGCGGCCGCGGTACGCAGCGCGGCCAGATGGGCCGTGGCGTACCGCTCGTTGGGCGTTTCGAGAAGGGCCGCCTCGTCGAGGCCCGTGCGCGCCTGGGCGAGCAGGTCGAGAGCGGCGGGAGGGGCAGTTGCCCGGCGGAGTACGGGGTGGACGTCGGCGGCGGGTCCGGTCAGCGAGGGTGCAGGGCGTGTGGCGCGGGGCCGGCGTGCGGCTGCTGCTGAATGTCCAGCCATGACGAACCTCCTGTCGTCTGCGTGACGGCTCAGTGGCCGTATGTGCCCATCGTGGAGTACGCCACTGACAATCGGCCCTGACCTGCACTTTTGCTTCGAGCGACAGTTCGGGCTAACTTTTGCACTGACCAGTCAGTTCAAAAAGTGGGGGGGCCCGACCATGGACGGTCCGAACGCGGTCGCCGTCAGCGCCGAGGGGTTCGGGCTCAAGGGCCCGCGCGGCTGGGCGTTCCGCGGGGTGGACATCGACGCGGAGCCCGGGGCGCTCGTCGCCGTCGAAGGGCCGTCCGGGTCGGGCCGCACCTGCCTGCTGCTCGCCCTCACCGGACGTATGCGACCCACCGAGGGCGCCGCGTCCGTGGGCCCCTTCCGGCTGCCGAAGCAGCTGTCCGCGGTCCGGCGGATCAGCGCTCTCGCCCATGTGCCCGGGGTCACCGACCTCGATCCCGCGCTGACGGTCGAGGAGCATCTGCGCGAACGGGCGCTGCTGCAGCGTCGGTTCGACGGTTCCCTGCGGACGCTGCTGCGGCCCCGGGCCGAGCGGGCCGCCGCCTCGCGGCTGCGGATCGACACCGCGCTGGCCGCCGCGGGCCTCGACCGGGAGGCGCTGCCCAAGGGCACCCGCACCGCCGTGCGCGACCTGGAACGGATCGAGGCGCTCCGGGTGTCGGTGGCCCTCGCGCTGATCGGGCGGCCGCGGCTGCTCGGCGTCGACGACACCGACCTGAAGCTCTCGGACGCCGAACGGACGCAGGTCTGGGACCTGTTGAGGTCCGTCGCCGAGTCCGGCACGACGGTCGTGGCGGTGTGCAGCGAGGCGCCCAAGGACGCGGTCCTCGTATCGACGGCGCCCCACGACGAAGCGGACGAGCAGAGCCCCGAGAATCCCGGGACCGAGAAGAAGGAGACGGCGGATGCGCTCGCCGAGGCTGGCCGCGCTTGAGCTCAGGCGCTTCGGCAGGGGGAAGCTGCCGCGCGCCGCGCTCGCCGCGCTCCTGCTGCTGCCCCTGCTGTACGGCGCCCTGTACCTGTGGTCGTTCTGGGACCCGTACGGGCGTCTCGACAGGATTCCCGTCGCGCTCGTCAACGACGACAGGGGCGCGCGGGCCGCCGGCCAGAAGATCGTGGCCGGCGACGACATCACCGAAGGGCTGCACGACAGCAAGACCTTCGAGTGGCACGAGGTGAGCGCGGCACAGGCCCGCAAGGGCGTCGAGGACGGGACGTACTACCTGTCGCTGACGATGCCCGCGGACTTCAGCGAGCGCATCGCGTCCAGCTCCGGGGACACCCCGGAGACCGGCGCTCTTCAGGTGCGGACGAACGACGCCAACAACTACATCGTCGGACAGATCTCGCGGACGGTGTTCTCCGAGGTGCGTTCGGCGGCGTCCACCAACGCGTCGCGCTCGTTCCTCGACCGGATCTTCATCTCGTTCTCCGACATCCACGACGCGACCAAGAAGGCGGCGAAGGGGGCCGATCAGCTCAAGGGCGGTATCGGCAAGGCGAAGAAGGGGTCCAAGGACCTGGCGGACGGTCTGAAGGACGCCAAGAAGGGCAGCGGTGAGCTGGCCGGCGGGATCAAGAAGCTGAACAAGGGCGCGGGGGATCTGGAGTCCGGCTCGAAGCAGGTCTCCGACGGCACCCAGCTCCTCGCCGACAAGGTCAACGGCGTCGCCGGGCAGGTGCGCCCGTTCCTGAAGGACAACAAGAAGGCGATCGGAGACACCGCCCGGCTCGTCGCCGACTCCGCGAAGGGCATCCGGCACAACCTCGACGTCCTGGTGAGGACGGCGCCGACGGCCGCCAAGGGCGCGCACGCGGGGTCCGATGTCCTGGACGGGGTCTACCAGGCACGCTGCGAGACGCTGCCCCTGTCCGACCCGGTCTGCCCCGACCTCAAGAAGGCCAAGGTGGCGGCTGCCGACGTGGCGAAGGTCGCCGACGACCTGAACGTCCTGATCGAGGACGACCACGGCGACCTGGACACCCTCGACCGCCATCTCGCCACGCTCCAGCGGCAGTCCGAGGCGCTGGCCAAGCAGGCCCCGACGCTCGACCAGGACGTGGCCACCGCCGTCTCGAAGATCAATGCCCTCAACAAGGGCGCGGGCCAGGTCGCCAAGGGTGCCAAGCAGCTGCACACCGGGCTCGGCACGGCGAAGACGGGCTCGGCGGACCTCGACACGGGCGTCGGCAAGCTGAAGACGGGCGCGAGCGATCTCAACGGCGGCATGTTCCAGCTGGCCGACGGCTCCGGACAGCTGGCCGGCGGGCTCCACGACGGGGTGAAGCAGATCCCCGACTACGACAAGAAGGACCGCGACCGGCGCACCGGCGTCATGTCCGACCCGGTCCAGCTCGCCTCGCAGTCCCTGCACAAGGCGCCCAACTACGGCACCGGGTTCGCCCCTTACTTCATCCCGCTGTCCCTGTGGGTCGGCGCGATGGTGGCCTACATGCTGATCCAGCCGCTCAACCGGCGCGCACTCGCCGCGGGCGCCTCCGCCTGGCGGATCGCGCTGGCCGGCTGGCTGCCCGTGGCCGCGCTCGGGGTGCTCCAGGTGGCCGCCCTGATGTCGGTGCTGCACTGGGCGCTGGGGCTCCAGATGGTCAGGGCGGCCGGAACGGTCGGCTTCCTGTTCCTCGTCACGGCGTGCTTCGCGGCGATCGTGCAGTGGCTGAACGCCCGCTTCGGAGCGGCGGGGCGGATCCTCGTACTCGCCTTCCTGATGCTCCAGTTGACGTCGGCGGGCGGTACGTATCCCGTACAGACGAGCCCCGGCTTCTTCAACGCGATCCACCCCTTCCTGCCGATGACGTACGTCGTCGAGGCGCTGCGGAGACTGATCTCGGGCGGCGGCCTCGGACCCGTGTGGCAGGCGTGTGCCGTGCTCGCCGCGTTCACGGCCGGCGCGCTGGCCCTGACCGCGCTGAGCGCCCGCGGAAAGCAGGTGTGGACACTGGACCGGCTGCACCCCGAGCTCAGCCTGTGAGCGCGCCCGCACCGGCGCCTGTGAGAATCAGGGGCATGGAAAGCAGCACACGGCGCCAGGCCACCCGGCAGAAGCTGTACGAGGCCGCGGTCACGCTCATCGCGGAGCAGGGGTTCTCGGCCACCACGGTCGACGAGATCGCCGAGCGCGCCGGGGTCGCGAAAGGCACGGTCTACTACAACTTCGCCAGCAAGTCGGTGCTCTTCGAAGAGCTGCTCCGGCACGGCGTCGGGCTTCTCACCGCCTCGTTGCGGGAGGCGTCGGAGAAGACGGCCGCGAGCGGCGGCAGCAAGATCGACGCCCTGGACGCGATGATCCGGGCCGGCCTCGTCTTCATCGACCGCTATCCGGCCTTCACCCAGCTGTACGTGGCCGAACTGTGGCGCACGAACCGCGCCTGGCAGTCCACCCTCGCCGTGGTCCGGCAGGAGGCCGTCGCCGTCGTGGAGGACGTGCTGCGGGACGCCGTCGCTGGCGGTGAGCTGAGCGAGGAGATCGACATCCCGCTGACGGCGGCGGCGCTGGTCGGCATGGTCCTGGTGGCCGCGCTCGACTGGCAGGCCTTCCAGCCGGAGCGCTCCCTGGACGACGTCCACGCGGCGCTGTCGCGGCTGCTCCAGGGACGCGTGACGGGCGGCCGCTGACCGCTCCCGGACGCGAAGGCGGAGACAACAGAGCGCCGGTCCGGCGTGGCCCGAATTCTCAGGCCTCACCGGACCGGCGCGTCCCCCGTGTTCCCCGTGTCCCCCGTGTTCCCCCGTGGGCCCGTCGGTCGTGCGGGCCCCCGTACCTCGCCCCCGCCGTGGCGGGAGGAGCGGCCAAGGGGGCGAAGCGCTGTTCCGCCGCCCCGTGTCGGCGGTACCGGCGCCGCGCCCCCTTCCGTGCCTCCACTCTCCCGTCCGCGCAGGTCCGGCCCCATCCGCGCAGCTACTCATCTCACGTACTAGGTACGGATACTCAGGCCTGGGTGCTCATGCCCAGGACCCCCGAGTTCGCGACTGGTTACGATCACGTCCGTGTCCGTACTCCCCCTGGTCTTCACCAGCGGCTGGGCGAGCGGGATCAACGCGTACGCGGTGGTCCTCCTCCTCGGCGTCTTCGGCGCGACCGGGCTGACCGACGAAGTTCCCGAGTCGCTCCAGCGCACCGACGTGCTCATCGCCGCCGGGGTGCTGTTCCTGTGCGAGGCCGTTGCCGACAAGATCCCTTACGTGGACTCGCTCTGGGACACCGCGCACACGGTGATCCGGCCGGTGTCGGGTGCGGTTGTGGGCGCGCTGCTCGCCGGCCAGAGCGGGTCGCTGTCCGACCTCGCGGCGGGCGCGGTCGGCGGGTCGACGGCGCTGGCGAGCCACGCCGTGAAGGCCGGGACACGGATGGCGATCAACACCTCGCCCGAGCCGTTCAGCAACTTCGCGGTGAGCTCGGCCGAGGACCTCGGGGTCGCCGGGATCATCACGTTCGCCATGTTCCATCCCGAGGCGGCCGCGATCATCGCCGCCGTCCTGCTCTTCCTCGGTCTGCTCATGCTGTACTTCCTGATCTCGCGGATCCGGCGGTTCCTGCGGCGCCGGGCGCAACGGCGCGAGGAGCGGCGCATCGCGGACCGTACCGGCGCTCCGCCGGGCTGATCCGGCTCCCGGCCGGGCTGTCGGCGGGGGTGTCGGCGGGGGCCGATAAAGTCGCTGGCATGGCACGGATTGCGGTGATCGGCGCCGGGATGGGCGCGATGGCGGCCGCTGCCCGGCTGGCCGTGGCAGGCCACCGGGTGGCGGTGTACGAGCGCGCGTCGACGTACGGCGGGGCGCTCGGCGGCTTCGCCCGGGACGGCTTCTCGTTCGACACTGGCCCGGGGCTGCTCCAGCTGCCCGCGGTCTACCGGGACTTGTTCATCAAGACGGGCAAGGCGCCCCTGGAGGACGCGGTCGAGCTGACCCAGGTGGAGCCCGCCGTGCGGCATGTCTTCGCGGACGGCACAGCGGCGGACCTGCCGAACGCGCGGCGCGGGGGCATCGCGGACGCCCTGGACGCGGCGCTCGGCGAGGGTTCAGGAGCGCACTGGTCGGCGTTCATGAACCGGGCGCGCGAGGCCTGGGACCGCACCCGGCGCCCGCTCCTCGAAGAGCCCCTGTGGCCGAACTGGCGGATCCTCGCGGACCGCGAGCCGTACCCCGTGGTGGTCCGCCGCCGGATGCTGCGCAAGGACCTGTCGGCGACGACTCTCTCCGAGGTCGCCGCTCTTGAGCTGGGCGGGGACCCGCGGCTCGTCGCACTCCTGGAGCAGTACGCGCTCGCGTCCGGACTCGATCCGCGGACGGCTCCGGCGAGCGCGGCCGTGCTGCCGTACATGGAGCAGACGTTCGGCACCTGGGCGGTGCGCGGCGGGATGCGGGAGCTGGCGCGGGCCGTGTACGAGCGGTGTCTTCAGCGGAAGGTCGAGTTCGAGTTCGACGCGCCGGTGGCGCGGATCGTGGAGAAGGACGGCCGGGCGACGGGTGTCGAGCTGACCGGGGGCAGGGTCGTGGAGGCCGACTTCGTGGTCGCCGGTGTGGCGCCCGATGTCCTCGACGAGCTGCTGCCCGGGCGGGCACTCAGGGGCGAGGCCGAGGTGGCGCCGCAGTCGGCGCTGCCGAGCCGGCTGACGGTGTTCCTGGCGCTGCGCGGCGCGCGTCCGGGCGACGCCCCGCACCGGACGGTCGTGCACACGGCGGACCGGGAGGCCGAGCTGGCCTCGCTGTTCGGCGGGGGCACGGCGGTGGCGGAGCGGCCGACGGTCACGGTCCTGCGTCCCGACGACGCCTCCGTGGTGCCGGACCCGGACCATGAGGCGGTCACGCTGGTGGTCACGGTGGCGCGCGGCGCGCGCGTGACGGACGCGGACGTGGAGCGGGTCATCGACGCCGCCGGGCAGGCGGTCCCCGGGCTGCGCGACCGCCTGCTGTGGCACGAGGCCCGCACGCCGTCGGAGGTCGCCGAGGCGACCGGAGCCGAGGGCGGTTCGGTGCCCGCACCTGCCCTGGCCGCGGCCTCCGGCAGGCTTCTGCACCCGTCGAACAGCACGCTCGTTCCGGGCCTGTTCGCCGTCGGCGGCTGGTCGCACCCGGGCGGCGGACTGCCGCACGCGGGGATGTCGGGCGCGCTGGCGGCCGGGCTGATCGTGGAGGGCCCGGACTTCCGCGGCTCGCAGTGACGGGCGCCGCCCGCCGGGTTCAGTAGCGGTACTGCTGCTGCTCGTTGTAGCCGGAGCCGCCGTCGTAGCCGCCCTGGCCGTGCTGCTCGTACGGGTAGGGCTGCTCCGGGGGCAGTTCGCCGCCGTACTGCTGGTGCTGGTCGTCGCCGGTGCGCTGCTGGGGCACCCAGACCCCGCCGGGCGGCGTCTCCATGGCATAGCCGCCGTTCGCGTACGGGTCGCCGTACTGCTGTCCCGTGCCGTACGCGTCGTCGTACTGGGGCTGCGCCGGGTAGGTCTGCGTCCCGATGTACGGGTCGGAGTAGGCGGCGTACTGCTGCTGGCCGTTGTCGTAGCCGTACTGCTGCTGCTCGTAGCCCGCGTACGCGTCGTAGGCGTAGCCCTGTGCGGCAGCGTCCGTGTGGGCGGCGGACGGGGTGTAGACGCCGTACTGGCCGGTGTCGTCGGGCATCGGCTGCGGCGCGTAGACGGACGTCGCCTCGGCCGCGGACTCGGGTTCCGGCTCGGGGTCGTCCGGGGCGGCCGACTCGTACTCCAGGTCGGACACCTCGAGGACCGGGTCCTGGTCGACCGGCTCCCTGAGCTTGCGCCGCTTGCTCTCGCCGGGGTTCCCGCCGAGCGCCCAGCCCGTGGAGAAGCCCCTGCGGAACGACAGCGTCACATACGTCTGGCCGACCGCGAACGTGATGGCGCCGACCCCGATGACGATCACCGAAGGGATCAGCACGCCGAGGACGACGCCGACGAAGCCGACGAAGGCGAGCAGCCGGAAGCGCAGCCTCGCCTTGTACTGGAGCAGTACCTCACCGAGCAGCCACAACGCGACGATTCCGAACGCGATGTAGAGGACCGTCCAGCCCATGTACGCCCCTCTCGTACGGCCGCCGCCCCTGGTGGAATACGGCCGGGTCAGGCCTGCTGGTCGTGCAGGCCCAGATTCTCGTAGATCTCCAGTGTCGCCGTGGAGTTGTTGAGCGTGATGAAGTGCAGACCCGGAACGCCCTCGTCCAGCAGCTTCGCGCAGAACTCCGTCGCGAACTCGATGCCAATGGAGCGTACAGCCGCCGGATCGTCTTTGGCTGTGAGGATGCGCTCTTTCAGGGCGGGCGGAAACGTGGCGTTGCTGAGCTGCGGCAGGCGTTCCAGCATGCGCACGCTCGTGACCGGCATGATCTCCGGGATGACGGGGGTGTCGCAACCCGCTGCCTCGACCCGGTCGCGCAGCCGCAGATATTCCTCGGGGTAGAAGAACATCTGGGTGATCGCGTAGTCGGCGCCCGCCCGGCACTTGTCCACGAAGTGGCGGACGTCGGAGTCCCAGTCCTCGGAGCGCGGGTGCATCGCGGGGAAGGCCGCGACGCCGACGCAGAAGTCGCCCGCCTCCTTGATGAGCCGGACCAGTTCGGCGGCGTAGGTCAGGCCCTCCGGGTGCGCGACCCAGTCGGCCATGGGGTCGCCGGGCGGGTCTCCGCGCACGGCGAGGATGTTCCTGATGCCCGCGTCCGCGTACTGGCCGATGATGTTGCGCAGCTCGGCCACGGAGTGGTCGACGGCCGTGAGGTGGGCGACCGGGGTCAGGGTCGTGTCGGCGACGATCTGCTCGGTCTCGCGGACGGTGCCCGCGCGGGTGGAGCCACCGGCGCCGTACGTCACGGAGACGAAGTCGGGCGCGACGGCCTCGACCCGTCGCAGCGCGTTCCAGAGGTTCCGCTCACCCTTCGGGGTCTTCGGCGCCGAGAACTCGAACGAGAAGGTCGTCTTGCCGGTCGCGAGCATGTCGCGCACGGTGCGTGCGCGATCAGTCCTGGTGGAAGCGGTGCCAAGGGCCATATGGGCAGGTTAGCCACGGGAGGGCTCTGTCCCTAATCCCCGTCCACCCTGCGGACACGCGTCTTGGCGGGGCCCGACCGAACGGATCAGGCCGTACGCAGCCGCTTCGCGAAGTCGGCCGCCGCCGCGCCCGGGTCGTCCGCCTCGGTGATGGCACGGACCACGACGACGCGGCGTGCGCCCGCTTCGAGCACCTCGTCCAGATTGCCCGCGTCGATGCCGCCGATCGCGAACCAGGGACGGTCCGTGCCGAGCGAGGCCGTGTAGCGCACCAGGTCGAGGCCGGGCGCGTACCGGCCGGGCTTGGTGGGGGTCGGCCAGCAGGGGCCGGTGCAGAAATAGTCCACGCCGTCCTGGACGGCGGCCGCGGCGGCCTCCGTGTCGGCGTGCGTGGAGCGGCCGATCAGGACGTCCTCGCCGAGGACGGCGCGGGCGGCCGCGACCGGCAGGTCGCCCTGGCCCAGGTGCAGGACGTCGGCGCCGGCGGCGTGGGCGACGTCCGCCCGGTCGTTGACCGCGAACAGCTTGCCGTGGCGGGCGGCGGCGTCGGCGAAGACGGCCAGGTGCTCCAGCTCCTCGCCCGCCTCCATGCCCTTGTCGCGCAGCTGCACGATGTCCACGCCGTTCGCGAGGACGGCGTCGAGGAACTCGGGGAGGTCGCCCTGGCGCTTGCGGGCGTCCGTGCACAGGTACAGCCGGGCGTCGGCGAGCTGGGCGCGCTGCGTTGCGGCCATGGCCATGGGTGAGTCCCCCTGGTCGGTGGCGTGCGGGCCGCGGTGAGCGCGCCCCCCACGCCGGACGGTTGTCAGGTCAGACGGCAAGCGCCTGGGCGCGGCGCTTCACCTCCGTACCGCGATTCTCGCTCAGCGCCTGCGCGGGGGTGCCCGGCAGGGTCGGGTCGGGGGTGAAGAGCCACTCGAGCATCTCTTCGTCGTTGTAGCCGTCGTCCCTGAGCAGGGTCAGAGTCCCGGTGAGGCCCTTGACGACCTTGTCGCCGTCGATGAAGGCGGCGGGCACGTGCAGCGCCCTGTTCTCCCCACGGCGTACGGCGATCACCTGGCCTTCCTTCACCAGCTGCCGCACGCGCGTCACCTCCACGCCGAACTGCTCGGCGATGTCGGGGAGGGTGAGCCACTCGGGGACGAGAGCATCGATCTTTGCGTCAATCTCGGTCACAGGACAAGCGTGCCATCCCGGACTGACAGTGGGAAACGCGGCCGCGCAAAAGGCCCGGTCGCCCCGGCGGGGCGGTCAGACGACAGCGGCCTTCAGCGGGCGGGCCGGGTCGCTGATGACCTGTGGGTCCAGGGGGGCTCCCGACTCGATGAGCTTGCGCCCCTGGGCCAGGTCGCGCGGGCGGCCCACGGCGAGGACGCCGACGAGCCGGCTCTCGCGCAGCCAGCACACGCTCCAGGACGCGCCCTGCGGGTCGCCGCGCCACACGGTGGTGTCGGCGGCCGCGTGATGTCCGGCGTACTGCACGAAGCGGCCGAACTGCTCCGACCAGAAGTACGGCACGGGATCGTACGTCGCCGGGTTCTCGCCGATGATGTTGGCGGCGACCGTGCGGGGGCCCTGGAGCGCGTTGTCCCAGTGGTGGACCATCAGCCGCTCGCCGTATCTGCCCGAAGGGAAGGACGAGCAGTCACCGACGGCGTACACGTCGGGCTCGGAGGTGCGCAGGCGGTTGTCCGCCACGACCTCGCGGTGGGCGCCGAGCGTGATGCCGGAGCCGGTGAGCCAGCCGGTGGCGGGGCGGGCCCCGATGCCGACGACCACGGCACCTGCGGGCACCCGCGTGCCGTCGTCGAGGACCACTGTTCCGGGCTCGACGTGCTCCACGCGCGCGTGGGTGCGCAGTTCCGCCCCGGCGTCCGCGTACCAGGCGGCCATGGGGGCGGCGACCTCCGCGGGCAGCGCTCCGGCGAGCGGCCGCTCGGCCGCCTCGACGACGGTGACCGCGCATCCGGCCTCACGGGCCGCGGTGGCGAACTCGGCGCCGATCCAGCCCGCGCCGACGACGACGATGTCGCGCTGTGCGGCGAGGACGGGGCGCAGGCGTTCGGCGTCGTCGAGCGTGCGCAGCAGATGGACGCCGGGGATGTCCTCCGTGCCGGGCAGCCGGAGGGGCTCGGCACCGGTCGCGAGGACGAGGACGTCGTAGAGGGCGGGTCCGGTGGCGGTGTCGAGGGTGTGCTCGGCGGGGCGCACGCCGGTGACCTCGCGGCCCAGTTCGAGCCTGATGTCGAGGGCTTCGAAGTCCACGTCGAAGGCGGACCCCTCGGCCTTGCCGAGCAGGACGGCCTTGGACAGCGGAGGCCGGTCGTACGGCTGGTGGGGTTCCGCGCCGATCAGCGTGACGGCGCCGGTGAAGCCCTGTTCGCGCAGGGCCACGGCGGTCTGGACTCCCGCCATCCCGGCTCCGACGATGACGACGTGCCGCCCCGCCCGGGGCACCGGGGCCTGGTTCTGGGTCTGCTCACTCACCGGATCACCATATGCACCTGACGTTCAGTCAGTCAGCGGGCCGCGTCACTCCGGTCCCGTGACGTCTTCCACACCGGCCGCCGGTTTGACCGCTCGGGCCGTCCGCGCTCCCGCCGTCAGGCGCCGGGGACCTCTTCGACGACGCTCGTCCCGCTGCCCGCCTGCGACTCCCACTCCCATGTCTCGTCCAGCCGCACCCGCCCGTCCGGAAGGTCCACGACGAGCGAGACGCAGTGCCCGGAGGAGGTCGTCCCGTCCGTCTTCAGCTGTACGTACCTGAAGTCGATCCGGTCGCCCTCACGGGTGCCCACGAGGTGTCCGCGCACGACGTCCCCGCCCGCGTACTCGGCCCAGATCCGGCCGTCCTCCTCGTGGTAGGCGAACCGGGTCCGGGTACCCACCTGACCTGGAGCCTGGTCGGCGACCGGGGCGAGGACGAGTCCGTCGAGCGAACGGGCCATGCGGGCGGGCTCCCTTACCGGGGGTCTTGGCGGCGGTTCGTGGGGTTAGGGTGGCCACCGTAAAGCACTCGCGGGAGCCCGGACGTACCGGGCTGAGAGGGAGGCTGACGGCCTCCGACCGTACGAACCTGATCCGGGTCATGCCGGCGAAGGGAGGGGCTGGACGCCCATGTCGCGTACTTCAGAAGGCTCCGACGTCCTGGTCGTGGGCGGCGGGATCATCGGTCTCGTCACCGCGTGGCGGACCGCTCAGCGCGGGCTGCGCACCGCGGTCGTGGACCCCGAACCGGGCGGCGGGGCCGCACAGGTGGCGGCCGGGATGCTCGCCGCCGTCACCGAACTGCACTACGGAGAGGCCGAACAGACCCTCCTCGGGCTCAACGTGGAGTCCGCGCGCCGCTATCCGGCGTTCGCGGCCGAGCTCTCCGAGGCCACCGGACTCGACCTCGGCTACCGCGCGTGCGGCACCCTCGCCGTCGCGCTCGACGCGGACGACCGCGCGCACCTTCGGGAACTGCACGCCCTCCAGCGCAAGTCGGGCCTGGAGTCGGAGTGGCTGTCGGGCCGTGAGTGCCGGCGCCTCGAACCGATGCTGGCCCCGTCCGTACGGGGCGGCCTGCGCGTCGACGGTGACCACCAGATCGACCCGAGGCGCCTCGCGAAGGCCCTTGTCGCGGCCTGCGAGCGGGCCGGGGTCCGGTTCCACCGGCAGTGGGCCGAGCGGCTGACAGTCGTCCGCGAGGGCGCGCGCGGCGTGGTCCTCGCCGACGGCACCGGGCTCGACGCGGACCGGGTCGTCCTCGCCGGAGGCAGCCTCAGCGGCCGCCTCGCCGGAGTCCCGGACGACGTGCTGCCGCCGGTACGCCCGGTGAAGGGGCAGGTCCTGCGCCTGACCGTGCCGAAGGTGTACGCGCCGTTCCTCAGCCGCACCGTGCGTGCCGTCGTGCGCGGCGGCAACCTCTATCTGGTGCCCCGGGTCAACGGCGAACTCGTCGTCGGGGCCACCAGCGAGGAGCTCGGCTGGGACACGACGGTGACCGCGGGCGGCGTCTACGAGCTGCTGCGCGACGCCCACGAGCTGGTGCCCGGCATCACGGAGCTGCCGCTCACGGAGACCCGCGCGGGCCTGCGCCCCTGCTCCCCCGACAACGCGCCGATCCTCGGCCCGACCGCCCTGCCCGGCCTGCTGCTCGCCACCGGCCACCACCGCAACGGCGTGCTGCTCACGCCGGTCACCGGCGACTCCATGGCCCACGTCCTCGCCACCGGCGAACTCCCCGACGTGGCCCGCCCCTTCACCCCGCGGCGCTTCGGCGCCGTCCCCGCACCCGTCTCTGTGGAGCAGTCCGTATGACCGTGTCCGTCACCCACGTATCCGTGAACGGCGAGGGCCGCCAGGTCGCCCCGGGCACCACGCTCGACGCCCTCGTGTCGGCACTGACCACCGCGCCGTCCGGGGTCGCCGCCGCACTCAACGAAACCGTCGTCCCGCGCGCGCAGTGGGCCGTCACCGCACTCACGGACGGGGACCGCGTCGAGGTCCTCACCGCAGTCCAGGGAGGCTGAACCCATGGCTGACGACTCCTTGGTCATCGGCGGTACGTCCTTCTCGTCCCGCCTGATCATGGGCACGGGCGGGGCGCCCAGCCTCGACGTCCTGGAACGCTCCCTCGTCGCGTCCGGCACGGAACTGACGACCGTCGCGATGCGGCGCGTGGACGCGAGCGTGCAGGGCTCCGTGCTCTCCGTCCTGGAGAAGCTGGGGATCCAGGTGCTGCCCAACACGGCGGGCTGTTTCACCGCCGGTGAGGCCGTCCTGACCGCCCGCCTCGCCCGCGAGGCGCTCGGCACCGACCTGGTCAAGCTGGAGGTCATCGCGGACGAGCGCACCCTGCTGCCCGACCCGATCGAGCTCCTGGACGCGGCCGAGATCCTCGTCGACGACGGCTTCACCGTGCTGCCGTACACGAACGACGACCCGGTGCTCGCGCGGAAGCTGGAGGACGTGGGCTGCGCCGCTGTCATGCCGCTCGGCTCCCCCATCGGCTCCGGGCTCGGTATCCGCAACCCGCACAACTTCCAGCTGATCACCGAGCACGCGCGCGTGCCGGTGATCCTGGACGCGGGCGCCGGGACCGCGTCCGACGCGGCGCTCGCGATGGAACTGGGGTGCGCCGGTGTGATGCTCGCCTCAGCCGTGACCCGCGCGCAGGAGCCGGTCCTGATGGCGGAGGGCATGCGGCATGCGGTCGAGGCCGGGCGTCTGGCGTTCCGGGCGGGCCGGATCCCCCGCAGGCACTTCGCCGAGGCCTCGTCGCCCGTGTCCGGGAAGGCCAGGCTCGACCCGGAGCGGCCCGCGTTCTGAGGGCCTTACAGCCCGGTCACAGCTCTGCTGCAGTACGGCCGTCCGTGGACGACTGCGGAGCCGGGTGTCGGCGGCGGCTCGTACACTCACCAGGGTGGACACGACCCTTCAGGACCCTCTCGTCGGGCAGGTGCTCGACGGCCGGTACCGCGTCGACGCACGCATCGCGGTCGGCGGGATGGCCACGGTCTACAGGGCCGTGGACACCCGCCTCGACCGCGTGCTCGCGCTCAAGGTGATGCACCCGGCCCTCGCCGCCGACGTCTCGTTCGTCGAGCGCTTCATCCGCGAGGCCAAGTCCGTGGCCCGGCTCTCCCACCCGAACGTGGTCGGGGTCTTCGACCAGGGCGCGGACGGCCAGTACGTCTATCTGGCGATGGAGTACGTCGCGGGCTGCACCCTGCGGGACGTCCTGAGGGACCGCGGGGCGCTGCGGCCGCGTGCCGCGCTCGACATCCTGGAGCCGGTCCTCGCCGCGCTCGGCGCCGCGCACCGCGCGGGCTTCGTGCACCGCGACATGAAGCCGGAGAACGTCCTGATAGGGGACGACGGCCGCGTGAAGGTGGCGGACTTCGGCCTCGTACGGGCCGTGGACACCGTCACGAACACCACGGGCGCCGTCCTCGGCACCGTCTCCTACCTCGCCCCCGAGCAGATCGAGTCGGGCACCGCCGACCCCCGCGTCGACGTGTACGCGTGCGGGGTGGTGCTCTACGAGATGCTCACGGGCGCCAAGCCGCACTCGGGCGACTCCCCCGCCCAGGTCCTCTACCAGCACCTGAACGAGGACGTGCCGCCCCCGTCCGCGTCCGTGCCCGGCCTGCCCGCGGAGCTCGACGAGCTCGTCGCCTCGGCGACCGCGCGCACGCCCGATCTCAGGCCGTACGACGCGGTGGCGCTGCTCGCCCGGGTGAGGGCGGCCAGGGCCGCCCTCACGGACGCACAGCTCGATGCCGTACCGCCGGCCGCACGGCCCGAGGACCTCGGGGACCGTGACATCTCCGACGACCGTACGAGTGTGATACCTCGGGCGCTGCGGACCAGGGGCGTGCAGCTCCCGCTGCCCGCCGACGACCAGGACCCGCAGGCGGAGCTCAACCGCACGAGCCGCTTCGAGACGCCTCCGCCGCCGCCCGCCTCGTCCCGGAGGCGTCGTCCGCGGCGCGGTGTGCTCGCTGCCGTCGCGGCCGTGCTGCTCGCCCTCGGCCTCGGCGCGGGCGTCTGGTACATCAACTCGGGCCAGTTCACCAAGGTCCCTCCGCTGCTCGACAAGACGCAGACACAGGCGAAGGAGCGGCTCGGCGACGCGGGCCTCGACCTCGGGCACGTCAAGCGCGCGTACAGCGACACCGTGAAGCGCGGCACCGTCATCGCCAGTGACCCCGGCGCGGGCGCCCGCATCCGGGACAACGGGGCGGTGGATCTGACGGTGTCCCTGGGCCCGGAGACCGTGCAGGTTCCCGATCTCGAGGGCACCCCCCTGGCCGGGGCCGAGCGCCGGCTGAAGGACGCGGGCCTGGAGCCCGGCATGGTCACCAGGGACTTCGACGAGGACGTCCCCAAGGGGTCGGTGATCGCCACGGACCCGGCGTCCGGCACGACCCGCAAGGCCGGTTCGGCCGTCGCGCTCAAGGTCAGCAGGGGCAGAGCGGTGGACGTCCCGGACGTGACGGGCGAGTCCGAGCAGGACGCCATCGCCGACCTTCAGGACGCGGGTCTCAGGGCCGAGATCGCCACGGAGCGGGTGAACTCGGACGAGGACAAGGGCAGCGTCGCCCTGCAGTCCCCCGTCGAGGGCAAGCGGCTCGGCGAGGGTGACACGGTCACGCTGAAGATCTCCAAGGGCCCGGTCATGGTCGAGGTCCCCGACGTCGTGGGCATGAGCGTCGACGACGCCCACCAGAAGCTCGAGGCCCGCGGCTTCGATGTCGAGAACGACCGTGGTCTGCTCGGTATTTTCGGCGACACCGTGAAGAAGCAGTCCGTGGCGGGCGGTGACAAGGCCCCGAAGGGGTCGACGATCACCATCCAGATCCGCTGACGGAGCGCCCACGCGCGCGTGCCACCCTTGACCGGTGAGCAGCACCGACACCGCATCCCGTAACCCGGTCGGCGGCCATGTCCCCGTCGCCGGCGGCCTGGCCTCCGTAGGGCTCTCGTACGCGCGCGAGCTGGACGCCGAGACCGTCCAGGTCTTCGTCGCCAACCCGCGAGGCTGGGCGACGCCTCCCGGCAACCCGAAGCAGGACGAGGAGTTCCGCGCGGCCTGTGCCGCCGAGGGGATTCCGGCGTACGTCCACGCGCCCTATCTGATCAATTTCGGCTCGCACACCGAGGCGACCGTGGAGAAGTCCGTGGAGTCGATGCGGCACTCGCTGCGCCGGGCCCGGGAGATAGGCGCGCTCGGCGTCGTCGTGCACACGGGTTCGGCGACCGGCGGCCGTGAGCGCGCCGTGGCGCTCGCGCAGGTGCGGGAGCGCCTGCTGCCGCTGCTCGACGAGCTGACCCATGACGACGACCCGTACCTCCTGCTCGAGTCGACCGCGGGCCAGGGCTCCTCGCTGTGCTCGCGGACCTGGGACTTCGGGCCGTACTTCGACGCACTGGACGCGCACCCGAAGCTGGGCGTCTGCCTGGACACGTGCCACATCTTCGCGGCGGGCCACGACCTGACCGGCCCCGACGGCATGCGGCAGACCCTGGACCTGCTCGTCGACACCGTGGGCGAGGGCCGCCTCAAGCTGATCCACGCCAACGACTCCAAGGACGTCGTCGGGGCGCACAAGGACCGCCACGAGAACATCGGCTCCGGCCACATCGGCGCTGAGCCGTTCCGCGCGCTGATGGCCCACCCGGCGACCGAGAACGTGCCGCTGATCCTCGAGACGCCCGGCGGCAAGGAGGGGCACGCGGCGGACGTGGCCCGCCTGAAGGAGCTGCGCAAGCGCTAGGAGACCGCCTCCGGGATCGTCTCGGAGATCGCTTGAGGAATACCCCCAGGGGGTATACGGTTCTTGTCGGCGACAGGAACCGCTCTCTGACGTTGGGGGAACTCATGAAGCACGAGACGCACGCCGGACACGAGCACCACACAGATCACGATCAGCACGAGCACGCCCACGCCGGTCACGGCGGCCTCGGCAGGGTCAGCTGGTCCATGGCCGCGCAGGCGACCCTTCACTGCCTCACGGGGTGCGCCATCGGCGAGGTCCTCGGCATGGTCATCGGTACGGCATTCGGCTGGGGCAACGTGCCGACGATGATTCTGGCGATCGTGCTCGCGTTCCTCTTCGGCTATGCGCTCACGCTGCGCGGCATCCTGAAGGCCGGCGTCGACTTCGGGACCGCGTTCCGGGTAGCGCTCGCCGCGGACACCCTGTCCATCGCCGTCATGGAGCTGATCGACAACGGCGTGATCGCGCTGTGGCCGGACGCGATGGACGCCCATCTGTCGGACGGCCTCTTCTGGGGCGCGCTCGCGGCCTCGCTGGCGATCGCCTTCGTGGTGACCACTCCGGTCAACAAGTGGATGATCGGCCGCGGCAAGGGCCACGCGGTGGTGCACCAGTACCACCACTGACGGGCCGTACGACCACTGACAGACCCGTACGAGCAGCGCCAGGATCAGAGCTCGGGGCCGTCCCCGGGCTCTTCCTGGTACGAGTAGCGCTGCTCCCGCCAGGGGTCGCCGACGTTGTGATAGCCGCGCTCCTCCCAGAAGCCGCGGCGGTCGGCCGTCATGTACTCGATGCCGCGGACCCACTTCGGGCCCTTCCAGGCGTACAGATGGGGCACGACGAGGCGGAGCGGGAAGCCGTGTTCGGCGGTGAGGAGTTCGCCGTCCTTGTGGGTGGCGAAGATCGTGCGTTCGGCGGCGAAGTCCTCGAGGCGGAGATTGGCGCTGAAGCCGTACTCGGCCCAGACCATCACATGGGTGACGGCGGGCGCGGGCGGTGCCAGTTCGAGAATCGTCGCGGCGGGCACCCCGCCCCACTCGGCTCCGAGCATGCTGAACTTCGTGACGCAGTGCAGATCGGCCACGACCGTGCCGTACGGCAGGGCGGAGAACTCCTCGTGGGTCCAGCAGCGCTTGTCCCCGTCGGCGGTGGCGCCGAAGACCCTGAACTCCCACCGCTCGGGGCGGAACTTGGGAACCGGGCCGTAGTGGGTGACCGGCCAGCCCCGCTGGAGACGCTGTCCCGGTGGAAGCTCCGACTGCACTGCTCCCCCAGACTCGCGACCCACCGGCTGACCCATGCCTCCATCCTGACAGACCCCGGGCAGTGGCCGTGACCAGCGAGAGCCCGGCCACCTCCGAAAGGGGCAACTCCTACTAAGCGTGCACTTACTGGACGGTTTTCGGTGCCGGTGCGAGGATGCGCGAAATCTGCCGAGTCCACGACGTGGAAGGAGCCTCTGCGATGCAGGGCGACCCCGAGGTCATCGAATTCCTCAACGAGCAGCTCACCGGCGAGCTGACGGCCATCAACCAGTACTGGCTCCACTACCGGATCCAGGACAACAACGGTTGGACCAAGCTCGCGAAGTACACCCGCGCAGAGTCCATCGACGAGATGAAGCACGCGGACCGGCTGACGGAGCGGATTCTCTTCCTCGACGCCCTGCCGAACTACCAGCGGCTCTTCCACGTACGGGTCGGGCAGACCGTCACGGAGATGTTCCAGGCCGACCGTCAGGTCGAGGTCGAGGCGATCGACCGCCTCAAGCGCGGCATCGACGTCATGCGGGCCAAGGGCGATGTGACGTCGGCGCGGATCTTCGAGGACATCCTGGAGGACGAGGAGCACCACATCGACTACCTCGACACCCAGCTGGAGCTGATCGAGAGTCTCGGTGAGGCGCTGTACCTGGCCCAGCAGATCGAGCAGCCGGACAGCTAGAGCCGGACAGCCGACGGCCGCAGACTCTCGGGCGGAGCCTCAGGCGGCGTCCGGAAGGCCCACGAGGGCGTTCGGGTCGGCCGTCAGAACGGGCCTTCCCTGTTCGACCAGCTCGCGGCGCGGGCAGCTCCCACGGCCGAGCAGCGCCTGAATGCGCCGTACGCACGAGCCGCAGTCCGTGCCGGCCTTGCAGGCCGACGCTATCTGGCGGGGGGTGCACGCACCGCCGTCCGCGTGCTTCTTGACCTGGTCCTCGGTCACACCGAAGCAGTTGCAGACGTACACGCGGTTCACCTCCCAGCGATCAGGACCGGTTTCTTTGCTCCCGCCCCAACGAACGGTGAGGCTAACCTAACCTTACCCGCCGGGTGCGGAGCACAAAAGTGCCGTGGGGCGCGGATCACTGTGATCCGCGCCCCACGGCATTTACTGCAAGATCACTGGTCGCGGTACATCTCCGCCACCAGGAACGCCAGGTCGAGAGACTGGCTGCGGTTCAGGCGCGGGTCGCAGGCCGTCTCGTAGCGCTGGTGCAGATCGTCGACGAAGATCTCGTCGCCGCCGCCCACGCACTCGGTGACGTCGTCACCGGTGAGCTCGACGTGGATGCCGCCCGGGTGGGTGCCGAGGCCCTTGTGGACCTCGAAGAAGCCCTTGACCTCGTCGAGCACGTCGTCGAAGCGGCGGGTCTTGTGGCCCGAGGCCGCCTCGTAGGTGTTGCCGTGCATCGGGTCGGTGATCCACGCGACGGTCGCGCCGGAGGCGGTGACCTTCTCGACCAGCTCCGGGAGCTTGTCGCGGACCTTGTCGGCGCCCATGCGGACGATGAAGGTCAGACGGCCGGGCTCGCGGTCCGGGTCGAGGCGCTCGATGTACTGCAGCGCGTCCTCGGCCGTCGTCGTCGGGCCGAGCTTGATGCCGATCGGGTTACGGATCTTCGAGGCGAACTCGATGTGCGCGCCGTCGAGCTGACGGGTGCGCTCACCGATCCACACCATGTGGCCCGACACGTCGTACAGGTTGCCCGTACGCGAGTCCACGCGGGTCAGCGCCGACTCGTAGTCGAGGAGCAGCGCCTCGTGGGAGGCGTAGAACTCGACCGTCTGGAACTCGGCCGGGTCGGTGCCGCAGGCACGCATGAAGTTCAGCGCGTTGTCGATCTCGCGGGCGAGCTGCTCGTAGCGCTGGCCGGACGGGGACGACTTCACGAAGTCCTGGTTCCAGGCGTGCACCTGGCGCAGGTCGGCGTAGCCGCCGGTGGTGAAGGCGCGCACCAGGTTGAGCGTGGAGGAGGACGCGTTGTACATCCGCTTCAGGCGCTCGGGGTCCGGGACGCGGGCCTTCTCGTTGAAAGCGAAGCCGTTGACCGAGTCGCCGCGGTACGTCGGCAGGGTCACGCCGTCGCGGGTCTCGGTGCTCTTGGAGCGCGGCTTGGAGTACTGCCCCGCGATACGGCCCACCTTCACGACGGGCACGGAGGCCGCGTACGTGAGGACAGCACCCATCTGGAGCAGCGTCTTGAGCTTGTTGCGGATGTGGTCGGCCGAGACGGCGTCGAAGGCCTCGGCGCAGTCGCCGCCCTGGAGGAGGAACGCCTCTCCCTTGGCGACGGCAGCCAGTCGGGCGCGCAGCTGGTCGCACTCGCCCGCGAAGACGAGCGGCGGATACGACTCGAGCTCCGCGATCACATCGCGCAGAGCCTCGGCATCGGGGTACTCGGGCTGCTGCGCCGCGGGCAGGTCTCGCCAGGTGTTGCCAGCGCTTGCGCTGGTCTTAGCGTTCACGGTCACATCCTCAACATTACGGGGTCGGGTGAGCGGTTCAGCCGACCGCTCACCCTTTGAGACGCGTCGTCCACAGATGAGCTGCCCATCGGGTAAAGTTCCGTCCATGTTCGCGCACACGACCCGTAACTGGTGGTGGACCGCTCACCCGGCGGCCCACTGACTGCGCGTACAGCGAAGCGAAGGCCGCCCCGAGGGCGGCCTTCAGTGTTTTCCGGGACCTGGCCGTTCCTCTCCGTCACCGGAGTCTGGAAGAGGAATCACCTGCCATGGACCTGTCCGAGCTGCTGCACGACGACCGACCCTTCGCCCTGCTCCGCCGCCGCGCGCCGGGCCACGACCCCGACACCGTGGAACTCCTGGTCGGCCCGGTGACCACGTACGAGCGACTCGCCGACATCCCCGAGGGCCTCGCCCTCGTGCCCTTCCGGCAGATCAGGGAGCGCGGCTTCGACGTCCGCGACGACGGCACCCCGCTCGCGGTGCTCACCCCCGAGGAGACGTACGAGCTCCCGCTGGCCGACGTCCTTGCGCAGCTCCCGGCCCATGACGTCCGCGTGTCGGACGGCGGCTTCGACGTGGACGACGCCGAGTACGCGGACATCGTGGAACGGGTCCTGCGCGAGGAGATCGGGCAGGGCGAGGGCGCCAACTTCGTGATCCGGCGGACGTACGAGGGTGAGATCCGGGGGTTCGGGCGGGCGGACGCGCTCGCGCTGTTCCGGCGGCTGCTCGCCGGGGAGCGCGGCGCGTACTGGACGTTCGTCGTGCACACCGGAGACGAGCAGGGGACCGAAGGGACTTCCCCGGACGGGCGGGGGCGGGCGACGGGCGGGCGGACGCTGGTCGGGGCGAGCCCCGAGGTGCATGTGCGGATGAGCGGCGGCACGGTCGTGATGAACCCGATCAGCGGGACCTACCGCTACCCGGCCGGAGGCCCGACGCCCGAACACCTGCTGGACTTCCTCGCCGACGGGAAGGAGATCGAGGAGCTGTCGATGGTCGTCGACGAGGAGCTCAAGATGATGTGCACCGTCGGCGACATGGGCGGGGTCGTGATCGGCCCGCGCCTGAAGGAGATGGCCCATCTCGCGCACACGGAGTACGAGTTGAGGGGCCGGTCCTCGCTGGATGTGCGCGACGTGCTGAAGGAGACGATGTTCGCGGCGACCGTCACGGGGTCGCCGGTGCAGAACGCGTGCCGGGTCATCGAGCGACACGAGGTCGGCGGGCGCGGCTACTACGCGGGGGCGCTTGCGCTGGTCGGGCGGGACGCGGGCGGGGCGCAGACCCTGGACTCGCCGATCCTGATCCGTACGGCCGACATCGACGCGGGCGGCAGGCTGCGGGTGCCGGTCGGGGCGACGCTGGTGCGCGGATCCGACCCGGCGAGCGAGGTCCAGGAGACGCACGCGAAGGCGGCCGGGGTCCTTGCCGCGCTGGGGGTGCGGCCCGGGCGGCCGCGCGGCGAGGGCGTGCGGCCCGCGCTCGCCGACGATCCGCGGGTGCAGGCGGCGCTCGACGGGCGGCGGGCGGCGCTGGCGCCGTTCTGGCTGCGGATGCAGGAGAAGGCGGCGGCTCTGGAGGGGCACGCGCTGGTGGTGGACGCCGAGGACACGTTCACGGCGATGCTGGCGCATCTGCTGCGGTCGTCGGGGCTCGCGGTCTCCGTGCGGCGCTACGACGAGCCGGGGCTGCGGGAGGCCGTGCTCGCCCACGAGGGCCCCGTCGTCCTGGGCCCCGGACCGGGCAACCCCTCCGAGGAGGCGGACCCGAAGATGCGTTTCCTGCGCGCGCTGACCGCCGAGGTGCTGCGTGATCACCGGCACGGCGTGCTCGGCGTGTGCCTCGGCCACGAGCTGATCGCCGCCGAGCTCGGCCTGGAGATCGTCCGCAAGGAGGTGCCGTACCAGGGCGCGCAGACGGACGTCGATCTGTTCGGACGGAACGAGACCGTCGGGTTCTACAACAGCTTCGTGGCGCGCTGCGACGACGACGCGGCGGTGGAGCTGGCCGCGCACGGCGTCGAGGTGAGCCGGGACGCGGCGAGCGGCGAGGTGCACGCTCTGCGCGGGCCGGGCTTCGCCGGCGTTCAGTTCCACCCGGAGTCGGTGCTGTCGCTGCGCGGGGCCGACGTCGTGCGGGAGCTGCTGGCTCAGCTCTTGGGCGCGGAGGGCACGAGGACGTTCTCGGAGCGCCGGCCCGCCCGGTAGTCGAGGACGTTGGCCACCGTGGTCTCGATGATCTGGTTCACCGCGTCCACGGTGTAGTACGCCTGGTGCGACGTGACCAGGACGTTCGGGAAGGTGACGAGGCGGGCCAGGGTGTCGTCCTCGACGACGTCGAGCGACTTGTCGAGGAAGAAGAGCCCGGCCTCGGCCTCGTACACGTCGAGGCCGACGCCCGTGAAGCGGCCCTCGCGCAGCTCGGAGACGAGCGCCTCGGTGTCGATGAGGCCGCCGCGGCTGGAGTTCACCAGGATCGCGTCGTCCTTCATGGTGCGCAGGGCGGCACTGTCGACGAGGCGCTCGGTGGCGGGGAGCAGGGGTACGTGCAGGCTGACCAGGTCGGCATCGGCGAAGAGGCGCTCCTTGTCGACGTACTTCATGCCGAGTTCGACGCAGGCGGGGTTCTCGGCGATGTCCCAGCCGAGGAGGTTCATGCCGAAGCCGTGGGCGATCCGGGTGAACGCCTCGCCGATCTTGCCGGTGCCGAGGACACCGACCGTGCGGCCGCGCAGGTCGCGGCCCATCAGCCCGTCGAGCCTGAAGTCGAAGTCGCGAGTGCGGTTGGAGGCGCGGACGACACGGCGGTTGACGGCCATCGCGAGGGTCCAGGCGAACTCGGCGACGGAGTACGGCGAGTAGTACGAGACGCGGGCGACGGTCAGGCCGAGGCGCTCGGCGACCTCCAGGTCGATGTTGTTGAAGCCCGTGGAACGCTGGGCGATCATCTGCGTGCCGCCGGCGGCGAGGGTCTGCAGGACACGGTTGTTGAGGGTGGCGTTGACGCTGGTGGAGATGATCTCGTAGCCGGCCGCGATGGGGGCCGTGTCCTCGTCGAGGAAGACGCCCACGCAGCGGACCTCGTGATGCCCCTCGAACGCCTTCTCCATGAGGGGCTTCTCGTCGGACTGCACGCCGAATGCGAGGATCTCCACGACTGCTCCCGTTTCTTCCGTATCGCGTCGTGTGTGCCTGTCATGGCGAATATACGGGCCGGGCAAACCGACGACACCCGGGAGTGGGAGGACCTCGCCCCGCCCACCCCCGGTGTCACTCCGGGTGTCACTCCGGGCGTCACTCCGGGCGTCGACCCCAGCCTCGCTCCTCAGCCGAAGAAGACCCCGACCTCCTCGTACAGCGCCGGATCGACGGTCTTCAGCCGGGCGGTCGCCTCCGCGATCGGCACCCGGACGATGTCCGTGCCGCGCAGCGCGACCATCTTCCCGAAGTCGCGGTCGCGCACGGCCTCGATGGCGTGCAGCCCGAAGCGGGTGGCGAGCCAGCGGTCGAAGGCGCTGGGGGTGCCCCCGCGCTGGATGTGGCCGAGGACCGTGGTCCTCGCCTCCTTGCCGGTGCGCCGCTCGACCTCCTTGGCCAGCCATTCGCCGACTCCGGAGAGGCGGACGTGCCCGAAGGAGTCGAGCGTCCCGTCCTTGAGGACCATCTCCCCGTCCTTGGGCATGGCGCCCTCGGCGACGACGACGATCGGGGCGTACGAGGCCTTGAAGCGGGAGGTCACCCAGGCGCAGACCTGATCGACGTCGAAGCGCTGCTCGGGGATGAGGATGACGTTGGCGCCGCCCGCGAGGCCGGAGTGGAGCGCGATCCAGCCCGCGTGGCGGCCCATGACCTCACAGACCAGGACCCGCATATGGGACTCGGCGGTGGTGTGCAGCCGGTCGATGGCCTCGGTCGCGATGCCGACGGCGGTGTCGAAGCCGAAGGTGTAGTCGGTGGCGGACAGGTCGTTGTCGATGGTCTTCGGCACGCCGACGACGGGCACGCCGTACTCGTCGGTGAGGCGCGCGGCGACGCCGAGGGTGTCCTCGCCGCCGATCGCGATGAGTGCCTCGACCTCCTCCTTGGCGAGGGTCTCCTTGATGCGGCGGATGCCGTTCTCGACCTTGAGGGGGTTGGTGCGCGAGGAGCCGAGGATGGTGCCGCCGCGGGGCAGGATGCCGCGGACGGCCGGGATGTCGAGCCTTACGGTGTCGCCTTCGACCGGCCCGCGCCAGCCGTCCCGGAAGCCTACGAAGTCATAGCCGTACTCCTGCACGCCCTTGCGGACGATGCCCCGGATGACGGCGTTGAGTCCGGGGCAGTCGCCGCCTCCGGTCAGTACTCCGACCCGCATGGAAATGTCCCTTCGCCACAGCACTGTGAGCTGACACGGGTCACGCTAATAGTGATCCATGTCACTTCGGCAGCACGTGAAGGGTGAATTCCACTCAAGAGTGCGGGAGTTGACCTTTGTGTGGTGATCCTTCAGGAGACCGCGGGGGCGCTCACGCCTCGTCGAGGCCGCGCTCGATGGCGTATCGGACCAGCTCGACGCGGTTGTGCAGCTGGAGCTTGCCCAGGGTGTTCTGCACATGGTTCTGCACGGTGCGATGCGAGATGACGAGCCGCTCGGCGATCTGCTTGTAGCTCAGACCCTTGGCGACCAGGCGCAGGACCTCGGTCTCGCGCTCGGTGAGCTGCGGGGCCTTGGGCTCGCCGGCGCCCGCGGCGGGCGCGGGCTCGGAGGCCAGGCGGCGGTACTCGCCGAGGACGAGGCCCGCGAGCCCCGGGGTGAAGACGGGGTCGCCTGCCGCCGTGCGGCGCACCGCGTCGGTCAGCTCCTCGGTGGACGCCGACTTCAGCAGATAGCCGGTGGCGCCGGACTTCACCGCCTCCAGGACATCGGCGTGTTCCCCGCTCGCCGACAGGACGAGGACGCGCAGCGCGGGGTTGGCGCCCACGAGTTCCTTGCAGACCTGGACGCCGGGCTTCTTCGGCAGGTTCAGGTCGAGTACGAGGACGTCGGGCGCGGCGGCGCCGGCCCGGCGCACCGCCTGCTCGCCGTCGCCCGCAGTGGCCACCACGTCGAAGCCCGCCTCGGCGAGGTCCCTCGCGACGGCGTCGCGCCACATCGGATGGTCGTCGACCACCATGACCCTGATCGCGCCCGCGACGGCGCCTTCCTGCTGCTGCCCGGTCATCTTCCCGATCCCGCCTTCCCCCGTGAAACCTTCGGAACTCTCAGTTCGACCTCGGTGCCCTGTCCCGGGACCGAGAGCAGCTCGGCGGTGCCGCCGATGTCCCGCAGCCGACCGCGGATGGACTGGGCGACACCGAGCCGCCCCTCCCCCTCGGCCTGCGCGAGACGCCCTTCCGGGATGCCGGGTCCGTCGTCCCGCACCGTCACGATCACCGCGTCGGGCTCGTCCTCGACGAGAATCCAGGCCCGGGCGTCCGTCCCCGCGTGCCTGCGCACATTGTCCAGGGCCGCGCCGACAGCCGCCGCGAGCTCCTTCGCCGCGACCGGCGCGAGGAACACCGGGGCGCCCGGCTCGGCGAAGCTCACCCGCGCCCCGGCGTGCGGCGCGAGCAGCAACCTCAGATCGGTGGGCGCCGAGGGGTCGGGCAGCTCGTCCGGCTCCTCCACCGCCCGTACGAGCGCGCCCTGCGAGGCGTCCTCGCAGGCGCGCGAGGCGGGCACGAGACCGCCGGCGACCAGGGTCCGCAGGGCCACCTCCTGCTCGCCGGCCATCCTGCCGAGCTCGGCGGCCTCGCCGCCCATGGCGGTGCCGCGGCGCTGCACCATGGCGAGGACCTGGAGCACTCCGTCGTGGATGTCGCGAGCGAGCCGCTCCCGCTCGCGGGTGGCCGCCTCGATCTCCAGGGCCCGGGCGAGGGTGCGCTCGGAGGCGCGGGCCACCTCGACGACGTAGCCGATGGCGATCGACGCGATGCACACGAGCAGGACGTTGTGGAGGGTGTCGCGGCTGAAGGCGCCGCGCTGCACCACGTTCGCGACGCCGACGAGCAGCGAGGCGAACGCCGCCCACCGCCAGCCGCCCTTGACCGCGTACGCGAGGACCGCGCCGGCCGTCCAGATCGACGGCAGGGTCGGACCGCCCTCCACGATCCGGCTGTGCTCGACGGCGACCGGCGTGAGCAGGATGCCGGCGAGCGCGACGATCAGGTCGGCGGTGAGGAAGCGCTTGGTGCAGCTCGCGGCGTTCGCGACGCGCGGCAGCGTGGCCAGGGTCCACACGACCAGGACCACGAAGTAGCCGATCGCCACCCAGGGGCGGTCGAACCTGTCCTGCGCCGTGACGAACAGGCCGATCGCGTACAGCATCGTCAGCAGCCGGTACGCCGTCAGCGCGCGCCACAGCGGCTGCTCGACGGACATCGTCATGACGCGTTCGCGCCTGGCCACGCACCCACCCCCCGAACCGCTGCTCCCGGATCGACCGCTCTCAGAACGACGACGCGGCTAGGAGGCCGGCCGTTCCGTACCGCCGCCCTTGTTCTCCTCGGCTGCCTTCGTGGCCCTGGCCTCCCTCTCGGCCCTGGCCTCCTTCTCGGCCTTGGCCTCGGCCTTCGCCGCGTCCGCGATCTGCCGCTTGGCGGCGGTCGCGTACATGTCGACGTACTCCTGGCCGGAGAGCTTCATGATCTCGTACATGACCTCGTCGGTCAGGGCCCGCAGCACGAACCGGTCGTGCTCCATGCCCTGGTAGCGCCCGAAGTCGAGGGGCTTGCCGATGCGGATGCCGGGACGCATCAGCTTCGGCAGGACCTTGCCGGGGGGCTGGATCTTCTCGGTGTCGATCATCGCGACCGGGATGACGGGCGCGCCGGTGGCGAGCGCCACGCGCGCGAGGCCGCCGGGCTTGCCTCGGTACAGGCGGCCGTCGGGCGAGCGGGTGCCCTCCGGGTAGATACCGAACAGCTCGCCTCGCTCCAGGACCTCGATGCCGCTCTTGATGGCGGCCTCTCCCGCGCCGCGCGAACCGGAGCGGTCCACGGGGAGCTGGCCGACGCCCTTGAAGAACGCGGCCGTGAGCTTGCCCTTCACACCGGGTGTCGTGAAGTACTCGGCCTTCGCGATGAAGGTGACCTTGCGGTCGAGCACCGCCGGCAGGAAGAAGGAGTCCGAGAAGGACAGATGGTTGCTGGCCAGGATGGCGGGACCCTCGGCGGGAATGTTCTCGAGGCCCTCCACCCAGGGCCTGAAGCCGAGCTTCAGCGGCCCTCCGATGGCCACCTTCATTGCGCCGTAGATCAACCCACTGCCTTCCCTTGTGCGTGGATCAGACCTTAACCCGCGCCGCAGGCCGGGGGCCCGACGACCCTGGTCGGTGTCAGCGCGGTCGCGTACGGTGAAGTACGCCCCGCAGTCCCGGGCGATCCCCCTCTCACGAACAGGAGACCGAAGGTGCCGGTCATTCCTGGAGCCGAGCCGTACCGCCACGAGGGCGGAGAGGTCGGCGTCCTCCTCTGTCACGGTTTCACCGGTTCCCCGCAGTCGCTGCGCCCCTGGGCGGAGTACCTCGCCGAGCGCGGCCTCACCGTCTCGCTCCCCCTGCTGCCCGGTCATGGCACGCGCTGGGAGGACATGCAGGTCACCGGCTGGCAGGACTGGTACGCGGAGGTGGACCGCGCCCTGCGCGAGCTGCGGGACCGGTGCTCCCAGGTCTTCGTCTTCGGTCTGTCGATGGGCGCCGCCCTCGCGCTGCGGCTCGCGGCCAAACACGGGGACGAGGTGGCGGGCCTGGTCCTGGTGAACCCGGGGAACAAGGTGCACGGCCTCGCCGCGCACGCCCTCCCGGTGGCCCGGCACCTCGTGCGCACGACGAAGGGCATCGCCAGCGACATCGCGAAGGAGGGCTCGACGGAGATCGGGTACGACCGGGTGCCGCTGCACGCCGCGCACTCCCTGCGGAACTTCTTCCGCATCGTCGACGGTGAACTTCCGCAGGTGACACAGCCGGTGGTGGTCCTGCACAGCACCCAGGACCATGTCGTGCCGCCCGTCGACTCGGCGCGCATCCTCAGCAGGATCTCGTCCACGGACGTCGAGGAGATCCTGCTGGAACAGAGCTACCACGTCGCGACGTTGGACCATGATGCGGACCGGATCTTCGACGAGAGCTTTGCGTTCATCGGCCGGCTCGCGCCCAGTGTCGGTAAGGAAGGGACGGCCACCGGTGGCTGAGCAGGACCGACGTGAACCCGCCGGCGACGAGAGCCGCGAGCCGGAGGACGCGTCCGCCGAGACGGCGGCGTCGGGCACGGCGCTGCCCGGTCCGGCGCAGCTCGGCAAGGAACAGCAGCCCCCCGCGGAAGCAGCGGCGGCTGCCGGGGACGCCGGCGAGCCCATGGACGAGGACGCCGTCTGGGCCGCCATCGTCGCCGGGTACGGCACGGAGCCGCCGGACCCGCCGGGCGCCAGGCCGTTCAAGCCGATCGAAGACCTGGCCCTGCCCGACCTGGACACGGACGGCTCCGAGACGAACGGTTCGGAGACGAACGACTCGGGGACGAACGACTCGGAGCCGGGCACCGGCAGGCCCGCGACGCCGCTCGGCTCCTCTGTCTCCTTCGCACCCGGCGTCGGCGGCCCCCGCGACTACGCGCCGTCCCAGCCGTCGGACAGCGACGCCGACGAAGAGGGCCACTTCGTGCCCCCGGAGCCCCCGCCGCTGCCCGAGGCGGACGTCACCGCCAAGTTCGCCTGGCTCGCCGTGATCGGCGGCCCGGTCCTGATGCTGCTGGCGGTGCTGCTCGGCTGGCAGATGACGTGGTGGCTCACGACGGTCTGCGTCGGTGGCTTCCTCGGCGGCTTCGGCACGCTCGTGATGCGTATGCAGGGCGACGATGACGACGACGATCCGGGGCGCGGCGCGGTCGTCTGACCCGCGTCAGCCCCGGGCGGCGGGAACCCTGAGGGCGGCCAGGACCGGCAGATGGTCCGTGGCCGCCCTCAGGTCGTCCTCGCGCACCCCCGGCATGCCCACCGGGACCCCGCAGCCGAGGACCTCGACGCCCTGTGTCGCGAGGATCGCGTCGATGCGCTGATGCGGGTCGGACGGCGTCGAGGTGTACTCCCCGAGCCACGGCTTTGTGGCCCAGCCGTCCTGCAGAGCCCCGGCAAGACGACGGAACGTGCGGCCACCGGGGCGTTCGTTCAGGTCACCGCCCGCGACGGCGTGCTCGACACCGAGCGCCGCGAGCCGGTCGAGGAGCATCCCGCCCTGCGCGTACCGCTCGTCCTTCTGCAGGCTCAGATGGCAGCTCAGTACGCCGATCCTGGCGCCGCCGAAGCGGACTACGGCGGTCGCGAAGCCGCGCCGGTGCAGACCGGGGGTGAGGGGCAGCAGGACGTCCTCGGTGCGTTCGACGGTGGCGCGCAGCGAGCAGAGCAGCGCCGGGCCGGCCGCACTCGCGCCGCCCGAGAGGATCACCAGGTCCGCGGCGGCCGCGAGCCGGGCGAGCTTCTTGCGCCAGCGGAAGAAGCGGGGCGCCTCCTGGATCAGGACCAGGTCGGGGGCGCAGGCCGCGATGACCCGGGCGAGCGCGGCGGTGTCGTCGCGCATCGAGCGGATGTTGTAGCTGAGCACCCGGACGACGGCCGAACCGTCGGGTTCGGTGCGGGAGTTGGGGAGTGATCCGGTGACCATGACGATCAAGATACGACGAACGCCCGCCGTTTCTCCGGGAAAACGGCGGGCGTCCGGTGGCTGAAGCAGCCGGTGTCACATGATCGGGTCGGGCTCCCGCGCCAGGTCCGCCGCCCCGACCATGCCCGCCTTGTTGCCGAGCTGGGCCGCGATGACGTCCGCCACGGGGCGCCAGTTGCCGCCGACCAGCCAGCGCTTGTAGGACTTGCGGATCGGGTCGAGGACGAGCTCGCCCTCGTCCGAGAGTCCACCGCCGACGATGAACGCGGACGGGTCGAACAGCGAGGCCAGGTCGGCGAGGCCCGCGCCGGCCCAGCGGGCAAGCTCGCGGTACGAGTCGACGGCCACGGCGTCACCCTGGCGGGCGGCCATGGAGATGTGCTTGCCCTCGATGCCGTCCGGGGTTCCGTCGCCCAGGGAGAGCAGGAACTCCGCGTGCTCCGGGGTCGCGTTGGCGCGCTGCTTGGCGTAGCGGACGAGCGCGCGGCCGGAGGCGTACTGCTCCCAGCAGCCCTGGCTGCCGCAGCCGCACAGCAGACCGTCCGGGACCATCCGGATGTGGCCGAACTCGGCGGCCACGCCGAAGTGGCCGCGGCGCAGCTTGTTGCCGATGATGATGCCGCCGCCGAGGCCGGTGCCGAGCGTGATGCAGATGACGTTCCGGTGGCCCTTGCCGGCGCCGAACTTGTATTCACCCCAGGCCGCCGCGTTCGCGTCGTTCTCGACGACGACCGGCAGGCCGACCCGCTTCTCGACCTCTTCCTTTAGCGGCTCCTGGCGCCAGTCGATGTTGGGCGCGAAGTAGACCGTGGAGCGCTGGCGGTTGACGTAGCCGGCGGCGCCGATGCCCACGCCGACGATCTCGTGTCCTGCCCGTGCGCCCTCGACGGCCGAGGCGATCGCGTCAACGATGGCCTCGGACGTGCTGGGAGTCGGCACCTTGAACGTCGAGAGGATGTTGCCTTCCTCGTCGACCACGCCGGCCGCGATCTTTGTGCCGCCGATGTCGACGCCGATGGTGAGTCCCATGAATCCCTCAGTTCGGTCGAGCCCCGCTACGGCCCACCGTACCCGAGCGGCTCTCAGTCGAGGTCGATGTGTTCACCTTTTGAAGGCCCCTCGGGGCCCTCGTCACGGGGGTCCGTGCCGTCCCCGGCGGCCCGTCCGGCCTGCGTGCCCGACGAGCCCGATGAGCGCTGGGTCCAGCGCTGCTCCTGGCGCTCCACGGCGGAGCGGTAGGCGGCGAGCAGTTCGTTGCCGGCGGCGGCGAGGTGGTCGAAGACCTCGGGGTTGCGTTCGACGACCGGCTCGACGGCCGCCTTCGCCTGCTTGACGACCTCGTTGACGACCTGCTGCGCGGTGCCCTGGGCGACCGCTCCGAGAAGGGGCGTCTGGAGTCCCGACAGCTTCTCGGCGACGGCGTCGACGAGCTTGCGCAGCTCCTCGGCGGCCGAGCCGGGCGGGGGCCCGTGCTGGGCACGGCGGCGGGCCTTCTCCTCAGCGAGGTCCTCGGCGCACGCCTTCTCCCAGGCGTCGGCGTCGGCGTCGGGTGCGGGCTGCTCGGTGGCGTCGCTCATGACGGCTGACTCCTGCGAGAACGTATGCGAGTGGGTGCGTACCAGGTGGGTGCGTACCTTCGACGTTACCCGAACGGCGGTAGTCGGTTCACCGTCCCCGCGGCCACAGGCCGGGGTCGGGAGTGAACCGGATGCGCAGGACGCCGTCGCGCAGGCCGGCGCCGGCGACGGTGCAGCGGCGCAGCGCCGACGGCAGGGTGACGATGCGGCGGAGCGGTCCGGCGGTGACGACGAGTTCGTCGCCGCGCCGCACCAGACCGAGGTCCTCCCGGACGGCGCCGGGCAGCGGCAGGTGCCACACGAGGACGCCCTCGTCGGCGATGCGGTCCTCGACGGGCCAGGCGATGGCGGGCGGCGCGGGCGGGACCGGCGGGGCGCCGAGCGCTGCCAGGTCGTCGGCGCCGCGCGGGTCACGGCCCAGATGCGGCAGCTCATGCACGTCGTACGTGCCCTGCCAGGCGGCGACGACCTTGCGCTGGCGGGCGGCCGCGTCGGTGAGCCACGGGTCGGTGGAGCCGTCGGGGAGCAGGCGGGAGGCGAGCAGCGCGTCGGCGCGCAGGCCGTGCAGGGCGAGGCCGGTGGTCGTGGTGATCAGGGCGTCGGCCGCGGCGGGCGTGGGCTCGGCGACGAGGCGCACGGTCGTGTGCGGGTCCTCGATCACGGCCTGGACGGCGGCGAGCGCGGTGTCCCAGCGGTCCGCCGTCTCGTACAGCCACTCCGCGGGCATGGGGACGCCGGCGAGGCGGCCGAGGAGGGGGCGCAGGGCGCGGGCGGCCTGCCGTTCCGGGGGGAGCAGCCGGCGCAGATAGCGGCGCAGCTGTTCCGGCAGGGCGAGCAGGGCGAGGGCCTGCGGCGCCGGGGGGAGGTCGACGACGACGAGGTCGTAGGGACCGTGGGCGCTGTCGCGCAGTGCGCGGAGCAGGGCGAGTTCGTGGCTGCCGGGCAGCGGGGTGAGCTCCTCGGCGTCGAGCCGGGTGGCCCCCAGGAGGTCGAGGGCGGACGCGGCCTTTTCCTGGAGGCCGGCGAGGTCCTCGCGGAAGCGGTCCGCCGGGGCGAGACGTATCGCGGTGAGACCGGGTTCGACGGAGGTCGGCGCCGCGCCCGTGGGGGTCGCGAGGGCGGCGCCGAGGGTGTCCGTGGGGTCCGCCGAGAGCACGAGAGTGCGGGCTCCGCGGCGCGCGGCGGTCAGGGCCGTGGCCGCGGCGGCGGTGGTCCGGCCGGAGCCGCCGGGGCCGGTTACCAGAACGGTGCGCATGGAGTGTGAGGCTACCTGGGGCGCAGGTCACCCCCGGCAGGCCGCCGGACAAAGACGGCGGGCCGCCGGACGCGAGTGCTGGAGGCTACTTCGTCTCCACGCGCTTCTTCAGGCCTGCGAGGGCGCGGTCGATGATGACCTTCTCGGCCTTGCGCTTGATCATGCCGAGCATGGGGATCTTGACGTCGACCGTGAGGCGGTAGGTGACCTCGGTGCCCGTGCCGGCCGGCTTGAGGAGGTACGTGCCGTCGAGGGAGCGCAACATCTGGGACTTGACCAGGGTCCAGGAGACCTCGTTGTCCCCGGTCCAGGTGTAGGCCAGGGTCTGGTCGTCCTTGATCGCTCCGGCGTCCATGACGAGTCGCACCTGCTCGGCGCGGCCCGCGCCGTCCTCGGCGAGGACCTCGGCCTCCTTCACCTCTCCCGTCCAGTCGGGGTAGCGGGCGAAGTCGGCGATCACCCCCATGACATCGGCCGGTGCCGCCTCGATCGTGATGCTCGAGCTGGTGTGTTCCGCCATCGCGGTGGCTCCTCCAGATGCGGTCCGCTGAGGGGTGGTGTGTATCGCGTGAAGGCTACCGCGCACCGGCGGCGGCCCGGTCACCACTCCAGGGCCCAGGGCCTGCCCGAACCGGCGAAGTGGCCGACATTGACGCACTCCGTCGCCCCGATCCGCATACGGCGGGTGAGCGGCTGGTGAACATGGCCGAACAGGGAGTACCGGGGGCGGGTGCGCCGGATCGCCTCCAGGAGGGCGCGGCTGCCGCGCTCGAAGCGGCGGGCGACGGTGTCGTAGACGAGTTCGGGGACGTCCGGCGGGATGTGGGTGCACAGCACGTCGACCTCCCCGACGGCGTCGAGCTTGGCGGCGTACTCCTCGTCGCTGATCTCGTACGGGGTGCGCATGGCGCTGCGCAGTCCGCCGCCGACGAAGCCGAAGACGAGCCCGCCGATCTCGACGCGCTCGCCGTCGAGGACGGTCGTGCCTGGTCCGGCGTACTCGGACCACAGGTGCGGGATGTCGACGTTGCCGTAGGTGGCGTACGTCGGCGTGGGGAACGCCGCGAAGAGCTCGGCGTACTGCCTGCGGACCGCCGTCTCGATGGCGGTCCCGCGATCGATCCCGGCCCAGAGCCCGGCTCCGAACACGCGTGCCTCCTCGAAGCGGCGGGCGGTGCGCAGCTCGACGATGCGGTGCGCGTTCTCCACACCGAACAGATCGGGGAAGATGCCGCGCGCATGATCTGCGTAGTCGAGGAAGAGCACCAGGTCACCGAGGCAGACGAGAGCGTCCGCCCCGTCTCCCGCCCGGGCGAGGTCTGTGGAGTTTCCGTGCACATCGCTGACCACATGTACGCGCATGCGATCACCCTAGAACTGTGTGGGAATCGTGGGTAGAGGGGGCCGGACCTGCGGTTACTTCCTATTGGCCGATTTCGTGGACTAGGGTCGGCGGAGCAGTTACACGGCGTGTGACGCAGCGAACATCTGGCCAGGACCCCCTACCGGAAAAGCAGTACCGGTGGGTAACGTCCGGGCAGTCCAGTAGTGCTCAGCATTTCAACCACTGGGGCTACCACTGCTTCAGCAGCTGAGCACCTGCCCGATCTTGGACCGCATCGTCGACTCACACCATGCCGTGGCGCCGGTGCCCTATGAGGAGCAGCAGTCTTGCGCGAGTTCAGCCTTCCGGCCCTGTACGAGGTCCCTGCGGACGGCAATCTGACCGACATCGTCCGCAGAAACGCCGCGCAGCACCCCGACGTCGCCGTCATCGCCCGCAAGGTGAACGGCACCTGGCAGGACGTCACGGCCACCACCTTCCTCGCGGAGGTGCGATCCGCCGCCAAGGGCCTGATCGCCTCCGGCGTGCTGCCGGGCGACCGGGTCGGCCTGATGTCCCGTACCCGTTACGAGTGGACGCTCCTCGACTTCGCGATCTGGAGCGCCGGAGCGATCACCGTCCCGGTGTACGAGACCAGCTCCGCCGAGCAGATCCAGTGGATCCTCGGCGACTCCGGCGCCGTGGCCTGCGTGGTCGAGAGCGCCGCGCACGCGGCCACCGTCGAGTCCGTGCGCGACGGCCTCCCCGGCCTCGGCCACGTCTGGCAGATCGACGCCGGCGGTGTCCGGGAGCTGGACCGCGCGGGCGCCGATGTCTCCGACGTGACCGTCGACGAGCGCAGCGCGGTCGCGAAGGCCGACGACGCGGCGACGATCGTCTACACCTCGGGCACCACGGGCCGCCCCAAGGGCTGTGTCCTCACGCACCGCAGCTTCTTCGCCGAGTGCGGGAACGTGGTCGAGCGCCTCAAGCCCCTGTTCCGTACGGGCGAGTGCTCGGTGCTGCTCTTCCTGCCCGTCGCGCACGTCTTCGGCCGCCTGGTCGAGGTCGCCTCGCTGATGGCCCCGATCAAGCTGGGCCACGC
This sequence comes from Streptomyces sp. NPDC107517, assembly GCF_055582645.1. Taxonomy (NCBI): domain Bacteria; kingdom Bacillati; phylum Actinomycetota; class Actinomycetes; order Kitasatosporales; family Streptomycetaceae; genus Streptomyces; species Streptomyces sp. NPDC107517. The sequence goes on along the minus strand of NZ_JBVJPM010000002.1, from coordinate 441,549 downwards.
CCCCGACATCAAGCACCTCACCGATGAACTGGCCGCGTTCCGGCCGACGTTGATCCTGGGTGTGCCGCGCGTCTTCGAGAAGGTCTACAACTCGGCGCGTGCCAAGGCGCAGGCCGACGGCAAGGGCAAGATCTTCGACAAGGCGGCCGACACGGCCATCGAGTACAGCCGCGCGCTGGACACGCCGAAGGGCCCGTCGCTCGCCCTGAAGGTGAAGTACAAGACGTTCGACAAGCTCGTCTACTCGAAGCTGCGCGCCGTCCTCGGCGGGCGCGGCGAGTACGCGATCTCCGGCGGCGCCCCGCTCGGCGAGCGCCTCGGCCACTTCTTCCGCGGCATCGGCTTCACGGTCCTGGAGGGCTACGGCCTGACCGAGTCCTGCGCCGCCACCGCCTTCAACCCGTGGGACCGGCAGAAGATCGGCACGGTCGGCCAGCCGCTGCCCGGTTCCGTGGTCCGGATCGCCGACGACGGCGAGGTGCTGCTGCACGGCGAGCACCTGTTCTCGGGCTACTGGAACAACGAGGCCGCGACCGAGGAGGCGCTGGCCGACGGCTGGTTCCACACCGGCGACATCGGCACGCTCGACGAGGACGGCTACCTCCGGATCACCGGCCGCAAGAAGGAGATCATCGTGACGGCGGGCGGCAAGAACGTCGCCCCGGCCGTCATCGAGGACCGCATCCGTGCGCACGCCCTGGTCGCCGAGTGCATGGTCGTCGGCGACGGGCGCCCCTTCGTCGGCGCGCTCGTCACGGTCGACGACGAGTTCCTCGGCCGCTGGGCCGCCGAGCACGGCAAGCCGGCCGACGCGACGGCGGTGTCGCTGCGGGACGACGCGGATCTCCTCGCGGCGATCCAGACGGCCGTGGACGACGGCAACGCGGCGGTCTCCAAGGCGGAGTCGGTCCGCAAGTTCCGCATCCTGCCGACCCAGTTCACGGAGGAGTCGGGTCACCTGACGCCGTCCCTCAAACTGAAGCGAAACGTCGTGGCGAAGGACTACGCGGACGAGATCGAGGCGCTTTACCGGGGCTGAGCTCCGCGGGGGCCGAGCCCCCGCGTCCCTTGCCCTCGAACGCCGGACGGGCTGGATGGATCATCCAGCCCGTCCGGCGTTCGGCGTCACAGCAGTCCGCGCAGCTTCTCCGCCAGCAGATCCCACCGCCACCGCTCCTCGACCCACTCGCGCCCCCGCTCCCCCATGCGCCGCCGCAACTCCGCGTCGCCGAGCAGCGCCACGATCCGGTCCGCGGACTCCTCCGCCGAACCTCCCCTGACGACCCAGCCCGTCTCCCCGTCGAGCACCGCGTCCGGCGCCCCGCCGGAGTCGCCCGCCACGACCGGCAGGCCCGTCGCCGACGCCTCCAGGTAGACGATGCCGAGGCCCTCGACGTCGAGGCCGCCGCGCCGGGTCCGGCACGGCATGGCGAACACGTCGCCCGCCCCGTAGTGCGCGGGCAGCTCCGACCACGGCACGGCCCCCGTGAAGCGCACCGAGTCGCTGACACCCGTCTCCGCCGCGAGCTTGCGCAGTTCCTTCTCGTACGGGCCGCCGCCCACGACGAGCAGTACCGCGTCCGGGACGGCCGCGAGGATCCGCGGCATCGCGAGGATCAGCGTGTCCTGACCCTTGCGCGGCACGAGCCGCGAGACGCACACGACGACGGGCCGGTCCGTCAGTCCGAGCCGCGCCCGCACCAGGTCGCCGCCGGAGCCGGGGTGGAACGTCTTCTCGTCCACGCCCGGCGGCAGCTGCACCATCCGCCCCGCCGCGGCGGGCGTCAGCGCGGCGGCGATCCGCGACCGCGTGTACTCGCCGAGATACGTGATCGTGTCCGTCGACTCACCGATGCGGCGCAGGAGTTGGCGGGACGCGGGCAGTTGCGCCCAGCCGGCCTCGTGCCCGTGTGTGGTGGCCACCAGGCGCCGGGCGCCGGCCTTGCGCAGCGCCGGTGCCATCAGACCGAGCGGGGCGGCCGCGCCGAACCACACCGACGTACAGCCGTGCTCCCGGAGCAGGCCCACCGCGCGCCGGGTGACGCGGGGCGTGGGCAGCAGCATCGTCGTACGGTCACGGACGACGGTGAAGGGCTGCTCGGCGTCGAAGGCCGCGGTCGCCTCGACGCCCTCGCGGGTGCGCTTCCAGGTGGAGGCGTAGACGACGAGCTGCTCGGGGTCCAGGCGGAGCGCCATGTTGTGCAGGAAGGCCTGGATGCCACCGGGCCTGGGCGGGAAGTCGTTGGTCACGATCAGGGTCTTGTGCATCGTCGCCGACAGTACCTAACGCGCCGGTGGGCCGTGCTTCATGGCCCCTGCACAGTTCTGCCGGGCATCATGGCCCGAATGATGCCGAGAACCCCGGTCCGCGCGGTGCTGGTGTGGGCCGCGACCCGGGCGCTGCTCCTCCTGTGCGTCCTGAAGGTGATCACGGTCCCGGGGCCGGACGTGACGGTCGACGTCTCCGTCATCTACCGCAACTGGTACGGGGTCCTGCGCACGGGCACGTTCCCGCTGGACGACGTCACCTGGCAGTACCCGCCCGCCGCCGCGGGCGCGATCCTCTCCCCCGGCCTCCTGCCGTTCCTGTCCTACGCCACCGCGTTCTTCGTGCTCGCCCTCGTCGCCGACGCGATCACCTTCGGACTCCTCGCGTACGCGGGCGGGCGGCCCGGCCGGTCGTGGCGCGGGGCGTGGGTGTGGGTGGCGGGCGTGCCGCTGCTCGGTCCGACCGCATATGCCCGCTACGACGTCATGGTCACCGCGGTCGCGGTGGCGGCGCTGCTGGCCGGGGCCCGGCATCCGCGCCTCATGGGGGTGCTCACGGGGCTCGGCGCGCTGCTGAAGGTGTGGCCCGTGCTCCTGCTGCTCGGGACCCGCCGCGGGCGCGTCACGCGGGTCTCCTGGGGCAGCGCGGCCCTCACCGCCGGCGCCCTGGTCGTCGCCCTCGCGGCGGCGATGCCGGGCGCGCTCGACTTCGTCGCCTCCCAGCGCGACCGCGGCACGGAGGTGGAGTCGCTCGGCGCGCTGGTGTTCCACGTGGCCCGGCAGTTCGGCTGGCCGGGCTCGGTCGGGCTGAACTACGGCTCGATGGAGTTCCTCGGCCCCTACGTGGACGTCGTCAGCACGGTCGCGCAGGGGCTGACGCTGCTCGCGTTCGGCTGGCTCCTGATGTGGCGGCTGCGGGCGCGGGCCTGGGCGCCGGGCACGCTCGCGGACGCGGCGTTCGTGGCGGTGCTGCTGTTCACGACGACGAGCCGGGTGATCAGCCCTCAGTACATGCTGTGGCTGACCGGCCTGGCCGCGGTGTCGACGCTGTTCTCCGCGAGCCGGATGACGCCGCCCGCCTGCCTGGTCCTGGCGGCGTCCCTCGTGACGTTCCTGGAGTTCCCGCTCGGGTTCGGACACGTCGTGTACGGCGACGGACTCGGCCTCGCCCTGATCCTCGTGCGCAACGGCCTGCTGGTCGCCGCCTCCCTCACCGCCGCCCGGCGCCTGTGGCGGCAGACGGCCGCGGTGCCGCGGACGCTCGAACAGGCGCCGCCTCCCCAAACGGCCCGCGACGAGACCCTGCTCACGTCATGACCGCGCCGGCCGGTCAGCCGAGCTGGGCCCGCAGATAATCCCGCCACTGTGCCGTGAACTTCTCCTCCGTCGTCCCGAGCACGCTCGCCATCGCCTCCTCGACCGCCCCGGTCCGCCGCTTGTGCTTCCCCACCGCGCGGTAGAAGTCGTTCAGCTTCGCCTCGCCCCAGCGGTCCGCGATCATCCGGCAGGCCAGCCACCCGCCCTCGTACGCCTGCGCGAGCCGCCCCGCGTCGCCGGTGAACCCGAAGTCGGGGTCGGTGGGGAGCTCGGCCGGCAGCCGGCCGAGCCGCACCGCGCGCTCCAGTTCCGGCGCGGCCTGCCCCGCGGAGCGCCCGGTGCCGCGGTAGCCGACCCAGTCCGCGTACCCCTCGGACAGCCACAGCGGAGTGGCCCCCGACGTCGCCGCGCGGCTGGCGACATGGGTCGTCTCGTGCGTGAGGACGACCTGCTTGCCGAAGGAGCCGAGCACCCCGTAGGCGTCGGGATTCACGATGATCCGGTCGGCCGGCGTCCGCCCCGGCGCGCCCGCCTCGCCGGTGGTCACCGCGGCGATGCCCCGGTATCCGGCGGCGGGGGTCCCGAGCAGCGCGCCCATGCCGTCCAGGGACTTCGGGACGAGCACGACGACCCGCCGGGCCCAGCCGGTCCCCCAGGCGTCGCTCACGGCGGGCACGGCCTCGTCGGCGAGGTCCGCGTAGTCGCGCAGCGCGCCGTGGGACCTGCCGACGCCGAGGACGAGACTGTGCGCGCCCTTCTCGACGACGACCCTGCCCTGTTCCCAGAGCTGCTCGCCGGCCTTCGGGGCGGGCCGGTCGGAGGTCACGTACCAGCGTCCTTCGCGCAGCTCGAGCTCGAGGGAGCGCGCGGAGACGACGGGCGCGCTGTCGTAGCCCTCGATCCGGTAGCGCAGTTCCGCGTCGGCGGTGGCGTGGCTGCCCGAGCGGTCCAGGCGCGTGAGCCGGTACGTCCAGGAGGACAGCGGGACGTCGGCGAGGTTCGTCAGAACCGCGGCGTCCGCGCTGCCGGTGGCGCGGTACGCGGCCGGATCCCGGACGAGGACGGCGTCGGCCCTGCGGTCGAGCGTGTGCTGCACATCGCCCCGGACCGTGTCCTGCGCCGGTCCCCCGCCGCAGCCGACGAGCCCGGCGAGCAGGGCGGCCACGGACAGCACGGCGACGCATGCCCCCGCTCCACCCGCACCACGCCCTCGACCAGACATCCTCCCGATCGTACGGCGCCCCCGCGCCGGGCCCCGCCGGCCTCGACCGCTCAGACCCGCGTCACGGACGACACGGGCATCATGCCCACCGGGTCGTACCGCACGGGCGCGCCGGGATAGGGGGCGTGGATGACCTGGCCGTTGCCCACGTACATCCCGATATGGCTGGCGTCCGAGCGGTAGGCGACGAGGTCTCCGGGCCGCGCCTCGGAGAGGGGGACCTGCCGTCCCGCGTACCGCTGGGCCTGCGAGGTGCGCGGCAGGCCCACGCCCGCGCGCGCGTACGACCACTGCATGAGGCCCGAACAGTCGAACCCGGAGGGCCCGTTGGCGCCCCACACGTACGGCTTGCCGACGGCGGACATCGCGGCGGCGACCGCCGCGGCGGCCCGGCCGGACGACGGGACGCCCGCGCCCGACAGGTCGGGGACGCCGTCGCGTTCGCCGCCGCGCGAGGCGCGCTCGTAGGCCTCACGCTGCGAGGCGGGCAGGGAGTCGAGCAGGCGCCGGGCCTTGGCCAGCTTGCCCTCGACGGTCCGCTTGTGGCGGGCGACGTCCTTGCGGGAGCGCTCCAGGTCGACGAGCTTGCGGGTGGCCTCGGCGCGTTGCTGGGACAGGTCGCGCTGCGCCCGCTGCAGTTCGCTGAGTTCGCCGGCCTGGCGGGCGGTGACGCGGCTGAGGACGAACGCCTTGTCGAGATAGCCGTCGGGGTCCGACGACAGGAGCAGGGCGAGGGCGGGGTCGATGCCGCCCGAGCGGTACTGGGCGCCGGCGAGCGAACCGAGGGCGCCGCGCATCGTGTTGATGCGCTCCTGCCCGCGGGCGACGCTGTCCTGGAGGTCCCCCAGTTCGTCGCGGAGCTTGTCGGCGCGCTCGTCGGCCTTGTTGAACGCCTCGGTGGCCTGCTCGGCCTGCTCGAGGAGGCGGTCGACCTCGGCCCGGGTGCCGGACGGGCGGTCCTGCGGCGCGGCGCCCGCGGGGGCGGCGGTGAGCCCGGCGGCGGCGGTGGCCGCCACGGCCGACAGGACGTACACAGTGGAGCCGCGCGCGCTCCGGTCGAGGCCGGACTGCGCGGGACGGCGATGGGACCCCACGGGTAGCCGCTCCCCCTTCCGCTGACGAACGACCCCCGGCCGGAGAGCCCGGTCAGGGGAATGCGCGGCGACAGTAGCCGTGAGGGGCGGGCACGGCCAACGTCCGCTGTGCGGGCGGAAACCGCGACGCCCCGCCTATGACGCAGGTCAAGGGCGGGGCGTGGGGTCAGCGGGTGATGCCGGAATTCGCCCGAACGGGCGCGTTTTCGCTGGGCGCTCGCCCGGCGGATCCGGACGGGGTTCTCAGCCGGAGATGCGGACGCCGAACTGGAACGAGCCGACGGTGCTCATCGACTCGTAGCGCACGACGGCGCCGGGGTGCGGGGCGTGCAGTACCTGGCCGTTGCCCGCGTACAGGGCCACGTGCGCGAGGTTGTTGAAGAAGACCAGGTCGCCGGGCTTGAGCTGGCTCATGCCGATCTTCGGGCCGTCGTTCTGCTGCGTGTACGTGGTCCGGGTTATGCCCACACCGGCCTGTCCGTACGACCACTGGGTGAGCCCGGAGCAGTCGTAGGAGTTGGGGCCCGTGCCGCCGGAGACGTACGGCTTGCCGAGCTGGGTGGCGGCGGCGTTCAGGGCGGCGGCGCCGCGCTTCGAGGCGGGGACCTCGTTGCCCAGGTCGACGCGCGAGCCGGCGGAGCGGCTGGCGCGCGCCTCCTCCTCGGCCATCTTCTGACGCTCGGCGGCGGTGAGGCTGTTGAGGAGCTTCTGCGCGGCGCTGAGCTTGCTCTGGACCTGCTGCTTCTTCTTGCCGAGCTCCGTGCGGGTGTCGGCGAGGTCCTTGAGCTTGTCGGCGGCCTCCTGGCGCTCCTGCGCCAGCGAACGCTGCTTCTCCTGGATCTTCTTCAGGCCCTCGACCTGCTGACCGCTGAGCTGGTCGAGCGTGGAGGCCTTGTCCAGGAAGTCGTCCGGGTCGGCGGAGAGGAAGAGCTGGACGGAGGGGTCGATGCCGCCGGAGCGGTACTGGGCGCTGGCCATCGAACCGAGGCCGGTGCGCAGCTCGTTGAGGTCCTCCTGGCCGCGGGCGACCTTGTCCTGGAGGTCGCCGATCTCCTTCTCGAGCTTCTTCTGCTTCTCCTTGGCCCCGTTGTACTTGTCGGTGGCCCTCTCCGCCTCTTCGTAGAGCTTGTCGACCTTGGCCTTGACCTCGCTCTTGCTCGGCTTCGGCGCGGCCTGCGCGGCCTGTGACGTGAGGGCCACGGCTGCGGCGGCGGTTGCGGTGAGCACGGTCACACGGGTGCGGCTCGGCTGCTTGGGTCGACGGTGGGACGCCACGAAGGCGAGCTCCTTCTTCCTCCAGCCGCCTACCGACACGCCGGTGGGCGGTGACCCTCTGCCGTCACTCCCGATGAGCGATCACCCGAGCGGAGGTTCGAGGCCAGACCTTAGTGACCTTCCTGTGATCAGTTCAAATCCTGACGAGAAAAAAGTCGGTCACCGAGCGCATTCTTTGCACTCAACTCACGTGCGGTAATGCTCGTTTGACACTACGTTGCGTAAACGATCCGCCAATTCGGGCATCAGGACCAGAGGTTACGTATGAGACCTACGTTGCCAATGCGGCGAAGGGTCGGAACCTGCGCGGCGGTCGGTCAGCCGTGCGAGAGACGCTTGAGAAGCATCACGGAGGCGACGGGACGCGCACCCGACTTGGCGACCCCGTCGGCCACCTCCCGGTCCGTGGAGACCACCACCACGGGCCGTCCGGAGGGTTCGGCGCGCACCAGCTGGCGGATCAGCTCGTCGGCGGTGACACCCGCCTTCGAGAAGAGCACGCGCACACCGCGCGGCGGCGCGAGCAGTACGGGCGCGGCGAGTTCGGCCCCGTCGAAGACGCAGGTGACCTCGGCGCCGGTCTGCGCGGCGAGCTGGGAGAGCGAGCCGAGCAGCCTCAGCCGCTGCTTCTCCAGCGGCATCGTCGGATAGCCGGTCTTGGTGACGTTGTAGCCGTCGACCACGAGATGGGCCTGCGGCAGGGCGAGCAGCTGGTCGAGGATGGCGGGGTCGTGCTCGGACAGGGCGCGGGCCGCGATGTCCTTGGGCGACATCCGCCCGGGCTCGACCGCGTCCACGGTCTCGGCGGGGCGCACGGACACGGGCGGCAGCGCCAGCTCGCGGCGCAGCCCCTGCGCGGACTCCAGGACGGTGTCGAGCAGCAGCCGTACGCGCATGTCCTCGATGCTGCGGCCCTCGCGCGCCGCCTTGCGGGAGGCCTCGAGCGCCGCCTCCGTCTCGCCGAGCCGCGCCTTGAGCCGCCGCGTCTCGCTGTCGGCGGCGGACAGCTGTGCCTGCATCTCGGCCCGTACGGCCTCGGTCTCGCCGTGGATCTTGCGCACGGCGGCCTCGCCGCGCTTGACGTCACTGAGCGCACTGCGCAGCTTGCGGTGGAGGGACTCGGCCTCTTTCTTCGCCGACTCCAGCTCCGTGCGCAGCCGTTCGGTCTCGGACCTGGCCTGGTCGCGGGCGGCCCCGACCTCGGCGCGCAGCCGCTCCAGCTCGGCCCGCGCCTCCTCGTCGGCGCGCTCGGCGTCGGCCCGCACGGCCTCCTCGCCGGCGGCCGCGACGAGCTTCACCCAGCCGGTGGGCCGCAGCACATAGGCCGCGGCGGCCACGTCGAGGGGGTCGGCGGCGGGCGGCGGCGCCCCGGAGTCCAGGGCGCCGGCGAGCTCCGGCTGAGCATCTCTGAGACGTTCGCCGATGCGCTGGCGGAAGATCGTGTCACCCTCGAGGGCGGCGGCCATCGCATTGCCGGCGAACTTGGCACGCCGGGTCGGGGTGAAGCGCGCATACTGCCGCAACTGGGGCGGCAGTTCGGCGACCGTCAGCCCGCCGAAGCCGTCCGAGACGATCTGCACGACCCGACGCCGCACACCTTCGGGCAACGGCCGGTCGAGCACCTCAGCGGCGCCGTCCCCGGCCTCCCCGCCTGCGCTCTCCACCATCCGTCACCCCAATGTGAGTATGTTCCGGGGGCTGGGCTCCCTCTCAGGAGCCGGCACCCGGCCTGTCCACGAGTTCGACCTGATCCACGGCGTTGCACCAGCGGCAGCGGACCGACTCGATGGTCTCACTGACCACCTCGCGCTCCTCGACCTTCGGGTCACCAGCGAGATCGAGGTGCACGTATTCGACGACCTTCGACGAACGGGTCACGTCGAAACGCGTGAGGTTGCCGCAGAGAGTGCAGCGCCAACGGGTCTCGGCGGTCGGCAGGGGAACCGTCATCGGGACTGTCGCCTTCTTTCGGGGTCGTACGTTTTCCGTGGTGCGTGGTGCCCGTAACCCTACGGCCTGGCGGGTACCCACCGCGCGGGCGTCCACAGTGGGGAATCCCGGCAGGCCGTCTGGGCAGGTGTGCACCGTTACGTCATGATCTGTTACATGATCGACAATCGGGGTGCGACGGCGGGCAGGACGTTCGGAGCGGCTGTCAGGAACCACCCGGCACCGGTGACGTACGGGCTGATCGCTCTGTGCTGCGTGGCGTTCATGCTGTCCCCGGCGTCCGGGCTCAACCCCGTCTACGGCACGGGCGACCGGCTGCTGGCGGCGCAGAGCGACTACTTCGAGCGCTGGGGCGTGATCCCCGCCCAGCTGCTCACCGGCTCCCCACGCGCCGCGCTCACCACCGTCACGGCCCTCTTCGTCCACGGCAGCTGGCTGCATCTGCTGGGCAACATGCTCTTCCTGTACGTCTTCGGCGCGATGGTCGAAGAGGGAATGGGCCACCTCCAGTTCGCGCTCTTCTACGTGCTCTCCGGCTGCGCGGCGCTGCTCGGCTACGCCATCGCGTACGCGGGCTCGGAACAGACCCTGGTGGGCGCCTCGGGGGCGATCTCCGCGGTGCTCGGGGCGTTCCTGTATCTCTTCCCCCGGGCGCGCGTGACGAGCCTGTTCCCGTTCCTGTTCTTCTTGCCGCTGCGGTTTCCCGCGTGGGTGGTGCTGCCGTTCTGGGTGACGCTCCAGTGGGCTGCGGCCCGGCAGAGCGGCCAGGGGCCGGGAGTGGCCTACCTGGCGCACCTGGTCGGGTTCTCCGTCGGCTTCCTCTACGCGTGGGTGCGCTACAGGGGGAGAAGAGGGGGACGCGAAGCGCTTCTGTGCGAGGAAGGTGGCGACGGACAGGAGGGCTAAAGTGAAAGCAGCCCCAGCCACGGCCACCGAGGGAGACAGCCAGCCGTGATCACCGCGATCGTGCTCATCAAGACCAGCGTGGACCGGATCCCCGAGATCGCCGAGTCGATCGCCGCCCTCGACAGCGTCAGCGAGGTCTTCTCCGTGACCGGTACGTACGACCTGATCGCCATGGTGCGCGTCGCGCGCCACGACGACCTCGCGGACGTCATCCCCGGGAAGATCAGCAAGATCCCGGGCGTGGAGGCGACGGACACGCACGTCGCGTTCCGCACGTACTCGCAGCACGACCTGGAGGCGGCGTTCGCGATCGGGCTCGACTCCTGATCCGGCCCGCTCGACGACCGAAGGCCGCCCCGAGGGGCGGCCTTCGTCATGTCCGGTGAGGTCGGCGGATCACACCGCCGGGACGCAACGCCCGTCCTCCGTGCGGTAGTTCCAGCGAGCGCCGTCGCGGACCAGCTCGGTGACGGCGCGGACGAAGCGCTCGACGTGCTCGTCCGGGGTGCCGGCGCCGAAGCTGACGCGGATCGCGTTGAGGGACTTCTCGCCGGGCGCTGCCTCGGGCGCCCCGCACTCCCCCTGCGACTGCGGGTCGCTGCCCAGTAGGGTGCGCACGAGGGGGTGGGCGCAGAAGAGGCCGTCGCGCACGCCGATGCCGTACTCGGCGGAGAGCGCGGCCGCGAAGTGCGAGCTGTTCCAGCCGTCGACGACGAACGAGATGACGCCGACGCGCGGGGCGTCGTCGCCGAACAGCGAGAGCACCTTCACCTCGGGCACGGCGGCGAGACCGTCGCGGACCTTGCCGATCAGATACTGCTCGCGGGCGACGAGCGAGTCGAAGCCCGCCTCGGTGAGCGCCTTGCAGGCGGAGGCGATGGAGTACACGCCGATGACGTTCGGCGAACCGGCCTCGTGGCGGGCGGCGCTGTCGTGCCACTCGACGTCCACACCGCCGTCGGCGCGCCGCGCGACCTTGCGGGAGGCGCCGCCGCCGGCGAGGTAGGGCTCGGAGCCCTGGAGCCAGTCGGCGCGGCCCGCGAGGACTCCGGAGCCGAAGGGCGCGTACAGCTTGTGCCCGGAGAAGGCGACCCAGTCGACGTCGAGGTCCTGGATGTCGACGGGGTGGTGCGGGGCGAGCTGCGCGGCGTCGAGGACGATGCGGGCGCCGTGCGCGTGGGCCGCGGCCGCGAGTTCACGGACGGGCCACAGCTCGCCGGTGACGTTCGAGGCACCCGTGACGCACACCAGGGCGGGGCCGTACGGGTCGCGGTCGGCGAGGGCGCGCTCCAGGGTCTGGACGGCCTCGCCGGGCGTGCGCGGCGCGTTCAGGTAGGTCACCCGGGCGTCCCGCCACGGCAGGAGCGAGGCGTGGTGCTCGGTCTCGAAGACGAAGACCTCGCAGTCGGCGGGGAGGACCGCGGCGAGCAGGTTGAGCGAGTCGGTGGTCGACCGGGTGAAGATCACCTGGTCGTCCGCGCGGCAGCCGAGGAACTCGGCGACGGTCACGCGGGAGTTCTCGAAGAGGTCGGTCGACAGCTGCGACAGGTACCCGGCGCCGCGGTGCACGCTGCCGTAGTACGGCGCGTAGGCCGCCACGTCGTCCCAGACCCGCTGGAGCGCCGGGGCGCTGGCCGCGTAGTCGAGGGCCGCGTAGCTGACCTCGCCCCCGGTGACGAGCGGAACGGTGACATCCCGGCCCAGAACCGGCAGGGGGGTACAAAGCGACTGGTCGGCGGCAGCGGTGGAGACAGACATGGCGAACTCCCGTGAGAGACAAGCGAATTGACCGCGCCGGAGCCGATGGCTCGACAGAGCGGCAGAAAGGAAAAAGGGTGTGCGGAGGTGGGGCGGAGATGCCCTATCGCATTCGCTTGCTCACGAGACTGCTCCCTTGAGGACCAGGACCCCAGGGTGTGCAGGGGTCCGCGCTTGCAGAGCACCTTGCTGTGCACTGCCTGGTCTTCACCCGGGGCACCCCGCCACGGACGGAGGGTTGCCGGACAGCGAGCCGGGGCCTAATCGCTGTCACTCATGACCTGCCGAGAAGTATGCCAGCTGATCGCTTCGTCGCAACAGCGTGTCCGCATCCCGGACGGAGCGTGGTGGGCAGGCACCGACCGGTGCCTGCCCACCACTTCTGTCCTGCACTTTTACGCGTTGCTGGCCGCCACCCAGCGCTCCAGCGTCCGCTTCGCCGAGCCCGAGTCGATCGACTCCGCGGCGCGGTCCATGCCGGCCCGGATCTGGTCGGTCAGAGGGCCCTCACCGGGCGTGAGAGCCACGAGCGCCGCCGCCGAGTTCAGGAGGACCGCGTCCCGTACCGGGCCCCTCTCACCGTCCAGCAGACGGCGGGCCACCTCCGCGTTGTACGACGCGTCGGCGCCCCGCAGCGCGGACACCGGCACCAGGTCGATGCCGACGTCCCGCGGGTCGAAGGCCTCCTCGCGCACTGCGCCGTCCCGGACCACCCAGATCCGCGAGGTCGCCGTCGTCGTCAGCTCGTCCAGGCCGTCGTCGCCGCGGAAGACGAGGGACGAGTGGCCGCGCTCGGCGAAGACACCGGCCACGATGGGCGCCATCCGCGCGTCGGCGACCCCGACGGCCTGGGCCCGCACCTGGGCGGGGTTGGTCAGCGGACCGAGCACGTTGAACGTCGTGCGGATGCCCAGCTGGCCGCGCGCCGCCGCGACGTGCCGCAGCGCCGGGTGGAACTTCACGGCGAAACAGAACGTGATCCCGGCCTCTTCCGCGACCTCGGCCACGCGCTTCAGCGGCAGCTCCAGATTCACGCCGAGCTTCTCCAGGACGTCCGAGGCGCCGGACGCCGACGAGGCGGCGCGGTTGCCGTGCTTGACGACCTTGGCGCCCGTACCGGCGATGACGATCGCCGACATCGTCGAGATGTTGACCGTCTTGGCGCCGTCGCCGCCCGTGCCGACGATGTCGACCGTGTCGCCCGGGACCTCGATCACGTTGGCGTGGTCGTACATGGCCCGTACGAGGCCGGAGATCTCCTCGACGGTCTCACCCTTGGCGCGCATGGCCACGGCGAAGCCGGCGATCTGCGCGTCCGTGGCCTCGCCCCGCATGATGCGGTCCATGGCCCAGGCGGTGTCGTCGGCGCTCTGGTCGTGCCCTTCGAGCAGGCCGTTCAGGATCTGGGGCCAGGAACGGCCCGCCGCGGTATTGCCTCCTGCGGGGGTCACAGCATTCATCTGCCGCTCCTGGTTCTTCGTGTGTATGGGAACAAGGCCACCCTATCCAGCCCGGAGAGCGGCAAAGAGCCCCGTCCAGTGCCTGGACGGGGCTCTCACCGTGGCGACCATGGGGGTCCCCCCGCTCGAGCGAAGCCGAGAGTGGGGGAGGTCAGGTCAGGTGATCAGTGGTGGCCGTGGCCGCTGGTGATCTCCTTGTACTCCTCGACAGTCGGCTTGGGGATCTGGCTCTCCTCGCCGTACATCCCGTCGGAGAGCTTGGCCCGCAGCTTCTGCGTACCGGACACCTTGCGCTCCACACCGTTCTCGTCGACCGTCGGGCCGACCTCGAGCGGCGCGTACTGCTCGTGCGCGGTGAGGGTGTGCAGGGCGTCGGGCCCGAGCGGCTCGTGGACCTCGATGAACTCACCGTGCGGCAGGCGCTTGATGAGGCCGGACTCGCGTCCGTGCAGCACCTTGTCCTTGTCGCGGCGCTGGAGGCCGAGGCAGATCCGCTTGGTGACGAGGAAGGCCAGCACGGGCACGACGAAGAACCCGATGCGCACGAACCAGGTGATCGCGTTGATCGACAGGTGGAAGTGCGTGGCCCAGAGGTCGTTACCACCACCGAGAAGCAGGACGAAGTACCAGCTGATCCAGGCGACACCGAACGCGGTCCGGGTCGGGACGTTGCGCGGGCGGTCCAGGATGTGGTGCTCGCGCTTGTCGCCGGTGATCCAGGACTCGAGGAACGGGTAGACCGCGATCACGACCAGGACCAGCGGGAAGATCATCAGCGGGATGAACACACCCAGGACGAGCGTGTGACCCCAGAGGTTGATCTCCCAGCCCGGCATGAAGCGGATCAGGCCCTCGGAGAAGCCCATGTACCAGTCGGGCTGCGCACCGGTGGAGACCTGGTCGACCCGGTACGGGCCCATGGCCCAGATCGGGTTGACGGACGCGATCGCGGCGACGACCGCGATGACACCGAAGACCAGGAAGAAGAAGCCACCCGCCTTGGCCATGTAGACCGGGAGCAGCGGCATGCCGACGACGTTCTTGTTCGTCTTTCCGGGGCCCGCGAACTGCGTGTGCTTGTGGTAGAAGACCAGGATCAGGTGAGCGACCACGAGACCGAGCATGATGCCCGGCAGCAGCAGGATGTGGACCGAGTAGAACCGTGCGACGAAGTCGCCGCCCGGGAACTCGCCGCCGAAGAGGAAGAACGAGAGGTACGTGCCGACGATCGGCACGGACAGGACCGCGCCCTCCATGAAGCGGACACCGGTGCCGGAGAGCAGGTCGTCCGGGAGCGAGTAACCGGTGAAGCCGGTGAACATGCCGAGGACGAACAGCAGGAAGCCGAAGACCCAGTTGACCTCACGCGGCTTGCGGAACGCACCCGTGAAGAACACGCGCATCATGTGCACGAACATGCCCGCGAGGAAGATCAGCGCCGCCCAGTGGTGGATCTGCCGGATCAGCAGACCACCGCGCACCTCGAAGGAGATGTGCATGGTCGAGTTGAACGCCTCGGACATCAGCTGTCCCTGCAGCGGGACGTAGCTGCCGTGGTACACCACCTCGTTCATCGACGGGTGGAAGAACAGCGTCAGGTACACACCCGTGAGGATGATGATGATGAAGCTGTAGAGGCAGATCTCACCGAGCATGAAGGACCAGTGGTCCGGGAAGATCTTGCGCATGTTGGCCTTGGCCAGGGAGTAGATCCCCAGGCGGCCGTCTGCCCAGTCGGCCACCCGCTCACCGGCGGGCGCCTTCTCGCGCGAGGACGCGTCGTTGGTCGTCGTAGTACTCATCCGCGCTCCCAGAAGGCAGGACCGACGGGCTCTGCGAAGTCGCCGAGCGCCTGCAGGTAACCCTCGTCGTTCACGCCGATACGCAGCTGCGGGAGCGCGTGGCCGGCGGGACCGAAGATGACGCGGGCGCCGTCGGAGAGGTCGAAGGTGGACTGGTGACAGGGGCAGAGCACGTGGTGCGTCTGCTGCTCGTACAGGGAGATCGGGCAGCCCACGTGGGTGCAGACCTTCGAGTACGCGACCACGCCCTCGTGACCCCACTCGAGCTCTTGCTTGTCCTTGATCTCGTCCGGCTGGATCCGGACCAGCATCAGGGCGGCCTTGGCCATGACCTGCTGGAAGTCCTCGTCGTGCTGCTCCACGCCCTCGGGCTTGGCGAAGGTGAGCGAGCCGACCACGATGTCCGAAGGACGCAGCGGCTCGTTCGTGTTCATGTTGACGAGGAGCTTGCCCTTCTTCCACGCGGTGTGCCGGAGCTTGTCCTCCGGCAGCGGACCGAGGTCACGGAGAAGGACGATGCCGGAGAGCGGGACCATCGCGACCGCGCCGAAGAGCGTGTTGCGGATCAGCTTGCGCCGGCCGAACTGCGACTCCTTGGCGCCCTGCTTGAAGTCCGCCAGGACCTTCGCCTTGACCTCGGGCTCGGCCGAGATCGCGTGACGGTCGTCGGCGACCTCCACGTCGGACATCAGGGTGCGGGCCCAGTGGACCGCGCCCGCGCCGATGCAGAACAGCGCCAGGCCGAGCGTCATGCCGAGCGCGAAGTTCAGCGCGCTGATGTGCCCGATCGGCCAGATGTAGACGCTCTTGTCGGCCTTGATCGTCACGAACGCGGCGATGAAGGCGACCGTGGAGAGCATCGAGAGCGTGAACAGGAAGGCGACCACGCGCTCGGAGCGCTTGGCGGCCCGCTCGTCGATGTCCTGGATCCGGTGCTCGTGGGGCGGCAGCCCCGGGTTGGCGAAGGGGTCTTCCTTCACCGCGACCGAGCCGTGCGACTGGTCGGCGTCCTGCGCGCTGGGCAGGTTCTCTTCTGGAATCTCTTGACTACTCATGACTTCTTGGCCTTTGCGGTCCGAGCGGCGACCCAGACGGCGACGGCGACCAGCGCGCCGAGACCGAAGACCCAGGCGAACAGGCCTTCAGTGAACGGGCCGAGCCCGCCCAGCGTCAGCCCGCCGGGGCTCTCGGTCTCGTCTCCGTTGACCGCGTTGATGTACGCGATGATGTCCTTCTTGTTCTTCTCCGGCATCGTGGTGTCGGGGAAGGACGGCATGTTCTGCGGGCCCGTCTGCATGGCCTCGTAGATGTGCTTCGGGCTCACGCCCTCCAGGCTCGGCGCGAACTTGCCGTGCGTCAGTGCGCCGCCCTCACCGGTGAAGTTGTGGCACTGCGCGCAGTTGGTACGGAACAGCTCGCCACCGTTGGCGATGTCCGCACCCTCCGGGCTGACCTGGTTCTTCGTCGGGACGGTCGGACCGGCACCGAGCGAGGCGACGTACGCCGCGAGCTGGTCGATCTCGGCCTGCGAGTAGATGACCTTCTTCTTCGGGATCTGCGCGCCGGGCTGCTGCGCGGGCATGCGCCCGGTGCCGACCTGGAAGTCGACGGCCGCGGCGCCCACGCCCGTCAGCGGCGGACCGTCACTGGATCCCTGACCGCCGGTGCCGTGGCAGCTGGCGCAGCCAACGGCGTAGAGCTTCTTGCCCTCGTCGATGGCGAGGGACTGGGCGGTTTCGTCGGCCTGCGCCTTGCTCGCGGGTGCGAACGCGGCGTACAGCCCCCCGGTGGCCGCCAGCGCGAGGAGTAGGACGACGACCGCCGCCAGCGGATGGCGTCGTCGTGCGGAGAGCTTTTTCACGGATTACCCCGGTGTCAGGATCTTCTGCGTCGGTGCTTGCTGGACGAGTCGGTACGTCGGGACGACGTGCCGGCTACTTGATCAAGTAGATCGTGGCGAAAAGGCCGATCCAGACGACATCGACGAAGTGCCAGTAATAGGACACGACGATGGCTGCGGTCGCCTGCTCATGGGTGAACTTCCTGGCCGCGTAGGTGCGGCCGAGGACGAACAGGAAGGCGATGAGGCCGCCTGTCACGTGCAGTCCATGGAAGCCAGTCGTCAGGTAGAACACCGAGCCGTACGGGTCGGAGGACAGCGAGAGACCGTCCTTCGTGACCAGCTCGGTGTACTCGAAGATCTGACCGCCGATGAAGATCGCACCCATGATGAAGGTGACGATGAACCATGTCCTGAGCTTCTTCACGTCCCCGCGCTCGGCGGCGAACACGCCGAGCTGGCAGGTCAGTGAGGAGAGCACCAGGATCGTGGTGTTCGTCGCTGAGAACGGAACGTTCAGCGACTCGGCCATTTCCTTCCAGTGATCTGGCCCGGTCACCGATCGCAGGGTGAAGTACATCGCGAAGAGGGCCGCGAAGAACATCAGCTCGGAACTCAGCCAGATGATGGTTCCGACGCTGGTGAGGTTCGGCCGATTGACCGACGGGTGCGCGTGCCCGGTTTCTACTGTCGTTGCTGTCGCCACGACCGACATTATGTCGGTCGCTTATCTCGCGCTCACCCCGGGGGGTGCCGTTCGGAGTGTCTGTGGGGTGTGTCCAGCCCGTATGGCCCATCGGGGCGGTGTCCGAACCGGTGTTGACGGGGTGTCGGGAGGAGTAGGCTCCGCGCAACGCTTCCCCACCTTGATGAGTCAAAGACGCCGAAGTCTCGGAGGAACGATGCAGTCGACCGCGACGGTCCTGGTCTACAGCGACAACGCAAGCACCCGCGAACAGGTCCGCCTCGCGACCGGGCGCCGGCCCGCCGCCGACGCCCCCGAGATCGAGTTCGTCGAGTGCGCCACGCTCCCGGCGGTCCTCAAGGAGCTGGACCGCGGCGGCATCGACGTCTGCGTCCTGGACGGCGAGGCCGTTCCCGCGGGCGGCATGGGCGTCTGCCGGCAGATCAAGGACGAGATCTTCCACTGCCCGCCGGTGCTGCTCCTGATGGGCCGCCCGCAGGACGCCTGGCTGGCCACCTGGAGCCGCGCCGAGGCCGCCGTGACGCTGCCGGTCGAGCCGGTGGAGTTCGCGGGTGCGCTGGCCTCCCTGCTGCGCTCCCGGCGCGCCGTGGAGGCGTAGGGCGCCTCCGTACGCCGACGGGGCGGCCCGCAGGGCTGCTGCGGGCCGCCCCGTCCGTGTGTGTCCGGGGGTCGGAAGTCTCACATCTCGGGGCTCAGCCGGGCCGCCTGGACCGTGCTGTGGCCGCCGTCCGTCGAGACCGCCTGGACGGCGCTGCCCTTCTCCCAGTTCTTCCAGCTGAGGTTCCAGTCGCCGAAGCCGTTGCCGAACGGGTCCATCTGCGCGCCGTTGCTGTTGATGACCTTCACGACGTCGCCGACGCGGACGGTGTTGAAGAACCACTCGGCGTTGCTGGTGCTCATGCCGGTGCAGCCGTGGCTGACGTTGGCGTACCCCTGCGAGCCCGCGGACCAGGGCGCGGCGTGCACGTATTCACCGCTCCAGGTCACCCGGGTGGCGAAGTACACGGGCATGTCGTACGAGTCCGACGAGCCCTCGGCGATGCCGATGCTGGTGCTGCGCATCCGTACGAAGCGTTCCTTGCCGAGTACGACCTTGACGCCGTTGCGGGTCTCGAAGCCAGGCTTGCCGGTGGTGACGGGGATGGTGTTGATCACTCGGCCGTTGCGGTAGACCGTCATCGAGTGAGTGCCGGCGTCGGTCACGGCCTCTATTCGGTCGCCGATGGTGAGGCGAAGCGGCTTGGAGGCGCCGCCCCGGAGGCGGTCGGTGACCTTGATGCCGTCGAGGGTGCTGTGGGCCTCCACGGTGGCCCCTGCGGGCCAGTACTCCTCGGGGCGGTAGTGCAGCGTCTTGTCGTCCACCCACGTCCAGGAGCCCGCCACGGCGGGCTGCGAGTCGACCTTCAGGGCCCGTTCCACGACGGCCCGTGCGGCCTTGTCCTTGACGGCGGCGCTGAGTTCGGCGGTGACGGGCTGCCCGACGCCGTACTTGCCGGCCTCGGGGCCGAAGGTGACCTTCAGGGACTTGTTCTTGTTCGGGTGCCCCGTGTCGAAGGTGAGGACCTTGCGGCCGGGCGCGCCCTCGTCGTCCTCGGTGCTCACCTGCACCGTGTAGTGGGCGTCGGCGGCGAGCGGGGCGGTGCTGTGCCACCTGGTGCCGTCGGCGGACAGTTCGCCCACGACATAGCGGCCTATCTCGTCCGTGGCCGTGACATCGGTTATCCGTGCCTCGTCGTCGTCCGAGGTGATCTCTATGGGCTTGTCCGGGTCGGCCTTCTTGTTCCCGGACCCCCCGCTGAAGCTGATCTCGCCCGCCGCGTCGTACGGCTTGGCGGAGAGCGGGTGACTGGAGCCGCTGCAGCCCGTGACGCTCGCACCGAGTGCGGTCACCAGCAGAGTGCAGCCCATTACCATGCGAATTCTCGGTGAGTTGTTCATGAGCAACACGGTATGAACCCTCGCCGCCTGCGGCGCGTCGATTGGGCCGTCCGTGGCACGGCCGGGACGGGGCAAGGCAAAGGAAAGGGCCCGGACACTCCTCACGGAGTATCCGGGCCCTTTCGGCGTCGATCGGGCCCTACTGGGTCCGGTTCTCGCCGCGGTAGTACTCGAAGACCCAGCCCCACAGGCCGATGCCGATGAGCGGGGCCGAGAAGTACAGCAGCCACCAGCCGAAGACGACGCCCATGAAGCCGAGCGCACCGCCGATGGCCAGAGCGAGCGGCTGCCAGCTGTGCGGGCTGAAGAAGCCCACCTCACCGGCGTCGTCCGCGACCTCGGCCTCCTTGTTGTCCTGCGCACCGGTGTCGAGCCGCCGGGCCGTGAAGGCCAGGTAGTAGCCGACCATGATGCACAGGCCGAAGGCCAGGAAGAGCGCCGTGGTTCCGGCGGGCTCCTTCGACCACACGCCGTAGACGATCGCCGTGGCGAGCACGAAGAGGCTCAGCCAGATGAACATCTTGCCTTGGACCTTCACTTGCCGGCCTCCTTGCCACCAGAGAGAGCCTTGTCCCCGTGGCCGCCGTTCTGGAGCTGGTCCATCGCGGCGATCTCCGGGTAGTGCAGGTCGAACGCCGGCGATTCACTGCGAATGCGCGGCAGGGTGAGGAAGTTGTGCCGCGGCGGCGGGCAGGACGTCGCCCATTCGAGCGAACGGCCGTAGCCCCACGGGTCGTCGACCTCGACCTTCTTGCCGTACTTGGCGGTCTTCCACACGTTGTAGAAGAACGGCAGGATCGACAGACCGAGCAGGAACGAGGAGATCGTCGAGATCGTGTTCAGCGCGGTGAAGCCGTCGGCCGCGAGGTAGTCCGCGTAACGACGCGGCATGCCCTCGACGCCCAGCCAGTGCTGCACCAGGAACGTGCCGTGGAAGCCGATGAACAGCGTCCAGAACGTGATCTTGCCGAGCCGCTCGTCGAGCATCTTGCCCGTGAACTTCGGCCACCAGAAGTGGAATCCGGCGAACATCGCGAACACCACGGTGCCGAAGACGACGTAGTGGAAGTGCGCGACGACGAAGTACGAGTCCGAGACGTGGAAGTCCAGCGGCGGGGCCGCCAGGATGACGCCGGTCAGACCACCGAAGACGAAGGTGATCAGGAAGCCGATCGTCCAGAGCATCGGTGTCTCGAAGGACAGTGAGCCCTTCCACATCGTGCCGATCCAGTTGAAGAACTTCACGCCGGTCGGTACGGCGATGAGGAACGTCATGAAGGAGAAGAACGGCAACAGCACGCCACCGGTGACGTACATGTGGTGCGCCCACACGGTCACGGAGAGACCCGCGATCGCGATGGTCGCGCCGATCAGGCCCGAGTAGCCGAACATCGGCTTCCTCGAGAACACCGGGATCACTTCGGAAATGATTCCGAAGAATGGCAGCGCGATGATGTACACCTCTGGATGCCCGAAGAACCAGAAGAGGTGTTGCCAGAGCAACGCTCCGCCGTTGGTCGCGTCGAACACATGGGCGCCGAATTTTCGGTCCGCCTCCAGGGCGAACAGTGCGGCCGCCAGGACCGGGAAGGCGAGCAGGACCAGGACGGCGGTCAGCAGCACGTTCCACACGAAGATCGGCATGCGGAACATCGTCATGCCGGGAGCGCGCATGCAGATGATCGTGGTGATGAAGTTGACCGCGCCGAGGATCGTGCCGAAGCCGGAGAAGGCCAGACCCATGATCCACATGTCGGCGCCGATGCCCGGGCTGCGGACTGCGTCCGACAGCGGGGAGTAGGCGAACCAGCCGAAGTCGGCCGCACCCTGCGGGGTGAGGAAGCCGCCGACGGCGATGGTCGAGCCGAACAGGTAGAGCCAGTAGGCGAACATGTTCAGCCGCGGGAACGCCACGTCGGGCGCGCCGATCTGCAGCGGCATGATCCAGTTCGTGAAACCGGCGAACAGCGGCGTCGCGAACATCAGCAGCATGATCGTGCCGTGCATCGTGAACGCCTGGTTGAACTGCTCGTTCGACATGATCTGGTTGCCGGGACGAGCGAGTTCGGCGCGCATGAAGAGCGCCATGAGTCCGCCGATGCAGAAGAACGCGAACGACGTGACCAGGTAGAGCGTGCCGATCGTCTTGTGGTCAGTGGTGGTCAGCCACTTGACGACGACATTCCCCGGCTGCTTGCGCCTGACCGGCAGCTCGTTCTCGTACGAGTCGTCAGCTGCGGCGGCACCCTGAGGTTCGTTGAGGATGCTCACAGGTTGTTCGTCTCCCGGTTCTTCTCGTGGCTCGTCTGCGCGATGCCGGACGGGATGTAACCGGTCTGCCCCTTCTTCACGAGGTCCTTGAGGTGCTGCTGGTAGCGCTCAGGAGAGACGACCTTCACGTTGAACAGCATGCGCGAGTGGTCGACGCCGCAGAGCTCGGCGCACTTGCCCAGGAAGGTGCCCTCCCGGTTAGGAGTCACCTCGAAGGCGTTGGTGTGGCCCGGAATGACGTCCTGCTTCATCAGGAACGGCACCACCCAGAAGTCGTGGATGACGTCGCGCGAGGTGAGGACGAACCGGACCTTCTCACCCTTGGGGAGCCAGAGGGTGGGGCCGGGGTTCTTCGTCTGCGGGTTCACCGATGCCGGCGTACCGGCGTCGTAGACGCCGCCGGCGTTCGCCGGGAAGTCCTCGATGAAGCGGTCCGGAATACCGGCCAGTTCCTTCGAGGTCTTCGCGTCACCCGTGGAGCCGGGCACGTTCTCGACGTAGTTGAAGCCCCAGCTCCACTGATAGCCGACCACGTTGATCGTGTGGGCCGGCTTGTCGTCGAGGTTGAGGAGCTTCGACTCGTCTCGTGCCGTGAAGTAGAAGAGGACCGAGACGATGATGAGAGGTACCACCGTGTACAGCGCCTCGAGAGGCATGTTGTACCGCGTCTGCGTAGGTACCTCGATCTTGGTGCGGCTGCGCCGGTGGAAGATGATGCTCCACAGGATCAGGCCCCAGACAAGGACACCCGTGGCGAGCGCTGCCGCCCACGAGCCCTGCCAGAGGGAGAGGATCCTGGGGCCTTCTTCCGTAACCGGGGTCGGCATACCAAGACGAGGGAAGTCCTTGTATGTGCAACCAGTAGCGGTTACCAGGATCAGGCCCGCAGTCAGCACCTGCGGCAGCTTCCGCCGCATCGGGCGCCGCGACGAGCGGTCGGAGCCGTTGGGACTCACGTAGCGCCTTCCCGAGAGTCTCGCCCGCGCTGGTTGGCTACGGCCGTCTCGCTGGTCGCTCGCCGCCCTGGCACACGGGCAGGGGTTTGGATGTTTATGCGGACCAAACCCTACTGGACGCTATTTGGGGTCGCGCGGGGAGGGTGCCTAACGCGCCGCGGGTCACTCAGAAGGGGTGGAACTTGCTGTTCCGGGGGGATCTGACGGGGGATCGGGGGGATGTCCGGTGGGTGACGGGCGCGGGCCCTCCGGCGGGTGCGCGCTCCGGGTCCCGGTCACCCCCTCCCCTCCCCTCACCCCTTACGGGAGGCCACGGTCACCCGGGGCTTTACCGTTGCG
This sequence comes from Streptomyces sp. NPDC107517, assembly GCF_055582645.1. Classification (NCBI taxonomy): domain Bacteria; kingdom Bacillati; phylum Actinomycetota; class Actinomycetes; order Kitasatosporales; family Streptomycetaceae; genus Streptomyces; species Streptomyces sp. NPDC107517. Next base: position 418,447 of record NZ_JBVJPM010000002.1, on the reverse strand, counting down.
GTGTGTCCTACTTCGACGCTGCCTCCTCCGCTCCCCTGCACCCCGTGGCCCGGCAGGCGCTGCTCGCCTCGCTCGACGAGGGGTGGGCCGACCCCGCCCGGCTCTACCGCGAGGGGAGGCGGGCCCGGCTGCTGCTCGACGCCGCCCGTGAGGCCGCCGCCGATGCCGTGGGCTGCCGCCCGGACGAGCTTGTTTTCACCCCTTCGGGGACGCGTGCGGTGCACTCCGGGATCTCCGGCGCGCTCGCGGGACGTCGGCGTGCCGGCCGGCACCTGGTGGTTTCCGCGGTCGAGCACTCCTCGGTACTCCATTCGGCCGCAGCGCTGGAGGCGGACGGCGGTTCGGTGACCGAGGTGGGCGTGGACCGGGCCGGTTCCGTCTCCCCCGCCGCGTACGCCGAAGCACTCAGGCAGGACACGGCGCTCGCCTGTCTCCAGTCCGCCAACCACGAGGTGGGGACGGTGCAGCCGGTGGCCGAGGTCTCCGCGGCCTGCCGGGCCGCCGGGGTGCCGCTGCTCGTGGACGCGGCGCAGTCGCTGGCGTGGGGGCCGGTCGAGGGTGACTGGTCGCTGCTCGCGGGCAGCGCGCACAAGTGGGGCGGCCCGGCGGGCGTCGGGCTGCTCGTCGTGCGCAAGGGGGTGCGGTTCGCGCCCCAAGGTCCGGCGGACGAACGGGAGTCGGGGCGGGCGGCCGGCTTCGAGAACATTCCGGCCGTCGTGGCGGCGGCGGCCTCGCTGCGGGCGGTGCGGGCCGAGGCCGCCGAGGAGGACGCGCGGCTGCGGGAGTTGACGGAGCGGATCCGGGCGCGCGTCCCGGGACTCGTGCCCGATGTCGAGGTGGTGGGCGACCCGGTGCGGCGGCTGCCCCACGTGGTCACCTTCTCCTGTCTCTATGTCGACGGAGAGACTCTGCTGCACGAGCTGGACCGGGCCGGTTTTTCTGTTTCGTCCGGATCGTCGTGCACGAGCAGCACGCTGACGCCGAGCCATGTGCTCAAGGCGATGGGGGTGCTGAGCGAGGGGAACGTACGGGTGTCGCTGCCGCTCGGGACGGCCGAGGGCGACGTCGAGCGGTTCCTCGAGGTGCTGCCGGGGACGGTCGCTGCGGTACGCGAGCGGCTCGGGGCGACGGCCGTGACCGCGCTCGCCCCCGCGCCGGCGAGCGCGCCCTCACTGGTGGTCGACGCGCTCGGGAAGCGGTGCCCGATCCCCGTCATCGAGCTGGCGAAGGTGATCGGTGACGTCCCGGTGGGCGGGACGGTGACCGTGCTCTCCGACGACGAGGCGGCGCGGCTCGACATCCCGGCGTGGTGCGAGATGCGGAGCCAGCAGTACGTCGGGGAGGAGCCGGCGGAGCGCGGTACCGCCTATGTGGTCCGCCGGCTCTCCTGACGGGACTACTTCAGGTACTCCCTGACCTCGGCCGCCGCCTCGTGGCCGTACGCCTTGGTGAAGCGGTCCATGAAGTGGCCGCGGCGCAGCTGGTACTCCTGCGTGCCGAGGGTCTCGATGACCAGCGTGGCGAGCATGCAGCCGACCTGGGCGGCGCGCTCATGGCCGACACCCCAGGCCAGGCCGGACAGGAAGCCCGCGCGGAACGCGTCGCCGACGCCCGTCGGGTCGACCTTGGCCTCCTCCTCGGCGCAGCCGACCTCGATCGGGTCCTGGCCGACGCCCTCGATGCGGACGCCGCGCGAGCCGAGGGTCGTGACACGGTGGCCGACCTTGCCGAGGATCTCCTCGTCGGTCCAGCCGGTCTTGCTCTCGATGAGGCCCTTCTCGTACTCGTTCGAGAAGAGGTACGTGGCGCCGTCCAGGAGCGTGCGGATCTCGTCGCCGCTCATCCGGGCGATCTGCTGCGAGAAGTCCGCGGCGAACGGGATGGAGCGCGAGCGGCACTCCTCCGTGTGACGGAGCATGCCCTCCGGGTCGTCCGCGCCGATCAGGACCAGGTCGAGGCCGCCGACGCGCTCGGCGACGGACTGCAGCTCGATGAGGCGGGCCTCGCTCATGGCGCCCGTGTAGAAGGAGCCGATCTGGTTGTGGTCGGCGTCCGTGGTGCAGACGAAGCGGGCCGTGTGCAGGACCTCGGAGATGCGCACGGAGGCGGTGTCCACGCCGTGCCGGTCGAGCCAGGCGCGGTACTCGTCGAAGTCGGAGCCCGCGGCGCCGACCAGGATCGGGTCCGTGCCGAGCTGCCCCATGCCGAACGCGATGTTCGCGCCGACACCGCCCCGGCGGACGTCGAGGTTGTCGACGAGGAAGGAGAGGGAGACCGTGTGCAGCTGATCCGCGACCAGCTGGTCGGCGAAGCGGCCGGGGAAGGTCATGAGGTGGTCGGTGGCGATGGAACCGGTGACTGCGATACGCACGGCGTGGTCACGTCTTCCTGAGCGGAGGGGGTTGACGCTTTACGCTACCGGGTCGCGCCCGTCCGACTGAAGCGGCAAAATTACCCAATAGTAGGGCTTTCTTCGCGGGCCCGGACCTGCATAGCGTTCCTTTATGACGAACCTCAAGGTCCGCACCGCGTCCGCGCCGCTCGACCTCGAAGGCGGCCTCGCTTCCCTGCGCGGCGACTGCGCCCGAATGGCCCCGCGCTGGACGGCCGCCCCCGCCGAGAGCAAGCAGGCGCCCGTCAAGCCCTCCCTCCCCCACGGCGTCGTCGTGCCTTCCAAGTCCGCGCGGCTCATCGACTCGATGTCCGAGTACGGGGACTAGAGGACCGGAGGCGCGCTCGCGCGGTCCGCGGGGGAGCGAGGAGGGAACCACACACTCCCCCGCCGCGTCCCATCGCTGTCCCCCGTAAAGGGGATACGGCGTACGACGCGGTAGCTAAGGAGCGATGCGGTGAGCACCGAGCAGACGCAGGATCGACACCGGGGGCGGTCGCGGCTGGCCGTCGCCTCGGTCGCGGCAGCGGTACTCCTCGTCGGTGGCGGTGGCGCGTATGTCGCGGCGACCTCGGCCGATGGCGGCGGCACCCCGGCGGCGGGCGACGACTCCCCTCCCCCGCCGCTGGCCCTGGACGGCTACCGGGAGGGCGGTACGGACTCCACCTCGGGGATCGCGCCGGGTGAGCCCGACCCGAACGGCACCCGTTACCGGGCCGACGGCAAGCTCCCCACGGGCCCCGGCGACGCCCCCGTCTACCGGACCGAGGGCAAGGTGACCGCGGCCGATGTCGCCGCGCTCGCCAGGACGCTGGACGCGCAGGGCACCCCGCGCCTGGAGAACGGCGCCTGGAAGGTGGGCCCGGCCGAGGACGGCTCGGGCCCCTCGCTCCAGGTGACCGAGCGAGCCCCCGGCGCCTGGACGTACGCGCGCTACGCACCGTCCGCGGGCCACAAGTGCGCGAGCCCCGCCAAGTGCACCGAGGCGCCGGGGAACGGCAGCACCAAGGACGCCGTGAGCGAGGAGGCCGCGAAGAAGGCGGCCGCTCCGGTCCTCAAGGCGCTCGGCCAGGACGACGCGAAGCTCGACGCGCGCCAACTGATGGGCGCGATACGGGTGGTGAACGCGGAGCCCCGCGTGGGCGGCCTGCCCACGTACGGCTGGACCACGGGCGTCCAGGTCGGCTCGGACGGTCAAGTGGTGGGTGGCAGCGGCCAGTTGAAGAAGCCGGCCAAGGGTGACACGTATCCCGTGATCAGCGCGCAGAAGACGCTCGATCTGCTCAACTCCGCGGCTGTCGGGGCCGGTCGCGTCGGTATCGGCGGCTGCGCGAGCCCGGTGCCGGTGAAGGAGCGGGACGAGGCGCCGTGCAAGGCGCCGACGAGGCTGCCCGCGGCGGAGCCCGTCCATGTCACGGGCGCGACGTTCGGGCTCGCGGCGCAGTTCACGCACGGGCGGCAGATCCTCGTACCGTCGTGGCTGTTCCAGGTGAAGCCGCAGGGCGGGCAGGCTGCCTTCACCGTGACGCATCCGGCGGTGGACCCGAAGTTCCTGACGTCGCCGCAGGCGCAGGGGCCGACCGGCAGGCCGAGCCCGCGGCCGAGCGTGAAGCCCGGCGACCCGGGGACCGACACCCGCGATGTGCGCCCCGACGGCTACACCGGGGACGGGCGGACGCTGACGGCGCACTTCACGGGCGGCGTGTGCAGCACCTACACGGCCTCGGCGACGGAGCGGGACGGCAAGGTCGCCCTGAAGATCACGGAGACGCTGAAGAAGGGCACGGTCTGCATCGCGATGGCGAAGTTCTACGCGCTGCCGGTGACGCTGAACGAGCCGCTCGACGGCCGCAAGGTCGTGGACTCGAACGACAGGGCGGTGCCGCACGCGGACGGCGGGCGCGGGCAGGAGCCGGCGCCGCAGAGCTGACGTCGCAGCGAAGCACGAAGCGGCGGTTCCCCCTCGAGCAGGGAACCGCCGCTTCGTGTGTGTACGGGTTCAGGCTCAGCTGAACGAGTCACCGCAGGCGCAGGAGCCCGTGGCGTTCGGGTTGTCGATCGTGAAGCCCTGCTTCTCGATGGTGTCGACGAAGTCGACGGAGGCGCCGCCCAGGTACGGGGCGCTCATGCGGTCGGTGACGACCTTGACGCCACCGAAGTCCTTCACGACGTCCCCGTCGAGGGAGCGCTCGTCGAAGAAGAGCTGGTAACGCAGGCCGGAGCAGCCTCCGGGCTGTACGGCGACGCGCAGCGCCAGGTCGTCGCGCCCTTCCTGGTCAAGGAGGGCCTTGACCTTGGCCGCGGCGGCGTCGGACAGGAGGATGCCGTCGCTCACGGTGGTGGTCTCGTCCGATACGGACATCTGCTTCTCTCCAGGGTTGTACGGAGACTGCTTGCCGACGTTCCAACCGGCGGGGCCGCGGTTTCATTCCGGCCCTGGCGCTCGTGTTTCGCCTCGCGGCGAGTTCGGCTTCCTTGCCCTTTCATGCTCGCACACCCGGCGCGCGGGGGGCACGGGCCGGTCCACGCGGATTGCGTCACATCGACACGATGGCCATCGTCATTCTGACGTGAAGCAGTTATGATAGATAGCGTCATTTCGACGAGAAGCCTCGCCGCACGAATGTCATAACAAGAAAGGGTGCGTGACGTGACCACGGCCCAGACCACCGTTGACCTGGATGTTCAGCCGACTCCGCTGGCTCTCCTGCTGCTCGGCCGCGAGGCCGACCCGCGGAGCGAGCGCGGCGTGGAGTGCCCTGGAGACCTGCCCTCCCCGTCCGACCCGGACCTGGTGGAGCGCGCCCGCGCGGCCAAGGAGAGGCTCGGGGACAAGGTCTTCGTGCTCGGCCACCACTACCAGCGCGACGAGGTCATCCAGTTCGCGGACGTCACCGGCGACTCCTTCAAGCTCGCCCGCGACGCGGCCGCCCGGCCGGAGGCCGAGTACATCGTCTTCTGCGGCGTGCACTTCATGGCCGAGTCCGCCGACATCCTCACCGGCGACGACCAGAAGGTGGTCCTGCCGGACCTGGCCGCCGGGTGCTCCATGGCCGACATGGCCACCGCCGAGCAGGTCGCCGAGTGCTGGGACGTGCTGACCGAGGCGGGCATCGCCGAGCAGGTCGTGCCGGTCTCGTACATGAACTCCTCGGCGGACATCAAGGCGTTCACCGGCAAGCACGGCGGCACCATCTGCACCTCGTCGAACGCGAAGAGGGCGCTTGACTGGGCCTTCGAGCAGGGGGAGCCCAATTCAACAAAGGTGCTGTTCCTGCCGGACCAGCACCTGGGCCGCAACACCGCCGTACGGGACATGGGCATGTCCCTGGAGGACTGCGTCCTGTACAACCCGCACAAGCCGAACGGCGGCCTGACCGCCGAGGAGCTGCGGAACGCGAAGATGATCCTGTGGCGCGGGCACTGCTCGGTGCACGGGCGCTTCTCGATCGACTCGGTCAACGACGTCCGCGAGCGGATCCCCGGCGTACGGGTCCTGGTGCACCCCGAGTGCAAGCACGAGGTCGTCGCCGCGGCGGACGAGGTCGGCTCGACGGAGTACATCATCAAGGCCCTCGACGCGGCTCCGGCCGGGTCGAAGTGGGCGATCGGCACCGAGCTCAACCTGGTGCGGCGCCTCGCCAACGCGCACCCCGACAAGGAGATCGTCTTCCTCGACAAGACGGTCTGCTTCTGCTCGACGATGAACCGCATCGACCTGCCGCACCTGGTGTGGACCCTGGAGTCGCTGGCCGAGGGCAACCTGGTCAACCGGATCGAGGTCGACCGCGAGACGGAGCAGTTCGCCAAGCAGGCGCTGGAGCGGATGCTGGCGCTGCCGTAGGCGCCACAAGCACGAGAAAGCCCGGAGCCCGGGTCCCACTCGACGGTGGGACCCGGGCTCCGGGCGTTGCGCCGGGTGCGTCAGACCTGGGCCGGCTCCGGCTCGCCGGACTCGGCCTGTGAAGCCTGCGCGGACTCCTGCTCGGCCGGCACGCCGGCCTTCTTCGCCCGCTTCGCCTCGCGCTTCTTGCGGCGCCGCTCCTTGCGGAGCTCCAGCATCGCGTAGAGCGTCGGGACGAGGAGGAGCGTCAGGAGCGTCGACGTGATCAGACCGCCGATCACCACCACCGCGAGCGGCTGGGCGATGAAGCCGCCCTCGCCGGTGACGCCGAGCGCCATCGGGAGCAGGGCGAAGATCGTCGCCAGGGCCGTCATGAGGATCGGGCGCAGACGGTGGCGGCCGCCCTCGATGACCGCCTCGATCGTGCCGTAGCCCTCCTTGCGGTACTGGTTGATCAGGTCGATCAGGACGATCGCGTTGGTGACCACGATGCCGATGAGCATCAGCATGCCGATCATCGCCGGGACACCCATCGGGGTGCCGGTGGCGATGAGCAGGCCGATCGCGCCGGTCGCCGCGAACGGGATCGAGACCAGCAGGATCAGCGGCTGCGCCAGCGAGCGGAACGTGGCGACCAGGAGCATGAACACGATCGCGATCGCGGCCAGCATCGCGAGGCCGAGGTTCTTGAACGCGTCGTCCTGGTCGGACGTGACGCCGCCGATCGTGGCCTTCGCGCCCGCGGGCAGCTTCAGTGCCTTGATCTTCGTCTGGAGGTCGGCGCTGACCGCGCCGGTGTTGTCACCGGTCGGCCTGGCCGTGATCGTCGCGGCGCGGGCGCCGTCGATCCGGGTCATGGAGACCGGCCCGTCGACCAGCTTCACCGTGGCGATGTCGCCGAGCTTCAGACCGCGGGGGCCCATGGGGAGCTTCTTGAGCTCGTCCATGGTGGTGGCGGGCTTCGCCGACTTCACGACGACGTCGCGCTCGGTGTCGTCGAGGATCGCCTTGCCGCTGGTGGTGCCGCGCACGGCCTGGGCGACGGCCGCGCCGAGCGTGGTGTCGTTGAACCCGGCGGCCGCGGCCTTGGAGTTGGCCCTGACCGAGATGCGCGGGACCGACTGCGACAGGTCACTGGTGACGTCCGTGACGTCGTCGAGCTCGGCGACCTCGTCGCGGACCTCGTCGGCCGCCTTGCGCAGGACCTGGCCGTCGGCCGCCTTCACCACGACGCTGAGGTCCTGGCTGCCGAAGCCGTCACCGGCCGCGATGGTGGTCCGGCCGATCCCGGAGAGCTCCCCGAGACCCTTCTCGATGCGGTCCTGGGTCTTCTCGAACGACGCCTTGTCCTTCAGCGTCACCTGGTACGACGCCTGGTTGGTGTCGGTACCGCCGCCGAAGGCCGCCATGAAGCCGGACGAGCCGATGGTGACCTGGTAGTCCTTGACCGAGTCGATGCCCGCGAGCAGCTTCTCGACCTTCTTCGCCGAGGCGTCGGTCGCCGCCAGGCTGGTGCCCGGCTTCAGCTCCTGCTTGATGGACAGGACTTCCTGCTCGCCCTGGTCGAAGAAGTTCGTCTTCAGCATGGGGGCCATGCCGAACGTGCCGACCAGGACCACGACCGCGATGAGCACGCTGGTGAGGCGGCGACGGGTCGCGAAGCGCAGGACCGGGACGTAGATCCGCTGGAGCCAGGAACGCGCCTCCTTCTCCTCCGCCTTGCGGCGCGCCTCCTCCGGGTCGACACCCTTGATCGCCTTGGGCGGGCGCAGGAACCAGTACGACAGGACCGGCACGACCGTGAGCGAGACGAGCAGGGAGGCCAGCAGGGCCGCCGTGACCGTCAGGGAGAACGAGCCGAACAGCTCGCCGACCATGCCGCCCACCAGGCCGATGGGCAGGAAGACGGCGACGGTGGTCAGGGTGGACGACGTGACGGCGCCCGCGACCTCGCGGACCGCCTTGAGGATCGCCTCCTGGCGCTCCTCGCCGTAGCCGAGGTGCCGCTTGATGTTCTCCAGGACGACGATGGAGTCGTCCACGACGCGGCCGATCGCGATGGTCAGCGCGCCGAGCGTGAGCATGTTGAGCGAGAGGTCGCGGGTCCAGAGCACGATCAGGGCCAGGACGACCGAGAGCGGGATCGAGACCGCGGTGACCAGGGTCGAGCGGATCGACGCCAGGAAGACGAGGATGACGAGGACCGCGAAGAGCAGGCCGAGCGCGCCCTCCGTGGTCAGGCCGTCGATGGACTTGGAGACGGCCGGTCCCTGGTCGCTGACGACCGTGAGCTTCGCACCGGTGCCGAGGTCCTTGCGCAGGTCGGGGAGCTTGTCCTTGACCGCGTCGGAGATGGCGACCGCGCTGCCGTCGTGGTCCATGGTGACCATGACCGCGAGGCTGGGCTTTCCGTCGGTGCGGGTGATCGAGTCGGCCTTGGCGGGCTGCTGCGCGACCTCGGCGACATCACCGAGGCGTACGGGCTTCCTGACGCCCTCGCCGGTGACCATCAGGTCCTGGATCTGCTTCAGGGAGGTGAAGCCGCCGCCGACCTGGACGGTGCGGTTGCTGCCGCCCTCGTCGAAGGAGCCGGCGGGCAGGGTCGCGCCGCCCGCCTGGAGGGACTGGCCGAGCGCGGCCTGGCTGACGCCGGCCGCGGCGAGCTTCTTGTCGTCGGGGGTGACGGTGACCTGGAGGTCGCGCACACCGTCGACGGTGACCTGGCCGACGCCGTCGATGTCCTTGAGGGACGGGACGACGGTCTTGTCGAGCTGGTCGGCGAGCGCCTGCTGGTCCTTGTCGGACGTGACAGCGAGCACCACGGTCGGTATGTCGTCCGTGGAGCCCGCGACGACCTGCGGGTCGACGTCGTCGGGGAGCTGGGCGCGGGCCCGGTTCACGGCCTGCTGGACGTCGGCGACGAGCTGCTTGGAGCCGTTGCCGTAGTCGAACTGGGCCATGATCACGGCGTTGCCCTCGCTCGCCGTGGAGGTGATGCCGGTGATGCCGTCGACCGCATCGATGGTCGACTCGAGCGGCTCGATGACCTGCTTCTCGACCACGTCGGGAGACGCGCCCTGGTAGGGGGCCAGGACGGACACCATGGGCAGTTCGATGGAGGGCAGCAGCTGCTGCTTGAGCTGGGGGATCGCGATGGCGCCGAAGACGATCGCGATGATCGACATCAGCCCGATCAGGGCCCGTTGAGCGAGGCTGAACCTCGACAGCCAGGACATGGTGTGGGTCTCTCTCTGTGGCGAGCGCGGCAGGAGGGGCCCCGGGCGTCCGGCAGACGCTTGTGCATCCTGAGAACGCGGTGCGCCGGCAGACATGTGCGGGGCCCCCTACACCCTCAGTCATGCCGGAGGGCGGTTCCGTCGCTCCCAGGTCCCGTTCTTATGCGCCGCATACTGCGCCCGTAGTACGCGGGGGCCCCGGCTCACTCCACCCTTGGACGGACCAGGCCCGATTCGTACGCGATTACGACGAGTTGGGCTCGGTCCCGGGCACCGAGCTTGGCCATGGCGCGGTTCACATGGGTTTTGACCGTGAGGGGGCTGACCTGGAGGCGCTCCGCGATCTCGTCGTTCGAGTGGCCGCCGGCGACCTGGACGAGGACCTCGCGTTCGCGGGTGGTGAGCGCGGCGAGGCGTTCGCCGTGGGCGCCGCCCGGGCGCGCGCCGTCCTCCCAGTCGCCGTACCCCTCGCCCTGCGCGAGGAACTTGGCGATCAGGCCCTTGGTCGCGACGGGCGACAGGAGCGCCTCGCCCGCGGCGGCGATCCGCACCGCCCCGAGCAGCTCCTCGGGTTCGGCGCCCTTGCCGAGGAAGCCGGAGGCGCCCGCGCGCAGCGACTGCACGACGTACTCGTCCACCTCGAAGGTCGTGAGCATCACGACGCGTACGTGCGCCAGTTCGGGGTCGGCGCTGATCAGTCGGGTCGCGGCGAGTCCGTCGGTGCCGGGCATCCGGATGTCCATCAGGACGACGTCGGCCTTCTCGGACTTGGCGAGGCGGACGGCCTCCGCGCCGTCGGAGGCCTCGCCGACGACGAGCATGTCGGGTTCGGAGTCCACGAGGACGCGGAAGGCGCTGCGCAGCAGTGCCTGGTCGTCGGCGAGCAGTACCCGAATGGTCATCCAGCGTCCCCCGTGTCCGTGGCGCGGCCCGCGGTGGCGTGGGCCTGGACGGGCAGGATCGCATGGACGCGGAACCCGCCCCCGTACCGCGGCCCCACCGACAGACTGCCGGCGACCGCGGCGACGCGCTCGCGCATGCCGAGCAGGCCGTGGCCGCCGCTGTCGGGCGAGGGCTGCGCGGTGCCGGGGCCGTTGTCGAGGATCGTGACCTCGATGTTCGGGCCTACGCGCACGACGCTGACCTCCGCCTTGGCCTCGGCGCCCGCGTGCTTCTGCACATTGGTGAGGGCCTCCTGGACGATGCGGTAGGCGGCCAGGTCGACGGCGGCCGGCAGGCCGGTGGCGCGGTCGGAGCAGGTGACGTCGACCGGCAGGCCCGCGTTGCGGAACGTGCCGACGAGGTCGTCGAGGCGGTCGAGTCCCGGCGCCGGTTCGGTCGGGGCCTCGGGGTCGCCCGACTGCCTCAACAGGCCGACGGTGGCGCGGAGTTCGTTGAGCGCGGAGCGGCTCGCCTCGCGCACGTGCGAGAGGGCCTCCTTGGCCTGGTCGGGGCGCTTGTCCATGACGTGCGAGGCGACGCCCGCCTGGACGTTGACCAGGGCGATGTGGTGCGCGACGACGTCGTGCAGGTCGCGGGCGATGCGCAGGCGCTCCTCTGCGACGCGGCGCCGGGCCTCCTCCTCCCGGGTGCGCTCGGCCCGCTCGGCCCGCTCGCGGATCGCGTCGACGAACGCGCGCCGGCTGCGCACGGCGTCCCCGGCCGCGGCCGCCATGCCGGTCCAGGCGAAGACGCCGATGTTCTCCTGCGCGTACCAGGGCAGAGGGCCCGCCAGCATGGCGGCGCCGGTGAGGACGGTCATGGTGGCGAGGCCGACGCGCCAGGTGGTGGGGCGGTCGGTGGTGGCGGCGACGGTGTAGAGCGCGACGACGGCGCTCATCGAGACGGGTGCGCGCGGGTCGCCGGTGACGAGTTCGGCCAGGGTGACGGCGGAGGTGGCCGCGAGGACCGCCATGGGGGCGCGGCGCCGGAAGACGAGTGCGGCCGCGCCGAGGACCATGAAGACGACGCTGAGGAGCTGGGGACTGCGGGTGCCCCAGGTGGGGGTGCCGTCGCGGCCGCCGTTCGGATCGGCGAAGGAGGCGGCGATCATGGCGAGCAGCACCGCCGCCGCGAGGGCCGCGTCCATGGCCCGGGGGTGAGTCCTGGCCCAGCGTACGAAGGGGGTCACCGGCGTCACGGTATCGCCCCCTCGTCCGTACGCGGCACGCCCGTCCACATGCGGTGCGCGCGGCAGGCCACGCACCGCGCGCGACGGCTCAGCCAGGGATCAGACCGTCGTCGCTCAGCATCTCCCTGACCTCTTCAAGCGTCGCGTCCGGGGACGGAAGGATGAGTTCCGAGGGTTCCAGGGACGCGTCGGGCAGAGGCGTGCCCAGAGAGCGGACCGTTTCGAGCAGGGCGTGGAGCGTGCGGCGGAAAGCGGGACCGTCCCCGTTCTCCATCTCGGCCAGGAGCTCGTTGTCGAGCTTGTTGAGCTCGGCGAAGTGGCTGTCGGCCAGCTCCACCTGTCCCTCCCCCATGACCCGTACGATCATGACGCTCTCCTCTGCGTGGGACTACTGCTTGTCGAAGCGCGGGGTGTCCTGCGGCGTCTGGGTCGGCGACTGCTGGCCCTGCCCGCCCTCGATGGCCTGCTGCGACGAGGAGGAACCGCCCGACAGCTCGGCCTTCATCCGCTGGAGTTCCAGCTCTACATCCGTACCACCGGAGAGGCGGTCCAGCTCGCTCTGGATGTCGTCCTTGGCGAGGCCGGACTGGTCGTCGAGGGCGCCGGAGGCAAGCAGCTCGTCGATCGCGCCGGCCCGGGCCTGGAGCTGCGCCGTCTTGTCCTCGGCACGCTGGATGGCCATGCCCACGTCGCCCATCTCCTCGGAGATGCCGGAGAAGGCCTCACCGATCCGGGTCTGCGCCTGGGCCGCCGTGTAGGTCGCCTTGATCGTCTCCTTCTTCGTACGGAAGGCGTCGACCTTGGCCTGGAGGCGCTGCGCCGCGAGGGTGAGCTTCTCCTCCTCGCCCTGGAGGGTCTGGTGCTGCGTCTCCAGGTCGGTGACCTGCTGCTGGAGGGCGGCCCGACGCGAGAGCGCCTCGCGGGCCAGGTCCTCGCGGCCGAGCGCGAGCGCCTTGCGGCCCTGGTCCTCCAGCTTGGACGACTGATTCTGGAGCTGATTGAGCTGCAGCTCAAGGCGCTTGCGCGACGTCGCCACGTCGGCCACACCGCGGCGCACCTTCTGGAGCAGCTCCAGCTGCTTCTGGTACGAGTAATCGAGGGTCTCGCGCGGGTCCTCGGCCCGGTCAAGGGCCTTGTTCGCCTTCGCGCGGAAGATCATCCCCATACGCTTCATGACACCGCTCATGGGCTTCGCGCGCCCCCTTCTGACAGATCCAGCAGACGTCCAGCACCAGCACTGCGACAGAACCCACAGTACGGGTCCTGCCTCTATTACCGCACTGTTCAGGTGCGGATGCGCTCATCCCCAAGGACGACTGCGTACGGTCCCGCTCCGGCGCAGGGAGTAGGTGTCCCCCCGGGGTGGCCGGTTCGACGAGCACGCGGTGCAGCTGCCGGGAACGCTCAGCAACAGTGACGCAGGGTGTTGCCGGATCGTTCCCCACTCGCCCGACGTCCATGCGCCCGCACCACGTACCCTTGGCTTTTGTGTTCCGTAGCCGATCCAAGGACGAGAAGGCCCAGGGCGCCAAGGCGCCGGTGACCGACTCCACGCAGCCCCGTGACCCGCAGGCCCCCAAGGGCCGCCCCACGCCCAAGCGCAGCCAGGCCCAGACCCAGCGCCGCAGCGTGGCCAATACGCCGACGACCCGCAAGGAGGCGTCGAAGCGGCAGCGCGACGAGCGCCGCACCGCGATGGAGCGGCAGCGCCAGGCGCTCGCCAGCGGTGACGAGCGTTATCTTCCCGCCCGCGACAAGGGTCCGGTGCGAAAGTTCGCGCGCGACTTCGTCGACTCGCGCTTCTGCATCGCCGAGTTCTTCCTGCCCCTGGCGGTGGTCATCCTCGTGATGACCATGATCCGGGTCTCCAGCCTGCAGAACATCGCGCTGCTGCTCTGGCTCATCGTGATCGTGCTGATCGTGCTCGACTCGGTCGTCACCGCGTTCCGCCTGAAGAAGCGCCTGGCCGAGAAGTTCCCGAACGAGCCCAAGAAGGGCGCCGTCGCGTACGCCCTGATGCGCACGCTCCAGATGCGCCGGCTCCGTCTGCCCAAGCCCCAGGTCAAGCGCGGGGAGCGGCCCTGAGCACGGAGGCTTTCTCCGGTGACGCCGCAGCCTCCTGGCTCGGCAGGCTCGACGGTCTGCGCAACGTCGTACGCCAAGAGCTCGTGGCGCGGCAGCTCGACGAGCAGCTCGCCGCGCGCTACCCCGTGGGACAGCGGCTGCGGGTGCTCGACGTAGGCATGGGCCAGGGCACGCAGGCCCTGCGCCTCGCCCGTGCCGGACATCAGGTGACCGGGGTCGAGCAGGATCCCGGGATGGTCGCCGCGGCACGGGCCGCGCTCGCCCAGGAGCCCGAGGGCATCCGCGGCCGGGTGCGTCTCGTGGAGGGCGACGGCCGGGAGACCGGGGTGCACTTCCTGCCCGGCAGCTTCGACGTGGTTCTGTGCCACGGGGTCCTGATGTACGTGGAGGACCCCGACGCACTGCTCGCGGGCCTGGCGCGGATGCTGGCCCCCGGCGGCCTGCTCTCGCTCCTCGTGCGCAACGGTGACGCGCTCGCCATGCGGCCCGGCCTCGCCGGTGACTGGCAGGCGGCGCTCGGCTCCTTCGACACGACCTCGTACCGCAACCGGCTCGGGCTCGACGTGCGAGCCGACCGGCTCGGCCCGCTGACCGCCACGCTGGCCGGGATCGGGGCTCCGCTGCACGCCTGGTACGGGGTGCGGGTCTTCACGGACACGGCGGGGGACGACGCGCCCGTGCCGCCTCCCGGCGAGTTCCACACGCTGCTCGCGGCGGAGGAGCGGGCGGGCCGCACGGAGCCGTACCGCCGGGTGGCGGCGCTGCTGCACCTGTGTGGCGTGCGCGGCTGACGGCCCCGGCGCGCCCCCTGTTCGGCGGTCCACCGCAGGCAGGAACAACGGGACGACAGTGACAATCCGGGCATGGATCCTTTCCGTGCCCGTTCCCGTGCCCGCTCTCTTTCCGGTTCCCGTACGCGTACCCGTGCCACGCGCAGCGGGTGTGCCCGCGTTCCGCGGATCGCGCTGCCGCTGACCGCCGTCGTCTGCTCGGTGGCCCTGCTGGGCGGCTGCTCCGGCTCCGACTCCTCCGGCCCGACCGGCCCGTCGCCGAAGCCGTCCGGCACCACGGAGCAGGCCGCGGCCCTCTCCGGCAACGCTCTGCAGGCCGACTACCAGAAGGTGATCAGGGACGTCCTGCCGTCGGTCGTCCAGATCCAGGCCTCGTCCGAGCTCGGCTCCGGGGTCGTCTACGACGACAAGGGGCACATCGTCACCAACGCCCACGTGGTCGGCGGCGAGAAGACGTTCAAGGTGACCACGTCCAACAGCGAGAAAGAGCTGACCGCGACGCTCGTCTACGCCTACCCCGCCCAGGACCTCGCCGTCATGAAGCTGGACAAGGTGCCCGAAGGGCTCGAGCCGGCGAAGTTCGCGGACTCGTCCAAGGTCGAGGTCGGCCAGATCACCCTGGCGATGGGCTCGCCGCTCGGCCTGTCCTCCAGCGTCACGCAGGGCATCGTCTCGGCGACCGGGCGCACCGTCAGCGAGAACCCCACGGGCGGCGGGACCGGCGCCACCATCGGGAACATGGTGCAGACGTCCGCGGCGATCAACCCGGGCAACAGTGGCGGCGCCCTCGTCAATCTCGACGGGCAGGTCGTCGGCATCCCGACAGTCGCCGCGACGGACCCCAACATGGGCGGCGGCGCGGCGCCCGGCATCGGGTTCGCGATCCCCTCGTCCATGGTCACGACGGTCGCCGGCCAGGTCGTCAAGAAGGGCAAGGTCACGGACTCGGGGCGGGCCGCGCTCGACATCACGGGCCGTACGGTGCTCAGCGACTCCTACCAGCCGGACGGGGTCGCCGTCGTGGACGTCAACGACGGCGGGGCCGCGCAGAAGGCCGGAATCAGGTCCGGGGACGTCATCACCAAGGTCGGCGACGCGAACATCAACACGATGGTGTCGCTCGCGGAGCAACTCGCCGCCCACAAGCCCGGCGACAAGGTCTCGGTCACCTACGTGAGGAACGGGGCCGAGAACACGGTCGAGGTCACGCTCGGCGAGATGTAGGACGGACGTATCGGGAGACGGCGCACGACAGAAGGGCGGCGACCCGCGCCGCAGCCGAAGCCGCCGCGACAGGCGACGCCTTCGGGACGGCCGGTGCGGGTCGCCGCCCTTCCCGGCGTTCCGGACGCAGCTGTGGACCTACGCCGGCGCGTCCTCCGCGTGCAGGCCCATCGGGCCGTAGATCACCGCGTCGTCCTCGAAGAGGGTGACCTGGTCGGCGCCGCCTTCCGCGAGGGCCTTCCAGTACTCGCCGATCCACGACTCCGCGTCGCCCTGAGTCGTGAACTCCTCGGGCTGCACCGCCGGCTGGACCTCCGTCCCGTCCGACTTCTCGAACCTCCACGTCCACGCCGCCATGTCAGCCTCCAGGGAGTCAACGGACCAGCTCACAGTCTCACTACTGCCCGGAAGCCTAGCCGGGCGAGCGCCACTCGCGGTGGCGCGGGAGGATCTTCCCGTGGAACTCACTCTGCTCGGCACCGGCGCCCCCACCGGTCTGCCCCGCCCGGACTGCCCCTGCGCGGCCTGCGCCACCGCCCTCGGGCCGGGTGGCGCGCGGGCCGCGACCGCGCTCCTGATCGACGGCACGCTGCTGCTCGACCTCACCCCGGGAGCGGCGTTCGCCGCCGCCCGCTCGGGGCACAGCCTCAGCGGCGTACGGCAGGTGCTGCTCTCGCATCCGCACGACGGGCCGCCCGTCGAGGTGCCGGCGGGGCTCGTGACGCCGGCCCGGGTGCCGGACGGGAGCGAGCTGGCGCTGCTGACCGGGCACCGCGTGCGGGCCCTGCCGATGGACGCGCCGGGCACGGGCTACGAGGTGACCGGGCCGGACGGCGAACGGCTGCTGTACCTGCCGCCGGGCGCGGCGCCCGCGGGCTTCGAGGAGGCCGAGCGGCCGTACGAGATGGTGCTCGCCGACATCGTGGACCGCCCCGACGCGGCGGCGCGGCTGCGGGCCGTGGGCGCGATCGGCGCGACGACCGATGTGCTCGCGGTCCACATCGACCACGACGTGCCGCCGGGGCCCGAGCTGACGCGCCGTCTCGCGGCGGCGGGCGCGCGGGCCGTGCCGGACGGGACGACGCTCGTCGTGGGGGCGTACGAGGACGTGCCGGACGTGCCGCGCAGGACGCTGGTCCTCGGCGGGGCCAGGTCGGGGAAGTCGGTCGAGGCCGAGCGGCGCCTGGAGGCGTTCCCGGGCGTGCTGTACGTGGCGACGGGCGGCACGCGGGGCGGGGACACCGAGTGGTCGCAGCGGGTGGCGCTGCACCGTGAGCGGCGCCCGGGCTCCTGGAACACGACGGAGACCTGCGACCTCGTGCCGCTCCTCGCGCAGGACGGACCTCCGCTGCTCATCGACTGCCTGTCGCTGTGGCTGACGTACGCCATGGACGAGGTGCGGGCCTGGGACGACGCCGAGTGGGCGGGCGGCGGGGAGCGGGCGCTGCGGGAGAAGGTCGCGGCGCTGACGGAGGCCGTGCGCGGCACCTCGCGCACGGTGGTCGCCGTGTCGAACGAGGTGGGTTCCGGGATCGTCCCGGCCACGGCGTCGGGCCGCCGCTACCGGGACGAACTGGGGCGCCTGAACACGGCGTTCGCGGCCGAGTGCGAGCAGGTACTGCTCGTGGTGGCCGGGCAGGCGCTGGTGCTGCGCGGCTGACGCGGGGCGGTCGGTCGGGGTTCGGGCAGCTTCGGTCAGGGCCGGTCTCTGCCGGGCCCTGCGGTGTTCTTGCGGGCGACGATCCGGTAGGCGTTGGAGAAGCGGGTGCGGCCCGCGAGCGGGGCGAGCAGCTGGTCCGCCGCGTAGGCCGCGGCGACGAGCGGCACGACGGCGTACGTCAGGGCCGTGCGGAGCCCGCGCTGGAGCGGGGTCGGGGCCTTGCTGCGCCAGGGGGCGTCGGCGCCCGGCAGCCAGTGGCCGAGGAACAGGGCGAGCCCGGCGGTGAGGTCGAGCGGGACGTGCGCCTCGCGGCGGTCGGTCGCGACGACGGTGTAGCCGAGGCGCTCCAGCTCGCGGCGGAGGTTGTCCATCGGGATGAGGTGCAGGTGCTGGGGCTGGAAGTACGACACCCACCACTTGCCGAGCAGCTTCGCGTAGCGGCTCTCGGGGTCGGGGACCTCGATGAGGAGATGGCCGCCGGGGCGCAGGACGGTGCGGGCGGCCTTGAGTTCGTCGCGCGGGTCCGTGGCGTGCTCCAGGTAGTGGAACATGCTCAGCGCGTCGTAGCGTCCCGCGAGCGCGGGGGCGAGTTCGGTGAGGGTGCCCCGGTGGGCCTCCTCGACGCGGCCGGCCCTGCGGCCCTCCTCGACCGCGGCTCCGGCGTCCAGCCCGTCGAAGGCGGTGTACGGGTGGACCTCCTTGGCGGCCGCCGGGAAGTGGCCCTGTCCGGTGGCGACGTCCAGCCAGCTCTCCGGCTCGACGAGGGCCGGCAGGGTGCGGGCGGCGGCGCGGTGACGGCGGGCCGAGCGCCGCGCCGCGTGCTGGGCCTTCAGGAGTCTGGCGGAGTGGCCGGCGTTGAGCCCGTCGTAGAAGTCCCGGTAGTAGAAGGCCAGTCCCTCGGGGGTCAGGCGCGGGTTCTGGAAGGAGTGGGAGCAGGCGCGGCACTGGTCGACGACGAAGTTGCCGGGCTTGTGCTGGAGGAGGTCGGTGGTCCGCAGCCGGGTGCGCAGCCGGCTGGAGCCGCACCAGGGGCAGTCGGTCCTGCGCGGCTCGTGGAACCGGTCGGTGCCCTGGGCGAGTTCGGTGAGATAGGCGGGCCGCCGCTCGGCGACGGCCTCGGTCGTGGGGGTCATCACGAACTCCTGTGGGACGGTCCGAGGGGCGCCACACCACCCTGGGGCGATACGACAATCCGGGGCATCCTGGAACGTAAAGGATCACGGAGAGACCCGCAATGACGCTGCGGATCCGATGCATCGCATGGCGTAACACCACGTCATGCCCGGTGTCGGGGAACGGCCGGTACTGTTCGGCGAATGAGCTCGCTGAATCTCGACGACTTCACCGATCTGATCGAGCGCCCCGACGGCGGGACGCGCCGCGACGCCGAGGAACGCCGCGCCCGCTTCGCGGTGCCGCCCGGCGCGCTCGGCCGCCTCGACGAGCTGGGCGAGTGGCTGTCCGCCGCCCAGGCCGCGGTACCGGTCAAGCCGCTGGAGCGCCCGCGCGTGGTGCTGTTCGCGGGTGACCACGGGATCGCGCAACTCGGGGTGTCGGCGCGGCCCGCGGGCAGTGCCGCGGAACTGGTGCGCCAGGCCGTCGAGGGCGGGAACGCGTCCGCGATCCTCGCGCGACGCCTGGGCGTTCCGGTGCGGATCGTCGACATGTCGCTGGACTGCGAGCCCGACGAGCTGCCCGCCGAGGTCGTACGGCACCGGGTGCGCAGGTCGTCAGGGCGCATCGACATCGAGGACGCTCTGACCCCCGAGGAGGCGGAGGCCGCGTTCCGCGCGGGCATGGCCGTCGCCGACGAGGAGGCGGACTCCGGCACGGACCTGGTGGTGCTCGGCGATCTCAGCGTGGGCGGGACGACGGCGGCCGCGACGCTGATCGCGGCGCTGTGCGGGACGGACGCGTCCGTGGTGACCGGGCGCGGCGGCTCACCGATCGACGACCTGGCGTGGATGCGCAAGTGCGCGGCCGTGCGGGACGCCCTGCGGCGGGCCAGGCCCGTACTCGGCGACCAACTGGCACTGCTCGGCGCGGTGGGCGGCGCGGACCTCGCCGCCGCGACCGGCTTCCTGCTGCAGAGCGCGGTGCGGCGTACGCCGGTGATCCTGGACGGCGTCGTGTCGGCGGCGTGCGCGCTCGTCGGGCAGCGGATCGCGTTCCGGGCGCCGGACTGGTGGCTGGCCGGCCAGGCGAGCGGGGAGCCCGCGCAGGCGAAGGCGCTGGACAGGATGGCGATGGAGCCGCTGCTCGACCAGGGCGTGACGGTGGGCGAGGGAGCGGGGGCGCTGCTCGCGCTGCCGCTGGTGCAGGCCGCCGCGGCGCTGGCCGCGGAGCTCCCGCAGGCCGCCGACGAACCGCAGGTCACCGAGGCGGCCACCGAGGAGCCGGAGGCGGCCGACGCGACCGAGTAGGGCACGCGGCACGCTGCTTGACGGCGGGTCACGGCAGGCTTCGGCCCTGCCGCGACCCGCCGTTTCACGTCCCGGCGATGCTCGACCCAGATCGCCTGAAATGCCCCATATGCTCCCTGCTTATGGCAGCTGAACAGACGACCTCTCCACCCGCGCGCCGCGCCCGCGCCTCCACCCCCACCACGAAACGGGCGGCCGCCTTCACCGTCTGGTACCTGCGCGTCGTCACGTTCATCAACTTCCTGAGCGCGGTCTGGGTCTCCCTCGGCCAGGACCTGCAACGGCACAACACCGACGACTACTTCACCCCGTACCTGCTGACGGCCGGCTTCGCCTCCGGGGTCTTCACCTGGTTCCTGGCGATCACGATGCGCCGCCGCAAGCGCGCCGCGTGGATCCTCAACCTCGTACTCAGCGGGCTGTTCCTGCTGCTTTTCATCCTCGTGATGTTCTTCCCCGAGGTGCGCCGCTACGCGCAGAACTGGATCTCGGTCGTCCTGACCGCCGCGTTCGTCACCGCGCTGCTGCTCGGGCGGCGGGAGTTCTACGCGAAGGGCGACCGCTCGAACCCGAAGCTCGCGGCCGCGGTCGGGGTCGGCGGACTCCTCGTGACATCCCTGTTCGCGACGTTCCTCGTGACCGTCACCAACCAGGCGCACGACGGGTACTACTCGACGTTCCTGGAGCGCTGGCGCTACGGCACCCTGCGCCTCATCTCGGTCGCCACCGACGAGTCCCGCTACCCCGGCATCACATCGCCGAACTGGGTCAACGTCGTCATCAACATCCTGAGCACCCTCCTCCTGTTCGCCGTCGCGTACGCCGCGTTCCGCTCCCGCAAGGCCGTCGACCCGATCACCCCCGACGACGAGGCGAAGCTGCGCACGCTGCTCGACAAGGACGGCGGCCGCGACTCGCTCGGCTACTTCGCGCTGCGCCGGGAGAAGAGCGTCGTGTGGTCGCCGACCGGCAAGGCGGGCGTCGCGTACCGCGTCGTCGGCGGGGTCTCGCTCGCGTCGGGCGATCCGATCGGCGACCCCGAGGCCTGGCCCGGGGCGATCGACCTCTGGCTCATGGAGGCGCGCGAACACGGCTGGATCCCGGCCGTGATGGGCGCGAGCGAGGAGGCGGGCACCATCTACGCGCGGCACGGCCTCGACGCCCTCGAACTCGGCGACGAAGCCATCGTCGAGACAGGCGAGTTCACACTGGAGGGGCGGGCCATGCGCACCGTCCGGCAGGCCTACAACCGGGTCAGGCGCGCGGGTTACGAAGTGCGGATCCGGCGCCACGAGGACATCCCCGCCGACGAGATGACGTACCTGCTCCAGCGCGCCGACGACTGGCGCGACGGGGCGACCGAGCGCGGCTTCTCGATGGCGCTCGGCCGGCTCGGCGACCCGGGCGACGGGCGCTGCGTGATGCTCGAATGCAGGGACGGGAAAGGCGAGTTGAAGGCGGTGCTCTCGTTCGTCCCGTGGGGGCCCGAGGGCCTCTCGCTCGATCTGATGCGGCGTGACAGGGACTCCGAGAACGGGCTGATGGAGTTCATGGTCATCGAACTGCTCCAGCGGGCCGAAGAGATCGGGATCACACAGGTGTCCCTCAACTTCGCGATGTTCCGGTCCGTCTTCGAACGTGGCTCGCGGCTCGGCGCCGGCCCGGTGCTGCGCCTGTGGCGCTCACTGCTCAGCTTCTTCTCACGGTGGTGGCAGATCGAATCCCTCTACCGGGCCAACGCGAAGTACCGGCCCATCTGGGAGCCCCGCTTCCTGCTCTTCGAGAAGAGCGCCGACCTGCCGCGGATCGGCCTCGCCTCCGCACGCGCCGAGGGCTTTCTGGAGGCGCCGGGCCTGCCGAACTGGATGCACCGCAGGCATCTGGAGCCGCGCCCGTGAGATCCCCGGCCGCCCTGGCCCGCGCCGAGTGGGGCCCGCTGTGGTCGACGGTGCGCCGGGGGCACGTCGCCGGGAAGTGGCGGGCGGCGCCGATGACGCTCGGCGCGGTCTGCCTCACGGCCCTGTTCCAGCACCTCCAGAACCGGTCCTGGGGTTACCGGTTCGTGCAGGACATCGGCTCCGTGCGGGCCGAGGACCCGCTGTGGCTGTCCCTGCTGCGCACCCCCCTGTCCCTCTTCGTGCCGGCGCTCGACCTGCCCGTGTGGGGCGCCCTGGCACAGATCCTGATCGTGTTCGGCATCGCGGAGATCTGCCTCGGCCGGTGGGTCACGCTCGCCGTCGGATACGCCGCCACACTCGCCGGCACCCTCTACGCCCGCCTCGCCATCGCCGTCGGCCCCGACGGACCGCTCGGCCTGCCCGCCTCCGACGCGCGGATCGTCGACAACGGCCCGTCGGCGGCGGTCGTCGGCCTCGCCGTCTACGTGTGCTGGCGCTATGGCGCCCGGTACACGGCGGCCGTGGTGGTCGCCCTCATGCTGATCGAGGCGGCCGTGAAGCCGAACCTCGCGGGCAAGGAACATCTGGCGGCGATCAGCGCGGTCGCCCTGGTCGCCGTGGCGCGGTGGGCGCTGGGCACCGTGCGTCACCGGGGTGTCGAGCGCCCCGGGTCGGGTGTGCCGCCGATCAGGTCCTGAAAGCCCCGGCTCAGCCTCGACCAGCGCCGGTCGTGCCGGTAGGCGCGCAGCCGCGATCTCGCCCTGGCCTTCGGGCGCCGCCGGTACCAGCGCTTCGCCCACGCCGATCCGGGCCGCGCGAGCCTGATGGCCCCGAACAGCGCGACGAACGGCACGAGTACGCCCACCACCGCGAGCCGGGGCTTCCCCTTGAACATGGCCAGCACCACGAACAAGAGGTTCACCAGGACCGTGAGGATCGCGGTGCCGCGCCCCTGCTCCTCTCGTCCCGTCACGTCGTTCACGCCGAGCGGCGAGAAGCCGCTGAGGACGAGCAGCCCGAGCGCCGCAGCGAGGACCACCACCTCGACGCTCTGCCGGCCCTGCTCGGTCCAGTAGACGTCGGCGAGGTGCAGGATCAGGGCGAACTCGTCGAGGACCAGGCCCGCGCCGATCCCGAAGATCACCCCGCAGATCGAGGCGGCGACGCCGTGCCGCCCGCTGCCGACCGCGCCGAACCCGCCGATGACGGTGAGGATCACGCCGGGCACCACGTGGTGGATGTGCAGGCCGCCCGGGGCGACGTTGCGGAACGGCCCGCGCCCGGCGCGGATGAGGCGCGTGATCGTACGGGTCACGGCGAAGGTCAGCAGGAACGCGGCGAGGGCGAGCAGCAGTGGCAGCTTCCCCGGCTCGACGATGTTCCGGTACCACCAGTCACCCATGCGGCCATCCTGCCGCCGGGGCCCGGGCGCCGCCCGCTGTGCTGGGCCCCCCGGGTAGCCTGCCCAGATGCCCGCAACCCCGGCCGACGGCCTCCGCTTCGCCTTCGGCACCCTCACCGTGCTCCCGGTCGAGGTCACCCGCTGGGACCGCGAGGCGGCACGCGCCGGAATGCTCTGCGCCCCCGTCGCCGGGCTCGTCGTGGGCCTGGCCGCCGCCGCGCTCGGCGGACTCCTGACGCTGCTCGGCGCCGGTCCGCTGCTCGCAGCCGTGGCGAGCGTGAGCGTTCCGGCCGCGCTGACCCGGGGACTGCACCTGGACGGGCTCGCCGACACCGCCGACGGCCTCGGCAGCGGTAAGCCGGCCGAGGACGCGCTGCGCATCATGAAGCAGTCGGACATCGGCCCGTTCGGCGTCATCACGCTCGTGCTCGCGCTCCTCGCCCAGGTCGCCGCGCTCGCCGAGCTGTACGCGGATTCGTGGGCCCGCGGCGCGCTCGCTGCCGTCGTCTCGGCACTCACCGCCCGGCTCGCGCTCACGCTGGCCTCGCGCACCGGTGTCCCGCCGGCCCGGCCCGAGGGCCTGGGCGCGGCCGTCGCCGGAACGGTGCCCGTGCGCGGGGCGCTGCTCGCCGCCGCCGTCACCGTGTGCGCCGCCGGGGCCGCGGGCGCCGTCACCGGCTCGCCGTACGGCGCCGTTCGCGGCGCAGCGGCCGCCGTCCTCGCCTGCTGCGCGGCCGAACTCCTGCTGCGCCACTGCGTGCGCCGCTTCGGCGGGGTGACCGGCGACGTCTTCGGCGGCGTCGCCGAGACCGCCGCCACCGCCGCCCTCGTCGTCCTCACTTTCGGCTGACACGGCCGCTGTCGCATACCGCGAAGCGCACCCTCGCGCCCACGGGCGTAGGCTCCCTTGGGGGCCATACACCCCACGGCCCGTCAGAACTCGTTCAGACACCATGAAAGTAGGGACCTCACCACCGTGACTGCTCTGACTCTCAGCACCGCCGCCGCGTCCGGCCTGCGTGCCGACGCGATCGTCGTCGGTGTGGCGAAGGGTGCCGCCTCCAAGTCCGGAGGACTCGTCGTCGCCCCCGGCGCGGAGGCCGTGGACAAGGCCTACGACGGCAAGCTCGCCGCCGTCCTGGAGACCCTCGGCGCCACCGGCGGTGAGGGTGAGGTGACGAAGCTCCCCGCCCCCTCCGGCTTCAAGGCTCCGGTCGTCCTGGCCGTCGGTCTCGGCCCGGTGCCGGAGAAGGACGAGTCGTACGACGCGGAGGCCCTGCGCCGCGCCGCCGGTGCCGCCGCCCGCGTGCTGGCCGGTGCGAAGAAGGCCGCGTTCGCGCTGCCCGTCGGGGACCCGGGTGACGCGGGAGCGATCGCCGAGGGCGCGCTGCTCGGCGTGTACTCCTTCGACGCCTACAAGGAGTCGGCCCAGGAGGGCAAGAAGAACGGCAAGGCGCCGCTCGGCGAGATCGCCCTGCTCGGTGCCAAGCCCCGCGACAAGGCGTTCAAGGCCGCCGTGGAGCGCGCCCTCGCCGTGACCGAGGAGCTCAACCGCGCCCGCGACCTGGTCAACACCCCGCCGAACGACCTGACCCCGGAGGCCTTCGCCGCCGTCGCCTCGGCCGCGGCCAAGGAGCACGGCATCAAGGTGCAGGTCCTCGACGAGAAGGCGCTCGTCAAGGGCGGCTTCGGCGGCATCCTCGGCGTCGGCGCCGGCTCGGAGGCCCCGCCGCGCCTGGTGAAGCTCTCCTACACGTCGTCGAAGGCGGACAAGCACCTCGCCTTCGTCGGCAAGGGCATCACGTACGACTCGGGCGGCATCTCCCTCAAGCCGGCCGGTCACAACGAGACGATGAAGTGCGACATGGCCGGCGCCGCCGCCGTGTTCGCCGCCGTCGTCGCCGCGGCCCGTCTCGGTCTCGCCGTGAACGTCACCGGCTGGCTGGCGCTCGCCGAGAACATGCCGTCGGGCTCGGCCACCCGCCCCGGCGACGTCCTTCGCATGTACTCCGGCAAGACCGTCGAGGTCCTGAACACGGACGCCGAGGGCCGCCTGGTCCTGGCCGACGCCATCGCCAAGGCCTCCGAGGAGACCCCGGACGCGATCGTCGACGTGGCCACGCTGACCGGCGCGATGGTGCTGGCGCTCGGCAACCGCACGTTCGGCATCATGGCGAACGACGAAGCCTTCCGTACGTCGATCCACGAGGTCGCCGAGGAGGTCGGCGAGCCGTCCTGGCCGATGCCGCTCCCCTCCGACCTGCGCAAGGGCATGGACTCCGCCACCGCCGACATCGCCAACATGGGCGAGCGCATGGGCGGCGGCCTGGTGGCCGGCCTCTTCCTCCAGGAGTTCGTCGGCGAGGGCATCACGTGGGCCCACCTCGACATCGCGGGCCCGGCCTTCAACGAGGGCGGCGCGTCCGGCTACACGCCCAAGGGCGGCACCGGTTCCGCGGTCCGTACGCTGGTGCGCCTCGCGGAGCGCACGGCCGACGGTGACCTCGGCTGACGCAGAGCGGCACGGTCGACGGCCCCCGGGTGCGAAGGCGCCCGGGGGCTGTTCGCTTTCAACGAAATCCGCAGCCTCCCGGACCCCGTCACCCGGGTTTCAGGTGTAACCGCCGTCTCACCCCCGGGCCCGGCGTCCCGTCCGCCGTCGACAAGTGCGAGGATGGGTCCTTGGCAGGACAGGGCCCCCACCACAGGGCCGAAGCATAAGCGGCCGGACACCAGCCGCCGCCCGGTCACCGCAGACCGGCGTACGGCGCACATGCATGGAGGACGTGACGTGGCGAACGACGCCAGCACTGTTTTCGACCTAGTGATCCTCGGCGGTGGCAGTGGCGGTTACGCCGCGGCCCTGCGCGGAGCGCAGCTGGGCCTGGACGTCGCCCTGATCGAGAAGAACAAGCTCGGGGGCACCTGCCTGCACAACGGCTGCATCCCGACGAAGGCCCTGCTGCACGCCGGCGAGATCGCCGACCAGGCGCGCGAGGCCGACCAGTTCGGCGTCAAGACCTCCTTCGAGGGCATCGACATCGCGGGCGTCCACAAGTACAAGGACGACGTGATCTCCGGCCTGTACAAGGGCCTGCAGGGTCTCGTCGCCTCCCGCAAGGTGACGTACATCGAGGGCGAGGGCCGCCTGTCGTCCCCGACCTCCGTGGACGTGAACGGCCAGCGCGTCCAGGGCCGTCACGTGCTCCTCGCGACCGGCTCCGTGCCGAAGTCTCTGCCGGGCCTGGAGATCGACGGCAACCGCATCATCTCCTCGGACCACGCGCTGACGCTGAACCGCGTCCCGCAGTCCGCGATCATCCTCGGCGGCGGCGTCATCGGCGTCGAGTTCGCCTCCGCGTGGAAGTCCTTCGGCACCGACGTCACCGTCGTCGAGGGCCTCAAGCACCTCGTCCCGGTCGAGGACGAGAACAGCTCCAAGCTTCTTGAGCGCGCGTTCCGCAAGCGCGGCATCAAGTTCAACCTCGGCACCTTCTTCGAGAAGGCCGAGTACACGCAGGACGGCGTCCGCGTGACCCTCGCCGACGGCAAGACCTTCGAGGCCGAGGTCCTCCTGGTCGCCATCGGCCGCGGCCCGGTCTCGGCCGGTCTCGGTTACGAGGAGCAGGGCGTCGCGATGGACCGCGGCTACGTCCTGGTCGACGAGTACATGCAGACCAACGTGCCGACCGTCTCGGCCGTCGGTGACCTCGTCCCGACGCTCCAGCTCGCGCACGTCGGCTTCGCCGAGGGCATCCTGGTGGCGGAGCGTCTGGCCGGTCTCAAGACCGTCCCGATCGACTACGACGGTGTGCCGAAGGTGACGTACTGCCACCCCGAGGTCGCCTCCGTGGGTATCACCGAGGCCAAGGCCAAGGAGATCTACGGTGCGGACAAGGTCGTCGCTCTGAAGTACAACCTGGCGGGCAACGGCAAGTCCAAGATCCTCAAGACCGCGGGCGAGATCAAGCTCGTCCAGGTCAAGGACGGTGCTGTGGTCGGCGTCCACATGGTCGGTGACCGTATGGGCGAGCAGGTCGGCGAAGCCCAGCTGATCTACAACTGGGAAGCGCTGCCCGCCGAGGTCGCCCAGCTCATCCACGCCCACCCGACGCAGAACGAGGCACTCGGAGAGGCCCACCTGGCCCTCGCGGGCAAGCCGCTGCACTCGCACGACTAGGTCAGGCCGCAGGCTGGACCCAGTCGTCCCTGTCGTCCCCTGGGCGCGACGACCGACCACAGACTTCCGCACTTCCCCAAGCTCTCAACATCGCTCGAGCAGGGGAGACCCCACTAAGGAGCAACAGAAACCATGTCGGTTTCCGTATCCCTTCCGGCGCTCGGTGAGAGTGTCACCGAGGGCACCGTCACCCGCTGGCTGAAGGCCGAGGGCGAGCGCGTCGAGGTCGACGAGCCGCTGCTCGAGGTCTCG
The DNA here is from genome assembly GCF_055582645.1 of Streptomyces sp. NPDC107517. Classification (NCBI taxonomy): domain Bacteria; kingdom Bacillati; phylum Actinomycetota; class Actinomycetes; order Kitasatosporales; family Streptomycetaceae; genus Streptomyces; species Streptomyces sp. NPDC107517. The sequence goes on along the minus strand of NZ_JBVJPM010000002.1, from coordinate 390,929 downwards.
ACCGACAAGGTCGACACCGAGATCCCCTCGCCCGCCGCCGGCATCCTGGCCTCCATCAAGGTCGCCGAGGACGAGACCGTCGAGGTCGGCTCCGAGCTGGCCGTCATCGACGACGGCACGGGCGCGCCCGCCGCCGCCCCGGCTCCGGCCGCTGCCGAGGCCCCGGCCGCCGCTCCGGCCCCCGTCGCCGAGGCCCCCGCGGCCCCTGCCGCCGCCCCGGCCGCTCCGGCCGCCCCCGCCGGTGCCGCTTCCGGCACCGACGTCGTGCTGCCCGCTCTCGGCGAGTCCGTCACCGAGGGCACCGTCACCCGCTGGCTGAAGGAGGTCGGCGAGGAGGTCGCGGAGGACGAGCCCCTGCTCGAGGTCTCCACGGACAAGGTCGACACCGAGATCCCCTCCCCCGTCGCCGGCGTTCTCCTGGAGATCTCCGTCGGCGAGGACGAGACCGCCGAGGTCGGCGCCAAGCTGGCCGTCATCGGTGCTCCCGGTGCCGCTCCGGCCGCCGCCCCGGCCCCGGCCGCCCCGGCCCCGGCTGCCGCTCCGGCCCCGGCCCCGGCCCCGGCTCCGGCCCCGGCCCCGGCCCCGGCTCCGGCCCCGGCCCCGGTCGCCGCTCCGGCCCCGGTCGCCCCGGCTGCCCCGGCTGCCCCGGCTGCTCCGGCCGCTCCGGCCGTCCCGGCTCCGGTCGCCGCTCCCGCTCCGGTCGCCCCCGCCGCCCCGGCCCCCGCCGCGGTCGCCGGTGACGACGGCGCGTACGTGACCCCGCTGGTGCGCAAGCTCGCGTCGGAGAACGGCGTGGACCTGGGCACCGTCAAGGGCACCGGCGTCGGCGGCCGTATCCGCAAGCAGGACGTCATCGCGGCCGCCGAGGCCGCGAAGGCCGCCCCGGCCCCCGCCGCCGCTGCTCCGGCCGCCGCGAAGGCCCCGGCCCTGGAGGTCTCCCCCCTCCGCGGCCAGACGGTCAAGATGACCCGCATGCGCAAGGTCATCGGCGACAACATGATGAAGGCGCTGCACTCGCAGGCCCAGCTGACCTCGGTCGTCGAGGTCGACATCACCAAGCTGATGAAGCTGCGCGCCAAGGCGAAGGACGCGTTCGCGGCCCGTGAGGGCGTCAAGCTCTCCCCGATGCCGTTCTTCGTCAAGGCCGCCGCCCAGGCGCTGAAGGCCCACCCGGTCATCAACGCCCGGATCAACGACGACGAAGGCACCATCACGTACTTCGACTCGGAGAACATCGGCATCGCCGTTGACGCCGAGAAGGGTCTGATGACGCCGGTCATCAAGGGCGCGGGCGACCTGAACATCGCCGGGATCTCGAAGAAGACCGCCGAGCTGGCCGGCAAGGCCCGCGGTGGCGGCCTCACGCCGGACGACATGTCCGGCGCGACCTTCACGATCTCCAACACGGGCTCGCGCGGTGCGCTCTTCGACACCGTCATCGTGCCGCCGAACCAGGCCGCGATCCTGGGCATCGGCGCCACGGTGAAGCGTCCGGTCGTCATCAACCACCCGGACCTCGGCGAGACCATCGCCGTCCGGGACATGACGTACCTGTCGCTCTCCTACGACCACCGTCTGGTGGACGGCGCGGACGCCGCCCGCTACCTGACCACGGTCAAGGCGATCCTGGAGGCCGGCGAGTTCGAGGTCGAGCTCGGCCTGTAACTCTCGTCTCATCAGCGTGTACGCCCCTGTCCGGAGGTCTTCCGGACAGGGGCGCCGCCGTATTGTCTAGAGGTCAACGCACCTTGGGGTCCCTGCCCCCTCCGGAGGAGCCATCATGACCGCGCCCGTCGTCCACTCGCTGCGCGAACAGATCCGCGAGCACATCGTCGAGGGGATCGTCAGCGGGCGCTGGAAGCCGGGCGAGCGCATCGTGGAGCGTCGCATCGCGACGGAGCTCGAGGTCAGCCAGACGCCCGTGCGGGAGGCCCTGCGGGAGCTGGAGAGCCTGCGCCTGATCGAGTCCGCCCCCAACAAGGGCGTACGGGTGCGGAATCTGACGGCCGCCGACCTGGAGGAGAGCTACCCCGTCAGGGCCGGTCTCGAGGCCATCGCGGCGGAGCTCGCGGCCGGGAAGCTGGCCGAGGACTGCTCGGCCCTCGAACCCCATGTGGCGGCCCTCTACCGCGCCGACCAGGAGGCCGACGGGACGGGCCAGGTGCGGCACACGGTCGCCTTCCACCGCGAACTGGTGCGTGCCGCGGGGAACTCCGTACTGCTGCACACCTGGGAGGGCCTCGGCATCGAGGTGTTCACGGCCCTGTCGATCCGGTGGCTCGGCACCGTCCAGCAGTCGTACGCGGAGGAGCACGAGGCGCTCGTGGCCGCGTTCCGGCGCCGGGATCCGGCGATCGCCGAGCTGGTGAAGGCGCACGTGCTCGGCTGCGCCCCGCGCGCCTGAGCCACACCCCGCTCAGACGTCGCCGCGCCGCGCCTCCCACCTGCGAGAATTCGCCGCTCCGCCTTCGAAAACAAGGCACCCGGTGCCCCGTTCAATGGCACCGGATGCCCACTTTCTCCGTCTGAGGAAGTTTTCTCCTTGAACCCTTTGATCGATCATCGATCAGGGGGTTACAGTCGCCGACGGGTCTCCACCAGAGACCCACGCCCTGTCCTGCCAAAGACCTAGGGCACCCCCACCCTTTCCGCTAAGGGAACCCCCCTCCGACTCAGGAAGGCGGCGCAATGACCGACCCCTCCGCAATCCAGCCGAGCGAGCTCGACCAGCTCCCGGACCGCGACCCCGAGGAGACCGCCGAATGGCAGGCCTCCCTGGACGCCGTTACCAAGGCGGCCGGGCCGCACCGTGCCGCGTACCTGATGCGCCGCACGCTGGAGCGCGCCGAGGGCTCAGGCCTGGCGCTGCCGAAGCTCCTCGAGACCGACTACGTCAACACCATCCCGACCGCCGCGGAGCCGGCGATCGAGGGTGACGAGGCGCTGGAACTGAAGATCGCCGCGTGGAACCGCTGGAACGCGGCCGCGATGGTGACCCGTGGCTCCAAGTACGGCGTCGGCGGCCACATCGCCACGTTCGCCTCGGCGGCCTGGCTCTACGAGACCGGCTTCAACCACTTCTTCAAGGGGAAGGAGGGCGACGGCTCCGGTGACCAGCTGTACATCCAGGGCCACGCCTCCCCCGGCATCTACGCCCGTGCCTTCCTCGACGGCCGTCTGAGCGAGCAGCAGCTCGACCACTTCCGCCAGGAGTCCGGCGGCGACGGCCTGCCGTCGTATCCGCACCCGCGGCGCCTGCCCTGGCTGTGGGAGTTCCCGACGGTCTCCATGGGTCTCGGCCCGCTGTCGGCGATCTACCAGGCGCGGTTCAACCGCTACCTCACCAACCGCAAGATCAAGGACGTCTCCGCCTCGCACGTGTGGGCGTTCCTCGGTGACGGCGAGATGGACGAGCCCGAGGCCACCGCGGCCCTGGCGCTCGCCTCGCGTGAGGGTCTGGACAACCTGACCTTCGTCATCAACTGCAACCTGCAGCGCCTCGACGGCCCGGTCCGCGCCAACTTCCGCGTGGTCCAGGAGCTGGAGGCGCAGTTCCGCGGTGCCGGCTGGAACGTCATCAAGACGCTCTGGGGCTCCGCCTGGGACGAGCTGTTCCAGCTCGACACGACCGGCGCTCTCGTGCGCCGGCTGCGCGAGGTGCCGGACGCCCAGTTCCAGACGTACGCGACGCGCGACGCCGCCTACATCCGCGAGCACTTCTTCGGCTCCGAGCCCGCGCTCGTCGAGCTGGGCAGGCTGCTCACGGACGACAAGATCGCCGAGTGCTTCAAGGTCTCGCGCGGCGGCCACGAGCCCCGCAAGGTGTACGCGGCCTACCGTGCGGCCCTGTCGCACGAGGGCGCGCCGACCGTGATCCTGGTCCAGACGGTCAAGGGCTTCACGCTGGGCAAGGGCTTCGAGTCCAAGAACGCCAACCACCAGATGAAGAAGCTGACGGTGGACGAGTTCAAGGACATGCGTGACCTCCTTGACCTGCCCATCTCCGACAGCCAGTTCGTCGACGGCCAGGTCCCCTACGGCCACCCGGGCGCCGACTCCCCCGAGGTCCGCTACCTCCAGGAGCGCCGCGCGGCCCTCGGCGGCCCCGCGCCGGCCCGCCGCACCCACGCGATCGCCCCGCTGCCGGCCCCGGCCGACAAGGCGTTCGCGTCCTTCGACAAGGGCTCCGGCTCGCAGTCGGTCGCGACGACCATGGCGTTCGTACGCCTGGTCAAGGACCTCGTACGCGACAAGGAGACCGGCAAGCGCTGGGTGCCGATCGTCCCGGACGAGGCGCGCACCTTCGGCATGGAGTCGCTGTTCCCGTCGCTCGGCATCTACTCCCCCAAGGGACAGACGTACGAGCCGGTCGACCGCGACCAGCTGATGTACTACAAGGAAGCCACGGACGGCCAGATCCTCAACGAGGGCATCACCGAGGCCGGCTCCATGGCGGACTTCATCGCCGCCGCCAGCGCGTACTCCACGCACGGCGAGGCGATGATCCCCTTCTACATCTTCTACTCGATGTTCGGCTGGCAGCGCACGGCCGACCAGATGTGGCAGCTCGGCGACCAGCTGGGCCGCGGCTTCCTGGTGGGTGCGACCGCGGGCCGTACGACGCTGACGGGTGAGGGTCTGCAGCACGCGGACGGTCACTCGCCGGTCATCGCGGCGACCAACCCGGCCGCGCTGTCCTACGACCCGGCGTTCGCCTACGAGATCGGCGCGATCGTCAAGGACGGTCTGCGCCGCATGTACGGCGAGGCGGCCCCGGGCGAGGACCGGGACGTCTTCTACTACCTGACGGTCTACAACGAGCCGATGCCGCAGCCGGCCAAGCCCGCGGGCGTGGACGAGGGCATCCTCAAGGGCCTGTACCGCTTCAACACCGCCGAGTCGGCCGGGGTGAACGTCGCGGCCGCCAACGCCCCGCGCATCCAGCTGCTCGGCTCGGGCACGGCGATCCACTGGACCCTCGAGGCGCAGAAGCTGCTCGCCGAGGAGTGGGGCGTTGCCGCCGACGTGTGGTCCGCGACCTCCTGGACCGAGCTGCGCCGCGACGCCCTGGAGGCGGACGAGGCGATCCTGCGCGGCGAGGAGCGCACTCCGTACATCCGTAAGGCGCTCGACGGCGCCCAGGGCCCGGTCCTCGCGGTCTCCGACTACATGCGTCAGGTCCCGGACCAGATCGCGCAGTGGGTCGAGCAGGACTACTCCTCGCTCGGTGCGGACGGCTTCGGTCTCTCCGACACCCGTGAGGCGGCCCGCCGCCACTTCGGCATCGACGCGCAGTCGATCGTCGTCGCGGCCCTGGCCCAGCTCGCCCGCCGCGGCGAGGTCAAGGCCTCGGCCGTGAAGGAGGCGCGCGAGCGCTACGGCCTGTAGTCCCTTGTCATGCGTGCCCCGTCCCGATTGCCGGGGCGGGGCACGCGTGCGTGAATGAGGAGGAGTCCGCAGGGGGGCGCCGTTCAGGGGAGATGTACGTCCATGAAGATCTCCAAAACCCCGTCAGCACCCTGCTGGGCGGACCTCTCCACGCCCGACAGCGACGCGGCCCGGCTCTTCTACGAGGGTCTCTTCGGCTGGCACAGCGAAGTGGCGGAGGGCTACGGCATCTTCAGGTCGGGCGGCGAGCCGGTCGGCGGCGTCGCCGCGACCACGAGCCCGAAGGAACCGTCGGCGTGGCTGCCGTACTACCAGTCGGCCGGGGTCGACGCCGTCATCGCGCGCGTGAAGGGCAACGGCGGCACGGTGGTCACGAGTCCGCAGACCATCGAGGAGGACGGCGTCCTCGCGGTCTGCCAGGACCCGTCGGGGGCCGCGTTCGGCCTGTGGCAGCCGATCACGAACACGGGCTTCGGCGTGGTGAACGCGCCGGGGACTTTCTGCTGGTTCGAGCTCCTGACCCGCGATCCGGACGGCTCCATGGACTTCTACCAGTCCGTACTGGGCTGGGGCGCGAAGCGGCACCCCTACGGGGGCGGCGGCACCTACACCGAGTGGAGCGTCGACACCGAGCCCTTCGGCGGGATGCTCGACACGGCGTCGGGCTCGTTCCCCGAGGATCTGCCGGCGCACTGGATGGTGTACATCGCGGTCGAAGACACCGACGCGACGGCGGCCCGCTGCAAGGAACTCGGCGGGCGGATCCTGGTGCACCCGACGTCCATCGAGCCGGGCCGGTTCGCGGTGCTCGCCGATCCGCAGGGCGCCTCGTTCGCGGTCATCACGTACACCCCGCGCTGAAGGCCCGCATCATGGGCGTATGCGTGCTGCCCGCCTGATCAAGATGGTGTTGCTGCTCCAGTCCCGGCCGTCGATGACGGCGGGTGAGCTGGCGCGCGAGCTGGAGGTCTCGGAGCGGACCGTGACGCGGGACGCGCAGGCGCTGTCCGAGGCGGGCGTGCCGGTGTACGCGGACCGGGGCAGGGCGGGCGGGTACCGGCTGATCGGCGGGTACCGCACGCGGCTGACGGGTCTGGCGCGCGGTGAGGCGGAGGCCCTGTTCCTGTCCGGAGTGCCGGGCGCGCTGCGGGAGATGGGCTTGGAAGACGCGGCGTCGGCCGCGCGGCTGAAGGTGTCGGCGGCGCTGCTGCCCTCGCTGCGGGACGCCTCGCGGACGGCGGCGCAGCGGTTCCATCTGGACGCGCCGGGCTGGTTCAAGGAGCCCCGGACGCCCGAGCTGCTGCCGGCGGTGGCGGACGCGGTGTGGGACGACCGGGTGGTGCGCGCCCGCTACCGGCGTGACGAGGCGGAGAGCGCGCGGGAGGTGGTGCGGGAGCTGGAGCCGTACGGGCTCGTCCTGAAGGCCGGTGTCTGGTATCTGTGCGCCCGGGTCACCGGCGGCGGGACCCACCGGGTGTACCGGATCGACCGGTTCACCGGCGTCGAGGCGGGCGGGGAGCGTTTCGTACGGGACGAGGAGTTCGATCTGCCGGGGTTCTGGGAGGAGCGGGCGGAGGAGTTCGCGCGGTCCATTCTGCGCGCGGAGGTCGTCCTGCGGCTGTCCCCCGCGGGGCTGCGGCAGCTTCCGTACGCGACCGAGCCCGCGTCCGTGCGCGCGGCGCGGGAGTCGGCGGGCGAGCCCGACGAGGAGGGGTGGGTGACGGTGACTCTGCCGGTCGAGTCGGAGGACGTCGCGTACGGGCAGTTGTTCGGGCTCGGACCCGAGGCGGAGGTCGTCGCTCCCGCCGCGCTGCGTGATCGCTTCGCACAAGCGGCACGGCGGATGGCGGACCGCTACCGGTGAGCCGCCGCGCGCCGCGCCGTCGGCATGTGCGCGCATAACGAAACGGCGCAGCTCCGGCACCTCGGCGTGCGTGCCCGACCCCCAAGGCAGATGCTTGTCCCGTGATGGACGAGACGGAGTTCTGGGAGATCGTGGACAGCACCCGCGAGGCCGCCGAGGGCGACCCCGAGGACCATGCCGAGCTGCTCGTCGACCGGCTGCTCCAGGCCGACCCCGACGCGGTGCTCGACTTCGCCCGTCACTTCGAGTCCCGCTACCACCGCGCCTACCGCTGGGATCTGTGGGGCGCCGCGTGGGTACTGCTCGGCGGCGCGAGCGACGACGCGTTCGACTACTTCCGCTGCTGGCTGATCGGCCAGGGCCGGGAGGTCTTCGAGGGCGCGCTGCACGAGCCGGACTCGCTCGCCGATCTCCTGGGGGACTTCGACGAGGAGATCGACGGGGACGGCGAGGAGCTCGGCTACGCGGCTGACGAGGCGTACGAGGAGCTGACCGGGGCGGTGGCGCCCGATCTCGGCATCCCGGCCGGGCCCGCGGAGCCGGAGGGAACCCCTTTCGACTTCGAGGACACGGCGGAGCTGCAGCGGCTGTACCCGAAGCTCTCGGAGCGCTTCGGGTTGCAGGGGGCGTAGGCGTCGCAGGCCTTCGGCCGGTTCACTTCCTGGCGGCCCGGATCGTCTCCTCGATGCCGGGGAACGCGAACGTGAAACCTGATTCCAGGAGCCGGGTCGGCACGGCCCGCGTGCTGCCGAGGACGTCGCCCGCCATCTCGCCGAGGACCAGGCGCAGGGCGGGGGCGGGCGCCGTGAACAGCGTGGGGCGGTGCAGCACGCGCCCCATCGCGGCGGTCACCTCGCCGTTCGTGACGGGGTGCGGGGCGGTGAGGTTCACCGGGCCGGACAGCTCCTCCGTGTCGATGACGTGGCGCAGGGCCGCGATCTCGTCGTGGAGCGCGATGTACGACCAGTACTGGTTGCCGTCGCCCATGCGTCCGCCGAGACCGGCGAGGAACAGCGGGAAGAGCCGCGCCCAGGCCCCGCCGGCGCCGGACACGACGAGCCCGGAGCGCGCGAACACCGTGCGGATTCCGGCCTCTTGCGCGGGCGCCGCGGCCTCCTCCCACTCCACGCACAGCTGCGGCAGGAACCCGTCCCCGGGCGGCGCGCTCTCGTCGACGGCGCGCGTGCCGGTGTCGCCGTAGTAGCCGACGGCGCTGCCGTTGACGAAGACGCGCGGAGGCTGTTCGAGCGTGGCGACGGCCTCGGCCAGCGTCGCGGTGCCGAGGACCCGGCTGTCGCGGAGCTTGTGCTTGTACTCGTCGGTCCAGCGGTGGTCGCCCACGCCCGCGGCGGCGAAGTTGAGGACGGCGTCGCACCCGGAGAGCCCGGCCGCGTCGACGGACCCCCGCTCCGGGTCCCAGCGGACCTCGTCCGCGGCAGCCGGTGCCCTGCGGACCAGGCGGACGACGTCGTGCCCGTCCGCGCGCAGGGACCGGGTCAGTGCCGAGCCGATGAGTCCGGAGGCGCCGGCGACGGCGAACCGGGAGCGTCGTACGGGTGCGGAAGCGCTCTGCGTCATGCGTCCATCCTGCCGCGTGAAACGCGCGGCGGCCGGTCGTGGGCCGGTCGTACAGTGGCCCCCATGTCACAGCCGCACATACGTCTCGCCCGGCTCGACGACGAGGACGGGCTCGCCCGGCTCGACCGCGCGGCCTGGTCGACGCTGCACGCCGTCCAGCCGAAGCCGCTGCCGCCGTACGACCCGTTCTTCTCGGAGCGGTTCGGGCCGATGGACCATCTGGTCGCTGAGCTCGACGGGCGGCTCGCGGGCTACGTACGCATCGCCTATCCCACCTCGCTCGCCGCCAACACCCATGTCCGGCAGATCCAGGGCCTCGCGGTCGCCGCGCAGGCGCGGGGCGCCGGGGTCGGCCGGGCGCTGGTCCGCGCCGCGGTGGAGCACGCCCGCACCGCCGGCGCGCGCCGCATGACGCTGCGGGTGCTCGGGCACAACGCTCCGGCGCGGGCGCTGTACGAGTCCGAGGGGTTCACGGTCGAGGGCGTCCTGCCGGAGGAGTTCCTGCTCGACGGGACGTACGTGGACGACATCCTGATGGGCCGGTCCCTGTGAGCCGGGCACCGGAGTTCTGACGGACCCGCCCGGCGTGCGGTGACGGCCCTCCCGTAGGAGCGTGAAGGGGTCCATGGGAAGGAGCCCGCCGATGACCGGGGCGTTGTCGCGTCGCCGGGACGGCGAGGAGCGGGCCTGGCTGCGCGGGGCTCCGCCGCCGCGCTGGGTGCGATGGCTGCCGTTCTTTCTCCTCGTCGCCCTGTGCACGGCCCAGCTGGCCTCCGAGGAGAAACTGGACCTCGGTTTCCTGCTGGGGGCGATCCCGCCGCTGGCCGCCCTCACCTACGGCCCGGCCGCCACGGCGCTGCTCGGCGGCACCGTGATCGTCCTGCTGAACGTGCCCTTCATGAACCTTGGGCACCCCGGCAACAGCGACGTCCTCACGGTCTCCTTCGTGGCGCTGCTCAGCGTGCTGATCGGCTGGGTCCGCAGCCGGCGCGACGACCAGCTCGTCACCGTGCGCACGGTCGCGGAGGCAGCCCAGTTCGCCGTGCTTCCGCCACTGCGTGACCGGGTCGGCAGGGTGCGCTGCGCGGGCCTGTACCGGGCTGCGGAGCGCGGGACGCTGGTCGGCGGTGACCTCTTCGACGTGCGCAGGGGGCCGACCGGGGTACGGGCCGTGATCGGTGATGTGCAGGGCCACGGTCTGTCCGCGGTCGCCACGGTGGCGGGTCTGCTCGGCGCGTTCCGTGAGGCCGTGCTCGACCAGTCGGACCTGGAGGGGGTCGCGGCCCGCCTCGACCGCAGGCTCGTGGTCGACTCGGCCGAGGAGGAGCACGCCGAGCTGTTCGCGACGGCGCTGCTCCTCGAGTTCCCCGACGACTCCCCGGTGGTACGGGCCGTTTCGTGCGGCCATCCGCGGCCGCTGCTCCTGCGCGGGCAGGAGGTCATCGAGCTGCCGGTGTCGTCGGGGGCGCCGCTCGGGCTCGGGATCGCGGGCCTCGCGCCGCTCGAGCAGCTCACGGTGCGGCTGCGGCCGGGCGACCGGCTGCTCGGCCTGACGGACGGTCTGATCGAGGCGCGGGACTCGTCCGGTGCCTTCTATCCGCTCGCGGAGCGCCTGGTCCGGTTCAGCGCGGAGGACCCGGCGGGGCTGACGGACGCGCTGTGGCGGGACGTGGTGCGGTTCGCGGGAACGGTGCGGGACGATCTGACGCTGCTCGTGTTCGCGCCGGAGATCGATCCGGAGGACGACTGACGGCTCCTATCGGGCCCCGCCCCGGCCTTCCGCCAACAGGCTGATCCCGCCCGTCAGTTCCCGCAGGCAGCGGAGCGCGAGGACCGCCGGGGAGCCGGTCGCGCCCGTCGCGGGGGCGTCGGTGGCGGCCCAGGTCTCCAGGGCGATCCGGATGGCGTCGGTGGCCGCGGCGGCGGCGAGCCGTACGTCGAGGGGGTCCGCCTCCTCGCCCGCGAGCCGGGTGAGGACCGGCACGAGGCGCTCCTCCGACTCCTGGTTGACGCGGTACCAGACGGCCCGCAGCGCGGCGTCGTCCTGGGCCGCGCGCAGCAGTCCCCTGGTCGTCTCCAGCTGCTCGGGACCGTGGTCGCCGGGGGCGGAGAGCGTGGCGGTGACGGCCGTCTCCAGGGTGACGCGCAGGTCCGTGCCGGGTTCGGCGTCCTCCACGAGGGCGCGCCAGGCGTCGCCGCCCGCGGCGAGGAGCGGGCCGACCGCGTCCTGCTTGCCCCGGAAGTAGCGGTAGAAGGTGCGCAGCGCGACGCCCGCCCGGTGGGCGATGTCCTCGGCCGTCGTGCCGTCGGGGCCTCGCTCGGCGAAGAGTTCGGCGGCGGCGCGGGCGATGTCCAGCTGGGTGGCGGCCTTGCGCCGCTCGGTCAGGGAGGGCTGCGGACTGCGCTGATCGTTCGTGGGGCTCACCGGGGAAGCCTATGCGTCCGGGAACAAGTCTGCACGTTCTGACGTTATGGCAAAACATGCCACCTGGGCGTACGGTGGACAGCGAATCACCGTGAGAAGAGTGAAGTGGAGCAGCACATGAGCCCGAACCTGAACCGCTACGAAGGCCGTCACGTACTCGTCACCGGTGGTGGCTCCGGCATCGGCCAGGCCACCGTGCTGCGGGTCCTCGCCGAGGGCGCCCGCGCGGTCGCCGCCGACGTCAGCGAGGCGGGCCTGGAGGACACCGTCGAGAAGGCGACCGCCGCGGGCACCGCGGACAGGCTGGCCACGGTCGTCGTGAACGTCGCCGACGAGGCCTCCGTGCGCGCGGGCGTCGCCACCGCCGTCGAGGCGCTCGGCGGCCTGGACGTGCTGGTGAACGCGGCCGGCATCCTGCGCTCCTCGCACACCCACAAGACGTCGCTCGCCGACTTCAACCAGGTGCTCCAGATCAACCTGGCGGGCACGTTCCTGATGATCCGCGAGTCGATCCCGGCGCTCCTCGCCGGCGACGGGGCCGCCGTCATCAACTTCAGCTCGACGTCGGCGACGTTCGCCCACCCCTACATGGCGGCGTACGCGGCGAGCAAGGGCGGCATCCAGTCCATGACGCACGCCCTGGCGAGCGAGTACAGCAAGCAGGGCATCCGGTTCACGGCCGTGCAGCCCGGGTCCATCTCCTCCGGCATGACCGACGGCTCCGGCGCCAGCCGGCAGAGCAGCGGCCCCGGCCTGCCCGAGGACGCCGACATGAGCCTGTTCATGAAGCTGGCGCCGGCGATAGGCCAGGGCTTCGCGGGGCCGGAGAGCGTGGCGTCCGTCGTCGCGATGCTCGGCTCGCAGGACGGCGGGTTCATCACCGGTACCGAGGTCAGGGTCGACGGCGGAACGCACTTCTGATCTGCGGCGAAGGCGGGTCTGACCTGCGGCGGGGCCCTCGATCACTCGCGTGGCGCAGCTTGCGGGGCGGACCCCGGGCGCGCGGCGGAGAGTGTCACTTATGCGCGTCTTCCGTATGACGTTGTGCTGCGTACCTGCGGCCACGGCCTTCGGCCTGCTGCTGATGTGTGCCGTGACCGCCGCGCCCGGGGACGGCGGTTCCGCGGCGAAGCCGGGCCGGGCGGCGGGCCTCGCCCACGCCGGCCGGGCCACGTCGGTGCTGCCGCCGGCCGTCGCACCGGTGCGCCGGCCGCCGGTACTGTCGCTGTCCGGCGTACCGGTGCGCCGGCCGCACACCGCCGCGCGGCCCGGGATCGTGCCGCGAGCCGACTGGGTGGCGGATGCCGCCTACAGCAGGCCGCCCGCCCGGTACGCCGACCGCGTCACGGCGATCTTCATCCACCACACGGACTCGCCGAACGACTACGACTGCGCCGACACTCCCCGCATCATCCGCTATCTGTACGCGGGCCAGGCGGGCGGCCGGAACTGGGACGACATCGGCTACAACTTCCTCGTCGACAAGTGCGGCACGATCTACGAGGGCCGGGCGGGCGGCGTCGACAGGGCGGTCGTGGGGGCGCACGCCCAGGGCTTCAACCAGGGCACGGCGGGCATCGCCGCCATCGGCACCTTCACCGCGGGCACGCCGGTGCCGCGTTCCATGGTGAAGTCCATCGCGGCGCTCTCCGCCTGGAAGCTGGGCCTCGCGAACATCGACCCGCGCTCCCGCGTCCGCCTCACCTCGACGAACAGCCTCAGCCGCTACCGCAAGGGCAAGACGGCCGAGTTCAACGCCATCGCCGCGCACCGGGACGAGTACGAGACGTACTGCCCGGGCCAGGCCCTGATGGCCGAATTCCCGGAGATCAGGCGGCGGGCGGCGGCGCTCCAGGGGCGGTAGGGCTTCGTCCGGGAGCGGGCCGGGCTCGCGTCCGGCGGCCCCGGGCGCCCCCCGTGCGACCGTGCCCGGGCTACGCGCGACTCCCCCGGCCGGGACCCGGACCTACCCTCGACGGACTCGGGTACAGCCCGGGTGTTCGGAGCCGTACGCGGGTTCGCCGGGGGGTAGGACGCCTTCGGAGCCCGCCTGCGTGCGCCGGCCTGACGGCCCGGGGTACGTGCGACGGCTCCCACCAGCCGCACAACCGCCAGGGAGGCGCACGTGCCTGAGCCCGCACAGCACGCGGACGTCGTCATCGTGGGAGCCGGGGTCGCGGGACTCCTGGCCGCCCACCGCCTGACCAGGGCGGGCGTTCCCACCCTGGTCCTGGAGGTCGGCCCCTGTGTGGGCGGCCGCATGTCCACCGAGAAGGTCGACGGGTTCCGGCTCGACCGGATCGGCCGGCTCCTGTGCACCTCGTACCCCGAGCTGCGCCGTGCCCCGGGCCTGGACACCCTCGTCCTGCGCCCCTTCTCGCCCGGGGTCCTCGTGCACAGCGGCGGCCGCCGCCATCGCGCCGGGGAACTCCCGGCCGCACGGCGCACAATGGGCGCACTCACGACGGCGCGCGCCCTCGCGAGCGCCCCCCGGGTGCCCCGTCCCCGCGCCGCCGCCAGGGGCCCGCGCCCGACCGCCCCACTCGGCAGCCCCCTCGACCACGCCCGGCTCGCCAGGTCCCTGGCCCGCCTCGCCGGGACACCGGTCCCCCGTCTCCTCGCGCGCCCCGAACTCCCCGCCGCCGACGCCCTGATGGGCCGCGGACTGCCGACCCGCACCCTCGACGGGTTTGTGCGCCCCCTCCTGTCGGCGCTCCTGTGCGATCCGGACCTGACTTCGTCGAGCCGGTGCGCCGACCTCGCCCTGCTCGCCTACGCGCGCGGCCGCCTCTGCGTCCCCGAGGGCGGCGCCGACGCGCTGCCCGAGCTGCTCGCCGCCGGGCTCCCGCCGGGCACGGTCCGCACCGGCGTGCGCGTCAGGGCCGTCTCCGCGAATTCGGTGACGACCGAGGAACACGGTGAACTCCGGTGCCGGGCAACACTGCTGGCGACGGGTGCACGCGCCGCGGCCGGGCTGCTCCCGGGGCTGCGGGTACCGGACTTCCACCCCGTCACGGTCGTCCACCACGCGGTCCCCGAGCCGCCGCTCACCGACCCGGCGCTGCTCCTCGACGCCGACCGGCTCGGCCCCGTCGCATACTCCGCGGTGATCAGCCAGGTCGACCCGACGCGCGCCCCGGCCGGCCGCGCGCTGGTCTCCTCCACGGTCCTCGGCCCCCCGCCGCCCGAGCGCGAGCTGCGGGCCCAACTGGAAGCCCTCTACGGCACGTCGACCTCGGACTGGGAGACCCTCGCGGTCCACCACGACCCGGAGGCGGTGCCCGCCATGCCGGCCCCGCACGACCTGCGCCGCCCGGTGCGGCTTCTTCACGGGCTCTATGTGTGCGGCGACCACCGCGGCACGAGCACGGTGCAGGGCGCCCTCCACTCGGGCCGCCGCGCCGCGCACGCGATCCTCACGGACCTGGGCGTCCAACTGGCCCCGGCGGCGGGCATGGTGCCGGCCGCGGCCTGACCGACCGCACGGCCGACACGTGCGCCCCGAACTGCACAGCCAGAGCACCGTCCCACCACAGCCAAGAGACAGCCCAGCGACAGGAAGCCCTCAGCCACCGTCACCACACATCCGACCTCTACGGATCCCCCAACGCGCCCGTCTCCGTGGCACATTCCGGAGGCGGGCGCCCTCATTTCCCCTCACGCGCACTCTTGCCACTACAACAACTCCCCTTTACGGTCCCCAGGTCCGCCCCCTTGCCCCTGGAGGCCACCGTGCGAAGAACGGCGTCAGCCCTGCTGTTCGTCCTAGCCCTTGCCACCGGATTCATCGGAGCTGTAGTGCCGTCGTCAGCAGCCCAGCCGGAGGAGCGGTCCCCCGAACCGCTCGCCGGGCAGCCGTCGGTGGTCCCCCGCCCCACCGACTGGACGTCCCTCGACGGCACCGTCACGATCACCCACCGCACCCGCGTCCTGGTCGACCCGCGCACCCGCGCCGAGACGTCCGAGCCGTCCGGCCGCGCCGAGTTCCCCGGCCCCGCCCGCCAGAGCGTGCAGCAGCTCGCCGCCCGGCTGCGCACGGAAATCGATCAGGTATCCGGCATCGAGCCGCACGTAGCGAGCGACGTGGCCCACGCCGGGCCCGGCGACATCGTCCTCGGCCTCGCCGACGACCGTGAACTCGGCGCCGAGGGCTACCGGTTCGACAGCTCGGACGGCGCCGTCCGCATCCGGGCCGCCTCCACACACGGCCTCTTCTACGGCACCCGCACTCTGCTCCAGCTCCTGCGCTCCACGGACGGCGAGCACCGCACGCTCCCCCGGGCCCGCGCCACCGACGTCCCCACACAGGCGATCCGCATGGTCCACCTCGACGCGGGCCGCAAGTACTGGAAGATCCCGTACCTGGAGAACCTGATCCGCAGGATGGGCGACCAGAAGCTGAACACGCTCATGCTGCACCTCTCCGAGTCGGAGGGCTTCCGCCTGTACAGCCCGAAGTTCCCGGGCCTCGCGGACCCCGGCCACAGCTACAGCCGCGCCGACATCGAGCACCTCAAGGCGTTCGCGGCCCGGCGCCACGTACAGCTGATGCCGGGCCTGGAGGTTCCCGGCCACGCGACGGCGATCAGCGACGCGTTCGGCATCGGCTTCGGCTCGGGGACGAACCCCTGCACGGCCGCGCACACGCACTCGCACCTCACACCCGACTGGATCATCGACATGACCAGCGAGAAGGCGGTGGCGAAGACGAAGCAGATCGTCGACGAGTTCGCCGGCTGGTTCGACGCGCCGCTGTTCTCGATCGGCGGCGAGGAGGTGCCGGGCCAGCTCGCCGACTGCCCCCGCGTGCAGGACTACTTGGCCGCCTCGCCCGATGTGTCGACGCTCGGCGACCTCCTCAACCGGTACATCAACACCCTGGACGACGTGATCGCCTCGCACGGCAGGCGCACCGCCGTCTACAACGGCTCGGAGCACCTGGCCGCGCCCCAGCAGACCGTCCACGGCCCCGTCGTCTTCCTCACCTGGGAGGGCACGGGCGCCGAGCCCGCCGTGCCGGGCCACGACGAGATCGCCATCGGCCCGTTCTACGACACCCCGAACAACTACCACCACCTGTACCCGAACGAGCCCTGGATGTACGACAGCTGGACCGTCAGCACGGCGCCCGACATGCTCGGCTCCGGCCTGACCAATTGGGCCGACTACAACTTCTGGGCCGACGACGCGTACTTCGAGCAGTCGATGGCCGGCGCCCGGGCGATCCTCGCGGACCGCGCCTGGAACGGCACGGCGACCCCTGACACCCTGGCCGACTTCCGGGCCCGCGCGGCTCGCATCGGCGACCCGCCCGGCATCACACCCACGCCCGTGAAGCCGCGGGTGGACGACGGCCTGCCGAGCCACCACTGGACCTTCGACCCGGCCGCGTACCCGAAGGGCTGGACGTACGCGGGCAGCCCCGGCAACACGATCCTCGCCGAGGACACGGCGGGTGACCTGCCGGGCACGTCGTACATCATCAACAACCCGGCACCGGTGGCCGACGGCGTGCGCGGGCAGGCGTGGCGCTTCGACTCGGACCGGGACGGCGTCGGCTTCGGCGGCCTGGACGTCGCCGAGCCGTGGACGGTGTCGGTGCAGGTCCGCCCCACGGCCCGCACCGCGGACCAGGTCCTGCTCAGCTCGAAGGCGGGCGCGCTCAAGCTCATGCAGTACGGCACGGGCAAGGTCGGCTTCACCCGGTACGGCTCGGCCGACCTCAGCTTCGACTACACGCTTCCGCTGGACCGCTGGACCCGGCTCACCTGGGTGGCGACCCCGGGTCACACCACGCTCTACGCCGACGGGGAGCGGGTCGGCACGGTCGACGCGTCGATCCCCCTGCCCCTGCGCTCGATCGGCACGGAGAAGGCGAGCCTCCGCGGCGACCTCGACGAACTCACCACCTGGGACGAGCCGTTGACGGCCGACCGGGTCACCGGTCTGTCCGGGCAGGACACCCGGTAGTAAGCGCCGGCCCCGACCCCGTCCCGTCAGTGGCTGAGGGCGGCGATGCGGTCCCGGTATCCGCGTACCGGGGCCGCGTCGCGGTAGGGCTCCAGGCGGCGCTCGAACTCCCGCACGTACTCGTGCGCCCGCACGGAGCGCATCTCGGAGGCGGCCTGCGCGGCCTCGGCGCCGAGTGTGCACGCCTGGTCCAGCTCGCCGAGCCCGAGCCGCGCGGAGGCGAGCACCACCCGGCAGAACAGCCTGCTGCGCGCGAAGCCGGGCGCCCGCAGCTGGAGCGAGCGCTCCGCGTGCTGGGCGGCCGCGCGGTACTGCTGGAGATCCCGGTGGCAGTGCCCGAACTCGTCGGCCAGCTGCGCCTCGTCGAAGAACCGTGCCCAGTGCGGCACGTCGTCCCCGGTCCGCACCGCCTCCAGGGTCCGCTCGGCCCGCACCAGCGACGCCGTGCACGCGCGCACCTCGCCGAGCACGCCGTGCCCGCGCGCCTCGGCCGCGTGCAGCAGCGCCTGCACGGCGGGCGGCGCCGAGGAGCCCACGCCCTGCTGCGCGACCCGCGCCAGCTGGACGGCCTCGCGCCCGTGCCCGAGGTAGACGGCCTGCCGGCTCATCGTGACCAGGACGTACGCCCCGTACGTCCGGTCCCCCGCCGCCTGCGAGAGCCGCAGCGCCTGCACGAAGTACCGCTGCGCGAGCCCGTGCGCGGCGATGTCGTACGAGGTCCAGCCGGCCAGCCGGGTCAGATCTGCGGTGGCCGCGAAGAGCCGCCGGCCGGTCTGCTCCCCGTAGGTGCCCCGCAGCATCGGCTCGGCCTCGTGCTCCAGGTAGCGCACGAGCGCCTGACGGGCGTGGCCTCCGCCGTACGCCTGGTCGAGAGAGCGGAAGAGTTCACCGACGGAGCGCAGGGCCGCGATGTCTCCGGCGGTGACGCGCTGGCCGGGCCCGCGCTCGGCGTGGCCGCGCTGGCGGGGCACGGGGGGCGGTCCCGGTTCGAGCGCGGCCGTGAGCTTGGCGGAAGCCCGTCCCTGGGCGGGGATCCGTGCGCCGCCGGGACCGCCGTGGTCCCCGTGGGCGACGCGGTCGTCGGCCCGCCCGATCAGCCAGTCCCGGCTCGGCACGACGAGCCCCGCCGGGGTGAAAGCGATCTTGCGGAGCTCGGCATGGCTGCCCGAGTCCTTGCGCCACAGGCCGCTGACGATGTCCACGGCCTCCTCGGGCGAGGCGGCGAACTCCAGGCCCGCGTAGACCGGGGAGCAGGCGTCGAGCCCCAGGTCCTGGGCGGAGAGCCGGCGTCCCAGGCGCCGGGTGAACACCTCGGCGATCAGTGCGGGTGTGGTGCCGCGGGGCTGCTGGCCGCGCAGCCAGCGCGTCACGGATGTCTTGTCGTAGCGCAGGTCGAGTCCGTGCTCCAGGCCGAGCTGGTCGACTCGGCGGGCCAGTCCGGCGTTGGAGAACCCCGCCTCCGCGATGAGCGCGGCTAGCTGGCGGTTGGGCGTGCGCTGCGGAGGTCGTTCCGTCATCAGCTGTGCGTTCTCCTGCCTTCCGGGCTTTTGGTGCAGCCCTCATAGGACGGCGCGAATGTAGCGGCCATCACGGGCCCCATCGCGACCTTCGACAGCCCTTCATCCGATCGTGTGACGATTGCCCGAAGAACTGACGAGAAGAGACGGCCCGTACAGTGGCTGGGGGCGCGATATGTGCACGCTGAAGGTTCTAGGGAGGCACTGACCGTGAATGAGTTGCGGTTCGTCCGCTTGGGTTTCGGAGCGGACTCGGTCGACTACCAGGAGGCCTGGGACGAGCAGCGCCGTGTGCACGCCGCCCGTTTCGCCGACGAGGCCCCCGACACCTGCCTGCTTCTCGAGCACCCGCCGGTCTACACCGCGGGCCGCCGCACCGCGCCCGAGGAGCGTCCGCTGGACGGCACCCCCGTCGTGGACGTGGACCGGGGCGGCAAGATCACCTGGCACGGCCCGGGCCAGCTCGTGGGCTACCCGATCCAGAAGCTGCCGCGCCCCGTGGACGTGGTCGCGCACCTGCGCCGCCTGGAAGACGCGATGATCGCGGTCTGCGCCGAGTTCGGCGTGGAGACCTCCCGCGTCGAGGGCCGGGCGGGCGTGTGGGTGCTCGGAGACGCCAAGGACGCGGCCGAGGGGCACCCCGGGCTCGGCGGCCTGTCCCTGGACTTCGACCCCCG
Organism: Streptomyces sp. NPDC107517; assembly: GCF_055582645.1. Taxonomy (NCBI): domain Bacteria; kingdom Bacillati; phylum Actinomycetota; class Actinomycetes; order Kitasatosporales; family Streptomycetaceae; genus Streptomyces; species Streptomyces sp. NPDC107517. The sequence continues at coordinate 371,510 of NZ_JBVJPM010000002.1, read as the reverse complement.
GGTGAACGACTCCGAGTTCGACCCCCGTCTCAACGGCCCGGAGTACGCGCCCTCGAACGCGGGCCAGCGCCGCGAGGACCGCAAGATCTGCGCCATGGGCATCCGCGTCGCCAAGGGCGTCACGATGCACGGCTTCGCGCTGAACGTGAATCCGGACACCTCGAACTTCGACAAGATCATCCCCTGCGGCATCCGCGACGCGGGCGTCACCTCGCTCTCGTACGAGCTCGGCCGCGAGGTCACGATCGACGAGGTGCTGCCCGTCGTGGAGCGCCACCTGCGCGACGTCCTGGAGAACGCGGCCCTCGCCCCGCGCGCCATCGAGAAGACCACCGAGCGGGAGCCCGACAAGGCCACCGCCTGAGCGGGAATGCACCCCGAAGGCCAGAGGTTGGCCACACGTAAGGCCCATCAAGACCACGGGCGTACCCTGAGGTACGCCGAAGAATCAAAGCTGTAGGGAGCCGGTCGTGTCCGCAGTCGCACCCGACGGACGCAAGATGCTGCGCCTGGAGGTCCGCAACAGCCAGACCCCCATCGAGCGCAAGCCCGAGTGGATCAAGACCCGGGCGAAAATGGGTCCCGAGTACACGAAGATGCAGGGCCTCGTGAAGAGCGAGGGCCTGCACACGGTCTGCCAGGAGGCAGGCTGTCCGAACATCTACGAGTGCTGGGAAGACCGCGAGGCCACCTTCCTCATCGGCGGCGACCAGTGCACGCGGCGCTGCGACTTCTGCCAGATCGACACGGGCAAGCCCGAGGCGCTGGACCGTGACGAGCCCCGCCGCGTCGGCGAGTCCGTCGTCACGATGGACCTGAACTACGCCACGATCACCGGCGTCGCGCGCGACGACCTGGAGGACGGCGGCGCCTGGCTGTACGCGGAGACCGTGCGCCAGATCCACGCCATGACGGCGGAGCGCCCCGAGGGCTACACCAAGGTCGAGCTGCTCATCCCCGACTTCAACGCCGACCCGGACCAGCTGGCCGAGGTCTTCTCGTCCCGCCCCGAGGTTCTCGGGCACAACGTCGAGACGGTGCCGCGCATCTTCAAGCGGATCCGCCCCGGCTTCCGGTACGAGCGCTCCCTCGAGGTCATCACGAAGGCCCGCGAGGCCGGCCTGGTCACCAAGTCCAACCTGATCCTGGGCATGGGCGAGGAGCGGGCCGAGGTCAGCGAGGCGCTGCGCCAGCTGCACGAGGCGGGCACCGAGCTCATCACCATCACCCAGTACCTGCGCCCGACGCCGCGGCACCACCCCGTCGAGCGCTGGGTGAAGCCGGCCGAGTTCGTGGAGCTGAAGGAGGAGGCCGAGCAGATCGGCTTCTCCGGCGTCATGTCCGGCCCGCTGGTCCGCTCCTCGTACCGCGCCGGACGCCTCTACCAGATGGCGGTCGAGAAGCGCGGCGCGTACGTGGCCTCGCAGGCGGTCTGAGCCACTCGCACCCGCACGGCCCGCCAGCCGTGTGAATTCACGCACAAGCAGCTACCGGCCAGTAATGGCCGAGAGAACGCGGCCCTGACAGTCCCCGCAGATGGGGGGCACCGTCAGGGCCGCGTCCTCGTTCGGCCCTCCCCCATCAAGGCTTCATGGGCGTTTGACCCTTCGGTCATGCCCTGGTAACACCAAACAGTGACGCTGTACTCACGCCACGTACCCATCGCCAGAGTCGCTCCCGAGGGGGACCTCCCAATGCAGGCCGCGCCCGTACGCGCCACCGCCATCCCGACCTTCACCGACGCCCTGCGCGCGGTCGAGTCGCTGCTCATGAGCAGCGGACAGCGCACCGCGCGCCGCAACGCCTGGACCTCCGTGCTCGAGGACCGTCGCCGTGCCAAGGACCGGGTCGAAGCTCAGCGGGTGCTCGAGAAGGCTGTGGCCGCCCGCACGTCGTAGTCACTTGCCCGGCCACGTAGACTTCAAGGCATGGCGAGGAAGGAAACCGCAGCGGACGCTGCGAACCCCGGGCGACTCAAGCAGATCGCTCTGACCTTTAAGATGACCCGCAAGGCCGATCCGATGATCGTCCTTGTGCTCGCGGCTGTGGGAATCGTCACCTTTGGCGTGTTCCTCGCGATCGGATTCTTGATCGGTCACCCGGTATATCTCGGAATTCTCGGCTTCCTGCTCGCCTTCCTCGCGATGGCGATCGTCTTCGGACGCCGTGCCGAGCGAGCAGCCTTCGGGCAGATGGAGGGTCAGCCCGGCGCGGCTGCCGCGGTACTCGACAACATCGGCCGTGGCTGGACCACGACCCCGGCCGTGGCGATGAACCGCAGCCAGGACGTCGTCCACCGGGCGGTCGGCAAGGCAGGCATCGTCCTGGTGGCCGAGGGCAACCCGAACCGGGTGAAGACGCTGCTGGCGGCCGAGAAGCGGAAGATGGCCCGCATCGTCTCCGACGTGCCGGTCAACGACATCCTCGTCGGCAACGGCGAGGGCCAGGTGCCGCTCAAGAAGCTCCGCACGACGATGCTCAAGCTCCCCCGCGTTCTCACGGGCCCGCAGGTCACGACGACCAACGACCGCCTCCGGGCGATGGGCGACCTGATGAGCAACATGCCGCTCCCCAAGGGCCCGATGCCCAAGGGCATGCGGATGCCGCGCGGTGGCGGCAAGGCTCGCTGACCCTTCTACTCACGACGAAGAGGCCCCGGAACCGATCGGTTCCGGGGCCTCTTCGTCGTAGCGGGGCGTCGCGGCGGGGGCCGGCGTCAGGCGCGGACCTGGACCGCGTGGGCGAGGCGGTCGTGCAGGCCGCGGCCGTCACGGTCCCAGATCAGGGCGGGGACGGCGACGCACAGGAGCAGCGTGCGGACCAGGACGCGGCCGAGGCCGAGGCGGCCGGAGCCGTCCTGCGCGACGACGCGCAGCCCCATGATCCGCTTGCCCGGCGTGAAGCCGACCGTGCCGACGGTGAGCAGGCCGAGGACGAAGAAGATCCCGAGGGCCCAGTTCCCCGTCGCCTGGTTGTAGCCGTGTGTGAGGAGCCCGTATGCGATCAGCATGCACAGGGCCCAGTCGACGGCGAGGGCGGCCATGCGCCGGCCGGGGCGGGCGATGGAGCCCGGCCCCTGCTCGGGCAGACCCAGCTGCTCACCGCGGTACCCGAACTCGACACCCGCGTCCTCAGCGGCCGCACGCGGCCCGGAGAGCCACGATCCGATTACTTGCCTGTTGTCCACCCGTCCAAGGTACTGCGCTCGGCCACCCGGCCCGCTACGGCCCCCGCCTCGGTTAACTTCGGCGAAACAAATGGGTCATGCTTGAGAAATCCCCCGTCCCTATGGTCGGGTCCCAGCGTGTGCCACCGCACTGGCCGCACCACCGAGCTGCAACCCCGCCCCTCCCGGGTGGGAGTAGGAGGAGTTGGATGTTCCAGAACGCCGATGACGCCAAGAAGTTCATCGCGGACGAGGACGTCAAGTTCGTCGACGTCCGGTTCTGCGACCTGCCGGGTGTGATGCAGCACTTCACGGTGCCGGCCGCGGCGTTCGACCCCGCCGAGGAGCTGGCCTTCGACGGATCCTCGATCCGGGGCTTCCAGGCCATCCACGAGTCCGACATGGCGCTCCGCGCCGACCTGTCCACCGCGCGCGTCGACCCCTTCCGCCGCGACAAGACGGTCAACATCAACTTCTTCATCCACGACCCGATCACGGGCGAGCAGTACTCCCGTGACCCGCGCAACGTCGCGAAGAAGGCCGAGGCGTACCTGGCCTCCACCGGCATCGCCGACACCGCGTACTTCGGCCCCGAGGCCGAGTTCTACGTCTTCGACTCGGTCCGCTTCGAGACGTCGTCGAACGAGAGCTTCTACCACATCGACTCCGAGGCCGGCGCCTGGAACACCGGCTCGGAGGACAACAACCGCGGCTACAAGGTCCGCTACAAGGGCGGCTACTTCCCGACCCCGCCGGTCGACCACTTCGCCGACCTGCGCGCGGAGATCTCCCTCGAGCTGGACAAGAACGGCCTCCAGGTCGAGCGCCAGCACCACGAGGTCGGCACGGCCGGCCAGGCGGAGATCAACTACAAGTTCAACACGCTGCTCGCCGCGGCCGACGACCTGATGCTCTTCAAGTACATCGTGAAGAACGTCGCGTGGCGCAACAACAAGACCGCGACCTTCATGCCGAAGCCGATCTTCGGTGACAACGGCTCGGGCATGCACGTCCACCAGTCCCTGTGGGCGAACGGCGACCCGCTCTTCTACGACGAGCAGGGCTACGCGGGCCTCTCGGACATCGCGCGCTACTACATCGGCGGCATCCTGAAGCACGCCCCGTCGCTGCTCGCCTTCACGAACCCGACGGTGAACTCGTACCACCGCCTGGTCCCGGGCTTCGAGGCGCCGGTCAACATGGTCTACTCGCAGCGCAACCGCTCCGCCGCGATGCGCATCCCGATCACGGGCTCGAACCCGAAGGCCAAGCGCGTCGAGTTCCGCGCGCCGGACCCGTCCTCGAACCCGTACCTCGCCTTCTCGGCCCTCCTGATGGCCGGCCTCGACGGCGTGAAGAACAAGATCGAGCCGGCCGAGCCGATCGACAAGGACCTGTACGAGCTGGCTCCCGAGGAGCACGCGAACGTCCAGCAGGTTCCCACCTCGCTCCCCGCGGTCCTCGACGCCCTCGAGGCGGACCACGAGTACCTCCTGGCGGGCGGCGTCTTCACCCCCGACCTGATCGAGACGTGGATCGACTACAAGCGCACGAACGAGATCGCCCCGATCCAGCTCCGCCCGCACCCGCACGAGTTCGAGCTGTACTTCGACATCTAAGAACGCCACAGGTCAGAGCGGGCTTCCGCTCTCCTGGACCGTCTGTGGGCCGTCGGCCGTGCTCTTCCGCTTCCGGAAGAGCACGGCCGACGGCCTTTCTGTGGGCACCACGCCGGCCCCGACGGGCGAGGCCCCGTCGCCTTCGCCGTCCGCACCATTGCCGCGCCGCCTCGGGCGATCAGTCGCTCGCACCTTCAGGGCTCCGTTCCCGATGAGGGATGGCGGCCCTTTCTTGTGCGTTCGGGACGTCCGGAGGTGGAAGCGGGGGATGAGGCGGGGGCGGGGGGAGAGTGCGTTCCGCCGCTCGCGGTGGGAACAGGGCTTTGGGCAACAGGAAGCCGAGCGCGGCTCCCGCGGCGGCTCCGATCAGCGCGGACCACAGGACGTCCCAGCCGACGCCGGATGTGAAGAGCCGCTGCAACCCTGCCTGAAGGAGTCCGGAGCCGCTCATCACGAGTGCCACTCGGCGGCGCTGGCCTTGTCCGTTGCTGTTGATGACCGCAGCCTGGCGCCCGTCGCCTCCCGGCGGAAGAGCCGGCTTCGTTCTGCGCACTACAGCAAACAGTCATAAACTCGGGCCAAATTGGACAGACTTCCGAGGAGTGCCGCATGAGCAATCTGTTCGTCGTCGCCTACGAAGACCTCGCCACGGCCCATCAGGTGCGCGAGAAAATGCTCGATCTGGCCAAGCAGCACCTCGTCGAACTCGAGGACATCGTGGTCGTCGAGCGGCGCGAGGACGGGAAGATCAAGCTGCATCAGGCCGTGAACCACACGGCGACGGGTGCGGCCGGCGGGGCCTTGTGGGGTGGCGTCATCGGGCTGCTCTTCCTCGTGCCGCTGCTCGGCGCGGCCGTCGGTGGCGCGGCCGGGGCCGCCGGTGGTGCCGCGATCGACACCGGCATCAACGACGACTTCATGAAGGAGCTGAGCCAGAACCTCCAGCCCGGTGCCGCCGCGCTGTTCGTCCTGGTGAAGCAGGCCGCCCCGGACAAGGTCATCCCCCAGATCGCCTCGTTCGGCGGTCAGCTCGTCCAGACCTCGCTGAGCAACGAGGACGAGGAGCATCTGCGGGCGGCGCTGAAGGCGGCCAAGGGTGGAGCGGCGGCGCAGGGGGCCCCGCAGGGGGTCTGAGGCATCCGTTCGGTCCTGTGGGTACGGCCGCTCCCGTCCGGGGGCGGCCGTACCGGCGTTCTCAGACGCCCGGGGCGATCGTGATCAGGCCCTCCGACGCCGCCTTGCGCAGAGCCGTGTGGTCGGCGGCGTTCTGGTCGGCGTAGCACAGCGCGAAGTCGGCCACAGCGCGGTCGAAGACGTCGGCGCGACCGAGGTAGCCGGAGATGGCGATACGGTCGCCCGAGCGGGCGTGGGCGCGGGCCAGTGCGGTGCCGCACAGTTCGGCGTAGGCGCACAGGTCGTCGGGGTCGAGGCCCGCGACGTCGGCGGAGCCCTTCATGTCGCGCAGCTGACGCCAGTAGAAGGCGCGGCCCTGGGGGCCGGTCATCCAGCCGAGGAAGATGTCACCGGAGGCCTGGAGCAGGCGCTGGCCCGCGACGACGCGATGGCCCGGGTGCACATACGGGCCGTGCGGCTGGTACTCCTCGATGACGGACCGGGTGGCCTCCTTGATCTGGAGGAACAGCGGGTCGTCGGCGTCGCGCCCTTCGAGCAGCACGACGAAGCAGCGGGTGCCGACGCTGCCGACGCCGACGACCTTGCGGGCGGCCTCGACGAAGCGGTAGCGGTCGAGGAGCCGGCGGCGCTCCTCGGCGAGGGTGGAGCGGTAGTCGCCGAACAGTTTGCGCACCGTGGCCGTGTCGGGGGTGCTCGCCGGTTCGAGGAGCGGCGGGTCGCTGATGATGCGGCGGCGCCCGTCGACGACCTCGGTGAGCTTGCCCAGCGCGTGGAGGCTGGTGCGACGGGTGGCGTGGGCGAGGGTCGCCTGGACGCGGCGTCGGCTGCGGCCGGAGCGGATGAGGGGCAGCAGCTGGTGCGCGTCGATGTGCTCGTACCAGACGGCGAGTTCGCCCATCCCGGAGAGCCGGCGCATCGAGGTGCGGTACGCGGTGGCGGCCGCGCGGGCCGATCCGAGGGCCTGGGTGTCGGTGTGCCCGTTGTCGCGGGCGGCGACGGCCACGCTCGCGGCCAGCCGCTTCACGTCCCATTCGAAGGGGCCCGGGCTGGTCTCGTCGAAGTCGTTGACGTCGAAGAGCAGGGACCGTTCCGGCGAGGCGAACAGGCCGAAGTTCAACAGGTGGGCGTCACCGCAGAGTTGGACGGTGAGGCCGGTGGCGCGCTGGGTGGCCAGGTCACCGGTCATGACGGCGGCGGCGCCGCGCAGGAACGCGAACGGGGAGGCCGCCATCCGCCCGTACCGGATGGGCAGCAGTTCGGCGACGCGGTCGGCCGCCTGCCGTTCCAGTACGACGACGGGGTCGGCGCGGTCGGCGGCGGGTATCCACGCCCCGTGCGAGGAGCGTGACGCGCGCTTGCGGGCCTCTTTGCCCAGGGCGGCCCGGGCCTGGGGGGTGGTCATGCGGCACCGTCCGCGCGGCCTGCGGGGGCGGTCACGGCTAGTGCCGTAGCGCTCTGCCGACGTCCGCTTTCACGTCGCCGGTGAGGGTGCGGTTGCTGCGGGCCGTCGCCTCCTTGGACTTGCCCTTGTCCACGTCGTCGACCGTGACCACGACCGTGTCGAGGAGGTTGCCGCCGCTGTCGCGGAAGTTGACCTGCACCGCGTACGACGCCTTGGAGTCCGAGCTGTTGGTGGCCGTGACAGGGACCGTGATCCGGTCGCCGTCCTTCGCCACGTCACCGAGGCCGATGTCGCCCTTGGCGTTCACACCGCCCTTGACGCGGTCCAGCTTTTCCTGCGCCTTCGCGGTGGCGGAGGCGACCACGTCACCGCCCCGGGACGCCGCGGACGACGCGGCGGACGCGGCCTTGGACACCGCGCCGGAGGGGCTGGTGCCGCTGTCCGAGCAGCCGGCCGCCGTGAGCAGCACCGCCGCCACGAGCAGCCCGGCCCCCGCGCCCCGTATGCCAAGTCCCGACATCACGCCTCCCGTGCCCGTTCCGCTGCCGTCACCTCAGTGAAGGCGGCCGGGGCCCGGGCGGCATGCCGGGTACGGCAAACAGGTGAACGGGCCCGGGGCCCGGGCAGGATGGGGACACGGTCGGACGAACAGCCCTGGGAGGTCCTTGTGAGTGGTCGGCGGCGGCACATCGGGGCGGCGGAGCGGCGGGCCAGGCTCGCGGCCGGGCAGCGGCTCGCGCCCGGCGCGCGGGCCGGCTCCGCCGAGGAGGTCGCCGGGTCGCTCGTGGCGCTGCACGGCACGGACCCGGCCACCGTGTATCTGGCGGTGGGCGCGCGCCTGCGGGACCCGTCGAAGACGGTCGCCGACGTGGAGCGCGCCCTGTATACGGACCGCTCCCTGGTACGGATGCACGGCATGCGGCACACGGTGTTCGTGTTCCCCGCCCCGCTCACGGCCGTGGTGCACGCGTCGACGGGTGTGGCGGTCGCCGCGCGGGAGCGCGCCTCCTTCGTCAGGCATCTGGAGGCGGGCAGCGAGCACGACGCGGCGTGGCTCGCGGACGTCGAGGCGGGCACGCTGGCGGCGATCGGGGCGCGCGGCGAGGCGACCGCGGCGGAACTCGCCGAGGACGAGCCGAGGTTGCGTACGCAGCTGCTGTACGCGCCGGGCAAGAAGTACGAGGCGTGGCAGTCGATCTCGACGCGGCTGCTGCGGGTCCTCGGCATGGAGGGGCGCGTCGTGCGCGGGCGGCCCCGCGGGTCGTGGACGTCCAGCCAGTTCAGATGGGCGCTCATGCCCCCGCACCCCGAACTCCCCGTGGCCGAAGCCCAGTCGGAGCTGCTGCGGCACTGGCTCGGCTCGTGCGGCCCGGCCACGGAGGCCGACCTGAAGTGGTGGACGGGATGGAAGGTCACCGACGTACGCAGGGCGCTCGCGGCCGTCGGGGCGGTCGAGGTGGACCTGGACGAGGGAGCCGGGTTCGTGCTCCCCGACGCCGTCGAGCCGGTCGGAGCCGACACCGAGCCGTGGGCGGCCCTGCTCCCCGGTCTCGACCCGAGCCCGATGGGCTGGCAGCAGCGCGACTGGTATCTGCCGCCGGAGCTGCGCGCGCCCCTCTTCGACGGGGCGGGCAACATCGGGCCCACCGTGTGGTGGGACGGGCGGATCGCCGGCGGGTGGGCGCAGTGCAAGGACGGCACCGTCCGGTGGCGGCTGCTCGCGGACGTGGGCCGGGAGGGCGCGGCCGCCGTCGAGGCGCAGGCGGCGAGGCTCCAGGAGTGGGTGGGCGAGGCGCGGGTCACCCCCCGCTTCCGTACGCCGCTGGAGAAGGAGCTGGCCGGAGCGGGCCCGGCCAGGAAGTGAGTGAACTGCCGTGCGCCGCCCGTCCGTCGAGCTGGACAACGGTCGGGCGGCGCACCTGGTCGTCAGCGGCTGTAGCGCATCAGCGCGCGCGAACTGCCGTGCGCCGCCCGTCCGTCGAGCTGGACAACGGTCGGGCGGCGCACCTGGTCGTCAGCGGCTGTAGCGCATCAGCGCGCGCACCATGTGGCAGGTGGTGTCCGACGGCGGATGGATTCCGACGCGCTCCGCCGTGCTCCGTATCGTCCGGTTGTGGGCCTGGTCCGGGAGGTAGACGCCCGAGTCGAGCAGGGCGATCGCGAGGCGCATGGCCTTGAGGCGGCGGTTGTGCGTGATGTACCAGTCACGCGGCCGCCCCGCGGGCAGGGCCTTCTTCGCGAGTGGCTTGCAGGGCAGGTCGATCAGCATCGGTGCGGCAGCGGGCACAGACATCCTCCTGTCGCGGGAGGGAGACCTTCCGAGGCCCTCCGCGGCCCCGGACGCTCCCTCGAACACTGCCTCAATTCTACTGCCGGGCACTGACAATAGCCGCTGACCAGACGGCCTTTCCCGTACCTTTGACCCCATGGAAATCTGGATCAACCCCGCCTGTTCGAAGTGCCGCAGCGCGCTCTCCCTGCTCGACGCGGAGGGCGCCGACTACACCGTGCGGCGCTACCTGGAGGACGTGCCGTCCGAGGACGACATCCGCGCCGTTCTGGAGCGGCTCGGGCTGGAGCCGTGGGACATCACGCGGACGCAGGAGGCCGACGCGAAGGAGCTCGGCCTGAAGGACTGGGCGCGGGACGCGGGTTCGCGCGACCGGTGGATCGCGGCCCTCTCCGCGCACCCGAAGCTCATCCAGCGGCCGATCATCACGGCGCAGGACGGTACGGCCGTGGTGGCGCGCAGTGAGGACGCGGTCCGGGACGCGCTCGGGCGCCACTGAGACGCGACGGCCTCATCCCGTGGCACCAACTCCTGTGTGACGTACGTTACTTGAGCTTCCTCTGGGGCAGTTGAGTTCCGCCCTCCAGTTACCCGTACGTAACGGTGCGCGCACCGACGTTCGTAACGACGACAGGAGGCGGACATGTCCCGCAGGAGAAGGATGGGCCCCCGGAAGAAGGCCGCGCTCGCGGTGAGCGCGGCCCTCGTCGCCGGTGGCGCGGCGTTCGCGCTCGCGAGTACGGGCAATGCGGCGCCGGTCGCGCAGAACGCCCAGGTCTGCCAGGGCCTGGAGACCGCGATCGCCAACAACCAGAAGTTCATCGACGGGCAGCGGGCCGCCCCGGACGCGCAGTCCGAGGCCCGCATCGCCAACCGGGAAGCGGTCATCGCGGAGATCCGGCGCAAGGAGGCGGCGTCCGGCTGCGAGGCCGGGGACGGAGCGCAGGCCGGGGCCGGTTCCGATGATGCGGCCGGGGCCGGTTCCGGTGATGCGGGCGGCGGCACGGTGACGGTGACCGCCGCGCCGCCGGACACCGTCACCGCCGAACCCGATCCCACGGACGCGGCCGGCGGCGCCGGTGACGCCGGAGGGGACGTCGCCGGTGAGCAGGTCTGTGCCGGTTCGACCGTGACGCTGTCCGGTGAGGGCGGCGCGCCCGCCGCGTCCAGCGGGCAGTTCCCCGCCGGGACGAAGCTCAAGGTCACCAACCTGGACAACGGCAAGTCCACGTCCGTCGAGGTCACCTCCGTCTCCGGGAGCTGCGTCCTGCTGAACAACGCGGCGTTCGAGCAGGTCCGCGAACCGGGCAAATTCCTCATCCGCAACGCACGTATAGAGAAGGTGGGCTGACCTCACAAGGCCCACCGGGCGCACGGCCCCGGCCCGCGTGCGTGCCCCCATGACGTGCGCGGGCCGGGGCCGTCCGGCGAAACGTGATTCCGGCCACAGAAGGGTCCGGGTAACACGGGGTTCACATACGGGCAACGGACGGGAAATCGCCTGTTGACAGTCTGCGGAGCAGCACACCGAGGCGCCGCACCCGCACATGACTGCGCCGTACAGACCCACCCGAAGGATGTGGCCCCGTGACGTTCAAGGCTGAGTACATCTGGATCGACGGCACCCAGCCGACGGCCAAGCTCCGTTCGAAGACCAAGATAATCGCGGGTTCCGCGCCGGCGCTCGAAGAGCTGCCGATCTGGGGCTTCGACGGTTCGAGCACCAGCCAGGCCAAGGGCCACGCCTCCGACCGCGTGCTGCGTCCCGTCGCCTCCTACCCGGACCCGATCCGCGGCGGCGGCGACATCCTCGTCCTGTGCGAGGTCCTGAACATCGACATGACGCCGCACGAGTCCAACACGCGTGCCGCGCTCGCCGAGGTCGCGGAGCAGTTCGCCGCGCAGGAGTCGATCTTCGGCATCGAGCAGGAGTACACGTTCTTCGAGGGCGAGCGCCCGCTCGGCTTCCCCGTGGGCGGTTTCCCGGCCGCGCAGGGCGGCTACTACTGCGGTGTCGGCGCGGACGAGATCTTCGGCCGTGACGTCGTCGAGGCGCACCTGGACAACTGCCTCAAGGCGGGCCTCGGGATCTCCGGCATCAACGCCGAGGTCATGCCCGGCCAGTGGGAGTTCCAGGTCGGCCCGCTCGCCCCGCTCGAGGTCTCCGACCAGCTGTGGGTGGCTCGCTGGCTGCTGTACCGCACCGCCGAGGACTTCAACATCTCCGCGACCCTCGACCCGAAGCCGGTCAAGGGCGACTGGAACGGCGCCGGCGCGCACACCAACTTCTCCACGAAGGCGATGCGCGAGGGTTACGAGGCGATCATCACCGCGTGCGAGTCGCTCGGCGAGGGCTCGAAGCCGATGGACCACGTCAAGAACTACGGCGCGGGCATCGACGACCGTCTGACGGGTCTGCACGAGACCGCCCCGTGGAACGAGTACAGCTACGGCGTCTCCGACCGCGGTGCCTCGGTCCGCATCCCGTGGCAGGTCGAGAAGGACGGCAAGGGCTACATCGAGGACCGCCGTCCGAACGCGAACGTCGACCCGTACGTCGTGACGCGCCTGATGGTCGACACCTGCTGCACCGCTCTGGAGAAGGCCGGCCAGGTCTGATCCGCGGCTCGTGATTCCCGAAGGGCGCCCACCGGTCCGGTGGGCGCCCTTCGCGCTGCCCGCCGGGGGGCCGCGCGGAACGTCAAGTTCACGCCAAGGTGGCGTCCGACCGGTGAGAGGGGGGTCCTGCCCCGCGAACCCGTCTGCTTCAATGGGGCCATGGCCAGCTTCCAGAACACCGCGACGGGTCGCCACGACCTCGAGCCCTTCTGGCCTTCCCGTCAGCACCACGACTTCGACCGGGTGTGTTGCCGCGCGGAGAACGCGCAGGCCCTCTAAAGCCGGTTCACCCCGGCGTTCGGTCCGCGCGCACGACGTAGGTCCTTCTGCGACCTCGCAGTTCTCGACGATCTCGATGACTCCTCGCGCGAAAGAGTTGACCACTCATGGCGAACACCCGTTCCTTCACCACCGCTTCCTCTGTGACCGCCGCCCCCTCCCCCGTCGCCTCCGGCCGCCACCGGCTGCGCGCCGTCGACCGGGACGAGGTGGTCGATGTCGCCGACTTCCTGCCGCCGGGCGCGACCTGGCTGCCCGCTCCCCCGCACACCCTGCCCACGCTGCCGGGCCGGCCCCCGATGATCGGCTACCTGGTCCTCGTACCGGCCGACCAGCAGCCGCTGCTCCCAGTGCCCGACGAGCCAGGGCGGCGACCCGAAGCCGCGCCGCGGGACGGCGACACCGCCGCCGACGCGCTCGTCCGCATCGACGGCACACAGCGCACCGCGCAGGTCGACGGGCGCCGACTCGACCTGACCTACCTGGAGTTCGAGCTGCTCGCGCACCTCGTCGCGCATCCGCACCGGGTGCACACCCGCGATCAGCTCGTGACCACGGTGTGGGGCTACGGGCACGTGGGCGACGGACGGACGGTCGACGTCCATGTCGCGCGGCTGCGGCGCAAGCTCGGGGCCGAGCACCGTCAGGTGATCCAGACGGTGCGGCGGGTCGGCTACAAGTACGCCCCGCCGTCCGCGCGTTGACCGTCGAGCGGAGCGCCGTCCGTCGGCCGTCCCCGGCCGAACAGTTCTCCCGCGGGCAGAAACGGATTCCCCGACGCCCCCCGAGCGGGCAGAGTCACCGGTATGAAACTTCTGGTACTCGGCGGTACGGAGTTCGTGGGGCGCGCGGTGGTGGAGGCCGCGGTCGCCCGGTCCTGGGACGTGACGGTCTTCCACCGCGGGCAGCACGCGGCGCCCGAAGGGGTGCGGTCCCTGCACGGGGACCGCACCGCGGGCGGCGGGCTCGCCGCGCTCGCGGACAGTGAGGGCGAGTGGGACGTCGTCGTGGACACCTGGGGGGCGGCGCCCCGCGTGGTCCGCGACTCCGCCCGGCTGCTCGCAGGGCGCGCGGGCCGCTACGTGTACGTGTCGACCTCGTCCGTGTACGCGTGGGCGCCCCCGCCCGGCTACACCGAGGACGCCCCGGTCGTCGACGGTGCCTCGCCCGACGCGGAGCGGACGGACTACGCGCGGGACAAGCGGGGCGGTGAGCTCGCGGCGGTCGAGGCGTTCGGCGCCGGGCGCGCGCTGCTCGTGCGGTGCGGGCTGATCCTCGGCCCGTACGAGAACATCGGCCGGCTCCCGTGGTGGCTGGGGCGGATCGCGCGGAGCGGCCCCGTGCTCGCACCCGGCCCCCGCGAACTGCCGCTCCAGTACATCGACGTACGCGACCTCGCCACCTGGGTCCTCGACGCGGCACAGGCCGGACTGAGCGGCCCGTACACCGTGATCAGCCCTTCCGGGCACACCACCATGGGCGGGCTGCTCGACGCCTGCGTCCGGGCCACCGGGAGCGATGCCGACCTGCGCTGGACCGCTCCCGAGGTGATCACCGCGGCGGGTGTCGAGCCGTGGATGCAGCTGCCGGTGTGGGTGCCGCCGGGCGGCGACCTGCATGCCGCGCTGCACAGCGCCGACGTGGCGAAGGCGGTCGCGGCCGGGCTGCGCTGCCGGCCCGTCGAGGAGACCGTCGCCGACACCTGGGCCTGGCTGGAGTCCATCGGCGGGAAGGCCCCGCAGCGCCCGGACCGGCCGGTGCTCGGCCTCGACCCGGCGACGGAGGCGAAGGTCCTGGCGGGCTGACACCCAGGGGCCCTGGAGGTGGTGCCAGGTACACCCCCGGACGGGTGCCCGGCCCCATGCCCCGTAAGGCCCCGTCCGGGGAGACTGGGGGCGTACGGGTCGGGCGGTGGACGGAGAGCGGGATGAGCGCGTCGAGTGCGTTCGGCAGGCGGGCGCGCCGCGCCCTGGTGGCGGGGGCGCGTGGCCTCGTCCTGGCGGTTGCGGGGTTCACCGGGTCGCTCACCCTCTTCGTCCTGTCCGTCCTGTCGATCGTGTTCGTCGTCCTGGGTGTCGGCGTGCTCACCACTCCTGCCGTGCTCTCCCTGGTCAGGTCCTGGGCGAACCGGCGGCGCGTCCTCGCCGCCGAGTGGTACGGGATCCGGGTCCCGGCGCTGTACCGGCCCTTCCCCGCCGATGTCCGGACCGGGCTCGTCGGGCAGGCGGAGCGCTGCCGGCTGATGCTCGGCGACCCGGCGACATGGCGGGACCTGCTGTGGCTGTTCGTCGACATGACGGCCGGGTTCGTGACCGCGCTCCTGCCGGCCGCGCTCCTCTTCTATCCGCTGGAGGGATACGCCCTCGCGGCCGGCCTGTGGCGAGTCTTCACGGACGGCACGTACGTCGGCTGGTGGTACGGGTTCGTGCCCGTCAGCGGTCAGGGCTCCGCGTTCCAGGCCGCCGGCCTCGCCAACGCACTTCTCGTGGCCGGATACTTCACGACCCCTGTGCTGCTGCGCGCCCACTTCCGGCTGACGCGAGCCGTCCTCGCCCCGGACGAGGGCGAACTGGCCGCCCGCGTCGAGGTGTTGACGCAGACGCGGCGCGACGCGGTCGACACCTCGGCCGCGGAGCTGCGCCGCATCGAGCGCGACCTGCACGACGGCGCGCAGGCCCGCCTCGTCGCCATGGGCATGGACCTCGGCACGATCGAGGCGCTGATCGAGAAGAACCCGCAGAAGGCCAAGGAACTGCTCGCACAGGCGCGCAGATCCTCCGCCGACGCCCTCACCGAGCTGCGCGACCTGGTCCGCGGCATCCATCCGCCGGTCCTCGCCGAGCGCGGCCTCGGCGACGCGGTGAAGGCACTCGCGCTGCGGCTGCCGGTCGCCACCGATGTCGACGTGGACCTGCCGGGCCGCGCCGAGGCGCCCGTCGAGTCGGCGGCGTACTTCGCCGTCAGCGAGGTCCTCACGAACGCCGTCAAGCACTCGAGGGCCGACCGCGTCCGGGTCGACGTGCACCACACCGGGGCGACAGGTCTGCTGCGGATCGCCGTCACCGACAACGGCAAGGGCGGGGCGAGGATCGGGGCGGGGTCGGGGCTGAGCGGGATCGAGCGCCGGCTCGGTACATTCGACGGCGTCCTCGCCGTCAGCTCCCCCGCGGGCGGTCCGACCATGGTGACGATGGAGCTTCCTTGCGCGTTGTCCTAGCCGAAGATCTCTTCCTGCTCCGCGACGGCCTGGTGCGGATGCTGGAGGCGTACGACTTCGAGGTCGCCGCGGCCGTCGAGAGCGGGCCCGAACTGACCAAGGCACTGGCCGAGTCGGCGCCGGACGTGGCGATCGTCGACGTACGGCTGCCGCCCTCGCACACGGACGAAGGGCTGCAGTGTGCGCTGGCCGCGCGGCGGGCACGGCCGGGGCTGCCGGTCCTCGTCCTGTCGCAGCACGTGGAGCAGCTGTACGCGCGCGAGCTGCTCGCGGACGGGAACGGCGGGATCGGCTATCTGCTGAAGGACCGGGTGTTCGACGCGGACCAGTTCATCGACGCGGTACGCCGGGTCGCCGCGGGCGGGACCGCGATGGACCCGCAGGTGATCCAGCAACTCCTCTCGCGGCGGGCCGCCGACGCGCCGCTCGGCGGTCTGACACCGCGCGAAACGGAGGTTCTGGAACTCATGGCGCAGGGCCGGTCGAATGCGGCCATCGCGGGCCAACTCGTCGTCACGGAAAGGGCGATCGCGAAACACACCTCCAATATCTTTCTGAAGCTGGGACTTCCGGTGTCGGACGACGACAACCGGCGGGTTCTCGCCGTCATCGCCTATCTGGATCAGGGCCGTTGAGATTCCGACGGGAAATCACCGGTGCTCTATTTGAACAAGGGGCCCGTGCGTTGCGTACGTAGCTCCATGGGACGCACATCACGAAAACGGCGCTCGTCACTCGCGACGCGCATGACGGTCGCGTCGGCCGCACTGCTCCTGGGTGGAGGAGGGCTGGTCGCGGTGAACGTCTACGCGTCCGCCCACGAGGAGAACCCGGCGCAGCGCGGCGACGGCGCGCAGCAGCAACAGCAGCAGGTCGCCACCATCGACTGCCCCGACGTGGGCAACGGGCTGTCCGACGTACCGGACGCCGCGCGGTCGGAGGTCGACGGCGAACTGGCCACGATGGACAGCCAGATCACCGAGTCGTATCAGCGCCTCGCGGCCTCGCGGGACGCGGCGGCGCGGGATCCGGAGTTCGTACAGAACAGCATTCTGCAGCCGTTGAAGGAGCGGCGTTCGACCCTCATCGACCGGATCGGCCTGGAGATCAACCGGGCCGGCGGCACGGCCCCCGAGGGCATGAAGGACCTCGCGGCCTGCACGGCCAGGTCGGCCGGCACCGACGGCAGCCCCCCGGCCGGCTCCGCCGCTCCGTCCGCCCCCGCGGACGGCGGCCAGGCAGACGGCGGTCAGCAAGGGGACGGCGGTCAGCCGGGTGGCGGACAGGACGCCGGGCAGGGCGGCGGTCAGCAGAACGGCAACGGCCCCGACGCCTCCGACTTCGTCGACATCAACTCCGTCCAGCCCAACGTCAAGGCGCCGCGCAACCAGCGGGCCGCCTCCCGTGGCACGTTCACCACGAAATGCGGGCGGAACGAGAACGGCAAGTTCAATCCCGACAACGTCATCGTGGCGCCCGGTGTGAGCAATGGCGCGCACCATATGCACGACTACGTGGGAAATCAGGCGAACGACGCTTTCGCCAGTGACGACGATCTTGCGAATGGCGACACGAGCTGCCGCAATCAGGGCGACAAGTCGACCTATTACTGGCCTGTTCTGCGCCTCCAGAACGGAAAGGCCGAGAACGACGCGCAGGCCGACGGCGGCGGCAAGGACCAGAATGTCGGCGAGATCCAGACACCTGCCTCGGTCACGCTGAAGTTCGTGGGAAATCCGGCCGGCAAGGTCGTCGCCATGCCGCGGTTCCTGCGCATCATCACCGGTGACGCCAAGGCCTTCACCAACGGCGACGCGAACGCGAACGCGTCCTGGAGCTGCACCGGCTTCGAGGACCGCCAGCTCAAGGACAAATACCCGATCTGCCCCGAGGGCAGCAAGGTCGTGCGGTCGTTCAAGTTCCAGAGCTGCTGGGACGGGCGCAACACCGACAGCGCCAACCACCGTACGCACGTGGCCTTCGCCGACCCTGCCGGCGGCGCCTGCCCGCAGGGCTTCCAGGCGATCCCGCAGCTGCAGCAGCGCATCGTGTACGACGTCCCTCCCGGCCCCGGCTTCGCCGTCGACTCGTTCCCCGAGCAGCTGCACAAGCCCGTGACCGACCACGGCGACTTCATCAACGTCTTCGACGAGGGCCTGATGAAGCGCGTCGCGAACTGCATCAACCGGGGTCAGCGCTGTACCTGACGGCCTGACCCCCCGTCGACTGCTGCGCGGTCGGCTCGCGCGGTGACCGTCAGTGCCCGGAGTGCCCGTCCTCCTCGTGACCCCCGCCACCGCTACTCCCCGAGTGGTGCGAGGAGGACTTCTCCACGGTCCCGCCGAGCCGGCCGCGCAGCGCTGTGACCGCCTTGTCGGCGCCCACGGCGATCCAGCGGCGGCCGATCAGATACGTGCCGCCGTAGTCGTCGGCCTGGTCGAGCCACTCGGCCTGGCCGCGGTCGGTGGCGAAGGTCGCGAGGATGTAGCGGTCCGGGCCGTCGCCGCAGGTGGCCTGGCGCAGCTCGTCGGCGTCCGTCTGGATGTCGGGCCTGCACTCCGCCTTGGCGGCGAGCTGTTCCAGGCTGCCGGTCGCGGTCTTCGGCACGTCGTCGGCGCTCGATCCGCAGCCGGTCAGGACCGCCAGCGAGACCACCGCCCCGGTCACCCATATGCGCCGCATGCGTCGCGTCATTCCCATCGTTTCCTTCCGTCCCGTGCGGCGACACGAATGCGCCGGCTCCGTACACAGCGTTGAGCAAGGGGGGTCACAGGGTTACCGTGCGCCGCACCATCCGACGCAGGGGGCACACCTATGACCGCACCGTCGCGACGTTCCGTCCTCGGCACCGCCGGCGCCATCGGCCTGGGAGCCGCCGCGGGGTTCCCCGTCACGGCTCACGCCGCCGGGGGCCCTGCCTTCGATACGGCTCCCGTACGCTCCGCACTCAACAGACTGCTCCCGGGTCACGCGGACCAGTTCCGTCTCAGGCTCCTCTCCCCACAGGGCGGCCGCGACCGGTTCCGGGTGACGGGCACGCGGGGGAGCATCGAGGTGGCCGGCACGACACCGGCCGTGCTGCTCACGGGAGTTCACTGGTATCTCAAGTACGTCTGCGGGGCGCACATCGCGTGGAACGGCAGCCAGCTCGACCTGCCGAAGACCCTGCCGGCGCCCCCGCGCCCGCTGGAGAGAGCCACCGCGCTCCCCCACCGGTTCGCCCTCAACGACACGAACGACGGCTACACCGCGCCGTACGCGGACTGGTCGTACTGGGAGCGGATGATCGACGTCCTGGCGCTGCACGGGTGCAACGAGGTCCTCGTCATCGCGGGCACGGAGGCCGTGTACGAGCGCGTCCTGAAGGACTTCGGGTACAGCGACGCGGAGTCGCGCGCCTGGCTGCCGGCGCCCACGCACCAGCCGTGGTGGCTCCTGCAGAACCTGTCGGGGTACGGCGGGCCGCTCTCGCCCGAACTCATCGCGAAGCGCGTCGAACTGGGCCGCAGGATCACGGACAGGCTGCGCGAGCTCGGCATGTCGCCCGTGTTCCCCGGCTACTACGGGCACGTCCCCCACGGTTTCGTGGAGCGCAACGGCGGCGACGCGCACGTCGTTGCGCAGGGCACCTGGCACGGCTTCGACCGGCCCGACTGGCTCGACCCGCGCACCCGGTCCTTCGCCGACGTCGCCGGGTCCTTCTACGGACATCAGCGGGACCTGTTCGGCGCGGCCGGGCACTTCAAGATGGACCTGCTGCACGAGGGCGGCACAGCCGGTGACGTGCCCGTGCCGGACGCGGCGCGCGGCGTCGAGAAGGCCCTGCAGAAGGCGCACCCGGGAGCCACGTGGGTGATTCTCGGCTGGGAGGCCAACCCGCTGCCCGCGCTCGTCGACGCGATCGACAAGAAGCGCATGCTGATCGTCGACGGTGTCTCCGACCGCTTCACGGCCGTCACCGACCGGGAGAAGGACTGGGGCGGCACGCCCTACGCCTTCGGCACGATCCCGAACTTCGGCGGGCGGACCACCATCGGCGCCCGCGCGCACATCTGGAACGAGAAGTTCTTCGCGTGGCGCGACAAGCCGGGCAGCGCGCTCGCCGGCACGGCCTTCATGCCGGAAGGCACCGACCGCGACCCGGCCGCCTTCGAGCTGTTCTCCGAACTCGCCTGGACCGAGGGCAAGGTCGACCGGGCGGCCTGGTTCTCCGGGTACGCCGATTTCCGTTACGGAGGCCGGGACGCGGACGCGCGAGCCGCCTGGCGCGCCCTGCACGACACCGCGTACCAGCACACGGCGGTGGAGCGCAGCGACGCGCACGACTCGCTGTTCTGTGCCCGTCCCGACCTGGCCGCGAACCGGGCCGCCGAGTACGCGCCCCGCGCCCTGGCCTACGACCCGGGCCGCTTCGACGCGGCCCTGAGCGGGCTGCTCGGTGTGGCCGGCGGGCGGCGGAGCTCCGCCGCGTACAAGTACGACCTGGTGGACGTGGCGCGGCAGGCGCTCGCTCACCGCTCGCGTCAGCTCCTGCCGCAGCTGCGGGCCGCGTACGCGAGGAAGGACCGGGACGTCTTCCGGAGCCTGGCGACGCTGTGGCTGAAGCTGATGCGGCTGTCCGACGACGTGACGGGGACGCATCCGGCGTTCCTGCTCGGGCCGTGGATCGACGACGCCCGGCGGCTCGCGACGAACGACGGCGAGCGCGCCGAGTTCGAGCGCACGGCGAAGGTGCTCATCACGGTGTGGGGCGACCGCGCCACGTCCGACCCGGGCAGCCTGCACGAGTACGCCAACCGCGAGTGGCACGGCCTGATGTCCGACTTCTACGTGCCGCGCTGGCAGAAGTGGCTGGACGCGCTGGAGGACGCGCTGGCCACGGGGTCGGCGCCCGCGGCCGTCGACTGGTTCGCGTTCGAGGAGCCGTGGACCGCGGAGCGCAAGGACTATCCGCTGCGGCCCGTCGGGGACGCGTACAGGACGGCCGCGCGCGTGCGTGACGTGCTGGCGCGGGCTCCCTACCAGGGCTCTCTGACCGTCACCGCGCAGCCGACCGTGTTCCCGCCCGGCGGGCACGCGCGCGTGCAGGCCGCCTTCCGCAACGTCAACGGGCTGCGGGCGACCGGGCGCGTGGACTTCACGCTGTCCGGCATCGATGCCGCGCCCGAGGGCTCCACGTCCCTGGCGAGCGTCGCGCCCGCCGGCACGGGCACGGTCCGCTGGCAGGCGAGCGCTCCCGGCACGCCCCTGGACCGGCCGCTGCGCCCGCTGCCGTACGAGCTCACCGTGCGGTACGGGCCGCAGGGTGAGGGCCGGGTGACGTCGGTCCACGCGGGGACGCTCTTCGAGGCCGGGCCGCTCGACGGCGCCTGGCGGACCGTCACCACCAATGCCGCCGTCTTCGGGCAGTTGGGTGACCGGTACGCGATCGACGGGGCGGGCGCCGACCTGTGGAAGGGAACCACGGAGTTCGGCTCGGCGTACCGCGAGGGCGCCTTCACGGACGGGTCGTCGGCCGAGGTCACAGTGACCGCGCAGACCACCACCGGCCCGTGGGCGCGGGCCGGCCTCATCGTCCGCAACTCCCTGGCGACGCCCGGCTCCCCGGGCTTCCTGAACCTCTCCGGGACGCCGTCCAACGGGGTCGTGCTGTCGTACGACACGAACGGGGACGGCACGCTCGACACGTACCGGCGCATCACCGGGATCAAGGCGCCGGTGACGCTGAGGCTGACCCGGTCCGGCGGCTCGTACACGGGTGAGTGCTCGACGGACGACGGGGCGACCTGGCGGACCGTCGCGACCGTGACGGTGCCGGGGGCGGCGACGGCGCAGGACGTGGGGCTGTTCATGACGGCGACGAACGGGGGCGGCGGGGCGCGCGGCACCGTGGAGTTCGAGGGCTGGCGGCTCGGGTAGCGGCGGGCCTGGGCCACAATGGGCGGGACAAAAGCCGTGAATCCGGTCACGGCTGCGACCTCGGGAGTCCCGCCCATGCCCGCGATCCCCTCCACCACCGTCGCCAACCTCCGTGACCTCGGCGGGATCCCGCTGCCCGGCGGACGCGCCGTACGCCCGGGCCTCGCCCTGCGGTCCGGGCAGCTCGACCGGCTCGACCCCGCAACCGATCCGGCGTTCGCCGCGCTCGGCATCCGCACGATCGTCGACTTCCGCACCAATGCCGAGCGCGCCTCCTACCCCGACCACGTCCCCGACGGCGTCCATGTCCTGGTCGCGGACGCGCTCGCCGACAAGATCGCCCAGACCGGGGCCGCACCGGCCGCCGCGCAGCTCAAGCATGTCCTGTCCGACCCGGCGCTCGCCGACGAGAAGCTCGGCGGCGGGCGCGCCGAGTCGCTCTTCGCCGACACCTACCGCGCCCTCGTCTCCACGAAGTCCGCGCGGGCCGCCTGCCGCACGCTCCTGACCGAACTGGCCGACCCCGACGCGGGCCCGCTGCTCTTCCACTGCACCGCGGGCAAGGACCGCACCGGCTGGGCCGCGACGGTCGTCCTGACGCTCCTCGGCGCGGACCAGGAGGCCCTGGAGACGGAGTACCTGTCGGTCAACTCGGCGGTACGGGAGGCCTTCGCGCCGCTCGTCGAGGGGTTCACCGCGCAGGGCGGCGACCCGGAGATCGCGCTCGCGCTGATCGGCGTACGGGCGTCGTACCTGCACGCCGCGCAGGACGAGGTGGCAGTGCAGTTCGGGGACTTCGAGACGTACGTGCGCGAGGGGCTCGAGGTGCCGGACGAGGCGGTGGAGCGGATCCGGCAGCGACTGACGGCCGGGTGACACGGGGGTGCGAGGGGTCGGGGGTGCGGGGGACGCGGAAGCTCGCAGGTGCGGGGTCTCGGCGGAACCCCTGTGCCACGTGGGCACATCCGTGCCAAGGTGACCCGATGAGCAGCGAAGACTGGGAAGCACGCCTGGCCGCGGTGTGGGCGGGCATCGACGGCTACGACGAGTCCACCGCGGGCGACTTCCGCGCCGCCGTCGACGACCTCGTCGCCGAACTGCCGGACGACAGCCCGGTCGCCCCCTTCGAGCGCGCCTGCGCCTTCGACTCCACGGGCCACTCGGACCGGGCCGTGCCGCTGTACCAGGAGGCCCTGAAGCTCGGCCTGTCCGGTTACCGGGGCCGCCGCGCGAAGATCCAGCTCTCCAGCTCCCTGCGCAACATCGGCCGGCCCGAGGAAGGTGTGGCCCTTCTCACGCCCGAACTCGACGCGCCCTCCGACGAGTTGGACGACGCCGTGCGCGCCACGCTGGCGCTGTGCCTGTCCAGCCTGGGCCGCGACCGCGAGGGCCTGTCGCTCGTGATCGGCGCGCTGGCGCCCCATCTGCCCCGGTACCAGAGGTCGATGGCGAATTACGCCCGCCTGCTGGTCGAACCGGAGCCGGAACCGGGGTGACACCGTGAAGTGACCATCCGACGATTCGCTCGTTCAGCTGAACGTGCAGTCGAAGGTGCAGTCACAGGATGTCGTCCCCCGTCCCGGTCCGGTCGTCGACGTGGAGCAGGCCGAGGCCGCTCTCGTCGAGCACTACCCGCGGCTCGTCCGGCTCGCCTATCTGGTGCTCCCGCCGAGCCTCGGCCGCAACCGCCGGGTGCTCACGGCGCACTCCCTGACCCAGCGCGCCCTGCCGCGGGCCCGCACCTCGGCCGACGCCGCGGCCGTCCCGGCGCCCCGCACCGCCGAAGGGCGCAACGGTGATCCGGGCTACGGCTTCGTACGGCTCCGGGTCCTGCGCACCGCGCTCGACGCCGGCCGCCCGCTGCGGCGCAGGGCCTGGCCCCGGCGCTCCCAACTGCCTCCGCTGCTTCCCCAGGTGTGGGGCCTGCGGCTCTTCCCGCGCTCGGGCGGTGCCGATGAACTGGCCCTGGACCAGGCGCTGTCCGCGCTCAGCGGCCCTGGCCGCGCCGCTTTCGTCCTGCGCGGCCTCGAACGGCTCGACGACAGCGCCGTACGGAACATGCTGGGCGCGGCCGGCGCCGAGGACCCGGACGCGGCGCTCGCCGAGGCGGACGGCGTGACCCTGCCGGCAGGGAAGGACGCGCTCACGCTCCTGGAGTCGACGGAGTTCGACCCGTGCTCGCTCCAGGCCAGGCCGCCCGATCTGATGCGGCGCAGGCAGCATGTGAAGGCCGCGATCGCGGCAGCCGCGGCGACGCTGGTGTGCGGGGCCCTGCTCGGCCTGCCGGGCGGCGGCTGGGGCCCCGAGGGGGCCGCGGCGCCCTCGTACGCGCAGAACCCGGCGGGCCTGGCCGCCCTGGATCCCGGCAAGTTGACGAGGGTCCCGGCCACGGCGTGGCAGACATCGGCCCGTACGGACTTCTCGGTGTGGCCCGCGCGCGGCTCCCTGACCGGCGACCGGCCGCTGCTGCGGCGCGCCCTCGCGGTCTGGGCGCGGCCCGGCGGCACCGTCCAGGTCTCCGCGACACCGGGCACCCAGGCCGGCGCCCCGCCCGGACCCCCGCAGCTGCTGTACGCGGGCGAGGTCGACCAGGCGCGGATCGTGCTGTTCTACGACGGTCTTCGTATCGTGCGGTACGCGGAGCCGGGGGACGGCACGAGCGGCGCCGCGCTCGACTTCGCGCGGGCGGACGGCGCCACGGGCCCGGAGGCCGGCGCCCTGGTCGTGGACCGGGCCGACGGCAACGTCCGCTATCTGACCGCGCCCTGGGTGCGCAGCGCCACCGTGCGGAACCTGCTGCGTCCGTCGGCGGCACCGATGGCGCTCGGCCGCGGCCCCGACGGCGTGACGGCCCCGTTCGCCAGCCCCGCGCTCGCCCGCGACTGCACGTCGTGGAACGTGCTCGCCCTGCGGGACGACGCGGGCACCCGTCTCTCCACCGACCTCGGCGAGCTCGTGCCCGCGCATCTCACGGCGGGCCGTCCCGGCGCACCGCACGAGGCGGTCGCGGCCGACTGGCGGCACTCGGCGTGCTCCCTCGCCTCCGTGCGCTCGCACGGCGTGCGCACCGTCAACTCCTGGGCGTACGCGCGCCAGCAGCTCCCCGAGGGCAGCGGCACGGCGGACTGGGCGTGTGCGCGGGCCGACACCTGGCGGGGCGGCGGAGCGCGGACGCTGGCCCTGTTCACGGCGCCCGGCGGGACGACGGCGGCGGTCGCCGCGAAGTCGGAGGGGACCCCGGCCTGCGGCAGCCGGGACCCGCTGGTCCTCGCGGGCGTGCTGTGGAAGTCGCGGGGCGGCACCTGGTACGTGGTGGCCGCCGCGAGCAAGCAGGTCACGTCGATCGCTGCGTCGGGCGGCGCCCGGGCCGCGGACAACGTCCTCGCCGCTCCCACCCGGCAGGGGGCCAGGACGGAGCTGACGGGCCACACGGCGACGGGCCGCGAGGTGGGCGCTCTGCGCTGAACCCACGGCGCCCCGGCGGACACCCCTTGCTGACACTTCCGTAAAGAAAACGGCGCACGAGGGGTGTACCCGCTCCCTACCCGTCAGTACATTGACGCCATGTCTAATACGCAGAGCCGGGCTCCGCGGCCCGTCGCTGACGAGCGCGTCGCGCTCAAGGCACGCAGGGTCTCCTTCTCCTGGGACAGGACCCCGCTGCACTGGATCCCGGACGACCCGTTCACCACGCACACGATCAACGTGCTGCATCTCCTGCTGCCCGCCGGAGAGCGCTGGTTCGTGCACGTCTACAAGCAGGTCCTGCCGTACATCCGCGACGACCGGCTCCGCGAGGACGTGATCGGGTTCATCGGCCAGGAGGCCATGCACTCCCAGGCCCACGACGAGGTGCTGCCGCACCTCAAGGAGCAGGGGCTCGACCCGACCCCGTACACCGCGCAGGTGGACTGGTTCTTCGAGAAGCTGCTCGGTGACCGGACGCTGCCGCCGGGGCGGGCGCGCGAGTGGTGGCTGATGGAGCGGGTCGCGCTCATCGCCGCGATCGAGCACTACACGGCGTTCCTCGGCGACTGGGTGCTCAACGCGGACGAGCTGGACCGCAAGGGCGCGGACCCCACGATGCTGGACCTGCTGCGCTGGCACGGCGCGGAGGAGGTCGAGCACCGCTCGGTCGCCTTCGAGCTGTTCGAGCACGTCGACGGCAGCTACCGGCGCCGGGTGCGGACCTGGGCGCTCGCGTTCTCGGCGCTGATGTTCCTGTGGCAGCGCGGGGCGCGCTTCTTCATGGAGAACGACCCGACGGTGCTCGACGGCAAGGCGTCGTTCAAGGCGTTCCACCAGGGCGGGAAGCGGGGCGTCCTGCCGTCCACGGGCGCCATGGTGAAGTCCGTCCCGCGCTATCTCAGCCGCTCGTACCACCCCTCCCAGGAGGGCAGCACCGCGCAGGCGGTCGCCTATCTGGCCACCTCCCCCGCCGCGACGGCGGCGCAGGCCCGGACCTCGAACGGAGCCGTCTGACCATGCCCCGCCTCCGCACCCCACGGCTGCGTACCGTTCTGCTCGTCACCGGCTCCGCCCTGCTCGCGCGCCGCGCCCTGCGCCGCCGCATCCAGGCGTCCCCGCTGTGGCCGATGCCCGCGCTCGACGAGCCGGTCTCGGGCCGTCCGCGCGCGCGTGCCCTGCGGCTCCTCGTCACGCGGCACGAGTCGGTCGCCGACGGTGTCGTCCAACTGCGCCTCGAGGGGCAGGACCTGCCCGCCTGGGAGCCGGGCGCGCATCTCGACCTCGTCCTGCCGTCGGGGCTGGTCCGGCAGTACTCGCTGTGCGGTGACCCCGAGGACACTTCGTCGTACACCGTGGCGACGCGGCTCATCGAGGACGGCAGGGGCGGCTCGCGCGAGGTGCACGAGCAGCTGCGGGAGGGGTCGGAGGTCGAGGTGCGCGGCCCGCGCAACCGCTTCCCCCTCACCGCCGGCGCCCCGTCGTACGTGTTCGTCGCGGGCGGCATCGGCATCACGCCGGTCCTGCCGATGCTGCGGGCCCTCGAAGCCCGGGGCGCGGACTGGCGGCTGTTGTACGCGGGCCGCACGCGCGCGTCGATGCCGTTCCTGGAGGAGGCGGAGAAGCTCGGCGGCGAGCGGGGCAGGGTGCGCGTCGTCGCCGAGGACGAGGAGGGGCGCCCCGATCTGGCGGGCCTGCTCGCACGGTCGGCACCGGACACCGCGGTCTACTGCTGCGGGCCGCAGGGGCTGATGGAGGCCGTGGCCGCGGCGCTTCCCGGCCACTGCGAGCTGCATCTGGAACGGTTCGCGCCGCACACGTCGGCCGACGGCAACGGGCCGTTCGAGGTCGAACTGCGGCGCTCCGGCCGCACCGTCCCCGTACCGGCGGGCACTTCGGTGCTCGCGGCGGTGCGCGCCGAGGTGCCGAGTGTGCCGTACTCCTGCGAGCAGGGGTTCTGCGGGACGTGCCAACAGCGGGTCCTGGGGGGCGAGATCGACCACAGGGACGAGCTGCTCACGGACTCGGAGCGTGACGGCTCGATGCTGATCTGTGTCTCCCGGGCGCGCGGGGAGCGGCTCGTGCTCGACCTGTGACCGGCTCGCGCGGACCGGCTCCGCACGGGTCCGGAATTGCTCGGTAGGGTGTTCGTATGACAACCGGGGTGCGCCGCAGGATGGGAGTCGAGGAGCGCCGGCAGCAGTTGATCGGGGTCGCACTCGAACTGTTCAGCCACCGCTCCCCCGACGACGTCTCCATCGACGAGATAGCCGCGGCCGCGGGCATTTCCCGGCCGCTGGTCTACCACTACTTCCCGGGCAAACTCAGTCTGTACGAGGCGGCGTTGAGGCGCGCGGCTGACGATCTCGGGCAGCGCTTCGTGGAGCCGCAGGAAGGTCCGCTCGGGGCCCGGCTCATCCGGGTCATGGGCCGGTTCTTCGACTTCGTGGACGAGCACGGGCCCGGCTTCTCGGCGCTGATGCGGGGCGGCCCCGCCGTCGGCTCGTCGACGACGAACGCGCTCATCGACTCGGTCCGGCAGGCAGCGTACGTCCAGATCCTGACGCACCTCGGCATCACCGACCCGCCGCCCCGCCTCGAGCTGGTGGTGCGCTCGTGGATCTCGCTCGCCGAGTCCACGGCGCTCATCTGGCTGGACGGGCGGCGCATCCCGCGCCGTGAACTGGAGGCGCAGCTCGTGCACGACTTCGCGGCGCTCGCCGCGGTGAGCGCCGCGTACGACGAGGAGATGGCGGGCCTGCTGCGCCACATCCTGGCGGACGAGCCCGCCGACGGGACGTTCGGCGACCTCATCGCCCGTCTCGTCGTGCTCGCGCCCGTTCCCGCCCCTTCGGGATCCTGACTCCATGACGCCGCGACTCACGTTCCGCAGGGCAGCCGACGGACCCGACGACCTCGCCGCGCTCGTCGCCCTGTACGACGGGGCGGCGCGCTGGATGGTGGAGCAGGGCATCGACCAGTGGCGGCCCGGTGAGAAGACCGAGGACCACTTCCGCCTCCGGATCAAGGAGGGCGAGGTCTGGTTCGCCGGCGACGCGCTTTCCGAAGCGGTCGGCGCGTACGAGCTGTGGTGGGACGACGAGCCCGCGTGGGGTGCCCGGCCGCCCGAGGCCGGCTATGTGCACCGCCTCATGGTGCGGCGCGGCGCTCCGGCCGGTACGGGCCGCGCGCTGCTCGCGCACGCCGAGGAGCGGGTCGCCGCCGCGGGCCGTGACCTGTGCCGCCTGGACTGTGTGTCGACGAACCCCCGGCTGCGGGCCTACTACGAGCGCGCGGGCTACGCGGTGGTGGGCGAGCAGCCGTTCAAGCCGGGAGCGGGCGGCAGCAAGTACGCGGTGACGCTCATGGAGAAGCGGGTCGCCTGACGCGAACGCCCGGCACGACAGGAGCGGTGACCCCTGCCGTGCCGGGCGTCCGGCTTTCCTTCCGGTCAGCGCGTGAACACCGCCACCGTGCGCGCCGGGACCGTGAACGTTCCCGAACCGGCGTCGTACGCGGCCGACTTCACCGTGGAGTCGGCGCCCGCCGCCTGCACCGGATGCAGCCGGTACGAGGTGCCCGCCACCGCGCCCACGCGCTGCTCCTGCGTGCGCGGCGTGGCGTTGAAGACGACGACGAGGTCACCGAGGCTCATGGTGATCACCCCGGGCGTCTCGTCCTTGCCGGAGAGCGGGAAGGACAGCTTCTCCTGCACCTGCCCGGCCGTGGCCAGGCCGAACGCCGGCTCCGTGGTGCGGATCTTCAGCAGGTCCCGGTACGCCGCCGACGTCCCTTCGATGTCCGCGCACTTCGCGGCGGGCACCGAGGTCAGCAAGGGGGTGGCGTAGGGCCACTTGTCCTTGTTGTCGGCGGCCGGGGGCAGTCCGCGCCCGAAGCCGTTGCCGTCGCGGCAGTCCCAGTGGATGGCGTTGAACCAGTCGCCGCTGTCGAAGGAGTTGCGGTCGAGGGACTTGGACCGCAGCAGGTCGGTGCCGGCCTGGGAGAGCGCGGGGCCCTGGGAGAGCGCGGCCGTCGCGAGGGCGAGGACCTGCATGCGCGAGCGGTCCGCGGGGGCGGTGGAGGCGGGCAGTTTGTAGGTGAGCGCGTCGTAGAGGGACTCGTTGTCGTGGGCGTCGGCGTAAGCGAGTGCGTCGCCCGGGGCGTCTGCGTATCCGGCGGGTGCGCCGTTGTAGTCGACGTCCGCGCCCTTGACCGTGCGGCCGTCGTGGGCGGTGAAGGTGTAGGCGGCGAGGTTCCCCGTCAGGCCGACCTTGATCAGGTCCTGGTAGTGCAGGAGGCGGGCCTTCTGCTCGGCCTCGGTGCCGTTCGCCTTCGAGGAGTTGGGGTCGGTGTACAGGCCGGAGGCGAAGCCCTGGACGCCGGGGTCGGCGTCGAAGGGGCTGCCGCCGCGCACGGCGTCACGGGCGCGGTCGGAGAAGGTGGCGATGCCGGTGCCCGCCATGTTCTTCTGCGTGGCCTGCACGAAGCGGGCGTCGTCGGCGACCTCGCCGAAGTTCCAGCCCTCCCCGTAGAGGATGATCTTCTTGCCGTCGACGCCGTCCTTCTCGACGGTGAGCGCGTCGAGGGCCTTCCTGACGGCGAGGATGTTGGCCTTGGGGTGGTGTCCCATCAGGTCGAAGCGGAAGCCGTCGACCTTGTACTCCTTGGCCCAGGTGACGATCGAGTCGACGACGAGCTTGCCCATCATCGCGTTCTCCGGGGCGGTGTTCGCGCAGCACGTGGAGGTGGCGACGGAGCCGTCCGCCAGCAGGCGCTGGTAGTAGCCGGGCACGATGCGGTCGAGCACCGATGTCTTCGCCTGGCCGCTCGCGGCGGTGTGGTTGTAGACGACGTCCATGACGACCCGCAGCCCGTCCGTGTTCAGGGACTCGACCATCTGGCGGAACTCGACGGTGCGTGCGGTGCCGTCCGGGTCACTGGCGTAGGAGCCTTCGGGGACGGTGTAGTGGTACGGGTCGTAGCCCCAGTTGTAGGCGTCCTTGGCGGCGCTCTTGGCGACGCACTCCTGCTGCCGCTCCGAGGCGGCACCGAAGGAGCCCAGGTCGCAGTCGGGGACGGTCTGTTCGGACTTCTTCTCGGGGATCGTGGCGATGTCGAACGCGGGCAGGAGATGCACGTACGAGGTGCCGGCCTTCGCCAGTTCGCGCAGGTGCTCGCTGCCCTTGCTGTCCTTGTCGGTGAAGGCGAGGTAGGTGCCGGGGTGTTTCGCGGTGCGGTCCTCGACGGAGAAGTCGCGGATGTGGAGTTCCTGGATCTGCGCGTCGCGCAGCGGCACGGCCTTCGGCTTCTTCAGCGCCGACCAGCCGGACGGGGCGAGGTCCTTCGCGTCGAGGTCGACGACGAGGCTGCGTTCCGAGTCGGCGGTGAGGGCGGTGGAGTACGGGTCGGTGACCTCGTTCGTGACGACCTTCCGGACGCTGGGCGCCCACACCTTCACGGCGTAGCGGTACTGCTTTCCCTGCCAGGAACGCGGGCCCCGCACGGACCAGACGCCGGTCGCGTCGTCACGGCGCATGGCGACGGAGCGCCCGTCGAGGTCGAGGGCCACCGACTGCGCGGTGGGCGCCCAGACGGACAGCGTGACTGCGTCCTTGGTGAAGACGGGTCCGAGTGCCGCCTTGCCGGCCTTCTGCGCGTACAGGTCGTCCAGCACTCCCGCTGTCTGTACGCCCGTTGCCGTGACGAGTGCGCCGTTGGCGATGCGCCGGGTGAGGATCAGCTGGCTCTTCAGGGCGTCGCCGATCCGGTCGCGGTCGCGGGGGTCGACGGTGTAGGCGTCGTACTTCTTCAGCTGCGGGAAGCGGGCGAGCTGGGCGTCGGTGAGCCCGCCCGCGGCCTTGTTCAGGCGCAGCCACCGCCCTTCGCTGCTGAGCGCTCCGTCCTTGACGGTGATGCCGCCGTCCCGGGCGTAGACGAGCTGGGCGGACAGGGCCGCCGCACCGTCCGACGGCAGGGCGACCGTGTCGCGGTCGATCCACTGCGCCTCGGACTTCGCGAGGTCGAGGTCGGGCGCTCCTCCGGTCTGCGGCAGGACGGGGCGGGGCTGTCCGGCGAGCAGCCACACCTCGTTGCCGTTGGCGGCGATGTCGAGGGACTGGTCGGTGGGCAGGTCCTTCTCGTCGCCCTTGTGGAGGATGTAGCTCAGTGACGTCGCGCCGTCGGCGAGCGGCACCTCGAAGGTGACGCCGTACGCGTCCTTCTTCACCGGCGCGAGCGGCTTGGACCAGTCGGTGGGGTTCTTGGCACCGGTCCAGGTGTGCAGCCCCCAGCCGTCGTAGTCGCCGTCGGCGCGCTGGTAGTGCAGGACGGCCTTGGTCTTGTCCTGCGGCGGGTAGGTGCCGTCGGGGGCGGTCGCAGCCTGGCCGTCCTTGCCCTGCTCGACCCAGACCTCGCCGGTCTCGCCGAGGTCGACGGTGCGTTGCGGCCCGTCGGCGGTGCCGTTCCTCTCGACGGTGTAGGTGAGGCTGCCGGAGCCGGCATCGTCGGCGAGCTTCACCCAGGCGAAGGCGCCGTATGCGTCACGCCCTGTGAAGTCCCCTGTTCCGGCAGGCGACTTGAGCTGCCAGCCGTCGTAGTCGCCGTCGGTCCGCCTGTAGTGGACGACGGCGTAGGCGCGGTCGACGGCGCTGGGCTTCGCGGGCGCGGGCGCCTTCCCCGCCGTCGTCGCGGTGAGGTCACTGGCGGTGCGCCCGGCGCGGTCGGCCACAACTGCTTTGTACCGCAGGGGCGTTCCGGCGGCCACGGTCGCGGGGATGTGCTGGGTGATCCGGTACGGCGCGTGGTCGACGGAGCCGAGGGTGTGCCAGGCGCCGTTGCCTGTCTGGGCGGCGAAGACGACGCGGTTGAGTTGTCCGCCGTCGGTGTCGGCCTGGAGGGTCACGGTGCCGGTGGCCCCGGCGGCGGGGGCGTGGAGGGTGACCGAGGGCTTGGCGGCGGGGGCGGGCAGCGGCTTGGCGGCCCGGTAGACGACGGCGGACCCGGCCGGCACGGTGACGGTGATGTCCTTGCCGGAGCCGCTGGTCACGGGCTTGTCGGTGCCGTAGATGCCCTCGAAGC
Source organism: Streptomyces sp. NPDC107517 (assembly GCF_055582645.1). Taxonomy (NCBI): domain Bacteria; kingdom Bacillati; phylum Actinomycetota; class Actinomycetes; order Kitasatosporales; family Streptomycetaceae; genus Streptomyces; species Streptomyces sp. NPDC107517. The sequence continues at coordinate 339,323 of NZ_JBVJPM010000002.1, read as the reverse complement.
GGGTGCCGGCCGAGCCCGTCGTGAAGGTGGCGTCCTCGGCCTCGGCGGCGTTGTTGAGCGCCACGACGTACTCGGTGCCGGTCTTCGCGTCCGTGCGCGAGAAGGCGTACACGGAGCCCTTGGCGTAGCGCTCGGTCTGGACGCCGTCGGCCAGGGCCGGGTTGTCCTTGCGGAGCTTTCCGAGTGCGGCGATCTCCTTGTAGAGCGGTGCGCTCGTGTCGTAGGAGTCCTCCGCGTGGGTGCGGTCGGTGCCCAGTTCGTCGTCGTCGAGGTAGTCGTCGACCTTGGAGGCGAACATGGTCTGCCGGGCGTCCTTGTCGCCGCCGGAGCCGGTGAAGCCCTGCTCGTCGCCGTAGTAGACGACGGGGTTGCCGCGCGACAGGAACATCACGGCGTTGGCGAGCTTGTCGCGGCGCACGAGTTCGGCGTCGGACGCCTTCGCGTCGTCGGCCTCGAGGAAGGAGCCGATGCGGCCCATGTCGTGGTTGCCGAGGAACGTGACCTGCTCGTACGCGTTCGCCTTGTCGGAGGCGTACTTGTAGTCGTCGGCGAAGACCTTGGCGAGCCGGTCGGCGGAGGCGCCCTGGGAGGCGTAGGCGCGGGCCGCGTCCTGGAAGGGGAAGTCGAGGGTGGCGTCGAGGCGGCCTCGGGTGACGTACGGGGAGGTGACGTCGGTGTCGGCGGAGTACACCTCGCCGAACATGAAGAAGTCGGGCCTGCCGTGCTTCTTCGCGTACGCGTCGAGGGCGGTGGCCCACTGGGTCCAGAAGTCCAGGTCGACGTGTTTGACGGTGTCGATGCGGAACCCGTCGATGTCGAAGTCCCGCACCCACCGCTCGTAGATCTTCTCCATGCCGGAGACGACCTCGGGCCGCTCGGTCCACAGGTCGTCGAGCCCGCCGAAGTCGCCGTACTCGGCGCTCTCCCCGGCGAAGGTGGAGTCGCCCCGGTTGTGGTACATCGCCGGGTCGTTGAGCCACGCGGGCACCTTCTGCCCGGTGTTCTTCGGGGTGTACGGGAACGAGTCGGCGTCGACCTTGCGCACGCCGTCCCGGTCGTCGAAGGGGCGTCCCTGGGTGTCGAGGTAGGGGTAGGCGCCCTTGGGGCGGTAGCCGTACTCCTTCTCGGCGTAGTCGACGGTGTCGGCGGTGTGGTTGGTGATGACGTCGAAGAAGACCTTCATGCCCTTGGCGTGCGCGCGGGCGATCAGCTTCGTGAGGTCCGCGTTGGTGCCGAAGTGCGGGTCGACCTGCGTGAAGTCGGTGATCCAGTAGCCGTGGTAGCCGGCTGAGGCGTCCTTGCCCTCGCCCTGGACGGGCCGGTTCTTGAAGATCGGGGCGAGCCAGATGGCGGTGGTGCCGAGGCCCTTGATGTAGTCGAGCCGCTCGGTCAGGCCCTTGAGGTCGCCGCCCTGGTAGAAGCCCTTGTCCGTGGGGTCGTAGCCGGTGGCCGAGCGTGAACCGGTCAGCCCGCCGCGGTCGTTGGAGGTGTCGCCGTTCGCGAAGCGGTCCGGCATGACGAAGTAGAACTGCTCGCGCGTGAGGTCGTGCCGCGCGGGCGCGGCGGCGAGCCGGGCGTCGGACGGGGGCGCGGGCGGCTTCTCGGCGGCCGCCGCCAGGGGCAGGGCCGGGGCCAGGGCCGCGCACAGGGCGACGGCGAGGACGGCCGCTGTTCTTCGCGGCAGGGCGGGGCGTATCACGGGAACTCCTCGGCGGGAGGGCAACGGGCGGGACACGGGGGTGCGCGGACAGGGCCGCCCGGCGCGAGCGGGGAGGACGCGCCGGGCAGCCGGAACGGGGGGTGATCGAAAAAGGGGCGGGGCCGGGATCCGGGTCAGCAGCCGGACTTGCCGGCGTACAGGGCGAGGGCCGTGTTCGACCCGAGCGTCGCCGTGAACTGGCCCGAACTGTTCACGCTCACCGTCTTGTTGCTCTGCACGTCGCAATACGTGCCCGCGGCGAGCGACGTCTGGTAGGTGCGGGTGAGCGCGGAGGACTCGTGGTTGATCGCGACGTAGCCCCTGCCACCGCGGCCGAAGGCGATCGCGTCGGCGCCGTCGTCCCACCAGTCGGTGACGGACTGGCCGCGGGTGACGTTGCGGAAGGCGACCATGGACTGGATCTCGGGCCAGGCGTGCTGGCACTTCCAGCCGTCCTGCCAGCAGGCGTTCACCGTGCCGCCGTTGGGCGGTCCGGCGTCCTTGTCGGTCCATTCGTAGCCGGAGTTGATGTCCGGCGATCCGTAGGGCCAGGCCAGCATGAAGACGTTCGCCAGGGTGTAGTCGGCGCCGTCCTTGTAGTTGAGGGTGTCGCCGCCGCGCTCGGTGTCGTGGTTGTCGACGAAGACGGCGGACTGCCCGGAGGCCATGTAGCCCCAGCCCTCGCCGTAGTTCTTGAGGTAGGCGAGGTTCTCGTTCTGGAAGACGCGCTTGAGGTCGCGGGCGTAGCGGAACTCCTGGACGTCGCCGGTGCCGAGGTACTCGCTGGGCGAGACCGCCTCGCCGGCTCCGTAGATCGCCTCCTGCTTCCAGTAGGCGTTCGGGTTGCTGAGCCGCGACTTGATGTCGGCGAGGTCGGCGGCGGCGATGTGCTTGGCGGCGTCGATCCGGAACCCGTCGACGCCGAGCGAGAGGAGGTCGTTCATGTACGCGGCGATGCGGCCGCGCACGTACTCCTCACCGGTGTCGAGGTCGGCGAGGCCGACGAGCTCGCATTCCTGGACGTTGAACCGGTCCTGGTAGTTGCTGACCTGCGCGGTGCAGTTGTCCATGTCGGCGGCCGAGTAGGTGCCGGGGTAGTCGTACTTGGAGTACGCCGAGCCGCCGGTGCCGGTGCCCGATCCGGCCGCCATGTGGTTGATCACGGTGTCCGTGACGACCTTGACGCCGGCCGCGTGGCAGGTGTCGACCATGTTCTTGAAGGCCGTACGGTCCCCGAGCCTGCCCGCGATCTTGTAGCTGACGGGCTGGTACGAGGTCCACCACTGGGAGCCCTGGATGTGCTCCTGGGGCGGCGAGACCTGGACGTATCCGTAGCCCGCGGGGCCGAGCCGGGCGGTGCACTCCTTCGCCACCGAGTCGAACCGCCACTCGAAGAGGACGGCGGTGACGTCCTTGGCGCCGGGCGGGGCCGCCTGGGCCGTCCCGGCGGATCCGGCGGCTCCTATGAGGGTGCCGGCCGCGAGGGCGAGAGCGGCCGCCCGCGATCTGATAGCCATGTTTCCTCCTGCACGTCGGTGTGCCGATGAGGTGTCCCTGCCAAATCGCAGGGGGCTGTGGGGGGATGCCCTCCCCGGCCGCGCGGGGGCCGGGGAGAGCGGTTCAGAACGTCAGACGGTCCACCACACGGTCGTGTCGGCGGGGACCAGCGTGTGACCGTCGCCCTTCTCGATGTCGTCGGCGGCCGAGCTGGTCAGCAGGACCCGGCCCGACACGGTCATGCGCACCGCGGCGCCCGTCGTGTTCGCGACGCACACGAACGCCTCGCCGCCGTCGCGCGGCTCCCGCCGGAAGGCGAGCACACCCTCGGGCGCCTTCAGCCACTCGACGCAGTCACCCGCGCCCAGCGCCGGGTGCGCGCGCCGCACGGCCAGCGCCGAGCGGTACATCTCCAGGGTCGAGCCGGGCACCCCGGTCTGCGCCTCCACGCTCAGCGCGCCCCAGCCCGCGGGCTGCGGCAGCCACGAGCCGCCCGCCCCGAAGCCGTACGAGGGCCCGTCGACGGTCCACGGGATCGGCACCCGGCATCCGTCGCGGAAGCCGTCCTGCCCGGCCGCGCGGAAGAACGAGGGGTCCTGGCGCACCTCGTCCGGCAGGTCGACGACGTCGGGCAGGCCGAGCTCCTCGCCCTGGTAGACGTAGGCGGAGCCGGGCAGGGCCAGCATGAGCAGGGTCGCGGCGCGGGCGCGGCGCAGGCCGAGCGCCGGGTCGCCGGCGACGCGCTGCTGGGTACCGAGTCCGGGCGGGTTGGCGTAGCGCGTGGTGTGCCGGGTGACGTCGTGGTTGGACAGGACCCAGGTGGCGGGGGCGCCGACGGGACGCATCGAGTCGAGGGAGCGGTCGATGATGTCGCGCAGCTCCGTCGCCTCCCAATAGGAGGACAGGTACTGGAAGTTGAAGGCCTGGTGCAGCTCGTCGGGGCGTACATAGTTCGCGGTGCGCTCGACGGTCGGGGTCCACGCCTCGGCGACGAAGATGCGCCCGCCCGTCTCCCGCCCCCGCCCGTCCGCGGAAGGCCCTGCGGTCCCCAGTTCAATTCCCGCGTACTCGTCGAGGATCAGACGCCAGGCGCGGTAGATGTCGTGCACGCCGTCCTGGTCGAAGAACGGCATGACGTCATTGCCGAGCAGCTTCAGCTGTTCGTGCGCGCCGAGGTCGGGCAGGCCCTCGGCCTTGACGAGGCCGTGCGCGACGTCGATGCGGAAGCCGTCGACGCCCATGTCGAGCCAGAACCGCAGGATGGAGCGGAACTCGTCGCCGACGGCGGGGTGTTCCCAGTTGAGGTCGGGCTGCTCGGGCGCGAAGAGGTGGAGGTACCACTCGCCGTCGGCGACGCGGGTCCAGGCGGGGCCGCCGAAGATGGACTCCCAGTCGTTGGGCGGCAGTTCACCGCTCGCACCCTTGCCCGCCCGGAAGTGGTAGCGCTCGCGCAGCGGCGATCCGGGCCCTTCGGCGAGTGCCCGCTTGAACCACTCGTGCTGGTCGGACGAGTGGTTGGGCACCAGGTCGACGATGACGCGCAGGCCCAGTCCGTGCGCGTCGCGGATCACGGCGTCCGCGTCGAGGAGGGAGCCGAACATGGGGTCCACGGCACGGTAGTCGGCGACGTCGTAGCCGGCGTCCGCCTGCGGGGACGCATAGAACGGGCTGAGCCACACCGCGTCCACGCCGAGGGCTCTGAGGTGCGGGAGCCGGGCGCGGATGCCTTCGAGGTCGCCCATGCCGTCGGCGTTGCTGTCGGCGAAGCTGCGCGGATAGACCTGGTAGATCACCGCGTCGCGCCACCATCCGGTGGACGCCTGCGCGGGAACGGAGGTCGAGGCGGGGGCCGCGCCGGCCTGCGCCGTGTCGGCAGTGTGCTGACTCATGGTGTCCTTGCTGCGTCAGGGGTTTGCGTGCGGGCGGGCGAAGCGGCGGGACTCAGCCCTTGGTGCCGCCCGCCGTGAGGCCGGTGACCAGGTTCCTCTGGACAAGGTAGAAGAACGCGGACACCGGAATGGCGATCAACACCGCGGTCGCCGCCATGTAGTTCCACTGCGCGTCGTGCTCGCTGACGAAGCTGCGCAGGCCCACGGCGAAGGTGTACTTCTCGTCGTCGAGCATGAACGTGGAGGCGAAGGCGACCTCACCGAACGCGGTGATGAAGCTGTAGAACGCGGCGACCGCGAGGCCCGGCTTGGCCAGCGGGACGATCAGCCGGGCGAAGGTGCCGAACGGTGAGAGCCCGTCGATGCGGCCGGCCTCGTCGATCTCGTACGGGATGGTGTCGAAGTAGCCCTTGAGGAGCCACGCGCAGTACGGCACCGCGGTCGAGCAGTACACGAGGATGAGGCCGCCGTACGTGTCGATCAGGCCGAGGTCGCCGAGGATCTCGTACATCGGCACGATCAGGACGGCGATCGGGAACGCCTGCGTGAGCAGCAGGATCCACATCAGCTTGCGGTGGCCGGGGAAGCGCATGCGCGAGACGGCGTAGCCGGTGGTGGCGGCGAACAGGACGCCCACGACCGTCGTGCCCAGGGACACGATCAGCGTGGACTGGAGCCACTTGAAGAAGTTGGTGTGCTCCAGGACGAACGAGTAGTTCGAGAAGGTCGCCTTGTCGAGGATGCGCCCGGGGTGGAGGTAGTCGTCCTTGTCCGGGCCGAGCGACAGATAGACCAGCCAGGCGATCGGGAAGAGGGCTGTCAGGCTCGCGACGCTCAGCACGCCGTGCGACAGGAACGTCGCGAGGCGGCTGCGCTCGCCGCGCCGGCGCATCCTGCGCGGGCGGACGGCTTCGGTGACCGGCTGCGCGCCGGCCGCCGGGGTGTCGACGGTCGTGGTGCTCATGGGGGCGGCTCCTGCGGCGTCAGGCGAGCTGCTCATTGCGGTTCAGCCAGCGGTAGTAGAAGGACGTGAAGACGGCGAGGAGCGACAGGAGCAGCACGCCGTACGCGGCGGACTGGGCGTAGTCGCGCGGCTGCTGGCCGAAGCCCAGGTAGTAGGCCCAGGTGACGAGGATCTGGGCGTCGGGCGCGGTGTTGCCGAACAGCAGGAAGACGACGTTGAACTGGTTGAACGTCCAGATGACGCCGAGCAGTACGACGGTGGAACTGACCGACCTGAGGCCGGGCAGTGTGACGTTCCAGAAGCGCTGCCAGGGGCTCGCGCCGTCCATCTCCGCGGCCTCGTAGAGCACCGGGTCGATCGACTGGAGGCCGCCGAGCAGCGACACCATCATGAACGGCACGCCGCACCAGGTGTTGACCAGGATGGCGGCCGCGCGCTGGAAGAAGGTGTCCTCCAGCCACTGCGGCTGCGGCAGATGCAGTGAGCCGAGCACGGAGTTGATGATCCCCGAGTCGGACAGCATGATCCGCCACGAGAACACGGTGACGAACGTCGGTACGGCCCACGGCAGGATGAGCAGCAGCCGGTAGAAGGTGCGCCCGCGCATCTTCTGGTTGAGGAGCATCGCGAGGCCGAGCCCGATGACGTAGTGCAGGGCGACGCAGAGCGCCGTCCACACGATCGTCCAGATGAAGTGCGACCAGAACCGGTCGTAGGAGGTCGGACCCCACAGGATGTCGGCATAGTTGTCGAACCCGATGAACCGGTACGTGGCGTCGATGTGGTTGACGCCGATCGTGCGGGCCGAGTTGAGGCTGTCGGCGTCGGTGAGCGTCAAGTAGAAGCCGCGTACCAGGGGATAGATCACGAGGACCCCGAGCACGAGGACGACCGGCGCGATCATCGCGTACGCGTACCAGTGTTTCTGGTACGAGCGCCGCAGGCGCTCGAGCGGGCCGGGGCGCGGCGCGCGGCCGCCGCGCGTCTGGGCGGCCGTGCTGTCGACGGCGACTGTCATGGTTCGGCACCTTCTGGGGGTCGGCTGCTCAGTGCGTGCGGCGCGGCGCCGCCGGTTCCGCCCGCCCCCTCGCGGGCGGAACCGGCGGCAGCCGTCGAAGAGGGGTCACTTGCTGAAGTCGGGGACCAGCTTCACGTACGCGTTCTGCGCGTTGCCGATGCCCTTGTCCAGGGACTCCTTGCCGGTGGCGACCTTGGGCCACTCGGTGTCGAGCGGGGCCCACAGCGAGCTGTACTCGGGCAGTTCGGGGCGCGGCTGCGCGGCGGTGAGGACCTTCTGGAAACCGGCGATGCCCGGGTCGGTGACGACCTTCGTGGTGTACGCGTCCTGGCGCGTGGGCAGCGTCGAGTTCTTGAGGGCGATCTGCTCCTGCGTGGCCGCGGAGGTCATCCACTTCACGAACTTGAGCGAGGCCTCCTGGTGGGCCTTGTCCGAGCCGGCGTAGACCGAGAGGTTGTGGCCGCCGGTGGGGGCGCCCGCCTTGCCGGTGGAGCCGGCCGGGACGGTCGCGATGCCCAGGTTCTCCTTGTCCTTGAACGCGGAGCCCTTGTAGAAGTTGGTGATCTCCCACGGGCCCTGGATGATCGCGGCGACCTTGCCGTTCACGAACGCGTCCTGGATGTGGGCGTACGCGTCGGCGGTGGCGTCGGCCTTGTGCAGGCCCTTGCCGTCGAAGAGGCCCTGCCAGGTGGTGAGGCCCTTCTTGGCCTCGGGCGAACCGATGGTGATCTTCTTCGCGGTGGCGTCGACGGTGTCGCTGCCCTCGCCGTACAGGAACGGCATCGAGTAGTAGCCCTGCGTGGAGCCCCAGTAGCCGTCGACGCCCGTCTTCGACTTGATCTTGGCCGCATCGGCCTTCAGGTCGGCCCAGTCGGCGGGCGGCAGGTCGATGCCGGCCTTCTTGAAGAGGTCCTTGTTGTAGACGAGGGCCAGGGTGTCGGTGACCAGCGGCGTGCCGTAGGTCTTGCCGTCGAACTGGGCCTGCTTGATCAGGCTCGGCTGGAACTTGTCCTTCTCGGCGAGGGCCTCGGTGCCGTCGAGGGGCAGGAGGTAGCTCTTCTTCGCGAAGGCGGGCGTCCAGCCGACCTCGGCGCGCAGCACGTCGGGGGCGCCCTTGGAGCCCGCGGCGGTGTCGAACTTGTTCTGCGCCTGGTCGAAGGGGACGTTGACGTAGTTGACCTTGATGCCGGAGTTCGCCTTCTCGAACTCCTTGACCAGGGCCTTGTACGTCGGCGCCTCGTTGGTGGCGTTGGACGTGTCCCACCACGTGATGGTGACGGGCCCCGACGCCTTGTCACTGCCGCTGTCGCTTCCGCCGCAGGCCGTCGCCGCGAGGGCGAGGGACGCCACCAGCGCGGTGGCCGCTATGCCACGCCGCATGAGATCTCCTAGAGGGTGAAAGCCCGAAGTGGTGGGAGACGGTCCCGTCCGTACCCCTGCCGACTCGCCGACCGCACCGTTGCCGCCGCCGGGCGACGTGAACGTAACAGCGTTGCAAGCACGGCGAAAGACCTTGCAGAAAAATATTGCAAGGAGATCCAGTCGGTTATCGGTCCGTGACCTGCGCTCCGGTGCAACCGGCACATCGCCGGGCCTGACAAGCCATGGATGCCTTGTGCAAGAATCTGCAAGCTCTTGCTACACCGGGCCGGCGCGGGGATCATCGGAACCCCATGGGCCCCACGCGAGCCACATGCCAGTCACACGAGGGAGCGCCATGACGCAGCAGTCCGCAGCGGGCCGTTCAACTGCCCGCACGCGGCGACCGGTTGACGGTGGGCAGTCCGGCACGCGACCGGTACAGTCCCATCCCGTGACCGCGCGACTGGCCGACATCGCAGCGCAGGCGGGGGTCAGCGAGGCGACGGTCAGCCGGGTGCTCAACGGCAAGCCGGGGGTGGCCGCGGCCACCCGCCAGTCCGTGCTCGCCGCGCTCGACGTCCTCGGCTACGAGCGGCCCGTGCGGCTGCGCCAGCGCTCCGCCGGACTGGTCGGCCTGATCACGCCGGAGCTGGAGAACCCCATATTCCCGGCGCTCGCCCAGGTCATCGGCCAGGCCCTGACCCGCCAGGGCTACACGCCGGTCCTCGCCACCCAGACCCCCGGCGGCTCCACCGAGGACGAGCTCACGGAGATGCTCGTCGACCGGGGCGTCTCCGGCATCATCTTCGTCTCCGGGCTGCACGCCGACACCTCGGCGGACATGCAGCGCTACGAGCAACTGCGTGCGCAGGGCGTGCCGTTCGTGCTGGTGGACGGGTTCTCGCCGAAGGTGCAGGCACCTTTCATCTCCCCGGACGACCGGGCCGCGATGAAGCTCGCCGTCACCCACCTCGTCTCGCTGGGTCATACAAGGATCGGACTCGCCCTGGGCCCGAAGCGGTTCGTGCCGGTCCAGCGGAAGATCGAGGGCTTCGTACGCACGATGCAGGACCTCCTGCCCCTGCCCCCCGAGGAGATCGAGCGGGATCTGGTGCAGCATTCGCTGTACACGCTGGAGGGCGGGCAGGCGGCGGCCACGGCGCTCATCGACCGGGGCTGCACGGCGGTCGTGTGCGCCAGCGACATGATGGCCCTCGGCGCCATCAGGGCGGCGCGGCAGCGAGGCCTCGACGTCCCGTCCGACGTCTCGGTGGTCGGCTTCGACGACTCCCCGCTGATCGCCTTCACCGACCCGCCCCTGACCACGGTGCGCAAGCCGGTCCCGGCGATGGGCCAGGCCGCCGTCCGCACGCTCCTCGAGGAGATCGGCGGGACGCCGGCGCCGCACAGCGAATTCGTCTTCATGCCCGAACTGGTGGTCCGCGGTTCAACCGCTTCGGCCCCAGGGGACCGCCTGCCGCGCCCCTAGGTAATCAGTCCTCCGCAGGACGTAGAGCATGCGCGAATGACCCACCCGGGGGATGATCGAGCGGGGGAACAGAATCTGGCAGACTCTGTCCCTATGGGTGAATCGACCGTGACGACACTGGAAGGCCGGCAGGGGCCCACCACATCACCCATGGCGGACAACCGCCGCGATGGGCGGGGACTCCTGGGCCGTATACGCGCACCGCGTCGCCCCAGGCTCTGGTTCGAGATCCTGCTGATCGCGGTGAGCTACTGGACATACTCCCTGATCCGCAACGCCGTTCCGGAGCAGCGTTCGCAGGCCCTGAGCAACGCCGACTGGATCTGGCGGATGGAGCACCACCTCTCCATCGCCGTCGAGGAGAACGTCAACCACGCCGTGAATTCGGTGACATGGCTCATCGTCGGCATGAACTACTACTACGCGACACTGCACTTCATCGTCACGCTCAGTGTGCTCGTCTGGCTCTTCCGCTACCATCCCGGCCGCTACGCGGCGGCCCGGCTCGCGCTCTTCGCGACGACGGCGGTCGCCCTGGTCGGCTACTACCTGTACCCGCTCGCCCCGCCCCGCCTGATGAACGGCGGCCACTTCGTCGACACGGTCGCGGTCCACCACACCTGGGGCTCGATGGCGTCCGGCGACCTGAAACACATGTCGAACCAGTACGCGGCGATGCCGTCCATGCACATCGGCTGGTCCCTGTGGTGCGGCCTGACGATCTTCGCCCTGGCCTCGGCGCCGTGGGTACGGATCCTCGGACTCCTGTACCCGGCACTGACCCTGGTCGTCATCGTCTCGACCGCGAACCACTTCTGGCTGGACGCGGTGGGCGGCATGGTGTGCCTCGCGTTCGGCTTCACGATGGCGCGGATCTGGTACGGGGCGCTCCCGCACACCATGCCGCGCCTCGTGCCCGCGCCCGCCACGTCCGGGGTCACGCCCCCCGGTACGTGAGGTGACCACCGACCGCCGTCAGGCGGACCGGCGCCTGCGCCACCTCGTCGGCCGGGGCCTCGACCGGGTCGAGGCCGAACGCCGTGAGGTCGGCCCGCAGACCGGGGGCGATACGCCCGGCGTCCTCACCGGCGGCGAGCGCCGCGTGTGACGTGCAGCCCTCCAGCGCCATGAGCCCCGTCAGCCCCTGCGCGGGCCCGGCGGCGCCCTCGGGGACGCGAGCCATGGACAGGACCCGGCGCACGTCGTAGTGCGCGATCGGCCAGTCCGAGCCCAGTGCCAGAACCGCGCCGGCGTCCCGCAGGTCCCGGATGCGCCAGGCGCGCGAGGCCCGGTCCGCGCCGAGCCGCTTCGACCACTCGTCGCCGTGGTCACCGCGGGTGTACGCGGTGTGCGGCGGCTGCATCGACGCGGCGACGCCGAGCGCGGCGAACCGCGGGATCGTGTCGTCGGGCACCGTCTCGATGTGCTCGATCCGGTGCACGCCCCGGCCGCTCGCGCCCAGGGACTCGACGGTGTCCAGGACGTGCCGCACGGCAGCGTCCCCGATCGCGTGGGTCGCGGTGCCGACGCCCGCCGCGTGCAGGTGGCGCACGGCGTCCGCGTACGCCTTCGGGTCCGGCCAGAACGCGTCGGTGCCCTGGCCGTGGCAGTCCGCGTGCTCCAGCCACGCGGTGCCGCCCTCGACGGTGCCGTCCATGAAGAACTTGACCCCGCCGACCCGCCAGTGCCGCCCGGCCTCGCGCTGGACGGCGATCAGCTCGTCCAGGCCGGCCCGGTCGACGCCCGGCATGCACCAGGGCGCGAGCCGCAGCCGCAGCGGCAGCACGGCCTCCTCCTCGACCGAGGCCAGCAGCTGCGGTACGTCGCCGTGGCCGAGGTCCATGACGTGGGCTCCGGTCAGGCCCGTGGCTGCCATGTCGGACAGCAGGGCGAGCAGCCCGGCGCGGCGCTCGGCGAACGAGGGCCTCGGCATGACGGCGAGCATCAGGTCCATCGCCGCGTGCTCGACCAGGTGCCCGGTCGGGCGGCCGTCCGCGTCACAGACGATCTTCGCGCGCTGGACGAACTCGCGCGGCCCGGTGATCCCGGCCGCCGCGAGCGCGGCCCCGCTGGCCAGCGCGGAGTGCCCGTCGTAGAGGCGGACGAAGGCGGGCGCGCCGTCGAGTACGTCCTCGATCAGGGCGCGGTCGACGGGACGGCCGCCGAACGCGTTGTGGTCGAGCCCCCAGGCCACGACCCAGCCGTCGGCGCGGGGCGCCGAGCGCAGGGCAGCCCGCAGCTCGTCCGGGTTCCGTACGCCGGACAGGTCGGTCCCGGTCGCCATCTCCAGGCCCCACACCGGGTGGCTGTGCGCGTCGACCAGGCCGGGCACGAGGGTCGCGCCGGTGAGGTCGACGCGTTCCGTGCCCGGTCCGCTCCAGTCGCGTACGACGTCCTCGGTGGCGCCCACGGCGGCGATCAGACCGTCGCGGACGGCCACGGCGGTCGCCTCGGGGTGCGCGGGGTCGAGGGTGCGGACGCGGGCGCCGGTGAGGAGGAGGTCGGCTGCGGGCATGGGGTGAACTCCGTTCGGGGTGGGGCTGTGTTCCGTAGGGACGTGCCTAGGCGTCGGCGGACGGCTCCGCCGCGAAGCGTTCGTACACGTCGGGCTTGGTGCGGCGCAGACGGCGGGCGAGGGCGATGCCGAGGACGAAGACGGCGGGGGCCACGGCCATGAGAACCATGTTGACCAGGGAGGACGCGCCCGTGAACAGGTCGAGGTGGGTGCAGACCAGCACGATCGCGATGCTGAGGAGCACCGTCGCCGCGATCGGCGCGACGACCGTGCGCAGCACGCCCTCCTCGTGGGTGATGCGGCGGAAGTAGAACGGCACGGCGATCGCGGCGAGCAGCTGGAGCGCCATCAGGCCGATCATGCCGGGGGTGTTCACCCACAGGAGCAGCTGCGCGTACGGGTCGGCGCCCGCGGCCCAGAAGGCGAGGACGACGGCCGCGCCGAGCACGGTCTGCGCGACGCCCGCGACGTACGGGGAGCGGTGCTTGGCGTGGACCGTGCCGAAGGCCTTCGGCAGGACGCCCTCCTCGGCGAGCGCGAGCCCGTAGCGGTTGATCGCGTTGTGGAAGGCGAGGAGCGAGGCGAGGACGCTGGTGACGATGAGGATGTGCATCAGGTCGGCCGCCCAGCCGCCCACGAAGGTGGTGATGGCGGAGAAGAACAGGCCGGCCGGGTCGCTGCCGGCCGCCTCGACGACGTGGGCGTCGCCGAAGGCCTGGATGACGGTCCAGACGATGAACGCGTAGAACAGGCCGAGGAAGGCGACCGCGATGTAGGTCGCGCGGCGCACCGTGCGGCCGGGGTCGCGGGCCTCACGGCGGTAGATGACGGTCGACTCGAAGCCGGTGAACGCGGCGAAGGCGAAGGCGAGTACTGCGGCGGTGCCGGGCACGAGCACGTTGCCCGGCGCGAAGGACGCGGCGGACAGGCCGTGCGCGCCGCCCTTGAGGAGCACGCCGCCCGCGAGCAGGACGAGGATGCCGGTCTCGGCGCAGAGCAGGACGCCGAGGAGTTTGGCTCCGAAGTCGATGGACCGGAAACCGCCGTACCAGATGAGCACGAGCCCCGCGAGGGACACGGGCAGCCAGGGGATGTCGATGCCGAAGAGGGCGTGCAGGGTGTCCTGCGTGGCGGTGCCCAGCAGGCCGTAGACGCCGATCTCCATGCCGTTGTAGCCGACCATGGCCAGCAGGGCGGCGCCGATGCCGACGGAGCGTCCGAGGCCGCGTGTGATGTACGCGTAGAAGGCGCCCGCGCTGCGGACGTGGCGGCTCATCGTGGTGAAGCCGACGGCGAAGACGGCGAGCGTCAGACCGGCGAGGAGATAGCCGACGGGGGCGCCGATGCCGCCGAGCGCGATGGCGAACGGGGCGACGCCCGCCATGACGGTGAGCGGGGCGGCGGCGGAGACGACGAAGAAGGCGATGTCGGCGGTGCCGAGGGTGCCGGCGCGCAGGGTGGGTTCCGCGACGGTGGCGGTCGCGCTGTCCTGCGTCTGCGGTGAGGTCACGGGCATGGGGAAGGAAGCCCTTCTGGCAGCGGGGGACGGGGGTCCCGGAGGCGTCGTCCCGGTGACCGGGAAGCGAAACCTAAAGGCTTTCGGTTTCGGCAATGTAGCCTCCCTCTGGGCATTCGGGAAGACCTCAGATTCGGGGAGCGCGCGATGGGACGGCCGAGCAAGCCGCTGCTGGACAGGGAGCGGATCACCACGACCGCACTCGAACTCGTCGACGAGCAGGGCGACTTCAGCGTGCCGCGGATCGCCAGGCGGCTCGGGGTCCAGACGGGATCCGTGTATCACCATGTGGACGGCCGGGACGGGATCGTGGAGCTGCTGCGCGAGCGGGTCGCCGCCGCGATCGACCCCACGACGCTCGCCCGCGACGAGCGGCCGTGGGACGGGGCGCTCGCGGACTGGGCCCGCTCCTACCGGGCCGCCTTCGCCGCCCACCCCAAGGCGATCCCGCTGCTCACCACGTCACCCGTGCGGGCCCAGCGCGTCCTCGACCAGTACGAGCTCGCGGCCGGGCTCCTGCTCGACGCCGGGTTCGCCCTGCCGGACGTGATGCCGGTGATCATCGGCCTGGAGAACGTCGTACTGGGCTCCGCCCTGGACATGGCGGCGCCGCAGGCGATGTGGGAACTGACCGACGAGACGGCGACGCCGCGCCTGGCGGCGGCCCTGGCCGCGATGGGCACGGACCGCGCCGACGCGGCCTTCGAACTGGCCCTGACCGGGTTCCTCGCCCACGTGTCCGCGATGGCCGGGTGACCCTCCGGGCCCACGCCCGATGGCCCTCCGGGCCTACGCCCCGTAGAAGCGCTCCTCCATCACCGCGCGCGCCCGGCGCGTCATGCGGCGGTAGTCCTCCAGCATGTCGCCGACGTGGCCGGGGTCGTAACCCAAGTACCGCCCCACCGCCGCCAGTTCGCGCCCGTCGGACGGGAACGTGTCGCCCGGGCGGCCGCGGACCAGCATGACCGCGCCGCGCACGCGGGACGCGAGGATCCACGCCTCGTCGAGGATCGCCGCCTCCTCGCCCGGGATCAGCTCCGCCGCGCACGCCGCGGCGAGCGCCTCCCGCGTACGGGTCGTGCGCAGCCCCGGCTCCGCCCACCCGTGCTGGAGCTGGAGGAGCTGGACGGTCCACTCGACGTCGGACAGCCCGCCGCGGCCCAGCTTCGTGTGCAGCGTCGGATCGGCGCCGCGCGGCAGCCGCTCGGACTCCATGCGCGCCTTGAGCCGCCGGATCTCACGCACGGCGTCCTCGCCGAGGCCCTCCGCGGGGAACCGCAGCGGGTCGATGAGATCGATGAAGCGCCGCCCCAGGTCCAGGTCGCCCGCGACCGGTTCGGCCCGCAGGAGTGCCTGCGACTCCCACACCAGGGACCACCTGCGGTAGTACGCCTCATAGGACTTGAGGGTGCGCACGAGCGGCCCCGTCTTGCCCTCGGGCCGCAGGTCCGCGTCGATGAGGAGCGGCGGATCCGCGCTCGGCAGGGCGAGCAGCCGCTGCATCTCGGACACGACGCGGTTCGCGGCCTTCGCCGCCTCCTGGTCGCCTACGCCCTCGCGCGGCTCGTGCACGAACAGCACATCGGCGTCCGACCCGTAGCCGAGCTCGTGCCCGCCGAACCGCCCCATGGCGATGACGGCGAACCGGGTGGGCAGCTCGTCGCCCCATCCCTCGCGCACGACGGCCCGCAGCGTCCCGGCGAGGGTCGCGGCCGTGATGTCGGAGACCGCCCCGCCGACGCGGTCCACCAGCGCGCCCTGGTCGGCCTCGGCAGGTGTGTCCTCGGTGCCGTACGAGGCGATGATGTCGGCGGCCGACGTGCGGAACAGCTCGCGCCGCCGTACACCACGGGCCGCGGCGACGGCCTGCTCGGCGCCGCTCGCGCGGCCGACCGCGGCGAGCACCTCCTGCTCCAACTGGGCGTGCCCGCGCGGTTCGAGGCCCTGCTGGTCGCCGAGCAGGGCGACGGCCTCCGGCGCGCGCATCAGCAGATCGGGCGCGAGCCGGCCGGCCGAGAGGACGCGCGCGAGGTTCTCCGCGGCCGCGCCCTCGTCCCGCAGCAGCCGCAGGTACCAGGGCGTCTTGCCGAGCGCGTCGGACACCTTGCGGAAGTTGAGCAGTCCGGCGTCCGGGTCGGCGGAGTCGGCGAACCAGCCGAGGAGCACCGGGAGCAGCGTCCGCTGGATCGCCGCCTTGCGGGTCACGCCGGAGGCCAGCGCCTCCAGATGGCGCAGCGCGGCGCTCGGGTCGTGGTAGCCGAGGGCGACGAGCCGTTCACGCGCGGCCTCGGCGCTCAACCTGGTCTCGCCGGAGGCGAGTTGGGCCACGGCGTCGAGCAGCGGCCGGTAGAAGAGCTTCTCGTGCAGACGGCGCACGACCGAGGTGTGGCGGCGCCAGGCGCGGTGGAGTTCGGTGATCGGCTCGGTCCGCATGCCCATGGAGCGCCCGGTGCGCCGCAGGTCCGCGTCGCCCTCGGGGACCAGGTGCGTACGCCTCAGCCGGTAGAGCTGGATGCGGTGTTCGAGGGTGCGCAGGAAGCGGTAGGCGTCGTCGAGCTGGACGGCGTCGACCCGCCCCACGTATCCGCCGTCGGCGAGTGCGGCCAGCGCGTCCAGGGTGGTGCCGCTGCGCAGCGAGAGGTCCGCCCTGCCGTGCACCAACTGCAGGAGCTGTACGGCGAATTCGACGTCCCGGAGCCCGCCGGGCCCCAGCTTCAGCTCCCGGTCGACCTCGCCGGCGGGGATGTTCTCGACGACGCGCTTGCGCATCTTCTGCACGTCGGGCACGAAGTTCTCGCGCTCGGCGGCCTGCCAGACGAGGGGCGAGAGCGTCCTGATGTACGCGTCGCCGAGTTCGAGGTCGCCGGCGACGGGCCGCGCCTTGAGCAGCGCCTGGAACTCCCAGGTCTTGGCCCAGCGCTGGTAGTAGGCGAGATGCGAGGAGAGCGTCCGCACGAGGGGGCCGTTGCGCCCCTCGGGGCGCAGGTTGGCGTCGACGGGCCAGATCGTGCCCTCGACGGTCGTGTCGGAGCAGATCCGCATCATGTGCGAGGCGAGCCGGGTGGCGGCCTGGATCGCCTTGCCCTCGTCGGCGCCCTCGACGGCCTCGCCGACGAAGATGACGTCCACGTCGGACACGTAGTTGAGTTCGTGTCCGCCGCACTTGCCCATCGCGATGACGGCGAGCCGGCACAGCGCGGCGTCCCCGGGCGCGTCCGCCTCCGCCATGGCGAGGGCCGCGCGCAGGGTGGCCGTGGCCAGGTCGGCGAGTTCGGCGGCGGTCTGCGCGACGTCGGTCGTCCCGCACACGTCACGGGCGGCGATCGACAGGAGGCAGCGCCGGTAGCCGACCCGCAGGGCGTTCGGGTCGACGGCGTCCGCGAGGCCCCGCTCGAACTCCTCCACACCCGGGTGCA
Source organism: Streptomyces sp. NPDC107517 (assembly GCF_055582645.1). NCBI lineage: Bacteria > Bacillati > Actinomycetota > Actinomycetes > Kitasatosporales > Streptomycetaceae > Streptomyces > Streptomyces sp. NPDC107517. Next base: position 321,958 of record NZ_JBVJPM010000002.1, on the reverse strand, counting down.
GGTCGGACGGCTCGTAGGTGACGAGGGCCTGCCAGTCCAGCGGATGCCGGGCCAGATGGTCGGCGAGCGCCTCGGACGCGCCGAGGACACCGAGGAGCCGGTCGCGCAGCGGCTTGGCCGTGATGAGCGTGTCGAGGAGCTCCCGGCGCTCGGGGTCGCCGGCCTGCGCCTCGACGAGCCGGACCAGACCGAGGAGGGCCAGATCGGGGTCGGCGGTGGCGCCGAGGGCGTCGAGAAGCATCGGGTCGGAGCGCACGGCCGACAGGCCCGGCGCGTCCAGGAGCCGCTCGGCGGCGGAGGGATCCGTGAAACCGTGCCGCAGCAGCCGCGTGAACGTACTGCTCCTGCGCCCTTGCGGCACCGACATCGCACGGCCTCCTGTTCGATCACGCACTGGTCCAGAGCCTAAGGCTTCGCCGGTGAGTTCCGCCCGCGTGCGGGGTCTGCCCTTTGACGGGAGCATCGGGAGAGCGGGAGGCGGATCGTGACGCATACGGAACCCCTGGCCCGAGCGTACGGCGGGTACACGGTACGGCCGTACGGGCGTCGGCGCTTCGCGCGGCCGGCACATCCCCACGTCGAAGAACGCAGCCGAGAACCGCAGCCGGAAAGGGCGCACCCATGGACTGGACCCTCGAGGTGATCGTCGTACCCGTGTCGGACGTCGACCGGGCGAAGGACTTCTACGAGAACCGGGTCGGCTTCAAGGTCGACGTCGACCAGGTCGTCACGGAGGGCGTCCGCATCGTCCAGCTGACGCCGCCCGGGTCGCGCTGCTCGATCGCCCTGGAGCAGGGCCTGCCGGGCGCGCCGGGGCAGCGGGCGATGCGGCCGGGATCGCTGACCGGTGTCCAGATGTGCGTGACGGACATCGACGCGGCGCGGGTCGAGCTGCTCGAGCGGGGCGTGGACGTGAGCCCGGTGCAGCACGTGGGGGCCGAGGGCTGGGAGGACGGGCCCGGCGACGTCTGGAACTCGTTCCTGTTCTTCGCCGACCCGGACGGCAACGGCTGGACGGTGCAGCAGGCGCCGGCCCCGCTGTCGGAGCGCTGAGGGTTCACCGCCTCTTCACATGCGCGTGGGACGGGGGCATTTTGGCGTGTGCATGCTCTAGCCGCACCGCCGCCGTCTCTCCCCCCACCGGAGGTCTCACGTGCCCGGCAGATCACTGTTCCGACGCGGCCGCACCGCGGCGCTCGCTTCGGCCTTCGCCCTGACCGCCACCGCGGTCGCGCTCTGGTCCGGCGTGGGCGGCTCGTCCGCGCAGGCCGCGGCGGGCGTTCCCACCCCGGACCACACCGTGGTCGTGGTCTTCGAGAACCACGCCTACAACCAGGTGATCGGCTCCTCCAGCGCCCCGTACATCAACAGCCTGAAGACGAACGGCGCGAGCCTCTCGGCGTCGTACGCGCTGACGCACCCGAGCCAGCCGAACTACTTCGCGCTGTTCTCGGGCGCCACGCAGGGCATCACGGACGACAGCTGCTACACGCCGGGCTTCTCCTCCCAGCCCAACCTGGCCTCCGAGCTGATCGCCGCCGGCAAGACCTGGGGCAGCTACAACGAGGGCCTGCCGAGCCAGGGTTCGACCACCTGCTCGTCCGGCGACTACGCCCGCAAGCACAACCCGTGGTTCGGGTTCAGCAACGTCCCCACCTCCACGGCGAAGACGTTCGCGCAGTTCCCCTCGGACTACTCGACGCTCCCCCAGGTCTCCTTCGTGGTCCCCGACCTGTGCAGCGACATGCACGACTGCTCGGTGTCTACCGGTGACACCTGGCTGAAGAACAACCTGTCCGCCTACGCGACCTGGGCGAAGGCGCACAACAGCCTCCTCGTCGTCACCTTCGACGAGGACAACCGCCTGGCCGGCAACAAGATCCCGACGGTCCTCTACGGCCAGCAGGTCACCCCGGGCGCCACCTCGGCGACCACCTACAACCACTACGACGTCCTGCGCACCATCGAGGACATGCACGGCCTCCCGCACGCGGGCAACGCGGCGTCCGGCAAGGACATCACGGGCATCTGGACGTCCTGACATGTACGTAGCGGACAGCCGCCCCCGAGCTCGCGACTCCGCTCGCGCAGGGGGAACCTCCGGCACTGCGTCCGCGGAACCCGCCGCCCGGCCACCGGCCGGGCGGCGCGGCACCGCGATCGCCCCCACGGTCCTGGCCCTCGGCTCGGTCAGCCTCATCACCGACGTCTCGTCCGAGATGGTCACGGCGGTCCTGCCGCTCTACCTCGTCGCGGGACTCGGCCTCTCGCCCCTCGGCTTCGGCCTCCTGGACGGCGTCTACAACGGCTTCTCGGCGCTGGTCCGTCTCGTCGGCGGACACTTCGCGGACCGGGGAGGCGGCCGCCACAAAACGGTCGCCCTGTTCGGCTACGGACTCTCGGCGCTCTGCAAACCCCTGCTCCTGCTGGCCGCCACCCTCCCCACGATCGGCATGGTCCTGGCGGCCGACCGCACGGGCAAGGGCCTGCGCACGGCGCCGCGGGACGCCCTGATCTCCCTGAGCAGCACCCCGGCCACCCGCGGCAGAGCCTTCGGCGTGCACCGGGCGATGGACACGACGGGCGCCCTCCTCGGCCCTCTCGCGGCCTTCCTGATCCTGCGCGCGACGACGGACGGCTACGACGCGGTCTTCACCGTCAGTTTCTGCGTCGCGGCACTGGGCGTACTGGTCCTGCTGCTCTTCGTCCCCCGCCGGCACGAAGCCGAACAGGTGACCGCCGAGGACAGCCGCCCGGCACCCGCACCCGCACCCGCACCCGCACCCGCACAGGAGACCGCCAAGCACAGCCGCCCATCACCCCCGCGCCCCACCTTCCGGTCCGCGCTGGCGCTCCTGCGCCGCCGCGAGGTGCGCCGCACCACGGTCTGCGCCCTGCTCCTCGGCCTCGCCACGGTCAGCGACTCCTTCATCTACCTGCTCCTCCAGCGCCGCCTCGGCGTCCCCGACCAGTGGTTCGCGCTGCTCCCCCTGGGCACGGCGGCCGCCTTCCTGCTCCTGGCCGCGCCCCTGGGCCGGCTCGCGGACCGCGTCGGCAGCTGGCGCGTGTTCCTCGCCGGCCACGCCGCGCTCCTCGCCGCGTACGGCCTGTTGCTCTCGCCGTGGCACGGCTCCGCCCTGCCGTACGCGGTCCTGGCGCTGCACGGCTGCTTCTACGCGGCGACGGACGGCGTCCTGATGGCCGCCGCCTCCACCGCCATCCCCCAGGAGCTGCGCTCGTCGGGGCTCGCCGTCGTCCAGACGGGCCAGGCGCTGGCGCGCTTCGTCTGCTCGATCGGCTTCGGCGCCGCCTGGACGGCGTGGGGCGACCGCACGGCTCTGGGCGCGGCCACGGTGGCGCTGGCGGCGGGCGCGGCGGTGGCGTACGCCTTCCGGCCCGAAACCCCCACCCCCGCGGAGGCAGTACCCGCATGACGACACGTAACAGACTGCTCGTCCTCGTCGCCGCGGTCGTCGCTCTGGCGGCCGTCGCGACGGCCTCGGTCCTGCACGCGGCGGCGCGCGCCGACCGCAGGAACGAGGCGCACGCGGGCGGCCCGAGGGTCACTGCGGGCCGGGTGACCCTGCCGGCCGGGGCCGCCGAGGCTCCCCGCCGCCTCGTCTTCCGCAACATGGCGTGGGGCCCCCACCGCGACGAGCTCACCACGGTCCCGGCGGGCCGCCCGGACTCGCCCCGCACCGCGTCGGGCGTCAAGTGCCTTCGCTTCTACGCCTCTTCGGGCACGGCCATCTGTCTGCGGGCCGAGCGGGGCGCGATGCAGGACACGTACACGGCGCGCGTCCTGGACTCGAAGCTCAAGGAGAAGGCCCACTACGCGCTGCCGGGCATCCCGTCCCGCGCCCGTGTCTCGCCGAGCGGGCGGTACGCGGCGTGGACGGTGTTCGTGGGCGGCGACAGCTACGCGGGCACGAACTTCTCGACGCGGGCGGCGATCGTGGACACCCGCACGGGTCACCTCACGCCGACGCTCGAGGACTTCCGGGTCGTCAAGGACGGCCGGACCTACCGCGCGGCGGACGTCAACTTCTGGGGCATCACGTTCGCGGCGGACGACCGCCACTTCTACGCGACGCTCGCGACGCACGGCAAGACCTACCTCGTACGGGGTGATCTGCGCACCCGCACGCTGACCACCGTCCACGAGAACGTCGAGTGCCCGTCCCTCTCCCCCGACGGCACCCGCGTCGCGTACAAGAAGCGCGTGAAGGGCCTTTCGGCGGACGCCCCTTGGCGGCTGTACGTACTCGACCTGCGCACGCTCCGCGAGACGCCCCTGGCGGAGACGCGCAGCGTGGACGACCAGGCGGTCTGGAGCGACGCGCACACGCTCACGTACGCGCTGCCGGGCGACTACGGCGCGGACCTCTACACCGTCCCGGCGGACGGCACGGGAGCCCCGCACCGCCTCACGAAGGCCGCGGTGTCTCCGGCGTACCTGTGACGGGCCGCGATCCGGAACCGCGCATACAGGTGGCAGACGTGCCCGCCACCCAGGTGATGCCTGGAGTCCGGATCGTCCAGCTCACCCCGCCCGGTTCCGGCTGTTCGGTGACGCTCGCCGAGGGCGTCCCGAACCCCACGGGCACGCCGCAGCCCGGCACTTACCACGGTCTGCAGCTCGTGGTCGCGGACATCAAGGCGGCCCACGGGGAGCTGACGGCGCGCGGCCTCGACGTCTCGGAGCCCCAGCCGTACGCCCCGGACGACGGCGGCACGTTCATGTACTTCGCCGACCCGGACGATGGGGGTCCCCTGTTCGAGCGAAGCCGAGAACTTGGGGGAGGCTGGGCGATCCAGGAGTACCGCAAGCGCGCCACGCAGCCGCTGCGCGAGCTGCTGCGCGAGCTGCTGCGCGAACAGCACCGGGGCTGACCCGGCTCACGGCTCCGGGATCAGCCGCACCACCGTCACCACCAGGATCGACCCGGAGACGTAGTACCGGACGATGACGCCGCGCACGGTCGCCTCCCTGCGGTCCGCCCACCGGCCGATGGGGAGGGACCCGTGCCCGTACGGGTCGACGCCGAGCGTGCGTTCCAGCTCCGCCCTGAACGGCACGGGTCCCGCCATCTTCGCGAGGGTGTCGTCGGCGGGCGGCGCGTACGAGATGCGGTGGCGGCGGCGATGACGTTGGCTCACGCGGCTCCGGCCCTCTCCGCTTCCTCGCGGGCGAGCCGGTCCATGATGGCGTCGGCGGCCGGGTCGGGCACGGCCTCCAGCATCCAGTGCCGCATCACGGCGTGGATCTCGTGCACCCCGGCCGCGTTGATCTCCCGGTCGAACTCCTCGCGCCGGTCCTCCGGCAGGGCGTCGCGGATGGCGGGGATGCTGTTGGGCACCTCGACCTCGACCCCGTCGACGAGGGTCCTGAGCGGCTCGGCCATGATGCGCTCCCTTCTCGCTCACCGATCACGTTATCGACCGGCACAACGCCGAAGGGGCGAGACGCGTCACGCGTCCCGCCCCTTCGCCCGAAGCCCTCGCAAGTGCCCTACAGCACCGGCAGGTTCTTCCGCAGCTCGAACGCGGTGACCTCGGAGCGGTACTCCTCCCACTCCTGCTTCTTGTTGCGCAGGAAGAAGTCGTACACGTGCTCGCCCAGCGTCTCGGCGACGAGTTCGCTGCGCTCCATGAGGGCGATCGCCTCGCCGAGGTTCTGCGGGAGCGGCTCGATGCCCATGGCGCGGCGCTCGGCGTCGGACAGGGCCCACACGTCGTCGTCGGCGCCCGGCGGGAGCTCGTAGCCCTCCTCGATGCCCTTGAGTCCGGCGGCGAGCAGCACGGCGTACGTCAGGTACGGGTTCGCGCCCGAGTCGATCGAGCGGACCTCGACGCGCGCGGAGCCGGTCTTGCCGGGCTTGTACATCGGGACGCGGATCAGGGCCGAGCGGTTGTTGTGGCCCCAGCAGATGTACGAGGGCGCCTCGCCGCCGGCGCCGGCGGTGCGGCCGCCGCCGCCCCAGATGCGCTTGTAGGAGTTGACCCACTGGTTGGTGACGGCGGAGATCTCGGCGGCGTGCTTGAGCAGGCCCGCGATGAAGGAGCGGCCGACCTTGGACAGCTGGTACTCGGAGCCGGACTCGTAGAACGCGTTGCGGTCGCCCTCGAAGAGGGACAGGTGCGTGTGCATGCCGGAGCCGGGGTGGTCCGAGAACGGCTTCGGCATGAAGGTCGCCTGCACGCCCTGCTCCAGCGCCACCTGCTTCATGACGAGGCGGAACGTCATGATGTTGTCGGCCGTGGACAGCGCGTCGGCGTACCGCAGGTCGATCTCCTGCTGGCCGGGGGCGCCCTCGTGGTGGCTGAACTCGACCGAGATGCCCATGGATTCGAGCATGGTGATCGCCTGGCGGCGGAAGTCCATGCCGACGTTCTGCGGGGTGTGGTCGAAGTAGCCGGAGTTGTCGGCCGGGGTGGGGCGGGACCCGTCGAGCGGCTTGTCCTTGAGGAGGAAGAACTCGATCTCGGGGTGCGTGTAGAAGGTGAAGCCCAGGTCGGAGGTCTTGGCCAGGGCCCGCTTCAGCACGTAGCGCGGGTCCGCGAACGACGGGGAGCCGTCGGGCATCAGGATGTCGCAGAACATCCGCGCGGTGCCGGGGGCCTCGGCGCGCCAGGGCAGCACCTGGAAGGTCGACGGGTCGGGCTTGGCGATCATGTCCGACTCGTACACGCGGGCGAAGCCCTCGATCGCGGAGCCGTCGAAGCCGATGCCCTCGTCGAAGGCCTGCTCCAGCTCCGCCGGGGCCACGGCCACCGACTTCAGGAAGCCGAGGACATCCGTGAACCACAGGCGGACGAACCGGATATCCCGCTCCTCGAGCGTCCGGAGCACGAATTCCTGCTGCTTGTCCATCTTCCGCTTCCACCCATCCTTGCTGGTCAGGCCGCCTGCGTCCGCGCCCTGCGGGACACCGTCGGCAGGCTCCTGAGCATCCCACCACATCACCGTTTCGTGCGCGTTGCCGACCTTGATCGACTGGTCGACCCGGGCCCGAACATCGCGCGAACGGCAGATGTATACGACTCCGTGCCCATAGTGCCTGCTGGGGCCCCTCGTCCCATAGTCCCTGCCGTCCGCGGCACCGGCTACACGGCATGGCAACCGCCCCCCGCTCCCCACTACGATCAGCGGACCCGTTCAGCCGTCCCGTCCCTTTCCCAGAAGGACTCACCATGGGTTCCGCCAAGAACACCGGCTCCGCGACGCGCAAGGCCCGGATAGAGGAGATGCGCCGCGCCGAGCGCTCCCGCGAGCGCCGCGGCCGTGTCCTCACCATCGCGGTGAGCGGCGTCGTCGTCCTCGCTCTCGCCGGCGTCGGGGCGTGGGCCGTCACGAAGGGGGACGACTCGCCGAAGGACGGCGCGGACGCGAAGTCGTCGGCCGGTTCGTTCAAGACCGGCTCGGACGGCGTGAAGACCTGGACGGGGAAGCTGACCCGCAACCACGTCGCGAAGAAGGTGACGTACCCGATGACGCCGCCGGTGGGCGGGGACCACAACCAGGTCTGGATGAACTGCAACGGCGACGTCTACAAGAAGGCGATCCCGAACGAGAACGCGGTGCACGCCCTGGAGCACGGCGCGGTCTGGGTGACGTACACGGACAAGGCCGACCCGGGTGACGTGCAGAAGCTCGCGGCGAAGGTCCGCCAGACGCCGTACTCGCTGATGAGCCCGGACCAGGACCAGAAGGACCCGATCATGCTGAGCGCCTGGGGCCACCAGCGGACCGTGAAGAGCGCCACCGACCCGGACGTGGCCTCGTTCTTCTCGGCGTTCGTCCAGGGCAAGCAGACCCCTGAGCCGGGTGCCGCCTGCACCAACGGCCTGTCCCAGTGAGGCGCGCGGCCTGGATCGCGCCGGCCGTGGCGGCGGTGCTCGTCGCGGGCGGGGCGGTCACGTACGCGGTCGCGGACGGGGACGACAGCGGTTCGGCGTCCGTGCGGGTGCCGGGCGCCGAGTCCGCCGACGCCGGGTTCGCGCGGGACATGGCGGTCCACCATCAGCAGGCCGTCGAGATGTCGTACATCGTGCGCGACCGCACGAAGGACGAGGAGGTGCGCCGCCTCGCCTACGACATCGCGCAGACGCAGGCCAACCAGCGGGGCATGCTGCTCGGCTGGCTCGACCTGTGGGGGCTGCCCAAGGTGTCCACGAAGCCGCCGATGTCCTGGATGGGCATGGGCGACATGCCGGCGGGGCAGGACGGCGCACTGATGCCGGGCATGGCCACCAACACCCAGCTCGATGAGCTCCGCAAGGCGGACGGCGAGCGGGCCGAGGTGCTGTACCTCCAGCTGATGACCGCGCACCACAAGGGCGGCGTCCACATGGCCGAGGGGTGCGTCGAGCGCTGTGAGGTCGGGGTGGAGAAGCGGCTCGCCGCGGGCATGGTCGCCTCGCAGAAGTCGGAAATCGACCTGATGGCGGGGATGTTGAAAGACCGGTCGTAGGAAGGAAAACCTCAGGAACACCTGAGGGAAACCCCCTCCCCGATTACGTACCGCCCCAAATCGCCCTCGGATGGCGTTCCTTGGGCTCTTCTTGGCGCTTCCATTCCCCTTGCATGAACGGTTCGGCGCAACAGTGATCAGTTGCGTGCGCAGCTCGAACAGTGCACGCGCATCACAGTCGCCACACGCGACGAACCACATCGCAGGGGGTTGTATGAGATCCACCCGTGCCGCGGCCCGCGCCGGGCTCAGCCTGGCAGCGACACTGCCACTGCTCGCCGGCGCGCTCGCCATCGCAGCACCCGTCGCCCAGGCCGACCCGAACCCGGGTGCCCGCGACGCACTGACCGGCACCAAGCCGCTCTGGGCCACGGCCAAGGCCGATCAGGGTGCCACGTCGAACAGCTCCACCGTGCACGCCCGCGTCTACCTCGCAGGGCGCGACGCGGCGGGCCTCGCGGCGTACGCGAAGGCCGTGTCCGACCCGCAGTCGGCTTCGTACGGCAAGTACCTCAGCGCCAAGCAGGCGCAGGCCCGCTTCGGCGCGACCAAGGCCCAGATAGCCGAGGTCACGAAGTGGCTCGAGTCCTCGGGCCTCACCGTGACCGACGTCAGCAAGCACTACATCTCCGTATCGGGCGAGGTCGCCGCCGCCGAGAAGGCGTTCGGCGCCCAGCTGCACAACTACGCCAAGGGCAAGCACACCTACCGCGCGCCCACGGCCGCCGCGACGGTGCCCGCGTCCCTGAACGGCGCGGTCCTCACCGTGACCGGCCTGGACAGCGCGCCGCACAAGGCGGACCACGACGAGACGCTGCCGCCGCCGGACGCCGTGTTCCACAACGCCGGCCCCTTCTCGTCGTACTTCGGCTCGAAGACGGCGAGCACCGCGCCGTCCGCGTACGGCCAGAAGGCCCCGTACGCCGTGAAGGGCTACACCGGCAAGCAGCTGCGGGCGGCCTACGGCGCCGGCACGAAGACCGGCAAGGGGGTCCGTGTCGCGATCACCGACGCGTACGCCTCGCCGACCATCGCCAAGGACGCGGCCACCTACGCCAAGCGCAACGGTGACGCGGCCTACCGCAGCGGCCAGTTGAAGCAGGTCCTGCCCGCGGACTACACGAAGACCGACGAGTGCGGGGCGTCCGGCTGGTACGGCGAGGAGACCCTCGACGTCGAGGCCGTGCACGCCGTGGCTCCCGCGGCCGACATCACCTACGTCGGCGCCGCGTCCTGCTACGACGACGCGTTGCTCGACTCGCTCGGCAAGATCGTCGACGGCCACCTCGCCGACATCGTGTCGAACTCGTGGGGCGACATCGAGGCCAACCAGACGCCCGACCTCGCCGCCGCGTACGACCAGATCTTCCAGTACGGCGCGATCGAGGGCATCGGCTTCTACTTCTCGTCCGGCGACAACGGCGACGAGGTGGCACACACCGGCACGAAGCAGGTGGACGTGCCCGCCAACTCGGCGTGGGTGACGTCCGTCGGCGGTACGTCGCTGGCCGTCGGCAAGGGCGACAAGTACCAGTTCGAGACCGGCTGGGGCACGCTGAAGGCCAACCTGTCGGCCGACGGCAAGAGCTGGGACGCCTTCCCCGGGGCGTACACCTCGGGTGCGGGCGGCGGCACCAGCAAGACGGTGAAGCAGCCGTCCTACCAGAAGGGTGTCGTCCCGAACTCGTTGGCGCGCGCCAACGGCGGCTCGCAGAAGATGCGTACGGTGCCGGACATCTCCGCGGTGGCCGACCCGAACACCGGCTTCCTCGTCGGCCAGTCGCAGACGTTCCCCGACGGCTCGCTCAAGTACGACGAGTACCGTATCGGCGGCACGTCGCTGGCGGCGCCCGTCATCGCGGGTGTGCAGGCGCTGGTCCAGGAGGCCCGCGGCGGGCACGCGCTCGGCTTCGCCAACCCGGCGATCTACGACCGCTCCGGCTCGAAGATCTACCACGACGTGACGGACCGGCCGACCGGCCGTGACCTCGCGGTGGTCCGCGTCGACTACGCGAACGGGTTCGACGCGGCCGACGGCCTGCTGACCTCCGTGCGCAGCCTCGGCAAGGACAGCTCGCTCAAGGCGGTCCGCGGCTACGACGACGTGACGGGTGTCGGCTCGCCGGCGCCGGGCTATGTGACGTCCTTCGGCCGTCGCTGACCCGAGAAGAGCGGCGCCCGTCCCGGGACATCCCCGGGACGGGCGCCGCCCTCATTTCCCTGCCACGCGCTACTGCTTGACGACCCTCAGGTCGTCGCACCAGCCGCTGCCCTTACCGGTGCGGGTGTAGCAGTAGAGGGTCGTCGAGGTATTGGTGGCGCCCGTGGTGAAGGTGGTGCTGCCGGTGCGCCAGCCGAACGCGCTGAAGGCGGGAATCCGGGTCTCGGCCCCGCCGAAGTTCTTCACTCCCACGGCGAGTTGGGTGTCGTACGCGTCGACGCGCCCCCAGCCGGAGAGCGTGTACGTGGTGTTCGGCGCGACGGTGATCTTCTGCTCGGCCGTGCTCGGGGTCCCCGAGACACGCAGGCTGGAGCCGCCCCCGTGCGGATTCGCGGTGTCGGCCGCGACGGCCCCCGAGGGCGCCCAGGGCGGGACGCCCGTCTCGAAGCCGGGGTTGGCGACCAGGTCGGTCCCGCCCGCACAGGCGGCGGCGTCGAACGCGGAGACCTGGTGGGCGCCGATGTCGGGACGACAGGCGACGGGCACGGGAGAGCCGAAGTAGTCCTTGCCGCCGGAGCCGGTGGTGACCTGCCCGGCGCCGCGCGCCGGGGAACCCGCCTTCAGCCTGTACCCCGCGGGATCGGCGGAGCCCGGGTCGGCGAGGAGCGGGTCGGCGGTCACCTTGCCGGGGTCGGCGGGCTCGGACGCCGGGTGGTTGCCGTACATGACGTTGTTGCGCCAGGTGTGTTCGGCGGGCTTGCCGCCGTATCGGCCGGTGCCGAGGTTGTAGAAGACGTTGTTGCTCCACAGCGTGGTGGACGCGCCACCGCTGCTCTCCACGACCGACGTGGTGGAACCGGTCACCCCGCCCCGGACACCCCCGCCCCACTCCCGGCACCCCGGCCGCCGCCCCTCAGGCGAGCCGCGAGAGATCCCCCCGCGAAAGCCGCCCGAGCAACTCCTCACCGCGCGCGAACCGCTCGGCCTCCTCCACCGCGTACAGCCCCAGCCGGCGCACCTCGCTGCCCTGCGCGCCCGCCATGTGCGGGGTGACCAGGACGTTGGGAAGGGTGAGCAACGGGTGCCCGGCGGGCAGCGGTTCGGGGTCGGTGACATCGAGAAACGCGTCGAGCCGGCCCGAGGCGCACTCACGAGCGAGCGCCTCGGTGTCGACGAGCGACCCCCGAGCGGTGTTCACAACGACACCGCCGTCAGCCACAAGTTTCAGCATCTCCTCCCCCAGCAACCCACGCGTCTCGGGCAGTTGAGGGGCGTGCACGCTCACGATGGAGCTGCGCCTGCAGAGCTCGGACAGCTCGACGAGTTCGACGCCGAGCGCGGCGGCCTCGCCTTCACCGACGTAGGGATCGGTGAGCAGGATCCGATACCCCGCATCCGAGGCGCGCAGCCCGGCAATCACGCGCCGGCCGATGCGGGAGGCGCCGATGATCCCGACGACGCGGCCGTCGGCGCCCTCGCGGGCGGTGAAGCCGGGCCAGCCGCCGGAGTAGCGGGCGGCGACGGGCAGTGCCTTCTTCGCGGCGAAGGTGATCGCGGCGAGCGTGAAGGCGACGACGGGGCCCGCGTTGGCGTCGGCGGCGGAGGACACGGTGATGCCGGGCCGCTCCCACAGGGCGTCCGAGACGACGGGCTTGACCGATCCGGCGGCGTGCACGACGGCGCGGAGCCGGGGCGCGTGCGCCAGGACGTCCGAGGTGAGCTGCGGGCAGCCCCAGCCGGTGATCAGCACCTCGACTCCGGAGAGGACCGCGCGGGCCTCGGGGGTGCCGAGCGGCCCGGTCAGCGCAACGGGCGCGAGGTCGGCGCACCGCCCGAGCCGTTGCCGCAGGTCCGACGGGATGACCCGGTCGAGCACCTCGGCGTCCATGGCCAGTGCCGCGATCGGTCGGTGTGCTGCCACGCGCTACCACCCTCCAGCTGCAGATCTGTAGTAACCGGTTACCTCAAGATGTCAGGAGGCTAGGCCCAACCCTGAAGACTGGTCAATAGATCTCGGAGACAAGGGGGTTGACCCGGCGTAGTAACCGTTTTAGATTCCCGCTCACCTTGTTCCAACGACGGAGGGGTTTCCGTGCCCACGGTGGCGAAGGACAGGCCCGAGACCGAGGCGGTGAAGCCCCCCGGCACCCCGGGCAGCGGGCCAAAGATGTATAAACCCAGACAGAACAGCTTCTGGAAACGGTTTCGGAGCAGCCGCACCTTCCTGCTGCTCATGCTTCCGGGCGTGGCCTACTTCCTGCTGTTCCACTACGGCGCCTTCGTCGGCAACGCCGTGGCGTTCAAGGAGTACGTCCCGTTCGACGGCCTCTGGGCGAGCCCCTGGGTGGGCTTCGAGAACTTCACCCGGATGTTCGGCGACGCCGACTTCTGGCACGCGACGTGGAACACCTTCTACATAGCGGTGCTCCAGCTGACCTTCTTCTTCCCCGTCCCCCTGGCGATCGCCCTCCTCCTCCACAGCCTCACGTCGGACCTCCTGCGCCGCTTCGTGCAGTCGGTGGTCTACCTGCCGCACTTCCTGTCCTGGGTGATCGTGGTGGCGCTGTTCCAGCAAGTCCTGTCCGACACGGGTTTGTTGAACTCGTTCCTGGGCGACTCGGGGATCCACACGGTCGACATCATCGGCAACCCTGACGCGTACCGCCCGCTGGTGGTCGCCGAGGTGGTCTGGAAGGACGCCGGCTGGGGCACGATCATCTTCCTCGCGGCGCTGATGCAGGTCGACGAGCAGCACTACGAGGCGGCGGCGATCGACGGCGCGGGCCCCTGGCGGCGCTTCTGGCACGTCACGCTGCCGTCCATCCGCCCGATCATCGTGCTGCTCCTGATCATGCGGCTCGGCGACATCCTGTCGGTCGGCTTCGAACAGATGCTGCTCCAGCGCCAGTCGGTGGGACCCGAGGTGGGCGAGGTCCTGGACACCTTCGTGTTCTGGCAGGGAATTGTCGGCGGGGACACCGGATACGCGGCAGCGGCGGGCCTGTTCAAGGGCGTGGTGGGCGCGGTGCTCGTCTTCACGGCGAACCGGGTGGCGCACAAGCTGGGCGAACAGGGGATCTACAAATGACCACAGTCATGAACACCAGGAACCCCACGCGCCCGGCGTGGAAGGAAAGCCCTAAACCGGTCACCCAAGCAGCCAAAGCGGTAGCGATAACGGTCGTCCTGGCCCTGGTCCTGATCCCGTTCCTGGTGATCATCTCCACGTCACTGGCGTCGAACAAGGAGGTGGTGGCCAACGGCGGCTGGGTCCTGTGGCCCACGGACCCGACCTTGCGGGCGTACCGCAACATCCTCAGCGGCGGGATCGTCACCAAGGCGCTGGGCGTGAGCATCGGCGTGACGCTGACAGGCACCCTGGCGTCCCTGGCATGCACATCGTTCCTGGCCTACGCACTCAGCCGCCCAGGAGTGCTGGGAGGCAAGCCGGTCCTCCTCGTCATCCTCTTCACGTTCCTCTTCCCTCCGGGCATGATCCCGGCGTTCCTCCTGGTCAAGGGCCTGGGCCTGCAGAACATGTACGCGGCCCTGATAGCCCCCGTCCTGATCAACGTCTTCAACCTGGTGGTCCTTCGAGGCTTCTTCCAGGGAATACCGGAGGAGCTGTACGAGGCGGCGCGACTGGACGGGGCGGGCGACTGGACCGTGTTCTGGCGGATCGTGCTCCCCCTGTCCAAGGCGGCCCTGGCGGTGGTCGGCCTGTTCTACGCGGTGAGCTACTGGAACGCCTGGTTCAACGCCTCGATCTACCTGGAGTCCGACCACTGGCCGCTCTCGCAGGTCCTGCGCACCTACGTGATCGGCGGCGCGCAGATCTCCGACACGGGCCTCAGTGAGGCCGGCATGGTCTCGGCCCCGCAGACGACGCAGATGGCGGTCCTGGTGATCGCCACCGTCCCGATCCTCCTCGTCTACCCGTTCCTCCAGAAGTACTTCACCAAGGGCGTGCTCACCGGCGCCGTCAAGAGCTAGCCAGTTGCCCACCTTCCCGAAGGGGTCCACTCACGTGTCCGGTTCCTCGATGTCTCGTCGCACCCTGCTGCGTTCCATAGCCGTCGGCGGCGCCGCCCTGGCCGCCCCGCCCTTCCTCACCGCCTGCTCCACCGACTCGGGTGGCGGCGGTTCGGTCTCCAACGCGGGCAAGAAGGCGGCCGCGTGGCCGACGTTCACCCCCGCCACCGGCGCGAAGCCGGACCTGGCGGCCACCGCGCAGGGCGTCCAGGCGGGCTACACCACGTACCCCGCGAAGCTGGTCAAGGCCGTCGCGGAGAAGCCCGGTACGGGCAAGGAGAAGATCAAGGTCCTCTCCATCACCTACGGCACGCCCCCGAAGCCGGCGGCGCAGAACAAGCTGTGGGCGGCGATCAACGAAGCTCTGGGCGTGGACGTCGAGTTCACCGTGGTCCCGGACGCGGACTTCCGCACGAAGATGGCGACGCTGTTCGTGGGCGACGACCTGCCGGACATCATCAACATCGGCGGCGGCTACGTACTGCCGCGCGAGGCGCAGTTCGTGAAGTCCCGCTGCGCGGACCTCACCGAGTACCTGTCGGGCGACGCGGTGAAGGACTACCCGAACCTGGCGGGCATCCCGACGTACGCGTGGCAGGGCATGGGCCGGATCTCGGGCCGGATCTTCGGAGTCCCGGTGGAGCGCCCGAAGCCGCAGGACACGCTGTACTTCAACAGCCAGGCGTTCACGAAGGCGGGCTACCGGCCGGGCATGTCCGCCGAGGACTTCGCCACGCTGGCCAAGGAGGCGACAACGGCCAAGAAGTGGGCGCTGGGATCCTCGGCAACCGCGTACTTCGGCTTCAAGACGCACGCCACGTGGCACGGGGCGCCGAACCAGTGGCGCATCAAGGACGACAAGGCGACGTTCTTCGCGAGCACGGACGAGTTCAAGACCGCACTCGACTTCATGTCGAACCTGCGCAAGGCCGGCGCGTACTACCCGGAAGCGACATCCGTCTCGCAGGTGGATCTGAAGACGCAGTTCTGGAACGGCACGGTCCTCTCCATGACGGACGGCTTCCTCTCCTACCCCGGCTCGGCACAAGGCATCAAGAACGCCTTCGACCTGGACGCGCTGATCCCCTACACCCCCGAAGGCGCCACACCGGGCTACCAGCAGTCGCAGGGCATCTTCGGCTACACGGTGATCAAGAAGGCGTCGAAGGACCGCGTCAAGCTGATGCTGCGGATCCTCGACTACCTGGCCTCACCGTTCGGGACCGAGGAGTACGAGCTGGTGCACTTCGGCCTGGAGGGAACACACTTCAAGCGGGACAAGGACAACAACCCGATAGCGACACCGCTCGGCCTGGTCGAGTCGAAGGTGAACCTGCCGTTCGTGTACCTCAGCGACGCGCCCCAGGTCCTGTACGCGCCGGGCTACGGGGAGATCGTCGAGCGCCTGCACTCGTGGCAGCAGAAGGTCGTCCCGATGATGGTGCCGAACGACCGCTGGGGCCTGC
Source organism: Streptomyces sp. NPDC107517 (assembly GCF_055582645.1). NCBI lineage: Bacteria > Bacillati > Actinomycetota > Actinomycetes > Kitasatosporales > Streptomycetaceae > Streptomyces > Streptomyces sp. NPDC107517. The sequence continues at coordinate 305,825 of NZ_JBVJPM010000002.1, read as the reverse complement.
AGTCGGACACGTACAACAAGCAGGGCGCGACGCTCGACCAGATCATCAGCGACGGCGTGACGGCCACGGTCACGGGCCGCCGGAAGGTCTCCGACTGGGACGCCGTATACAAGAAGTGGCTCAGCCAGGGCGGGCAGCAGGCGCTGGAGGAATTCGCCGAAGAGTACGAGGCGGCGCACTGAACCCACGGCATCGTCCATGATGGTCCGGGGCGGCATCGCCCGCCCCGGACAGGCAAGTTGAGGAGAGACAACAGTGGGTGAGCGGGTCACCATCCGTGACGTGGCCGCGCGCGCGGGCGTCTCCGTCGCGACTGTTTCGCGGGTCCTGGCGGGCAACTACCCGACGTCGGCGGCTTCGCGCGCCAAGGTCCAAAGAGCGGTCAAGGACCTGGACTATGTGGTCAACGCGCACGCCCGAGCCCTCGCCGGCACCGGACGCAAGACGATCGCGGTCCTGATGTTCGACGTGGTCAGCTCGTTCTACGCGGCCGTGGCGCAGGGCGTGGAGATGGAAGCGGCCCAGCACAACAGACTCACCCTGGTCTGCTCGACGGGCGGCGACCCGGCCCGCGAACTGGCGCTGGTCCAGATGATGCGGGAACAGGCGGCGGAGGCCGTGGTTCTGGTCGGCGGAGTCATCGAGGACGACGAGTACCGCGAGCGGATGGCGCACTACGCGGAGGCACTCGCGGCGGCGGGCTCGCGCCTGGTCCTGTGCGGCAGACCGGCACCGGCACCCGACGTCCCCGCACTCGTGGTGGAGTACGACAACGGCGCGGGCGCCCACGCGATAACGAGCCACCTCCTGGGCGCCGGCCACCGGAAGATCGCGATGATCGGCTACCAGCCGGGCAACACCACGGGCGAGGACCGCGTAACGGGATACCTCAGAGCCCTGGACGACCACGGCGTCCCCCGCTCGGACGCGATCCTGCACGGCATCGGCTTCGGCCAGCACCACGGCTACGAGGCGATGCGCGATCTGCTGGACAAGTGCAACGGCAAGCCGGACTTCACTGCGGTCTTCGCGGGCGACGACCGCGTGGCGGCAGCGGCGATCCGCGCACTGGCGGAGGCGGGCCTACGAGTCCCCGAGGACATCTCGGTGGTCGGCTACAACGACGACCCGGTGGCAGAAGACATCACCCCCGGCCTCACCACGGTGCACATCCCGGCAGCGGAAATGGGCCGCACGGCCGTAAGACTGGCCCTGACAGGCACGACCCGCCCCGGCCAGCAACGCCACCTCCTGGGCACGCACATAGTGATCAGAGACAGCGTCCGCCCCCACCGCCACTGAGCGCCGTACGAAGACACGCAGTCCCACCGACCGGTCGGCCGCATACGAGACAGCGCCGGAGACGGCGAAGCCCCACCGGGCGGCCAGTCGCGTACGAAACGGGAGGGGACGTGGGGGCATGTGCGCGCGGAGCCACCAGCACCACGTACCGGCAATCAACTGGCTGACGTGCACCGATAGAACAGCGAGCACGTACATGCCCCCGCGGCCCCGCACCCAAAAACGCACCTGCCGCCCCCGCACCGAGCCCGCGCCCGAACCCACACCCACACCCACACCGAACCCGAAACCCGCACCCGCACCCGCACCCGCACCCACCAACACACCGGCCGCCGAAAGCCGACCCCCGAAGACCGAGCCGGACCCACCCCCTCCACTCCCCGGCCCGAGAGGACATCGCGTCAGTCAGACGATTAAACTGACCTAGTGCCTCAACTACGTCTCGCTCTGAATCAGATCGACTCGACCGTCGGAGATCTCGCCGGGAACGCCGAGGCGATCATCCGCTGGACCAAGCACTCCGCCGAACAGGGAGCGCACCTGGTCACGTTCCCCGAGATGGCCCTGACCGGCTACCCGGTGGAGGACCTCGCCCTGCGCGAGTCCTTCGTCGAGGCGTCCCGCCGGGGACTGACCGCCCTGGCCAGGCGCCTCGCCGACGAGGGCCACGGCGACCTCCCCGTGATCGTCGGCTATCTGGACCGCTCGGAGAAGGCCCAGCCCAAGTACGGCCAGCCCGCGGGCGCCCCCCAGAACGCCGCCGCGGTCCTGCACGACGGCCGGGTCGCCCTGACATTCGCCAAGCACCACCTCCCGAACTACGGCGTCTTCGACGAGTTCCGCTACTTCGTGCCGGGCGACACGATGCCCGTGATCCGCGTACGCGGAATCGACGTGGCGCTCGCCATCTGCGAGGACCTCTGGCAGGACGGCGGCCGCGTCCCGGCCACCCGAAGCGTCGGCGCCGGCCTCCTGATCTCGATCAACGCCTCGCCGTACGAGCAGAACAAGGACGACACCCGCCTGGACCTGGTGCGGGGGCGCGCCCAGGAGGCGGGCTGCACGCTGGCGTACGTCGCCACGATCGGCGGCCAGGACGAGCTCGTCTTCGACGGCGACTCGATCGTGGTGGACGCGGCGGGCGAAGTCGTGGCCAGGGCACCCCAGTTCGCGGAGGGCTGCGTGGTCCTGGACCTGGACCTCCCGGCGGCGAAGCCGGAGGCCCCGACGGGGACGGTCGACGACGGCCTGCGCATCGACCACCTGACGATCTCCGAGGACCACGTCCCGGCGTACGAGCCGGAGCTGACCGGCGGCTACGCGGACCGCCTGGACGACGACGAGGAGGTCTACTCGGCGCTGGTCGTGGGCCTGCGCGCCTACGCCGCGAAGAACGGCTTCCGCTCGGTACTGATCGGCCTGTCGGGCGGCATCGACTCGGCGCTGACGGCGGCGATCGCGTGCGACGCGCTGGGCGCGCAGAACGTGTACGGCATCGCGATGCCGTCGAAGTACTCCTCGGACCACTCGAAGGGCGACGCGGCGGAGCTGGCCGAGCGTACGGGCCTCAACTTCCGTACGGTGCCGATCGAGCCGATGTTCGACGCGTACATGGGGTCGCTGGGCCTGACGGGCCTCGCGGAGGAGAACCTGCAGTCGAGGCTGCGCGGCACGATGCTGATGGCGGTGTCCAACCAGGAGGGCCACATCGTGCTCGCGCCGGGCAACAAGTCCGAGCTGGCGGTGGGCTATTCGACGCTGTACGGCGACTCGGTCGGCGCGTACGGCCCGATCAAGGACGTGTACAAGACGTCGGTCTTCCGGCTGGCCGAGTGGCGCAACCGGGCGGCGGCCGAGCGCGGGCAGACTCCCCCGATCCCGGAGAACTCGATCACGAAGCCGCCGAGCGCGGAGCTGCGCCCGGGCCAGGTGGACACGGACTCGCTGCCGGACTACCCGGTGCTGGACGCGATCCTGGCGATGTACGTGGACCGGGACAGGGGCGCGGACGCGATCGTGGCGGCCGGGTTCGACGCGGACCTGGTGACGAGGACCCTGCGGATGGTGGACACGGCGGAGTACAAGAGGCGCCAGTACCCGCCGGGCACGAAGATCTCGGCAAAGGGCTTCGGCAAGGACCGCCGCCTGCCCATCACGAACAGCTGGCGGGAGTCGGCGTAACAGCCACCGCCCTCCAGCCCTCCGATCCCCAGCCCTTCGATCGCAGCCCTTCGATCCGCAGCCCCAACTCCCCGGCCCCGAGCCCGGACCCCGGAGCCCACCCGTCGCATCACCGGCGACGGGTGGGCTCCCCCGCTTCCGGAGCCGAAGAAGCGGCATCGGGCAGATGCGAGGCCACGAGGAGCCCGTGCCCCGCCGTGGCAAAAGGGGCAACGAGCCGGGACCGACGCAGGTCGACCCCGTAGGCAACCCCGGCCACCCCGATCCCGAGGACGGCGAGCGCGGCCCCGGCGACCGCGGGGGACGTGAGCCCGAACCCGGCGGCGAGGGCGAGCCCGCCGATCCAGGCGCCGCCGGCGTTGGCGAGGTTGAAGGCGGCCTGGTTGGCGGAGGAGGCGAGGGAGGGTGCGGCCGAGGCCTTCTCCATGACCATGAGCTGGAGCGGCGACCCGGTGATGAAGGCGGCCGTACCGAGCAGCACCACAGCGACCGCGGCGCTCCACTCGGCCCGCATCAGGACAGGGAACAGGGCAAGGACCACACCGAGCGAGACCAGCCCCCCGAACAGGGTCCCGCGCAGGGAGCGATCGGCAAGCCGCCCGCCGAGCAGATTCCCCGCGGTGGCGCCGACGCCGAACAGGGCGAGCAGCAGCGTGACGCTCGCCTCGGCGAACCCGGCGGTGCCGGTGAGCATCGGCGTCACATAGCTGTACGCGGCGAAGAGCGCGCCGAACCCGGCGACGGTGGTGCCGAGGGAGAGCCACACGGGCAGGGAGCCGAGGGCCTTGAGCTCACCGCGCAGCCCGCCGCTCTCGCCGTGGCCGTGGTCGGCGGGGACGAGGAGCAGGAGCGCGGTGATCGCGACGAGCCCGATGGCGCTGACGGCGAGGAACGTGGCGCGCCAGCCGAGCTGCTGGCCCATGAGCGTGGCGATGGGGACGCCGATGACGTTGGCGACGGTGAGGCCGAGGAACATCAGGGACACCGAGCGGGCCTTGCGCTCGGGCGCGACGAGCGAGGTGGCGACGACGGCGCCGACGCCGAAGAAGGCGCCGTGCGGCAGCCCGCTGACGAAGCGCGCGGCCATGAGCAGGTGATAGTCGGGCGCGGCGGCGGACACGGCGTTGCCGGCGACGAAGAGCACCATGAGCGCGACGAGAACGCGTCGGCGGGGCATGCGCGCGGTGAGGGCGGCGAGGAGCGGGGCGCCGATGACGACGCCGAGGGCGTACGCGGAGACGAGGTGACCGGCGGAGGGGATGGAGATGTGCAGATCGTCGGCGACGTTGGGCAGGAGGCCCATCATCACGAACTCGGTGGTGCCGATGCCGAAGGCGCCCACGGCGAGGGCGAGCAGGGCCAGGGGCATGAAAAAGGGGACCTTCCACGGGAAGACGGGCGGGAGACGCGGGAATCCGTAAGTTTACGTCCGGAACAAACTCTCCCGCGCCAAGTATTCCGTGAGGTGAGGCCCCGGTTTCCACCGAGTCAACAACGGGTGTGAGGAACGAACGCGGACGTCAGGACCGGGTGAGATCGACCTTCGCCGCGATCGGCAGATGATCGCTGCCGGTCTCGGGCAGGGTCCACGACGTGACCGGCTCCACACCCTTGACCATGATCTGGTCGATACGGGCCATGGGGAACGAGGCCGGCCAGCTGAACCCGAACCCACTGCCGGCGGCACCCTGTGTGGACCGCATCTGGGACGTCACGCCGTTCAGCGCACGGTCGTTCATCGTGCCGTTGAGGTCGCCCAGCAGGATGACCTTCCCGAGCGTCTCGTCGGAGATGGCCTCGCCGAGCGCGTCGGCGGAGGTGTCGCGCTGGCTGGCGGTGAATCCGGCGTGCATCTTGACCCGGACCGACGGCAGGTGCGCGACGAACACGGCGACGTCGCCCTGGGGCGTGGCGACGGTGGTGCGCATGGCGCGCGTCCAGCCGAGCTGGATGTCGACGGGCCGCGTCCCGCTCAGCGGGTACTTGCTCCACAGCCCGACGGTGCCGGCGACGGAGTGGTACGGATACGTCTGCGCGAGCGCCTTCTCGTAGACGGGAACGGCGTCGGCCGTCAGCTCTTCCAGGGCGACGACCTGCGCCCCGGAGGCGGCGATCGCGTCGGCGGTGCCGGTCGGGTCGGGGTTCTCCGCGTTGACGTTGTGGGTGGCGACGGTGAGGTCGCCACCGCCGGCGGTCTTGTCGGTGAGGAGCCCGCCGAAGAGGTTGAGCCAGACGACGGCCGGGACCAGGACCGCGATCAGGGCCGTCGCGGACTTCCGCACGACGGCCAGGACGAGCAGGACGGGCACGAACACACCGAGCCAGGGAAGGAAGGTCTCGGTGAGGGAGCCCAGGTTTCCGAGGGTGTTGGGGATCTGCGCGTGGAAGAGCATGACGAGCGCGACCAGAACGGCCAGTGCCGCGAGGACCACCCCGCGCCGCCAGATCCCCCGGTCACCGCGCCACCCGCCGGTCAGGCGGCGCAGCGGGTCTCTGGAACGCTGGTGCCCCGAGCCGCCGCCACCCGTTTCCGTCCTGAACCCCTGCGCCATACCGTCGTCGCCTCACTGCCCTGCCGTGCACACCGACCTCGCCCTGAAACCCTAGGGGATGATCGGCGCCCTCCTCGCCGTCCACGACGGCCGTACGGGCACGAGGACGAGCGCAGCGGCGCCCGGGGTTCCGGATCGACGGCACGCATGGGGCCTCTGTGACGAAACGCGCATATTCAGTCCGCTGGCCCCGCGGCTTCAGTCCTGTGGCCGCAGCCCGGCGAGTGCGCAGTCGACGATCTGCTCGGAGAGGTCGTCGGCGAGCGGCGCGTCGGGCCGGATGATCGTGCGCAGCAGCATCGGCCCGACGATGAAGTCGTTGATGAGCTCTATGTCGACGTCGGCGCGCAGCTCACCGTTCTCGACGCCGCGCCGCAGCACGTCGAACATGACGCGGCGGCGCGGCTCGATCACGGTGTCGTGGTACGCCTCCCAGAGCTTCGGCAGGCTCTTCATCTGCGCGAAGACGTTGTGCAGCAGGGCCGAGGACCGCAGGGAGACGCCGCGCCTGCGCAGGTGCTCCAGGAGGCCGATCAGGTCGTCGCGCATGGAGGTGCCCGGGAGCTCGGGGTCGGGCTCCTCCATGATGCGCAGGACCTCGACGAAGAGCTCCTCCTTGCCGGACCAGCGCCGGTAGATGGTCGCCTTGCCGACGCCGGCGGTGCGGGCGATCCGCTCGATGGACAGTTCGGTGAGCGGGACGCCGTCCTCGATCAGCTTGAGGACGCCCTCGACGATGGCCCGTTCGACGGCCTCGCTGCGCGGGCGCCCCCGCACCGCGCGCCCCGCATCCACGTCCACGACCACTCCGCCTCTCCGCCTTCCCGCAGCCTTGCGTACCGGCGATTGTCTCAGCCGGTCGCTGCCCTGCCACGACGGGTGCAGGTCAGCGACCCGCCCCGACGGTCTCCTCCTCGCTCTGCCGGGCCGTGGTCCTCGGCGGGCGCCCCGGCAGGAACAGGACGGTGACGACGGCGCTGACCAGCGCGATGCCGGACCCGCACAAGGCGGTCACGTGCATGGCGTGCAGGAAGGAGTCATTGGCCGCGCCGACCAGCGCGTCGCCGCGCGGGCCGAGCTTCGCCGCCACGCCGAGGGTGGCCTCGATGGACTCGCCCGCCGTGTGCCGCAGCCCGGCGGGCAGCAGGCCGAGCTTGTCCTCGATGCCGCTGCGGTACGCGGTGGACAGCACGGAACCGAGTACGGCGATGCCCAGGGCGCCGCCGACCTGCCGGAACGTGTTGCTCAGGGCGGACGCGGAGCCCGCCTTCTCGCGCGGCAGGGCCTGCATGATGACGACGCTGGTGGGGGTCATGACGTGCGCCATGCCCGTACCCATGAGGAAGAAGACGACTTCCAGGATCCAGATGGGCGTGTCCGCGTCGAGGATCGTGAACGCGGCGAGCATCGCGGCGAGGATCACCAGGCCGCCGGTCGTCGTGGCGCGCACTCCGAAGCGGTCGACGACGAGCCGGGCGCGCGGCGCGAAGATCAGCTGGGCAGCGGCGAGCGGCAGCATCAGGAGGCCGGTCTGCAGCGGCGAGTAGCCGCGCACGCTCTGGGTGTAGAAGACCGAGAAGAAGGTGACGCCCATCAGCGCGAAGAAGACGAGCGCGATGGCGGCGATGGCCGCGGAGAACACCTTGTTCTTGAAGTACTTGATGTCGATGGACGGGTGGTCGCTGCGCTTCTCGTACAGGACGAAGCCGATGAGGACGACGAGTCCGGCCGCGATGGTCAACAGGACCACGGGGTCCGCGAAGTCGGCGAGCTGGCCGCCCTTGATGATGCCGTAGACGAGCAGGACGAGTCCGACGACGGAGAGGCCGACGCCCACCAGGTCGATACGGCCGGGGTTGGGGTCGCGGGAGTCCGGCACGAGGGCCAGCATCAGAACGACCGCGATGATCACGATCGGCACGTTGACCAGGAAGACCGAGCCCCACCAGAAGTGGTCGAGGAGCAGGCCGCCGGTGATGGGGCCGATGGCGATGGCGATGCCGACGCCGCCCGCCCAGATGCCGATGGCCTTGGGCTGCTCGTCGCGCTCGAAGACGTTCATGAGGACGGCGAGCGTCGCGGGCATCACGAAGGCGGCGCCGATACCCATGATCGCCCGGAAGATGATGAGCTGGACCGGCGAGCCGGACTCGGCGGCCAGGGCGGAGCCGAGGCCGAACACCACGAGGCCGCCGACGAGCACCTTCTTGCGCCCGAGCCGGTCACCGAGCAGACCCGCGGTGAAGAGCAGGCCGGCGAAGACCAGCGTGTAGGCGTTGATGGCCCACTCCAGCTCGCCCTGTGTGGCTCCGAGGCCCACGGGGGGCGGGGTCGAGATCGTCTTGATCGCGACGTTCAGGATGGAGTTGTCGAGCACGACTATCAGCAGGCTGAGCATCAGCACGCCGAGGATCGCCCATCGGCGGCGGTGCACAGCCTCCGGTATGCGCGGCGATTCGGGAACGGCAGGAGTGGTCATGGGACTCACCCTAGGGGCAGTTTCGATACGAGACCGTCTCGTATTGGAAGTCCTTAGGAAGACTTTACGAACCAGAAGGGAGACCCGCTCGCGGAGTGACCCGACCGGCGCACACCCCCCTAGCCATTCCTCGGCACGCGGTGCCACCATGGAGGGGATCCGGGGACGCCGTAAGGGCGCCTCGAGACAACAGAAGGAGCCGTTGCGATGACGCAGCTTTCGGCTGCCCAGAACAACCCCGACAGCAGCAACAGCGGCAACAAGGCGCTGTACGGGGGCAAGAGCAACCGGCGCATCACGGTGCGCGACATCATGCTCGCCAAGGAACGCGGCGAGAAGTGGCCCATGCTCACGGCCTACGACGCGATGACCGCGTCCGTCTTCGACGAGGCCGGCATCCCGGTCATGCTCGTCGGCGACTCCGCGGGCAACTGTCACCTCGGGTACGAGACCACCGTGCCCGTCACCCTCGACGAGATGACGATGCTCTCGGCCGCCGTCGTACGGGGCACCAAGCGCGCCCTCATCGTCGGTGACCTCCCCTTCGGCTCGTACCAGGAGGGCCCCGTACAGGCCCTGCGGTCCGCGACGCGCCTGGTCAAGGAGGCCGGGGTCGGCGCGGTGAAGCTGGAGGGCGGCGAGCGCTCGCTGGCCCAGACCGAGCTGCTCGTGCAGTCCGGCATCCCGGTCATGTCCCACCTGGGCCTCACACCGCAGTCTGTGAACACCATGGGGTACCGCGTCCAGGGCCGCGGCGACGAGGACGCGCACCGACTGCTGCGTGACGCCAAGGCCGCCCAGGACGCCGGCGCGTTCGCCGTCGTCCTCGAACTGGTCCCGGCCGAGCTGGCCGCCGAGGTCACCCGGTCCCTGAACATCCCGACCGTCGGCATCGGCGCGGGCCCCGAGTGCGACGCCCAGGTCCTCGTGTGGACCGACATGCTCGGCCTCACCGGCGGCAAGATGCCGCGCTTCGTGAAGCAGTACGCGGATCTGCGCGGCGTCATGGGCGAGGCGGCGAAGGCGTTCGCACAGGACGTGGTCGGCGGAACGTTCCCCCAGGAGGAGCACTCGGTCCACTGACCCGGACCACCACCTGAACCAAAGTGGCACCACAGCGGCTCGCCGATCTTCCCCCGTCGGCGGGCTGCTGCCGTTCCGCCCTCCTTCCGCACAGCCCGTACTGCCCGTACTACCCGTACTACCCGTACTGCCCGTACTACCCGTACTGCCCGTACTACCCGTACTGCCCGTCTGTCGCCGTTCTGTAGGTGCCGTACACGGGGCTGTCGGCCGCCTGTCGGTGGATTGTCGGTGGCACCTGGCACCTTGTACGTCATGACGCGAATCGACAAGAACCCCCCACACAGTGACGACGGTGGCCGGACGGCCTCCGTCACCGTGCGGGGGCTGGTCAAGCACTACGGCGAGACCAAGGCGCTGGACGGCGTGGACCTGGACGTGCACGAGGGCACGGTCATGGGCGTGCTCGGTCCGAACGGCGCCGGCAAGACCACGCTGGTCCGCTGCCTGTCCACCCTCGTCACCCCCGACTCGGGCTCGGCCTTCGTCGCCGGGTACGACGTGGCGAAGCAGCCCCGCCAGCTGCGCCGCGTGATAGGTCTCACCGGCCAGTACGCCGCGGTCGACGAGAAGCTCTCCGGCCGCGAGAACCTGTACATGATCGGCCGCCTCCTCGACCTGTCCCGCAAGGAGTCCCGCTCCCGCGCCGACGCGCTCCTGGAGCGGTTCTCCCTCACCGAGGCCGCCACGCGCCCGGCGAAGACGTACTCCGGCGGCATGCGCCGCAGGCTCGACCTCGCCGCGTCGATGATCGGCAGCCCGGCCGTCCTCTACCTGGACGAGCCGACGACCGGCCTCGACCCCCGCACGCGCAACGAGGTGTGGGCCGAGGTCAAGCGCATGGTCAACGACGGCGTCACGGTGCTCCTCACCACCCAGTACATGGAGGAGGCCGAGCAGCTCGCCAACGAGCTGACGGTCATCGACCGCGGGAAGGTCATCGCGGGCGGCGCCATCGACGAGCTCAAGGCGAAGGTCGGCGGCCGCACCCTGCGCATCCGCCCGGCCGACCCGCTGGAGCTGCGCCCGCTGGCCGCCGCCCTCGACGACATGGGCCTCACGGGCCTCGCCACGTCGACGGTGGACACCGAGGCCGGCACCGTCCTGGTCCCGATCCTCAGCGACGAGCAGCTCACCGCCGTGGTCGGCGCGGTCACCGCGCGCGGCATCACGATCGGCTCGATCGCCACCGAACTGCCCAGTCTGGACGAGGTGTTCCTGTCCATCACCGGCCAGAAGGCCAGTGCCCCGCAGGACGACACCCGTACCTCCGAGCTCGAAGGGGCCGCCGTATGAGCGCCACCACGCTGACGCCTCCCCTGAACCTCGAGGCCGACTCGCGCATCTCCCTGCGCTCCCACATCCGTCACACCGGCGCGCTGGTCCGCCGCAATCTGCTGTGGATCCGCCAGGACCCCGAGTCGATGTTCGACGCGGTCCTGATGCCGATCGTCTTCACGCTCCTGTTCGTGTACGTCTTCGGCGGCTCCATCGGCCAGGCACTCGGCGGCGGCCAGGACCAGTACGTGCAGTACGTGGTCCCGGGCATGATGGCGATGATGAGCATGAACATCGCCATGGCGGTGGGCACGGGGTTCAACCAGGACTTCCAGAACGGCATCATGGACCGTTTCCGGACTCTGCCGATCGGTCAGGGCTCGGTCCTCTTCGCCAAGATCGTGGTGGAGCTGATGCGGCTCCTCATCGCGACGACGATCATGATGATCGTCGGCCTCCTGGTGGGCTTCGACATCACGAACTGGCCCGGCCTGTTCGCCGCCGTGGGCCTCACCGCCCTCTTCGGCACGTCCATCATGTGGATCTTCCTGGTACTGGGCGTCGTGATGAAGAGTGCCCAGGCCGTGCAGGGCATGGGCTTCCTGGTCCTGATGCCGCTGCAGTTCGGCTCGTCGATCTTCGCGCCGACTCAGTCGATGCCGGGCTGGCTCCAGGCCTTCACCGACTACAACCCGCTCTCCTCGCTCGCGGACTCCGCGCGCGGCCTGATGGTGGGCGGCCCGGTGGCGCACGACGTGTGGGTGACGGTGATCTGGTCCGCGGTCCTCACGCTCGTGATGGCTCCGATCGCGATCCACAAGTTCCGTACCAAGAACTGACGTTCACCCGGACAGACGGTTCAACCGCGTTCGCGTCGCAGGAGGGCGGCGGCCTCGTCGAGAGACAGGTCGCCGCCTTCGGCGTACGCGGCCTCGTACGCGCGGTCGCCGATGACCTCACGGATCGCGGCCTCGGCGGACGCGTGGGCGTCGCGCTCCAGGTAGGACCGCACGTGCCGGGACGGCAGCTGTCCGTCGGCGGCGCCCAGGAGGCGGGCCGCGTCGCGGGCGTCGGCCGGGTCTTCGCTCAGGTTCAGGGCGCGGGCGCCGGTCACCAGATGCATGGCGGGCATGTGCGGGGCGATCACCAGGGCCAGCGGGTCGGTCGCCAGCTCCAGGGCCTCGACGACGCCGGCGAGGGCTTTCTCCGCGAGGCCGTCCTGCGAGTCGAGCCAGGCGTACATCCCGACGACGAATCCCCGGAAGACGACGAAGCTCGTCGCCTTGAACTCGTCCTCGAGGAGCCGCAGTTGCTCGCGCGCCTCGGCGACGCGGCCGGTGGACCCGTACCGCCCGGACAGGAACATGCGGGCGGCGGGCCAGGCCTCGTTCGTGTGGCGCCTGCCGGGGTCGAGGATGCCGCGCAGCAGTTCCTCGCCGCGCTCGCCGTCACCGCCCTCGATGAGGGCCTGCCCGAGCCGCGCGTTCAGGATGGCCACCTGTGCCTGCGCGCCGAGGCGTTCGGCGCCCTCGATGGCGGCGGTGTAGTCCTCGGCCGCCGCGGCGTACGCGCCGCTGCGCTCATGGGCCTCGCCGCGCGCGGACAGCGCCTCGGCGACGCCCCACTGGTCGCCGAGCCGGGTGAACAGTTCGAGGGACTCGTCCGCGTCCCTGACCGCGTCGCCCGCCCAGTCGCTGCGGTTGGCGAGGATGTTGGCCCGCAGCTGGAGGGTGAGGGCGAGCTCCCAGGTGTAGCCGAGTTCGCGGCAGGTCTGCACGGTGACGTCGGCGAGGTTCCACAGCGCCTCCATGTCGCCGCTCATCATCACCGCGTAGAACCAGAGGTTGCCCGGCGGGCGGCAGGTCTGCGGGAGGCCCGGGCGGTACGCCTGCGCGATCGCGCGCAGCTTCGCGCCGCCCTCCTCGGTCTGCCAGGTCTCCAGCTCCATGTCCATGTAGGCGAGGCGGAGCAGATGCACCCCGCGCCGTGCCTCCACGAGGAGTTCGGGGCCGAGCGGCGGCGGGGTGTCGGTGCAGCGCTCGTAGAGCGGGGGCGCGGGGTCGGCGGGCGGGGTGAACGGGTCGGGGCCGAGCTCGCTGGCCTCGCGCGACCAGTTGCGGGCGTCGAGGCGCAGGTCGCGCATCTGCCAGAACCAGGCCAGCGAGAGCACCAGGGAGAGCGTCTCCTGCTCGTCCCGCGCGGCGACGGCGTGCCGCAGGGCGGTGCGCAGGTTCTCGTATTCGCGTTCCAGGCGGGCGGCGGCGGCGCGCTGTCCGTGGCCGCGCAGCTGCGGGTCGGTGGTGCGGGCCAGTTCGCGGTAGTACGTGAGGTGCGCGCGCTCGGCGTCCGCCCGGTCACCGGCCTCGTCGAGCCGGTCGCCCGCGTACTCGGCGACGGTCTCCAGGAGGCGGTAGCGCATGGCGCCGGCCCGGTCGCAGGTGTCGTCAGCGGCGGGTGCGTCGTCCGCCTCGCCTTCCCTCTCAGGCTCGTCGCCGCCCCAAGGGGCCGCCACGACGAGGGACTTGTCCACGAGCGAGCCGATCGCGTCGAGGGCGCCGGGGCCGCACACCGCCTCGGCGGCGGCGAGGTCGCAGCCGCCGCTGAAGACCGACAGCCGGCGCAGGACGGTCCGCTCCTCCTCGTCGAGGAGGTCCCAGGACCAGTCGACGACGGCCCGCAGCGTCTGCTGGCGGGGCAGGACGGTGCGGGCGCCCGAGGTGAGCAGGCGGAAGCGGTCGTCGAGCCGGTCGGCGATCTGGCGAGGCGTGAGCATCCGCAGCCGGGCCGCGGCGAGCTCGATGGCGAGGGGCAGTCCGTCGAGCCGCCGGCAGATCTCGGCGGCGGCCCGCTCGTCGTCCTCGACCCGGAACCCGGGCCGCACGGCGGCGCCCCGCTCGCCGAACAGGCGCAGGGCGAACGGCTCCGGCAGCGGCTCCACCGGGTGCAGCAACTCGCCCGGTACGCCGAGGGGTTCGCGGCTCGTGGCGAGAACCGTCACGCCGGGGCACTGTCTGAGCAGCTCCTCGGCGAGGCGGGCGGCGGCCTCGATCACGTGCTCGCAGTTGTCGAGGATCAGCAGCATCCGGCGGTGCGCGCAGTGCTCGGTGAGGCGTACGAGGGGATCCTCGCCGTGCCGGTCGGACGCGACCCGCAGCTCCTCGGCGCCGGCGCCGCGCAGTACGGTCTCGCGGGCCCCGAGCGCCGTGACGACGGCCTCCGGGACGGCGTCCGGGTCCTCGACGGGCGCGAGCTCGGCCAGCCATACGCCGTCCGGCAGATCCATGCTGTCGGCGGTCTCCTGGGACAGCCGGGTCTTCCCGGCGCCGCCGGGCCCGAGCAGCGTCACGAGCCGCACCCGCCCGAGGTCCTCACGGATCGCCCCGATGTCGCCGGTGCGCCCCACGAAGGAGGTGAGCCGGGCGCGGAGGTTGCCTGTGTGGGCGGGTGCCCTGACCGGGGCGGCGGGTCTTTCGGCGGGGGCGGCGGGAGCGGGGGCGGAGGCGCGCGGCGTCAGCAGGTCGGCGTGCAGTGCGCGCAGTTCCGGGCCCGGGTCCGTTCCCAGCCGCTCCGCGAGCTCGACGCGTACCCCCTCGTAGGCCGCCAGCGCCTCGGCGGTGCGGCCGGCGTCGCGCAGGGCGCGCAGCCGCAGCGCCTGGAGCGGCTCGTCGAGCGGATGCGCGTCGCACAGCGCGGTCAGTTCGGGCAGTACGGACTCGGCTCTGCCGAGCGCGAGCGAAGCGGAGAGCCGCGTGCGCCGGGATTCGAGGTGGAGCGCCTCCCAGCGGGCGGCGTCCGCCGAGCGGTCCGGCAGATCGGCCAGCGCGGGGCCGCGCCACAGGGAGAGGGCGTCGTCGAGGACGGCCGCCGACTTGCCGGGGTCGCCGTCGGCCAGCGCCTGTGCGCCGTCCCTCACGAGCCGCTCGAAGCGGAACAGGTCGATGTCCTCGGCGGTGGCGGCCAGCCGGTAGCCGCCGTCGAGCGAGTGCACCGCGTCGGCGCCGATCGCCCTGCGCAGCCGGCCCACGAGCGCCTGGAGCGCGCCGGACGCGTCCGCGGGCGGGTCGGCGCCCCAGACTTCGTCGGTGAGCACCTGCGGAGGGACGGTACGGCCGGGGCGCAGCGCGAGCACGGTCAGCAGGGCACGCAGGCGCGCCCCGCCTACGGGGACGGCCGTGCCGTCGTCGCGGAGTGCCTGCGTGGAGCCGAGAATGCGGTAGCGCACCGGCCCATTGTCCCCAAACCGGCCGCCGGTCCGCGCCCGGGTTTCGGCGGGAGGGCGGTCCGGGGTGCGGAGCGGGTCGTCCGGCGTCGGGCAGATACCCGTCAGGGCGGGGCGACGGACGCGTCCTCGCCGGTGACGCGGAACCTGCGGACCGCCCTGGCACGTTCCCCCGACACCGCACCACCGATACCGTCAGCCCGTCGCCCCAGCACCGCACCAGGCCGCACGACACGCACCCCGGGAGCCCTCCTCCATGACCACCGCCGCCACCCGTCGCAGCGATCGCAGGATCAGCCCTGTCTTCCTCGGTATCGCCGCCGTCACCACCGTCGCCGGCTGGGCCGTGTGGACGGACTTCGCCACGCAGCCCGGCATCGCCGTCTTCCTGTTCGTGACGGGCGCCTGGATCGTCTCGCTCTGTCTGCACGAGTACGCCCACGCGCGCACGGCCCTGCACAGCGGCGACATCTCCATCGGCGCGAAGGGCTATCTGACCCTGAACCCGCTGAAGTACACGCACGCCCTGCTCAGCATCGTGCTGCCCGTCATCTTCGTGATCATGGGCGGGATCGGTCTGCCCGGCGGCGCCGTCTTCATCGAGCGGGGCCGGATCCGGGGCCGCTGGCGGCACAGCCTCATCTCGGCGGCGGGCCCGCTGGCCAACGTCCTGTTCGCCGTCGTGTGCACGGCGCCGTTCTGGCTGGACACGCTGAACGGGGTACCGGACACGTTCCGCTACGCGCTCGGCTTCCTGGCCCTGCTCCAGGTGACCGCGGCGATCTTGAACTTCCTGCCGATCCCCGGCCTGGACGGCTACGGCGTCATCGAGCCGTGGCTGTCCCAGAGCTTCCGGCGGCAGGTGGAGCCGTTCGCTCCGTTCGGGCTGCTCGCCGTGTTCGGCATCCTGTGGATCCCGGAGGTGAACCACGCGTTCTTCGACGCCATCGACGCGATCATGCGCTCCCTCGGTGTCACCGAGTGGGACACCTACTGGGGTCAGGCGTTCTACCGCTTCTGGCAGGGCACCCCTGACATCCCCATCGTCACGCAGTAGGCGCGACCGCCGCCTTCGCCTGCTTCTCGGCCTTGGCCCGGCGCGCGTAGTACCAGGCCATGTTCGAGGTGAGGCCCGCGAGCAGGACCCAGACGATGCCGAGCAGGCTGCCCTGCACGAAGGCGACCACGGCTGCGGCCGTAGCGAGGGCGCAGACGACCAGGGCGTACAGAGCGAGGCGGGGCATGAGGGTCGGCTCCTGTCGGACGGAGAGTTGTACGCCGCCCAGTGTCCCCCATGCCCTTCCACGGTCGCACCGCGGTGACGCGCGCCGGTCAGACGTCGGTGACCCGCAGGCCCGCGTGTGCCTTGTAGCGGCGGTTCACCGAGATCAGGTTCGCGACCAGCGACTCCACCTGGTGCGCGTTGCGCAGCCGGCCCGCGAAGACTCCCCGCATGCCCGGAATGCGGCCCGCCAGCGCCTGGACGATCTCCGTGTCCGCCCGCTCCTCGCCCAGCACCATCACGTCCGTGTCGATCTCCTCGATCGCCTCGTCCTGGAGGAGCACGGCCGACAGGTGGTGGAACGCCGCCGTCACCCGCGAGTCCGGCAGCAGCGCCGCGGCCTGCTCCGCCGCGCTGCCCTCCTCGGGCTTCAGCGCGTACGCGCCCTTCTTGTCGAAGCCCAGCGGGTTGACGCAGTCGACCACGAGCTTGCCCGCGAGGTCCTCGCGCAGCGATTCCAGCGTCCTGCCGTGGCCCTCCCACGGCACCGCCACGATCACGATGTCGCTGCGGCGCGCACACTCCGCGTTGTCCGCGCCCTCGACGCCCAGGCCCAGCCCGTCCGCTGCCGCCTGCGCGCGCTCCGCCGCGCGGGATCCGATGATCACCTTCTGGCCGGCCCTCGCCAGCCGGTAGGCGAGCCCGCGGCCCTGGTCGCCCGTGCCTCCCAGCACGCCTACCACCAGCCCCGACACGTCGGGGAGGTCCCAGGGGTCCTTCGCGGGCGCCTTCTGCACACTGTCCGTAGAGGTCATACGGTGACCTTACTCAGGCGTACGGCCCAGCAGCGCGGCGACCGGGACCCGCCTGAACGTGATCGTCTCGTACGCGCTGAAGTCTCCCGTCTCGTAGAGCAGTCCGACCGTCTCGGGGTCGGCCTGCACCAGGTCGGAGTAGGCCGCCGGCAGGCCGTCCACCGTGTGGGCCACCCGCCAGGTCACACCTCCGTCCTCGCTCGCCCGCACGCTCATCAGCGCCCTGAACCCGGGGTCCGCCGGGCCCGCGAACAGCAGCACCTCCCCCAGCCTCAGCAGGCTGCCCTCCACCACCGGGCCCACCAGGCCCGCCTGCGGGCGGAATGCCTTGACCAGGCTCTCCCCGCCGTCCTCCGACGTCGCGTCCGCCCTCGTGCCCGGCGCGGGCGAGTCGTTGCGGGCGTTGAAGTACAGCCGCCCGTCCGGCAGTTCGACCGCGGTCGTCTCGTTCACGTTCACATAGCCGTCCGGGTGGTCGTCCACGTAACCGAGCCGCCAGGTCCTGCCCCTGTCGTCGCTCAGCAGGCAGTGGCCCCCGTCGTACTTGCCCTCCGTGCCGGTGTCGCCTCCGGCGGGCGGGAGGGAGTGGTTGGCCGGTACCACCACTCGCCCGCTGCGCGTCTGGATCGCGTGGCCCGGGCCCGTGGCGTACCAGCGCCAGTTCCTGTCCTTCGCCTGTGCCGTGATCTCCCTGGGTGCCGACCAGGTCAGGCCCTCGTCGTCGCTGTGCTGCACCCAGACTCGGCGTCCGTCCTCGGGCTCGACCTCGCCCCGCCTGATCGCCGTCTCTGTCGCCCCTGCCGCGTTCCTCACGTGGACGATCAGGACCCGTCCCGTGTCCAGGACCACCGGCGCCGGGTTTCCCGCCAGGTCGTTGCCGTTCGCCGCCACCACCTGGAGCGGGCCCCAGGTGCGGCCGCCGTCCGTGGATCTCTTCAGGACCACGTCGATGTTCCCGTGGTCCTGACTCGATCCCACTCGTCCCTCGCAGAACGCGAGCAGCACGCCGGAGTGTGCCGTGACAGCTGCGGGGATCCGGAAGCTCGCATATCCCTCACGCCCCGCGCGGAAGGGAACAGACGTCTCAGTCAGCACCCCCCATCCCTCCCCACCCAGAGGGAATTCCCGGTGAACTCGGTCTGACGAGTGAACTGTTGAGGCAGTATGCGCAGGCATGGACGCCGTACGGGTCGCACTGCTGCGGGAAGTGCTCGCCGGAACCGAGTGGCTGGGGGCCGCGCGCCGCTTCGCGGGTGCGCTGCGGACCTCTGTCGTGCCGCATGGAGGCGGGCTGCTTCTCGTCGGCACGCCCGAGTACGAACCGTGGCATCTCGCGGCGCATCTTGTGGACGAGGCCGCCTGGTCCGGGATGCCCGAGCTGTCGCCCACGCTCGTGCGGCACCGGGCGGGGGGCGGGGATCCGGCCCATCTCGCGGTGGGGCTCGGGCGCATCGAGGCGGCTCGGCGGGGCGAGACTCTGCTCGTTGTGGCGCCTGGGGCGCCGGGGGAGGCGTTGCTGGAGCGGGTGCATGACGCCCGGCGGGCGGGGGCCACGGTTCTGGCCATCGACTCGGGTGACCGTGATCTGCACGCCATGGCCCATGAGGCGCTCACGCCTGGGCCCGATCTCGACCTCGACACGGCGCAGCACCTGGTCAGCGCGGCCGCGGGCGAGAATCCCGTCGGCGGCCCGGCGCGGGGGCCTCGTCGGCGCTTCCGTGATCGGCTGTCCCGCCTCGCGGATCACCTGACCTCGCCGCCGCCTGCGGGGTGGTAGGGGTGGGGGGCTGCGCTTGAGGGGTGGGGGCTGCGCTTGAGGGGTGGGGGCTGCGCTTGAGGGGTGGGGGCTGCGCTTGAGGGGTGGGGGCTGCGCTTGAGGGGTGGGGTCTGCGCTTGAGGGGTGGTGGTGCGCCGGCGGGTGCGGGCGCGTCAGGTGCGTTTTTGGGTGCGGGGCCGCGGGGGCATGTACGTGCTCGCTGTTCTATCGGTGCACGTCAGCCAGTTAGTTGCCGGAACGTGGTGCTGGTGGCTCCGCGCGCACATGCCCCCACGTCCCCTCCCGTCTCGTACGCGACTGCCCGCCCGGTGGGGCATCGCCGTCTCCGGCCCTGTCTCGTACGCGGCCGCCTGGCCGTCCGGTGGGGCTTTGCTGTCTCCGGACTGTCTCGTACGCGGGGGACGCCCGGTGGGCTCCTGTTCCCCGTCTCCTACGCGGCGTCTCCTACACGGCGGGGGCCGTCAGGCCTTGTCGTCCTCGTCCTTGGCCGTGGCGTCGTGCCACTTGGGGTCCGTCTCCCATTCGAGGTTTCGTTCACGCGCCGTCTCCATCGCGTGTTCCGCCTCGGCGCGCGACGCGTACGGGCCGAAACGGTCCTTGTTGGGGCACTCGGGCCCCTCCTCGACCTTCTGGTGCTCCAGGCAGTAGTACCACTCGCCGGGCTTCCCGACGGTCCGCCTCTTGAACAGGGCCATCCTCGGCTCCTCTCGCCATGACCATGGTCCCCCACAGCCGCTCGATACACTCGCTGGCATGTCTGGCCAGTCGCTGCTCGTACCAGGGGAGCTCTCTCCCACTCGTTCCGTACCCGGAAACATCCGGCGTCCCGAGTACGTGGGCAAGCCCGCGCCCACGCCGTACACCGGTCCCGAGACCCAGACCCCGGAGACGGTCGAGGCCATGCGCCGCGCCGGCCGGATCGCCGCGCAGGCGATGGAGGAGGCCGCCAAGGCCATCGCGCCCGGCGTGACCACGGACGAACTCGACCGCATCGCGCACGAGTACATGATCGACCACGGCGCGTACCCGTCGACCCTCGGCTACCGCAACTTCCCGAAGTCGCTGTGCACCTCCGTCAACGAGGTCATCTGCCACGGGATCCCCGATTCCACCGTCCTGAACGACGGAGACATCGTCAACCTCGACGTGACCGCCTACATCGGCGGTGTGCACGGCGACAACAACGCCACCTATCTGGTCGGTGATGTCGACGAGGAGTCCCGGCTTCTCGTCGAGCGGACCCGTGAGTCCCTCAACCGCGCCATCAAGGCCGTCCGGCCGGGGCGGCAGATCAACATCATCGGCCGCGTCATCGAGTCGTACGCCAAGCGCTTCGGTTACGGCGTCGTGCGGGACTTCACCGGGCACGGGATCAACTCGTCGTTCCACTCCGGCCTGATCATTCCGCACTACGACAGCCCGCACGCCACCACCGTCATCCAGCCCGGGATGACCTTCACCATCGAGCCCATGCTGACGCTCGGCACCCATGAGTACGACATGTGGGACGACGGGTGGACCGTCGTGACCAAGGACCGCAAGCGGACCGCTCAGTTCGAGCACACCCTGGTCGTGACCGAAACCGGTGCGGAGATTCTCACTCTGCCCTGACGTCGTGGATTCGTCCGCAGGCCCGTCCCGTTGGTGGGGCGGGCCTTTTGCGTTGCCGTGGCGGCCGATCGGGGTAGCGTTTTTACCGACAGAGCGTCGGGAAAATGATAAGTTAGGCAAGCCTAAACTTAGCGATCTGGAGGTCTCATGGACACGCCGTTCTCCACCCTGATCCGCACCGCCTCTCACGAGCAGCACACAGAGGCCGAGAGCACCACGTTCATGAGCGACCTTCTCGGCGGAGCCCTCGGCGTCGACGCCTACGCCCGCTACACCGAGCAACTGTGGTTCGTCTACCGGGCGCTGGAGGGGGCCGCGGGACGACTGGAGGGGTCCACCGTCGCCGGGCCTTTCATACAGCCCGAGTTGTTCCGGGTTTCTGCCATCGAGCGGGATCTGGCCCATCTCCGGGGGGACGGCTGGCGCGACGGCGTTTCCGCGCTGCCGGCCACACAGGCCTACGCCTCGCGCGTTGCCGAGTGTGCCCAGGAGTGGCCGGGGGGCTACGTCGCCCATCACTACACCCGGTACCTGGGGGATCTGTCCGGCGGGCAGATCATCCGCGACAAGGCCGAGAAGAACTGGGGTTTCGCCCGCAAGGGTGATGGCGTGCGGTTCTATGTGTTCGAGCAGGTTCCGAACCCGGCCGCCTTCAAGCGCAGTTATCGCGCCCTGCTGGACGGCGTTCGGGTGGATGAGCTGGAGAAGCAGCGCATCGTCGCCGAGTGCAAGCGGGCGTTCGCTCTCAACACCGCCGTCTTCAAGGCTCTTGGCGAGGAATTCAGCAGCGCCGCCTGATCAGACGAGGCGAACCCTGCCGCCCACCTCGATCAGGCCTTCCGGCTGGGGAGCCGTGAGGATCTGAGAGCCCTTGCCCTGCGTGATGTTCAGGGCTCTGTGCAGGTGCGCCGTGAGCAGTAGCGCCGCCGCTCCCGTCGCCTCGTCCTCGTCGATTCCGTCGTTCCTGCCCGGGAACCCTCGGGCCCTCACCTTTCCTGCCGCCACGTCCTCCCACGCCCAGGCGTAGACCCACTCCCCCGGCGGGGGAACCCGGAGCCCATCCACCTCTGCCGCCGAGTCGTACTGGCGCAGCGTTCGGGGCGGTGCCCACTCCGGTCGCGCCTCGATCCAGGTGAACTCCCCCTCCAGCCGCGTTCCCACCACGCCCGCGGGCGTGACCAGTTCGGGTACGTCCAGGAGCCAGGCGGTGCCGACGCAGGGGTGTCCGGCGAAGGGGAGGCGGGTGGCCGGTGCGTAGATGTCGATGACGCCGCGCTCGGGGTCGTCCACGAACACCGTCTCGCTGAAGCCCAGTTTCGCGGCCAGTGCCTGTCGGTCACCCCTGTCCGGGACGTCGCTCCCTTCGCGTACGACCCCCAGCTCGTTGCCGTGGTCGCCATGGGGGCCGCAGAAGACCCGGAGCACGTCGTAGTCCGTCACCTGGACAGTCAATCATTCGGAGGGGGGCGGGAGGTTCTTTGCCTTTCGTTTGCCGATTCACGGGTCGCCCATGGGTCGCTCGTGTCCGGGGCGCGATCGGTGTCATTTCGTGAGAGCTGAATCACTGGACCCCCGGGTAGCACTGAGGTAAGCCTCGGTTAAGTTAGGTTCGCCTCACTCACTGTGCCTCACCGTCTTGGAGCCCGCATGCGAGCCGTCCGACTCACTGTTGTCACTGCCGCCGCCACCGCGGCGACCCTGGCCGCCGTCACGGGCTGCACCGAGAAGAGCGACGCCAAGTCCGGTGGCGACCGCGTCGTCGAGGTCACCGCCACGGACGACAAGTGCGACGTCTCCAAGAGCGAGTTCCCGGCCGGCCATGTCGAGCTCTCCATAGAGAACAAGGGCTCCAAGGTCACCGAGGTCTACGTCCTGTTCCCGGACGACCGGATCGTCAGTGAGCGCGAGAACATCGGCCCCGGAACCAAGCAGAAGCTCACCGCCGAGGTGAAGGCCGGCACGTACGAGATCGCCTGCAAGCCCGGCATGAAGGGCGACGGCATCCGGCAGAAGGTGACCGTCACCGGCGGCAAGGCCGTCAAGCGTGACGCCCGTCTGGACAAGGCCGTCGCCGCCTACCGGACGTACGCGCAGGAGCAGGCCGACGAGACGCTGCCCAAGGTCACGACGTTCACGGACGCCGTGCGCAAGGGTGATCTGAAGGCCGCGCAGGCCGCGTACGCCCCGTCCCGTATCGGCTGGGAGCGCACCGAGCCCGTCGCCGAGTCCTTCGGTGACATCGACCCGAAGGTCGACGTCCGCGCGGACGGCCTGGAGGAGGGGCAGGACCCGAAGACGGACTGGACCGGCTGGCACCGCCTGGAGAAGGCGCTGTGGCAGGACAAGAAGATCGGCTCGCGGGAGAAGGAGCTGGCGACGCAGCTCGACAAGGACCTCAAGGACTGGCAGACCCGCGTCGGCAAGGCGGACATCACGCCGACCTCCATGGCCAACGGCGCCAAGGAGCTCCTCGACGAGGTCGCCACCGGCAAGGTCACCGGCGAGGAGGAGCGCTACTCGCACACCGACCTCGTCGACTTCAAGGCCAACGTCGAAGGTGCCGAGAAGGCGTACGACCTGCTCAAGCCCGTCGCCGCGGAGAACGACACCGCACTGACGAAGGAGCTCGACAAGCAGTTCGCGGCCCTGGACACGCTGCTCGACAAGTACCGCAAGGACAAGACCTCCTACGAGTTCACCTCCTACGACAAGGTCGGCAAGGCGGACCGCAAGGAGCTCTCGGACGCGGTGAACGCGCTCGCGGAGCCGCTGTCCAAGCTCGCCGCCGCGGTCGTCAAGTAGCCCTCCCGGGTACTCAGGTAAGGGGTCAGGGATGACGGACACCACCGCCGACGTCTCGGTCGGATCGGACAACTCCCGTACGCCGTCGCGTCGTTCACTGCTCGCGGTGGGCGGGGCCGGGCTCGCGCTCGGTGCCGCCGCCGCGGGGGGCGCCGTCGCCATGACGCGGACCGGTGACGATCCGCAGCCGGTCGCCGACTCGGGCGGCGCCGTGTCGTTCCACGGCGCGCACCAGGCCGGAATCGCCACCGCCGTGCAGGACCGTCTGCACTTCGCGTCGTTCGACGTGAAGACCGACGACCGCGACGAGTTCGTGCAGCTCCTGAAGGACTGGACGAAGGCCGCGTCCCGCATGACGGAGGGGCACGCGGTCGGCGAGGGCGCGTACGGAGGGCTGCCCGAGGCGCCGCCGGACGACACGGGCGAGGCCCTCGGCCTCAAGCCGTCCCGGCTCACCCTCACCATCGGCTTCGGCCCTTCCCTCTTCGAGAAGTTCGGGCTCGCGGACCGGCGGCCCGAGGCCCTGGTCGACCTGCCGAAGTTCCCCGGCGACAATCTCGACAAGGCCCGCAGTGACGGCGACCTGTGCATCCAGGCCTGCGCCGACGATCCGCAGATCGCCGTGCACGCCATCCGCAACCTCGCCCGGATCGGCTTCGGCAAGGTCGCCATCCGCTGGTCCCAGCTCGGCTTCGGCAAGACCTCGTCGACGACCCCGGACGCGCAGACCCCGCGCAACCTGATGGGCTTCAAGGACGGCACCCGCAACATCGCCGGCACCGAGACCGCCCGCCTGGACGAGCACGTGTGGGTCGGCTCCAAGGACACGGACGCCGACTCGGCCTGGATGACCGGGGGTTCGTACCTCGTCGCGCGGCGCATCCGGATGAACATCGAGACGTGGGACCGTACGTCGCTCCAGGAGCAGGAGGACGTCTTCGGCCGCGACAAGGGCGAGGGCGCCCCGGTCGGCAAGGCCAAGGAGCGCGACGAGCCGTTCCTGAAGGCCATGAAGCCGGACGCGCACGTGCGGCTCGCGCACCCCGACTCCAACGCGGGGGCGACCATCCTGCGCCGCGGCTACTCCTTCACCGACGGCACGGACGGCCTCGGCCGTCTGGAGGCCGGCCTGTTCTTCCTGGCCTACCAGAAGGACGTGCGCAAGGGGTTCATCCGCGTGCAGCGCAACCTGTCGCGCAGCGACGCGCTCAACGAGTACATCCAGCACGTGGGTTCGGCCGTCTTCGCCGTCCCGTCGGGCGTCCGGGACTCCGGCGACTGGTGGGGCCGGGCGCTGTTCTCCAAGGAGGCATGAGGACACGATGTTCGGCAACTATCTGATCGGTCTGCGCGAAGGGCTCGAGGCCAGCCTCGTCGTCTGCATCCTCATCGCGTATCTGGTGAAGACGGAGCGGCGTGACGCGCTGCGTCCCATCTGGATCGGCATCGCCATCGCCGTCGCGGTGGCCCTCGGCTTCGGTTTCGCGCTGACCTTCGGCTCGCAGGAGCTGACGTTCGAGGCGCAGGAGGCGCTCGGCGGTTCGTTGTCGATCGTCGCCGTGGGCCTGGTGACGTGGATGGTCTTCTGGATGCGGCGCACGGCGCGGCATCTGAAGGCCGAGCTGCACGGCAAGCTGGACGCCGCGCTGCAGATGGGTACGGCGGCGCTGGTGGCGACGGCGTTCCTCGCGGTCGGCCGTGAGGGACTCGAGACCGCCCTGTTCGTGTGGGCTTCGGTGCGCGCGTCGAACGACGGCACGCACGGGCCCCTGATCGGTGTCCTGCTGGGTCTGCTGACCGCCGTCGCTCTCGGCTGGGCGTTCTACCGCGGCGCCCTGCGGATCAACCTGGCGAAGTTCTTCACCTGGACCGGCGGCATGCTGGTGATCGTGGCGGCGGGCGTCCTCGCGTACGGCGTGCACGACCTTCAGGAGGCGCAGTTCCTGGGCGGTCTGTCCAGCAAGGCGTTCGACATCAGCGAGACGATTCCGCCGGACAGCTGGTACGGCACGCTCCTCAAGGGCGTGTTCAACTTCCAGCCCGATCCGACGGTCCTCCAAGTCGCCGTCTGGCTCCTGTACTTGATCCCGACGCTCGCGGTGTTCCTCGCGCCCGCCGGTTTCCTGTCCCGGAAGCCGAAGCCCGGGGCGCAGTCTCCTCGCGAGTCCGCCAAAGCCTGATCCGGACGCTCGCGCCGCTCCCCTCCCCGATAGGGTTCGGGCCCGGGAAGGGGAAGGTGAAGAGAACCGATGAGCAAGCTCCTCCGCAGGCCTCGTGGTCTCAGGAAGCCGGTGACGGCGGTGGCCCTCGCGACCGCCGTGGCGCTGACGGCGAGCGGGTGTGTGACGGTGCACGGGGAGCGGGAGGTCCTCCCGGCGGCCACCAAGGCCGAGGCCGCCCGCGCCCTGAAGGATTTCACCGCCGCGTACAACACGGCCGACAAGGCGTACGACGGGTCCCTCGACGAGGACCATGTGACGGGCGCGCTCGGCGCGATCGACGCGGCCAAACTGAAGGCCGGGCACGTCAATCACCCCGACGGCAACCCGAACCACTCGGCGCTCGAACTGTCCGACGCCGAGTTCACCATCCCGAAGAAGGCGGGCTGGCCCCGCTGGTTCGTCGCGAACACCAAGGCCAACCGGGGCGGCGACTTCCGGTGGATGCTGGTCTTCACCCGCGACGATGTGAACCGGCCGTGGCAGGTGTCGTATCTGACGCTCATGTCGCCCGGTGACGTCCCCGAGTTCAAGAAGGACAAGGACGGCTGGGCGCAGCCCGTGACGGCGGACGCCGCGGGGCTCGCGGTGGCGCCGCAGGACATGAGCCGGCGGTACGCGACGTATCTGGAGGACGGCGGCGACGGTTTCGCGCCGGGCCGGCACACGTCGCTGTGGCGGACCACGCGGGAGAAGAACGCGAGCCGCCCGGGTCTCGCCCGCCAGTACGTCGACGAGCCGATGACGTCGGGCGACTACGCGCCGGTCGGTCTGCGGACCGCGGACGGCGGTGCGATCGTGTTCTTCGCCACGCACCACTACGAGAAGCAGACGGCGTCCAAGGGCCTGAGCATCACGGTCGACAACGAGAACGTGAAGGCGCTCATGACGGGCGACGTCAAGCAGTCGCTGACGCTGGAGCGCATCTCGAACCAGGTCGCCGTCGACCCGGCCAAGGGCGGTGACGTCGAGATACTGACGCGGCTCGAGGGACTGACGGGCGCCAAGGGCAGCTGACGCTCTCCGTGAGCGGCCGGC
Organism: Streptomyces sp. NPDC107517; assembly: GCF_055582645.1. Lineage (NCBI taxonomy): Bacteria > Bacillati > Actinomycetota > Actinomycetes > Kitasatosporales > Streptomycetaceae > Streptomyces > Streptomyces sp. NPDC107517. The sequence continues at coordinate 279,247 of NZ_JBVJPM010000002.1, read as the reverse complement.
CCTCGCCCGTCAGCCGCGTGAGGGCCAGGCTGCCGTGAAGTCCTTTTCCTCGCCCACGTAGCGTGCGCAGGCGTCGGTGAGGACTTCGAGCAGGGTGAGCGGGTCCGGCAGCGGGTGTTCGAGGCCGCGCAGCCAGTCGACGGTCAGGTCACCGGGGAGCCGGGCGGGCGGCACGGGCACGTACGAGCCGCGGCAGTGCCAGCGCAGGCCGGGGTGCTCGTCCATCGTCTCGGGGTGGCAGTCCAGCTCGCAGGGCCACCACTCGTCCTCGTCCTCGGGAGTGCCGCGGGTGGCGGTGAAGAAGAGCATGCGGTCGCCGCCGGACTCGGCGACGGGGCCCACGTCGATGCCGGCCGCGAGAAGGCGTCCGAGGGCCTCCTTGCCGGCCTCCAGGGGGACGTCGAGGACGTCGTGGACCATACCGGTCGCGGTGATGAAGTTGGCCTGCGGCTGATGCCGGGCCCAGCGCTCGATCTGGCCGCGGTCCGTCGTGGACTGCGTCTGCCAGGCGAACGAGACGGGGTGCCTGCCGGGCGTGGGACAGCCGATGCGGCTGCACGAACACCGGTAGTCGGTCGGGTACGCGGCGGGTGCGAGCGGCAGTCCCGCGTCCGCGGCGGCCAGGAGAAGGGCCTCGCGGCCGTCGTCGCCCTCGGCCTCCTTGGGACGCCTGGCGCGCAGCCACTGGGAGATCCTGCCCTGTCCGCCGGACCGGCGGCCGTACCCCGCGCCCATCAATCCCCTCACCTCGCCGTAGTACCGAGAAGCATGTCCCATGGTCGCACCATCCTGCGCCGCGGGTGGCCACAGTCCACATCCGGGGTACCCGGGGCGATGCCGAGCGATACGAGGCGCGGAAGATAATCGGGTGTCATTACCGGCTTTACTGGGATTTGCCCGCCTACCGTGGTCGGCATGGTCACACGGACTGCGCTGACGGGCCTCGGCGGGCTCCTGGTTCTCGCCCCGCCGGCCATCTCCCCCGTCGAGTGGGGCACCGGCCCCCTGACCGTCGACAGCCTCCCGCGCATCGTCTACACGGCTCACCGCGGCGGCGCCCTGGAAGTCCCGGAGAACAGCATGTCGGGCCTGACGGCCGCCTTCGGGCGCGGCACCGCGCAGGTACTCGACTTCGACACCCGGATGCTTCGCGACGGCACGATCGTGGTCATGCACGACCCGACCCTGGACCGCACGACGGACACGTCGGGCCCGGTGAACCGGATCGACGCTCGGCAGTGGGCGCGCGTGCGGATGCGTCCGAAAGCCTCGCTGCCGGGCCACTGGCGCGTGGAGCCGCTGCCGACGGCCGCCGAGGTCCTCGACCGGCTCGGCGGCCGCACCGTGCTGATGCTGGAGGCGAAGGACCCGAAGAGCCTGGGCGGGATCGCCGCGATGATCCGGCGCCGGGGCCTCACCCGGTCGGTGTTCGTGAACTCCAACGACCCGGCCGTCGCCCTGCGCGCCCACGACATGGGCCTCACGTCGCAACTGTGGCGCTCGCGGGTCCAGATGCGCACGGACCGCCCGGCGCGCTGGGCCCGGTTCGTCGACCTGCTCGACGTGGACTACAAGGCGCGCGACGCCGATCTCGTACGGGCCGTGCGGTCCGGGATCCCGCGGGTGTGGGCGCACACGGTGGACACACCGCGCCAGCGGGACCGCGTGCTGCGGCTGGGCTGCAACGGCGTGATCTCGGACGCGCCGGGCCTGCTGGCCCGCACCCCGTCGGCCGTGCGGGCGCGGGTCAGCGGGGGCTGAGTCCGTAGAGGGCGTACTCGACGAGGGCGTCGGCGTAGGCGTGGTCCAGGGGGCCCGTGCCCTGGAGCCAGCGCTGGGCGAGTGGCGCGGAGAACAGGTCACGGGCGATGTACGGGTCCACGTCGGCGCGGATCTGGCCGGCGTCCTGGGCGGCGCGCAGGCGGCGCGCGTACAGCTCCAGCGAGGGCATCAGGAGGCGGCCGACGAACTCCTCGCCGAAGGCCGGGTTGGCGACGCCCTCGGCGGCGAGGGCGCGGGCCGGGGCGTCGTAGCGGGGGTCGAGCAGCTCGTCGACGGTGGCGCGCAGGACCACCTTGAGGTCGGTCTCGATGTCGCCGGTGTCCGGGATGCCGTCCGCCTCCGCCCAGTCGCCCGCTCCGGCCGCCTCCGCCGCCTGGACGCCGAGGTCGATGAAGGCCTCCATGAGGACCTCCGCCTTGGAGGACCACCAGCGGTAGATCGTCTGCTTGCCGACGCCCGCGCGGGCGGCGATGCCCTCGATCGTGGTCTTGGGATAGCCGATCTCGGCGACGAGAGTGAGGGCGGCGTCGTAGATCGCGCGGCGTGAGCGCTCGCTGCGGCGGTTGGAGTCGGGAGCGGTCTTCTGGGCCATGGCTCGAATGTATCAGCGGGCGAGGCGAGACGTACCGTCTCAATTCCCTTGACTGGACGATCCGTCTCGCGGACAGTGGACGTCGTTGGCGAGACGCATCGTCTCGCTCTGGGCGGTTCAACTCCCGCCCGGGACAGCGCCGTTCGAAGATCGAAGGGAGACCACGATGAGCCGAGGCGGATCCGGGAACATGCTGGGTGTCGGCGGCACCCGCAGCAACCTCTCCCGCAAGACCCTGCGCGGCGGCGGCCGCGACGGCCGGGTCGGCGGCGGGCTCGACCCGCAAGCACAGAAGCGGGAGTTGCTGCGCAGGCTGAGGGAGGAACGCGTCACCCGCGAGGGGTCGTGACGGCGCGGGGGGGGCGTGACGGGGCGGGGTGTGACGGGGGGGCGGCAGCGGGGGCGGGGGCGGCAGCGGTCAGGTGCCGCACGTCGGAGCTTCGCGGCCGGGAGCCCGGGGCCCGATCCTGTCTGCCGGGTGCGGGAGCGGCACCCCTACGGGGCCGGAGGCCAGGCGTCGCCCCAGTCGGCGTCGCGGGCCGCCCGGTACAGGGGCCCGTGCCGCTTCGTCACCGTTTCGCGGCCCAGCGCGCCCTCCGCCTCGCACAGGTCCAGGAGTACCTGGCCCTTGCGGATCTGGGGGCGGCGGGTGATCCGGGCCGCGGGGCGCTCGGGGGCGAAACGGGTCGCGGCCACGTAGCTGAACTTCTCGTCCTCGTACGCGAGCGATCCGCCCTTGACCTGGCGGTGCAGCGACGACCGGCTGACCCGGGCCGAGAAGTGGCACCAGTCGGTGCCGGGCACGATGGGGCAGGCCGCGCTGTGGGGGCAGGGCGCGGCGACGTGGAATCCGGCGTCGATCAGGCGCCGGCGTGCCTCGATGATCCGCTCGTAGCCGTCGGGGGTGCCGGGCTCGACGACGACCACGGCCCCGTCGGGGCTCGCGGCGGCGGCCGCTGCGTCGACCACGGCGCGGCGGTCGTCGGCGGTCAGCTCCTTGAGGACGTACGAGACCGTCACCAGATCGGTGCTCTCGATGGTGAGCGCCGCTCCGATGCGGGAGCGCTGCCACCGCGCGGACGTCAACCGGTCGCAGGAACCGGCCAGTTCACGTCCGAGGGCGAGCGCGGGCTCGGCCCAGTCGAGGACGGTGACCGGACGCTCGCCGGCCCAGGTGTCGGCGGCGGCCCAGACCGCGGCGCCCGTCCCGCCGCCCACGTCGACCTGACTGCCGGGCGCCCAGCCCTCGGGCGCCGCGTCGGCGAGCGCGCCGAGCGCCGAGCGGACCGCCTCGAAGGTGGCCGGCATCCGGTACGCGGCGTAGGCGGCGACGTCGGCGCGGTCCCGCAGGATCGGCGCGTCCGTCGGGGTGCTCCCCCGGTAGCTCGCGATCAGCCGTTCGACGGCGCGCGCCGCCTGCGTGGGCGGCAGCCCGTCGAGCAGCCCGGCGAGGGCCGCGCGCAGGGTGTCGGCCGGGGAGGCGGGCGAGTAAGGGGTCAGGGGGGCGTTCACCCCCTGATTCTACGGTCGCGGCGGGGGCCGCCTACGCGCCCACGGCCCGCGCGAGACGCGTCGCCGCCGAGGCGCGCGGCCCGTTCTGCGGGGGCCTGCGGCGCGGGTGGACCGTGTTCGCGAGGAGGATCAGGAACGTGTCCGTGGCGCGGTCGAGGACGAGCGAGGTGCCGGTGAAGCCGCAGTGTCCGGCCGCGCCGCGGCCCGCGAGCTCGCCCATGAACCAGGGCTGGTCGAGCTGGAAGCCGAGGCCGGGCGCCGTCAGCATCAGCTCGACGTGGTCGGGGCCGAGGATGCGGGCGGTGCCGTACGAGCCGCCGTTGAGCAGGGTGCGGCACAGGACCGCGAGGTCGTACGCCGTGGAGAAGAGGCCCGCGTGACCGGCGACGCCGCCCAGCGCCCAGGCGTTCTCGTCGTGGACGATGCCGCGCAGCAGGCCCCGGTCGGCCTTGGCCCAGGGCCGGCGCTGGTCCTCGGTGGCGGCGGCGCCGGGGTGCGGGCCGAAGCCCGTCGCCGTCATGCCGAGGGGCCGGGTGATGCCGTCGCGCACGAGGACGTCGAGGGGGCGCCGCGCGATGCGCTCCAGGACCTGCTGGAGCAGCAGCATGTTGAGGTCGGAGTAGAGGTAGGCGCCGGGCGGGGACGACGGGGCCTCGGCGCGCAGGGCCGTCAGGCGCGCCGCGTCGTCCGGGCAGTCGTAGAGCGGGAGTTCGGGGCGCAGGCCCGAGGTGTGGGTGAGGAGCTGGCGGATCGTGACGTCGTGCTCGGCGGCGGCGGTGAACTCGGGGACGTAGGCACCCACCCGGGCGTCGATGCCGAGGGTGCCGCGCTCCAGCTGCTGCACCGCGGCGACGGTGGTGAAGAGCTTGGTGAGGGAGGCGAGGTCGAAGACGGTGTCGGGGCGCATGGGGACGCGCGACGCGGGCGGGAGCTCGACGCCCCGGTCGGCCGTCTCGTCGTAGGCGAGGTACCGCGTCGCCCAGCCCGCCGCCTCGTGCGCGGCGACTACCGGGCCGCGGCCCGCGAGGACGACGGCGCCCGCGCACCAGGGGCGCGCCCCTCGGGGCAGTTCGCGCACGTCCTGGACGAGGCGGCGCAGCCCGTCGGGGTCGAGCCCGGCGCGTTCGGGGGTGCCGGGGCGCAGTCTTGGCGTACTCAGTGCTCCGCCTCCCGCGTCGGCCCGGTCCCGCGCTGCCAGGGGCGGCACAGTCCCAAGAAGCATGCGACGGCCGCCAGGGCGCAGGCCAGCTGGACGACGGCCATCGGGACGGCGGTGCCCTCTCCCGCGATGCCCACGAGCGGTGAGGCGACGGCGCCGACCAGGAAGGAGGTGGTGCCGAGGAGCGCGGAGGCGGAGCCCGCGGCGTGCGGGGTGCGCATCAGGGCGAGGGCGTTGGTGTTGGGCATGCCGAGGCCCATCGCGGACATGAGGACGAACAGTCCCGCCGCGATCGGTACGAGTCCCACGTCGCCGAAGACGCCGCTCGCCATGAGCAGGAGCGCGGCGGAGGCGAGCGTGATGACGCCGAGGCCGACGGCGAGCGCCTTGTCGAGGCTGACGCGGCCGACGAGGAGCTTGCCGTTGATCTGGCCCACGGCGATCAGGCCGACGGAGTTGATGCCGAACAGGAGGCTGAAGGTCTGGGGCGAGGCGCCGTAGATCTCCTGGACCACGAACGGGGATGCGCTGATGTAGGCGAAGAGGGCGGCGAAGACGAAGCCGCCCGCGATCATGTAGCCGGTGAAGACGCGGTCGGCGAGGAGGCCGCGCATGGTGCGCAGTGCCTCGGCCGTGCCGCCGCTGTGCCGCCGTTCGGGGGCGAGCGTCTCGGGCAGGCCCTTCCAGACGAGGGCGGTCAGCGCGATGCCGACGGCGGTGAGGACGACGAAGATGCCGCGCCAGTCCGTGATCCGCAGGACCTGGCCGCCGATGAGGGGCGCGACGATCGGGGCGACGCCGGAGATCAGCATGAGGGTGGAGAAGAAGCGCGCCATCTCGACGCCGTCGTACAGGTCGCGCACGACCGCCCGGGCGATCACGATGCCGGCGGCCCCGGCGAGGCCCTGCACCAGGCGGAAGCCGATGAGGAGCGGGGCCGTGGGGGCGAGGGCGCAGACCGCGGTGGCGGCGATGTAGAGAAGGAGGCCGATGAGGAGGGGGCGCCTGCGGCCCCACTTGTCGCTCATCGGGCCGACCGCGAGCTGCCCGAGCGCCATGCCGGTGAGGCAGGCGGTGAGGGTGAGCTGGGCGGTGGCGGCCGAGGTGTGCAGGGCGCCGGTGACCTCCGGAAGTGCCGGGAGGTACATGTCCATGGACAGCGGCGGTACGGCGGTGAGTCCGCCGAGTACGAGGGTGACCAGGAAGCCGGTGCGGCGGCGGGCGGCGAGCGTGGGGCCGGCGACGGGTGGCGCCTCGGGTATGCGCTGCGCTTCGCGCGCGGACGTGTGCTGGCGGCCGTGGTCCGGCATGCGGTTCCCCTCCCGGTCGTTCATTCGATTACCTATGCTCTCAGCTCAGGTGCATTGGTTGAGACCACATTTCGTGACGTGCCGGCAGGGGCAGTGGCCGGAACCTGGCAGGGGGCCTTCAGTGGTGGAACGTGAGCGTGTGCGGTGGGGCGTCCTGGCGACCGGGGGCATCGCCGCGTCCTTCACGGCGAACCTTCTCGACATGCCGGACGCGGAGGTCGTCGCCGTGGCGTCCCGCTCCGACGCCTCGGCGAAGGCGTTCGCCGAGCGGTTCGGGATCCCGCGGGCGTACGGGGACTGGTCCTCGCTCGCCGAGGACGAGGACGTGGATGTCGTGTACGTCGCGACCCCGCACTCGGCGCACCGCGCGGCCGCCGGGCTGTGCCTGGAGGCGGGACGGGCGGTCCTGTGCGAGAAGGCGTTCACGCTGAACTCGCGCGAGGCGGAGGAGCTGGTGACGCTCGCCCGCAGCCGCGGCCTCTTCCTGATGGAGGCCATGTGGATGTACTGCCATCCGCTGATCAGGAGGCTGAAGGCGCTGGTCGACGACGGCGCGGTCGGTGAAGTCCGCACGGTGCGGGCCGACTTCGGGCTGGCCGGACCCTTCCCTCCCGCGCACCGGCTGCGCGATCCGGCGCAGGGCGGGGGCGCGCTGCTCGATCTCGGCGTGTACCCGGTGTCTTTCGCTCACCTGATCCTCGGTGAGCCGTCGGAGGTCACTGCGAGAGCGGTGCTCTCGGACGAGGGCGTCGATCTCCGTACGGGGATGCTGCTCTCGTGGGAGAGCGGTGCTCACGCGCTGCTCGACTGCTCGATCGACGCGGGCACCCCGGTCACCGCGTCGATCACCGGCTCCCAGGGCCGTATCGACATTCCGCACGGCTTCTTCTACCCGGACCGGTTCGTGCTGCACCGGGACGGGCGGGAGCCGCAGGAGTTCACGGCTCAGGCGGGGGACGGGCCTCGCGACAGCCTCCGGCACGAGGCGGGTGAGGTGATGCACCGGCTGCGGGCCGGGGACACGGAGTCGCCGCTCGTGCCGCTCGCCGGTTCCCTGGCGGTGATGCGCACGCTGGACTCCGTCCGGGAGCGGATCGGGGTGCGGTATCCGTCGGAGGGGTAGCGGCGTCCGGCCGGTGCGTAGCGGTTTCGCTGCCGGGTGACGGTCCGGTGGGGGCTGGTCGCGCAGTTCCCCGCGCCCCTGAAGACAGATACCTGCGCCCCCTGGAAGGCGGACCCCGGGCGCCCCGGGAAAGCAGTCCCCGGGCGCCCCGAGAAGGCGGTCCCCGGGCGCGCTTGAACGGCAGCTGTCCGCGCCGGAGAAGCGACTCCCGCGCCCCCGGAAAGCGATCAGGGGGCGCGGGGCAGCCGGCCCCGTTACGCCGGGCGCAGGCCCTGGTTGCCCACCGCCGTGACGAACGACGCCGCCGTGGAGACGGGGGCCCCCGGCGTCGTCACCGCAGGAACCGTCTTGAAGTCGGCTCGGGCCTCGTGCTCGCCGAGGGCGACCGTCACGTAGCCGCGGCGTCCGTTGTAGAACTTCAGGTGCGGGTTGGCCTGGGTGTACGTGCCCCAGTTCGCCGGCTTGTCCGCGCCGTCCTTGCCGCTGCTGACGGACGTGGCGACGATCTCCGTGCCGAGGGTCTTCGACGACGGGTCGTCGAAGTCGTCCTTGATGTCGAAGGCGTAGCCGACGTGCACGTCACCGGTGAGCACCATCAGGTTCTCGACGCGGGCCGCCCTGGCCCCGGCGAGGACGCGTTGACGCGAGGCGCGGTAACCGTCCCACGCGTCCATGGACACCTTCGCGGCCGCGTTCAGGTCGAGCTTGCGCTGCGAGAAGGTGACCTGCTGCGGGACGACGTTCCACAGGGCGTTCGAGCGGCGCCAGCCGTCGATGAGCCACCGCTCCTGTGTGGCGCCGGTGATGGTGCGCGCCGGGTCGTCCGACTCGGGACCGGGGACGTGGGACCCGTCGCCGTACGCCTGGTTGGAGCGGTACTGGCGGGTGTCGAGGATGTCGAACTGGGCGAGCTTCCCCCAGATCAGGCGCCGGTACATCTGGGCGTCGGGGCCCTGCGGGAGCTGCGGGCGGCGCAGGGGCTGGTTCTCCCAGTAGGCGCGGTACGCGGAGGCGCGGCGGAGCAGGAACTCGGCGGGCGGGCCGTCCTGCTCGTCGATGTCGTCCGCGTAGTTGTTCTCGGTCTCGTGGTCGTCCCACGTGACGACGAAGGGGTGCGCGGCGTGCGCGGCCCGCAGGTCCGGGTCGGACTTGTAGAGCGCGTACCGCAGCCGGTAGTCCTCCAGCGTCACGGTCTCGCGGTTGAAGTGGGCGGGCAGTACGTCGCCGCCCGTGTAGCCGCGGACGCCGCCGGCGGAGTTCACGGCGTACTCGTAGAGGTAGTCGCCGAGGTGGAAGACGACGTCCACGGAGGCGTCGGCGGCGAGGTGCTTGTAGGCCGTGAAGTAGCCGTCGTGGTAGGCCTGGCAGGAGACCGCGGCGAGCGTGAGGGCCGAGGTACGGGCGTGGGCGGAGGGCGCGGTGCGTGTCCGGCCGGTGCCGCTGACCCACTTGCCGGTGCGGAAGCGGTAGTAGTAGACGCTGCCCGGCGCGAGGTGTTCGACCTCGACGTGGACGGAGTGGTGGAACTCCGGGTGCGCGGTGGCCGTGCCGCGCCGCACGACGCGCCGGAAGCGCTCGTCGTGCGCGAGCTCCCACTCGACGGCGATGCGCTGGGCGGGCAGACCGCTGTCCGCCTCGTACGGGGAGGGGGCCAGTCGCGTCCACAGCAGGACGGAGCCGGGCAGCGGGTCGCCGGAGGCCACGCCGAGCGTGAACGGGTCGGCGGTGATCTTCCGCGCGTCGAACTCGGCGGCGCTCGCGGTGCCCGCGGCCGGCAGGTTCGTGGCGAAGGCGAGCGCGGCGGCGGCGCCCGTGACGGTGAGGAAGCGGCGGCGGCCCAGGTGGCCCGCCACGGCGCGCATTTCGGGCGAGTGCTGGCTCGGCTGGCGTCCTTCGGCTGTCATGTGGCCCTCCCCTGACGGTTGTTGTCAGAGGAAATTGGAGTGCCGGGGGACGACCGTGGCCTGTCATGCGCACGGCCGCCACATGGCGGATGAGTGATCTCCGCATGACCCCTCCTGCCGTACGCTCCGGGGCCATGAACGCTCAGAACAACGCCCCGGAACCGCACGAACCGACCGCCGCACCCACCGCCGTGGTGACCGGCGCGGGCTCCGGCATCGGCCGGGCCGTAGCCGTCGAACTGCTGCGCGCGGGCTGGCGGGTGGCCCTCGCGGGCCGCCGCACCGAGACGCTCGACGCGACGGCGGCCCTCGCGCCCGAGGCCGCGGCCAGGTCGCTCCCCGTACGGACCGACGTCTCCAGCCCCGACGACGTGGCCGCGCTCTTCGCCGCCGTACGCGACCGGTTCGGCCGCCTCGACCTGCTCTTCAACAACGCGGGCACGTTCGGGCCGGCGGTCCCGGTCGAGGACCTGGAGTACGACGCCTGGCGCCATGTCGTCGACACGAACCTCAACGGCGCGTTCCTGTGCGCCCAGGCGGCGTTCCGGCAGATGAAGGAGCAGGACCCGCAGGGCGGCCGGATCATCAACAACGGCTCCATCTCGGCGCACACGCCGCGGCCGCGCTCGACCGCGTACACGACGACGAAGCACGCGCTGACCGGGCTGACGAAGTCACTGTCCCTGGACGGGCGTCCGTACCGGATCGCCTGCGGCCAGATCGACATCGGCAACGCGGCGACCGACATGACGGAGCGCATGCAGACCGGGACCCTCCAGGCGAACGGAACGCTGGCGCCGGAGCCGGTGATGGATGTCGCGGACGTGGCGCGCACGGTGCGGCACATGGCCGAGCTGCCCCTGGAGGCGAACGTGCAGTTCGCGACGGTCCTGGCGACCAACATGCCGTACGTCGGGCGCGGTTGAGAAACGAATCTCCACAAGCGGAATGGGACCTACCGCACTAATTCAGGGCAGCGCGGCCCGTATGCTCGGGATCTCTCCATGAGAACTTCACATTCGGAGCACACCTTGCGCATACGTTCCACGGCCTCGGCCGCCCTGGCGGCCGGCGTCCTGTCGGTCTCCCTGCTCGCCGCGTCCCCGGCCTCCGCGGCCGCCCACCAGGGCGGTCTGCACCTGGGCTACATCCAGTACGACAGCCCCGGCAGCGACAACCGGTCGAACTCCTCGCTGAACGCGGAGTGGGTGAACATCCACAACAACACCCGTTCCGCGATCCAGCTCAAGGGCTACAAGCTCAAGGACAACACCGGCTACACGTACACGTTCGGCAGCTACAACATCGGCGCCGGCAAGACCGTCAAGGTCCGCACCGGCAAGGGCACCAACGCCTCCGGCGTGCGCTACTGGGGCCGGGGCTCGTACGTCTGGAACAACACCGGCGACAAGGCCCGCCTCATCAAGCCGAGCGGCACCCAGCTCGACTCCTGCTCGTGGGGCGACGGGCCCGGCGGGATCAGCTGCCACTGAGCCACTTCCGAGGGGGAAGACGGGCAGCCGTGCCGCGGCCCGGGGGCGGGGGGACCTGCCGACGGGACCGCAGGAGAACCCGGGCCGCGCTGCGGCTGCCCGCGCTACGCTCCCCTGCCATGAACACCGACTCCGATGTGCTGCGCTACACCGCCTTCACCACGGACCCCGCGGGCGGCAACCCCGCCGGTGTCGTGCTCGACGCGCATGCGCTCGACGACGAGGAGATGCTCGCCGTCGCGGCGCGGCTCGGATACAGCGAGTCGGCGTTCCTGACACCGGCGCCCGGCGGCGCCTCCGCGTCCGACAGCACCCCGCCGCCCGGCAGCGCGCAGCGCTCGTACACCGCGCGCTACTTCAGCCCCAAGGCCGAGGTCCCGTTCTGCGGACACGCCACGGTGGCGACGGCCGTGGCGCTCGGCGAGATCCACGGGCCCGGCGACTACGTCTTCGCGACGCAGGCCGGCGAGGTGCCGGTGACCGTCACCCGGGACGCCGACGGCACCCTGCGCGCGACGCTCACCAGCGTCGCGCCGCACATCACCGAGGTGGCGCCGGACGACCTGGCCGAGGCGCTCGCCGCGCTCGACTGGCCGGCCACCGACCTCGACCCGGCGTTCCCGCCGCGCATCGCCTACGCGGGCGCCCGCCACCTCGTCCTCGCGGCCGCCACGCGCGCGCGGCTCGCGGACCTCTCCTACGACTTCGCGCGCCTCGAGGCCCTGATGCACCGCCTCGACCTCACCACGGTCCAACTGGTGTGGCGCGCCTCGGAGTTCGTCTTCCACGCCCGCGACCCGTTCCCGGTCGGCGGTGTCGTGGAGGACCCGGCGACGGGCGCCGCCGCGGCCGCGTTCGGCGCGTACGCGCGCACACTCGGACTCGTCCCCTCCGAGGCGGTCCTCACCCTTCACCAGGGGGAGGACATGGGCCGCCCGGGCGAGCTGACGGTGACACTGCACGAGGGCGACCCGCGGGTCCGGGTGAGCGGCGCGGCGGTGCGGATTCCCGGCTGACCGCGAGGGCCGGCCGGGAGCGCTGACCGGGGAGCTACGCCTGGCCGGTCTCGAAGCGGGTCACCTTGCCGCCCGCCACGACGAACTGCCACTTCGTCCGCATCTCGCCCCAGGCGTCGTTGCGGTAGAGGGCCGTGAGGGCCAGGCCGCCCGCGGACTCCTTCTCGATCTCCATGTGCCCGTTGGATTCGAAGATCTCGCGGCCGGTCCACTCGTCGATGTCCCGGTCGGACCCGTCGTCCGACATCGTCGCGCCGGGCGCGAGGGCGGCGCGGAATGCCTCCCGGTCGTGGGAGTTCACCGCGGTGACGAAGGCCCGGACGGCCGGGTCGCTGAGCTTCGTTGTCTGGATGGCCATGACGCCGTCTCCTGCCTCTCCTTCCGGCGCTACGGTGCCGGACCTTCCGGTCGTTCGTCGCCGGTCCGGGACCCCGGCCGCTCGGGGCCCGGGCCCCCGGCCCAGACTCACACCGCGGCCCGGGACACGCCACCCGAACGGGCCCGCGCACCGGGTGCCGGGGCCCGGCCTGCCGGACCGTAGGACCATGACCTGTCACAAGCCTTGCCTGGACCGCACAGACCTGGGACTGCTCGTGCTGCGCGTGGGCACGGGCGGTGTGCTCGCCGCGCACGGAGCGCAGAAACTGCTCGGCTGGTTCGGCGGCGGTGGCCTGCGCGCCACGACCGCCGGGATGGAGGCCATGGGCTTCGCCCCGCCGAAGGCGAGCGCCCTGGCCGCCGGTGCCGGCGAGGCGGGCGGCGGCGTCCTGCTCGCCCTCGGCCTCGCCACGCCCGTCGCCGGGGCCGCCGCCGCGGGCACGATGGCCGGCGCCGTCGCGGTGCACGCGCCCAACGGCTTCTTCGCCCAGGGCGGCGGCTACGAGTACCCGGCCTTCCTCGGCTTCGTCGCGGCCGGACTCGCGGTGACCGGCGCGGGCCGCTACTCCCTCGACCAGGCGCTCGGCCACGCCCTGGACCGGCACTGGATGGTCCCGGCCGCTCTCGTGGGCAGCGCCGCCGCGGCGCTCGCGGTCGTGGCGTCGCGCAGCAAGCGGGTGCGCGGGCCGGGTCCGCAGCCGGGTCCGGAGGAGGTTTCCCTGGACAGCACCGACGAGTAGCCCGTCCGTGGCAGGCTGCGGGCATGCCTGACACCACGCCTCCCAGCGCCCGGCACGACCCCGCCCCGCCCACGTACGACAGCGTGTGGGAGACCGTCGACGGGCTGCACGCCTGGCTCGACTCGCACAATCGACGCACCGCGGACGAGGCCCTGCTCCTGAGGGTGCTGAAGCTGTCGGAGGAGGTCGGTGAGGTCGCCCAGGCGGTCATCGGTGCGACGGGGCAGAACCCGCGCAAGGGCGAGAGCCACTCCTGGCAGGACGTCGAGTCGGAACTCTGCGACGTGGTGGTGACGGCCCTGGTCGCCCTGCGCACGCTGACCCCGGACGCCCCGGAGGTGCTCGCGGCGCATCTGCGCCGGGTGGCGCAGAGGTCGCTCACCTCGTGAGCGTCCGGCTGAACGGCAGCAGATCGCCGGGCCGTGGGCCGCGGCCGAAGCCCCCGCGCTCAGCGGCCGAGCAGCCCCGACTCCCTGACCAATGGCACCACTTGACGGCGTACCGCCGGGGCGAGGCGGACGCCCGGGGAGTCCTCGCCGTCCGTCCAGCGCATCCCGGCGAGTTCGGCGGCGGGCTCCGGGCGGCGGTCGAGTGTGGCGGCGTACACCGTCATCCGCAGCGGCACCCCTTCGAGCGCGGCGACGTCCTCGACCTCGGCGAGCGGTTCGAGGCCGTACGGGACGACGCCGAGCTCCTCGTCCAGCTCCCTCAGCAGCGTCCGCTCGGGGCTCTCCCCCGGCTCCGGTTTCCCACCCGGCAGGCAAAACACCTCGGGAGCGGCCTTCTTGCCGACCACGAGCAGCCGCCCGTTCTCGACGAAGGCCGCGGCCACGACGGTGATCACGGACTGCTCGGTCTCTTGCCGTGCCATGCCGCGATGGTGCCGCAGGAGCGGGGTTAGGCTCGGTACGGATCCCGGTCCGGACGGCCGGGATCGCGGAGCAGGCGGCCGGAGGCACCGATCACCGGCGCGGAAACGGGGGCCCTGGCATGGGCAGGTTCGACGGCGGCACGGTCATCGCGGTCAGCAGCAACGAGACGTACTCCTTCACGAAGCCGAACCGGGAGAGCATCACGCTGCTCGCCGGGCTCGGCGTCGAGGGCGACGTGCACGCGGGCGTCACGGTCAAGCACCGTTCCCGCGTCGCGAAGGACCCGACGCAGCCGAACCTGCGGCAGGTCCACCTCATCCACGAGGAGCTGTTCTCCGAGGTCGCCGAGCAGGGCCACGACGTCGCTCCGGGCGACCTCGGGGAGAACGTCACGACGACCGGCATCGACCTGCTCGCGCTGCCCGCCGGCACGCTCCTGCAGCTGGGCGAGGGCGGCGCGGTCGTCGAGGTCACGGGCCTGCGCAACCCGTGCCTGCAGATCGATCACTTCCAGGACGGGCTGCTCAAGCGGGTCGTCGGGCGCGACGAGGACGGGGCGATCGTCCGCAAGGGCGGGATCATGAGCGTGGTGCGGACCGGCGGCGTGGTGCGCCCCGGCGACGCGATCCGCGTGGTCCTGCCGGCCGAGCCGCACGTCGCGCTGGAAGCCGTCTGATGCTGCCCGAGTCGCAGACCCCCCTCGTCGTCCCGTACGACGCGCTCTGGCCGGAGCGGGGCCGCGCGCTGTGCGCCGAGCTCGGCGCCGCGCTCGGGCCGGTGGCCCTGCGGGCGGAACACATCGGCGGCACGTCGATCCCGGGGATGGCGGCGAAGCCGGTCTACGACCTCCAGGTGAGCGTCGCCGACCTGGACGAGGCGGAGGCCGCGTTCGCGGGCCCCCTCACCGACCTCGGCTTCCGGCTCCGCCACTACCGCCGGGACCATGTCCCGGCGGGCCTGGACGACGTACCGTCCCACTGGGCCAAGCGCTTCTGGTCCCGCCGCGGCACGGACGCCGAGCCGGTCAACCTGCACGTGCGGCTCGCCGGCTCCCCCAACGAACGCCTGGCCCTGCTCTTCCGCGACTGGTTCCGCAGTCACCCGGAGGCGGTCCCGGCCTACACCCACTTCAAGTACGCCCTCGCCTCCCGGGTCTCCGACACCGGCACCTACGCCGATGTGAAGGACCCGGTGGTCGACCTGGTGGTGGCGGTCGCCGAGACGTGGGCGGCCGGAACGGGGTGGACGCCGGAACCGGAGGACTGAGCGGCCCGGACGGCCCCAGGCGGGACGTGGTGCGGGGCGGGGCCGACAGGCGCACCCTGGTAATAGCAGTCCCGGAGGTGATCCCGATGTCGGCACAGACCACTGTCGGATGGCATGTCGAGCTGGAATTCGAGGAAGACACACATCGCACGCGTGCCGCCGCGCTCGTCCGGCTCCCCGACGGGAGCGAGGTACGGGCCCATGGCTACGCGAGCCGCCACCCCTCCGACACGAACCAGCCGCGGGTCGGCGAGGAGGTCGCGGGAGCGAGGGCGCTCAACGAGCTGGCGATGAAGATGCTGACCAAGGCGCACGGCGAGATCGACGAGGCGTCGGGGCGTACGTCGCACATGTTGCGGTGAGTGAGCGGTTGCGCGCGGACCGGTGACCCGGCGGGCAGCCGAGGAGCGCTGTACGCCGGGCGGATCCGGCTGGACGCATCCTGCCTCTTGCCGGGTTCTCACCGTCCCGCACTTGCCCCTGATTCACCAGGAGTTGGGGCGGCATACGCGCACCGGTCTTCTCTCTCGTCGCGCCACGCCGCATTATGAAACTGGTGTCCGAGGACCGCTGCCCCCCAGCGGAACTCCACCAGGGCACCCGGCGGCCCGCCTGCCCCCCTTGCGCGGGCGCCACACGGCCGGCCGGCGCCCACCCGACGGGGTGTGCGCCGGCCGGTCTCTTCACGTTCCGGGTCAGCCGGTGACGGCAGGGTCCGGCGAGGTGTCGCCCGACGGGCTCGGGGAGGGACAGCCGGTGTCCGTCGGGGTCGGCTCGGGGGTCTCGGCCGGCGACGGGGTCTCGGTCGGCGACGGGGTCGCGGTCGGGTCGGGGCAGGTGCCGGTGTCCGGCGGCGAGGAGTCCGGGGTGGGCGAGGCGGTCGGGTCGTCGCTGTCGCCGGGCGTCGGGTCCGGCGAGGCCGCGCCGGTGTCCCCAGGGTGCGGGACGTCGCTGGTGGTCGGCGTCGGCTGCGCCGTGGGCGAGGGGCGCGTGGGGCCGGAGGACGACGGGGCCGGGGCCGGAGGCGGGGTGACGGCCGGTGCGGGGTGGCCCGGGGTGCCGGGCCCGCCGGGTGCGCCGCCGCCGGATCCGGGCCGTCCGACGCCGCCCTCGGGGACCGGCTCGGTGGCCTGGCGGGAGCCGCCGGCGCCGGGGCTGCGCGGCACGACGCCCTTGCCGTCGGGCACGGCGTGCACGCCGCGCAGGTAGAACTCCATCCAGCCGAGCACCAGGTTGAGGTAGTCGCGCGAGTAGTTGTAGCTGAGGATCGCCCGGTCCAGGCCTGCGCCCGTGCCCAGGTCCCGGCTGCCCGCGCACAGATAGTGGCCGGCGCCGAGTGCGGCGTCGTAGATGTTGTTGGGGTCGGAGACGCCGTCGCCGTTGCCGTCGGCGCCCCAGCGCTTCCACGTGCCCGGCAGGAACTGCATGGGCCCGACGGCCCGGTCGTAGACGGCGTCGCCGTCCCACACCCCGCCCTCGGTGTCGCGGATGAGCGCGAAGCCGTTGCCGTCGAGGGCGGGCCCGGTGATGCGGGTGACGGTGTCGCCGTTCGCGTCGACGTCGCCGCCGCGGGCGTTGCCCGACTCGACCTTGCCGATGCCGGCGAGCAGTTCCCACTTCAGGTGGCAGCCCGGGTCGGTGCGGGCGACGGCCGTCTCGGCTCCGGTGTACGCCGCGAACACACTGGCGGGCAGCCCTGACTCGGCGGAGATCCGTTGCCGGGTGGGGTCGGTGGCGCCGTCGCCCCACAGCTTGTCGGCGACGGACAGGCCCTTCAGGGGCGGCAGTTCGACGTGGTACGAGTCGTCGCCCTGGGTCGGGACGTCCGGCAGCGGGGCGTCGTCGTCCACGAAGCCGCCGGGTACGGACGGGGTGTCGTGCGGCGGGGAGTGCGGGGTGAGCCCCGGCGCCTGCGAGGCCGTGAGCAGGGCTGTGGCGACGGCGGCCACGGCGGTGGCGCCGAGCCCGCGCCGGCTGCGCAGCCGGACGGCGACGCGGCGTACAGGTCTGGGGAGCTGGGGCACGCGGGGCATGGCAGTTCTCCGTAAGGGATCGGCGTCAAGGGGGCGGGCGGTGGGTCACACCCGCTTCAGGTAGCTGAATCCGGTGTCGGGGCCGATGCAGGACTGCAGCGTCAGATCGCCCCAGTAGAGGCCTGCGGCGGGGGCGCCGCGGCCGGGTGTCACGTGGTTCGCGTACACCTCGTACGTCCATGAGCCGCGGGTCGTGCGCAGGGTGACGCGCGAGCCGGGCTTCAGCAGCGCGAACCGGTCGAAGCCGCGGCAGTAGTCGTGGCCGACGATGACGACGGTGTGCATGTTGTAGCCGTCCTCCCGGCCGATGTCGGGACCCGCCCACTGCACGGCGTCCCTGCAGGCGTCGACCTCTTCCTGACCTCCGCGGCGTACGTACGCGTCCCAGCCGTCGATGGTGAGGACGGAGAGGCCGGGGGCCGGTGCCGGGAAGCCGGTCCTGGCGGTGGAAGCGGTGGGGTACGGCTGCTTCGTTGTCGCCTGCGGGGACGGGCGGGAGAGGTCGGGGCCGGGGACGCGGGCGTCGGCGGTGGCCGGACCCGGCGTCCGGGAAGGCGACTTGGGCTTGGCGGAGGTGGGCGGCGCGAAGGCGCGCGGCGGCGTGACTGTGACGGTCGGCGCCTGCCGGCCGTGCACCGCGTCCGGAGCCTGCGCCGTGCGCGTCGTGGTGGGCGTGGCGCGCGGCCTGCCCGGATCGCAGCCGGCAACAGCGGCGAGCGCCACGAGAACCCCCGCCACCGCGACCGGCCACCCTTGCCGAGTCACCCGAACCGCCCGTTCACGTAGTCCGAAGTCCGTTCGTCCTGGGGCGCGTTGAACATGGCGTGGGTGTCGCCGTGCTCGACGATGACGCCGGGCGTGCCGTGGGAGGCGAGGAAGAAGGCGCAGGTGTCGGAGACGCGGGCGGCCTGCTGCATGTTGTGGGTGACGATGACGATGGTCACCTCCTCCTTCAGCTCGTGGATGGTCTCCTCGATGCGGCGGGTGGAGGTCGGGTCGAGCGCGGAGCAGGGCTCGTCCATGAGCAGGACCCGGGGACGCACGGCCAACGACCTTGCTATGCACAGGCGTTGCTGCTGACCGCCGGAGAGCGCACCGCCGGGCTGCCGCAGCCGGTCCCTGACCTCCTTCCACAGTCCGGCCTTCGTCAGGCACTCCTCCACGAGGTCGTCGCGGGCGCCCTTGCTCGCCTTGATGGCGTTGAGCTTGAGGCCGGCGAGGACGTTGTCGTAGAGGGACATGGCGGGAAAGGGGTTGGGCTTCTGGAAGACCATGCCGATGTTCCGGCGGGCCTGGGTGATGCGGCGGCCCCGGTCGTAGATGTCGTCGCCGTCGAGCAGCACCCGCCCGGCGAGGGAGGCCGAACCGATCAGCTCGTGCATGCGGTTGAGGATGCGCAGGAAGGTCGACTTGCCGCAGCCGGAGGGGCCGATGAGCGCGGTGACTCCTTGCGCGGGCATGGTCAGCGACACCCGGTCGAGGACTTTGTGGTCGGCGAACCAGGCGGAGACGGCCTCGGCCTCGAGGGTGGCGGGACCGGACGCGGGGCCGGGGATGATGCGCGGCTGGACGACGGTGTCGGCAGCCTCCGACATCTGCTCGGTGCTGGTCTCGGCGGTCATGGGTTCAACTCCGGTACGTGAAGGGGGTGTCGGGGCGCGTTCACAGCAGGTTGGGCAGCAGCGCGGTGAGCGCGCCCGCGTCGGCGAGACCGAGGACGCCGAGCACCGGCAGCGCGCAGATCCAGGTCTGCCAGCGGCCCCAGACGCGGTGCAGCCACACGGCGGCGAGCGCGGCGATCAGCAGGGCCTGCGTCCACAGGAACACCGCGAGCCACGCGTCCGCGTCGGTGCCGAGTGCCTCCTCCGCCGGGCTGATCCACTGGGAGGTGATCTCGCGGGGCGGGTTGGGCTGCACGTCCGTGGTCAGCGTGGCGTCGACACGCAGCACCCCGGAGGGCGTGTACGGGGCGCCGGTCGCGGTGATCAGCGTGAGCCGGCCCTGTCCCTGGCCGAGCACGGCGGGCAGCTCGTCGCCCGCGCGCCGGATCCCGGTGACCCGGTAACCGGCCTTGCCCTGCCCGGTGGTGATCTCGATGACGGTGCCGACCGGGATGTTGTGCAGGGCGTTGAACGGGGAGCCGTACCCCCACTGGCGGCCCATGATGACGCTCGTGCCCGCCTGCCCGGGCAGCGGGGTGTCGCGGCGGTGTCCGGGTCCGGACATGAGCGTGCTCGACGCCGTGCCCTCGGCCACGACCTCCTTCACCCCCAGTACGGGGATGCTCAGGAGCCCGACCGGATCCCCCTGCCCGAGGAGCTTGCCCTCGTAGCCGCGCTGCCCCACGGGGGCGGTGCCCTGGGCGAGTTGGTCGCGCAGCTCGGCGTACGCGACCTGCTGGTCGCGGGCGTGCTTGAGGTGCCCGACGATCGTGAGATTGGCGGCGAACCCGAACAGCACGGCGGCGAGCACGCAGAACGCGGCTCCGGCGAGGGCGAGTCCGGGGCGGGCCGGCGGCCGGCCGCGCGGGGGCGCAGGGGGTTTGCCGGGCGGCCCGGGTGGGGTTTCGACGGGCGGCTCGACGGGGCCGGAAGGGGACGGCGGGGTCGCGGGCGGGGCGAGGACGGACATGGCTGGCGCCTCTCGGATCGGTCGTCGGACGCGGGCGGCTCGCGGGACGGGCACGGGCCCGGCCGGGTCCGGAGGCGGGCGCCTCCGGACCCGGCCCGGGGGGCGTGCGATCGGTCAGTGCTGCGGGGTGTGCCCGCCGCTGCCGGAGCCGAAGGCCAGCAGGCCCTTGCGGCGTACGTGGACGACAAGCGCGGCACCACCGGTGACCAGGGCGAGCGCGCCCAGGCCGATGGCGCCCACCTGCGTGCCGGTCGCGGCCATGGAACCGCCGCCACCGGACCCGCCGGAGCCGCCCGAGGTGCCGGAGCCGCCGGTGTCACCGCCGGTGCTCCCGCCCGTGTCGGTGCCGTCGGTCGGGGAGGCGGTGTCGGTCGGGCCGCCGGTGTCGCTGGGCTCGTCCGTCGGCACGTCACCGGTGTTGAACTGGAACTCGACCTTGTGCCCGTCCGCCTTGTCCTCGGCGAGGGTCAGGACGTGGTCGCCGTCGGCGATGTCCTTCGGCACGGTGAACGAGTAGGCCTTGACGGTGCCGTCCGCGTCCGCGGTGGCGTCGGTGAACTTCGCCTCGCTGTCGGCGAGAGTGACCTTGACCTTGGCGTCCTTGGAGTAGCCGCGGGCCGTGATCTTCACGACCTGCTCGGCCTCGAGGTTCGGGTTGGCGTCGAGGGCCGTGCCGTCGGCGTCGGTCACGTCGAGGTCGGGGTCTTCGGTGGGGTCGTCGGTGGGGTCGTCCGAGGTGGGGGGCGGGCTGGAGGTGTCGGCCCTGTCGTTGATCGTGACGATGCGGGACACCTCCGATCCGCTGAACGCGTCGGGATCCGCCGGGGTGAAGACGAAGTGGATGTGCTGCTGGCCCGCGGCGGCGGGGGCCGTGATGTCGAAGTCCGCCTTGCCGTTCGCCACGGTGGCCGTGCCCGCGGGGGTCCAGGGACCGTCCGCGGCGGCCCCGGTCTCCACGGCCACGGAGCCGGCGGCAGTGGGGGGCTGGAGGTTCGCGGTGACCTTGTACGTGGTGCCCTTGACGGCTGTCGGAGGTGTGGTCGGCGCGATCTGTGTCGTCTGGCTGGTGGTCTGAGCCCAGGTGCTGCCGGTGACCTGGATCGTCGCCGTGTGGGCCGGCGCGTCACTGCCGCCCCGGCAGAGCAGGGCCAGGGTGTACTTCCCGTCGAGGGGGCCCTCCGGCTTGAACGAGCGCAGGACCGTCTCCAGGGACGGCGTACTGCCCAGTGGCCCCTTCACGAGGTCCACGGAGAAGGGCGCTTGGGGCGCCGCAGGCTTCGCTGCCGCCCGCCCGAGGTTCTTGGCGCTCAGAAACGCCGGATTGTCGGGGTTGACCATGAAGATGATGGGGTCCACCTGCAGGCCCGCCTCGGCCGGGCAGCCGGAGTCGGTCTGCGCGGACGCGGCGATGGGGGCGGCCGTCAGGCTCCCGTTGTCGGGCGTCAGCGTGAATTTCCCGACCGGAGTGATGGCGTGCGCCGGGCCGGAGAGGGCGAGTACGCCGGCGAGCGCGGACAACAGGAGGGCACAGCTCAGTAGGAGTGCGGAGGGTGATCTCAGTGGTGCCAGGCGGTTCATCGTTCGTCCCCCCCGGAGGAGATGGGTGATGGATGGGTCCGCTGAGCGGACCGTCGGCAGAAACACCGTGGGGCCGGGCGCCCGAGGGACGCCCGGCTCGGTGCGGTTACAGGTGGGCGCTGATCAGCGCTCACCCTTGATGGCCGTGGCGCCGCAGGCGTCGCCCAGGAGGCCGAAGCCGTACTTGGTGATCTCCGCGGTCTGCAGGCAGACCTTGGAGCCCTTGCCGACGAACGCGCTGGTGATGTCGGCGTCCACGTTCACATCGGCGGTCGGGACGACGTTGTAGACGTCACGGGCGAACGGGAACGACGTGTTGAGCGCGTCGTTGACGATCGGCTCGGCACCGCTGACCTTGTTCAGGACCGTGGCGCCGTGGATGTCCGGGACGGTCGCGGTGACCTGCGAGATCCACTTCGCGACCGAGTACGGAGCGATGTCACCGGCGCCGGTGAGGGCCGTGCCGTCGTGCTCCTGCATCGTGCCGACGCAGGAACCGACCTCCGCCTCGGGCAGTTCGATCTGGCCGAGGAAGAAGCTACGGGTGCCGGAGTTGGCCTGCGGCAGGATCGGGTGCAGGGTCACGCCGTTGAGGCTGGTGGTGGTGCAGTTGAAGACGCTCTTCAGCTGCTCCTTGGTCAGGTCCAGGCTGTTGATCGCGCTGTCCTCGCGGGTCGCGAAGGTCACCGCGTCCTTGGCGAACGGGATCCAGGTCAGGCGGTTGCCGGTCTGAGCGATGCCACGCGAGGAGCGTGCGAAGTCCAGGCAGTCGACGCTCGTGTCGTCCAGGTCGGCGCGCAGGGCGTCGATACCGGCCGAGGAACCGTTCGGGCGGGAGATCTCACAGCCGTTGGCGCGGGTCTTGATGGTCGACGGCTGCGGGACCGCGTCCCAGGAACCGATGAGGTTGCCACCGACGCCCGTGGCGACGCCGTTCATGACCTCCTGCGTGGTGTCCGAACCGACACCGGCCAGCGTCGGGAAGGTACCGGCGGCCGGGTCGGCCGTGGCGGAGGGGGCGGTCAGAATGCCGAGGCCCAGGGCGGCGGCACCGACGACGGCACCAAGACGGGCACGGGACTTGACGTTCACTTGTTTCTCCTCAGCGCATTTCGCGACTCCGCAGGGCGCGGAATCAAGGGAGTTGTACGCAATGGACGTGCAAGCAGAATCCGGATTCTTTTCCCGCCGACCCGTCGGCCGGCAGTGAGAACAATTCCGTGCGGCGATCTCTCCGGCCACCAACTCCAGTCGCAGGGTGGGTTAATGGATTATTTCCTAGGTGACACCTAGGGAATTCGGTGGAGAGTGCCGGAAAGCGCGCCCCGGCGGGGGAAGACGGAATGCACCGTGCCGCGCATTTTCCGGGTCGGTCGGATCAGTCGGCGCCGCCCGTCACCGCCGCCCGGCGGGCCGAGAACCGCAGCATCACGGGTCCCGCCAGTGCCGCGACACCGCCGGCGACGAGGACACCGAGCAGGACCCAGCGGATGAGGCCGAGGACCGTGGCGGGCGTGATGCCGCCCGACTTGGCGACGTTCACCTTGGCCGGATCCTGGGGCGCCGCGGACGGGGACGACGTGTCCGAGGAGTCCGGGTCGGCCGATTCACCGCCACCGGAGGACGCCGCGGTCGAGCCGCCGTTCAGCCCTCCGCTCTCCGAGTCGGATCCGCCGCCGGAACCGGCGCCGGAACCGGTTCCGGCGCCTGGGGTGCCGTCCGGATCCGGGTTCGGTATGCCCTTCTCCAGAGCCGTGGCCGCGTCGAGCGCCTGGGAGCGCATGGCCTGCGGCAACGGGGCGTACCCAAGGGGAAGGTCGCCCTGAGCCGTGCCGGGCGTCTGACCGGCGCCGGCCGCGTAACGGATCAGCTTGGCGTAGTCCTGGCGGGCGTCCTTGGCCTGGTCGGTCCTGGCCACGGCGTAGGCAACGGCTGTCAGGGGGTAGGCCCCGCCCTTCGCCTTTGCCGGGTCGGGGGCCTTGACCCCCTTCACGGACGAGTCGGGCATCTGCTGTACGGCCTTGAGCAGGGAGTCCGTCGTGGGCTTCACATAATCGCCGTCGGCGTTGGGCAGCGATGCGGTGTCGAGGAGATAGCGGTTGGCCGAGGCGTTGTCGACCAGTCCGAACTCTCGGACGCCGTTCGGGCCGGGAGGGTCGCCGGCCAGTTTGTAGACCTGATCCCCCTGGCGGCAGAAGTAGGCAGCGCCACCGTACCCACGGCGCACTTTGAGAGCGGCGCTGTGCATGTCGTTGGCGTACGGCACCACGTCGATCCCCGAATACGGCAGCGACGTACCGTTACCGCACACCGCTTGAGTGACGGTGTCGTCGGCCTTCGGGAAGAAGTCTGTCGTACCGTCCTCGAGCTTCAGCTGCGGATAGTTCGAGTTGACCTTCATCCCCCAGGGGTCGGGCCGCCCCTGCAAGAACTCCCTCGCGTCCTTGTTCTGAGCGATGTAGCGCCACACCATGGTCGCCGTATCGGAGATGTCGGTCGACACGAGAAGCCCGAACGGGGAACCCGAGAAGACCCTCATGTCGGAGAAACCGGGATTGAGTTCATGGAACTCCGGGTCGAGCGCGAGCGACTCGGGATTCCCCTGGACGCTCTCGGGCGCGCCGAGCCCTCCCGTCAGATAGCGCAGGCTGCGCGGGTAGGACTGGGTGAGGATCTTCGCCAGCAAGCGCTGGTTGAGTCGCACCTCCCTCACCTGCTTGACCAGGGCCTTTCCCTGGGAGTCCTGGCCGTCGTACTTCCAGTACAGACCGACCGTCAGGCCGCTGACGGCCACCGGCGCGTGCACAACGGGCGGATCACCGTTCTCACTCCCGACCGGCTGAACGGTGAAGCCGAGCCCGGGGGCGTCATCCTTCGGCGCGGTGATGGCGTCCCGCGCCTCCCCCTCTCCCTTCTGGGTGAACCTGAACCGGAAGTCTCCGCTCTTGCACAGTTCGCTCTGCCAGGACGACACGGCATCCGTGATCAGTTCCGAGCCGAAGAGGGGACGCTCGGCCTTGTCGGCCGCACAGTTGTCGCCCACCGACAGGAAGTCGAGGCGGAACACCAGACGCTGGTCCCACAGTGACTGCGCCAGGGAGGACGACGCGTTGTCATTGCTCTGAGGGACGGTCCCATCGGCGTTGTGCTCCCCCCGAGGTACGACCACCAGCCAGCAGGGCCGGATCTTTCCCGCCCCGTCCTTGCGGGCGCCGCAGCCCATGTGTCCCGACTCGGCCGACGTCGTCACCTGGAAGATGGTGTCGCCGGACCCGTCCGAACGGTCGGGCACCCAGGGCTGAGCGTTGCTGTCCTCGGTGGTGAAGTACGTCGTGTCCAGGGCGCTCGTGGTGGGCTCGCCCACCCCCTCCACCGGGCGGAAGGGGACGAACTGCTGCTGGGTGACCGCGTCCGTGGGCAAGGCCCCGAGGTCCTCCCGCGGGTCGCCGGGCATGATCGAGCGCAGATTGCCGGGGGGCACACCGGCCGAGCGTCCGTACTCGCACTGCTCCCGGTCCGGCCCCCTCGCCGCGTCGTCGCCCCAGCACTGCATGATCGACATGAAGTTCCACGGCTTCGCGGCGGCGGTATTGGGCGGCCCTCCCGTCCAGCTGACCCGAACCCCCTGGGCCCGCATGTCCTTCGTCTGATGCACGGTCACCTTCAGCGCGGAGAAGTCGTCGTACGCCCCCTTCGTGCCGGTCAGCGTGACCGCCGACCCCTCCGGGCTCTCCGCCGCCCGCGCCTGCTGCGCCCCTTGCGGAAGCGGCACCAGCGCCAGCACCAGGGCCGCGGCCAGCGCGGCGACCCCGGCCGCCACCCGCCGCGTACCCCCACGGGTACGTCCCCGCACCCACGTACCGAATCCGCGCCGCTTCATGCCGCATCTCCCCTGCGCCGAGCCCGCGAGGCCAGCGCCCGGGCCGTGAGCGGCGGCCCCACGACCACCGCGAGAAGCAGGACCGCCGACAGCGCCATGAGCGCTCCGCGCAGTCCGAACGCACTGGAGGCGAGGCTCACCGGCGTCGCGGACACCGAGGACTCACCGCCTGCCGCCGCGCCGTCACCGCTGCTGGGCAGCCCCGTGTCGGGGTCGATCGCGCCACCGCTCGCGCCGGCCGCCGCCGCTGCGGATGCCTGCGCGCTCGGCGTGCCCTTGCCGTCGCCGCCGGTCCCGCCGGAGGAACCGCCGGTGGCGCCCGTGCCGCCGGCGCCCGACGTGCCGCCCGACGTGCCCTGCGCGGCGGGGTTCACCTGGGTCTTCGTCTGCTTGGCGCCCGCTGTGCCGTCGGCACACTGCTTCGGGCCCTGCTTGTCGCAGTCCTTGGGGTAAGGGGCGTTCTCCAGAAGGGTGTTGCGACCACCGGAGAACGTGGGGTTGCGGCAACTGTTGATGTCGATGCTGGACGTCGGCGAGCCCGGGATCCGCTTGAGCTGGTCCATCCCCTTCTCGACGAGGTTCTTCGGCAGCGGCGAATAGCCCAGTTCGTCGGCCTGCGCCTGACCGTCGCAGAGGAAGTATCGGCCGAACGTTCCCAGGGAGTTGCCCTTGGCGGTGGTGAATCCGTTCTCCGTCTTCGTCGGCAGGATCATGTAGCTGTAGCTGGACAGCGGGTACGTGCGCTTGTCCCCGTAGCTGTAGACCTTGTCGAGCTTCTGCGTCAGATACGTCGCGGAGTTCGGGTTCCTGTCGTCGATCTCCGCCTTCGTCAGAGCCACCGCGACGCTCGATGCCGTCGGCTCGACGTAGTAGCCCGAGCTGTTGAGCACCTTCGCCACCGGGAACCCGGTCTTGATGGCGTACGAGTACTCGACGTACGTGATCGCGCCCTCACCGGACGGCTGCCGCACATGCCCGGACACACCGAGGGAGCCGTTCTTGGAGATCATCGATGAACCGCCCAGAACCGGGTAGTTGGAGGTCATGCCGCAGTTGCTGCCGCGCTGCGTGGCCCTGCAGTAGTCGTTCCAGACACCCGACTGCGTCCTGGCCATCCACGTGGTGAACTGGGCGCTGGTACCTGAGCCGTCGGAGCGGACGACCGGGACGATCGTGCGGGCGGGGAGATTGAGGCCCGGGTTGTCGGCCTTGATGGCCCGGTCGTTCCAGCGGGTGATCTTCCCGGTGAAGATCTTGGCGATCACCGGGCCCGACAGGCGCAGGTTGGTGACCATCTTGCCGTTGATCTTGAGGTTGTACATGAAGGCCGTGCCGCCGGCCACGATCGGCATGTACGCGTAGCCGCGCCTGGGCGGGATGTCGGTGACGCCTTGCTCCTTCAGGCCGTACGGGATCTCGGAGACGGCGAAGTCGACGATGCCCTGCTTGAACTGCTCACGGCCCTGCGACGAGCCGTTGTCGGTGAAGTTCACCGTCAGCCCGATGTTGTTCTTGATGTTGCGGGTCCACTGGAACAGGGCGTTGGAGCTCCAGGTCGAACCGGAGCCAGTGATCTTGATGTAGGTCGCCGCCTGTGCGGGCGGCACTGCGAGGACGGCGAGCAGGGCACACAACACTGACAGCAGCGTCGCCCCCAGCCGGAAACGGTTGGCGGGTCTCACGTCGAACTCCTTGATTGCGTACGGGACTTGAGGAGACGGCCCGTGCCACGGAAAGCGGTGACGGGGGCCGAAGGCGTCCTGGGGGCCGTGGCACGCCGGCGCTCCCGCTCGGCGAACCGCCGGGCGTCCTGGCGCGAGGCCTTGACCCGGCGGTGCTCCTGGCCCCTGGTGAGCTGACCGGGGCCGCGGCCGCCGAGGATCCGCGCGACGACGAACAGGGCGAGCACCGTCACCATCAGCAGGGCGGCCGTGCCGAACCCGCGCGAAACCATGTTGGGTTCGGGCGACTTGACGAACTGGAAGGTCGCGAGGGGCAGCGACACCATCGGCCCGTGCAGCGGGTCGAGGTTCATCTCGGCGGTGAAGCCGGCCGTCAGGAGCACCGGCGACGTCTCGCCGATGCCACGCGCGGTACCGAGGATCACCGCCGTGGTCAGCCCCGACCGGCAGGTGGGCAGGACCACATGCCACACGGTCCGCCACCGCGACGTCCCCATCGCGTACGAGGCCTCCCGCAGCGTGCCGGGGACCAGCCGGATCACGACATCCGCGGCACGGATGATGATCGGCAGCATCATCACGCCGAGCGCGAGCGCCGCCGCAAGCCCGGAGCGCTCGAACCCCAGGGCGAGGATGAACGTCGCGTAGATGAACAGGCCCGCGACGATCGACGGCAGCGCGGTCATCGCCTCGACGACGGTGCGCACGAACCGGGCGTAGGGGCCGGGCACTTCGGTCAGGAACACCGCGCAGACCAGGCCGATGGGGACGGTCACGACGAGCGCGATGGTGATCATGATGAGAGTGCCCGCGGCGGCGTGCAGCGCACCGCCGACGGTCAGTGGCTGGAGCGGGCCCGCGTCCGACATGTCCTGCGTGAAGAAGTTGAGGTGCGGGAACGCCCTGCGGCCCTCGAACAGGGCGTAGGCGACCACGAAGACCAGGATCGTGACGAGCAGCAGACACATCGACCGCACCAGTGCCGCCGCGATCCGGTCGACGACCGCGGGTCCCGACTCGTCGAAGGACACCAGCAGCGCGTACAGGGCGAGGAAGACGAGATACGCGACGACGACGAAGCCGACCGCGCCGTTCCAGGGCAGCAGCCACGAGAACAGCAGCCAGGTCAGGGCGAGCCCCGCGGCCAGGGCACCCGCCATCGCGTACACATCGGTGGCGCGCAGCGGCGCGAGCGCGCGGCGCCGCTCCCCCGCCGGGTCGGTGGTGCGCGGCGGCCCGGGCAGGGTGGTGCGCGGCGGCTCCGAGGCAGGCGCCTCCGGGGGCGCTTCGGGTGCTGCGGTCATGAGCGGGCTCTTTCGCGTCAGGCGTCGCTGGACGCGCCGGAACGGCTGCGGGCGACGATCGTGGAGGCGGCGAAGTTGACGATCAGGGTCATCACGAAGAGCGCGAAGCCGGCGGCCATCAGGGCGGACATGCCGAACTCGCTGGCCTCGCCGTAGCGCAGGGCGATGAGCGAGGAGACGGAGCTGGTGCCGGACATCAGGACGTGCCACTGGATGTTGAAGACCAGCGAAATGATCATGTAGACGGCGATGGTCTCGCCGAGCGCGCGGCCGAGGCCGAGCATCGTGCCGCCGATCATGCCGCCCTTGCCGAACGGCAGGACGACGCTGCGGATCATGCCCCAGCGGGTGGCGCCGAGCGCGTACGCGCCCTCCTTCTCGCCCGCCGGGGTCTGCGAGAAGACCTCGCGCATGATCGAGCACACGATGGGCGCGATCATCATGCCGACGACGAGCCCCGCGATGAAGGTCGAGGAGGTGTACACGCTGGGCGGCGCCAGCGGGTCGTCGGTCTTCGCGCCCTTGATGGAGAAGACCGGGATCCAGCCGAAGTAGGTGGCGATCCAGCGGGCGGTGGGGATGATCTTGTCCTGGAGGAAGAAGACCCCCCACAGGCCGTACACGACACTCGGCACGGCGGCCATCAGGTCGACGGTGCTGATGAGGGTCTGCCTGAGCCTCGGCGGCGCGTACTCGGAGATGTAGAGCGCGGCGCCGGTGGCCAGCGGCACGGCCACACAGACCGCGACGATCGCGATCAGAATGGTGCCGACGATGACGGCGGCGATGCCGAACCGGCCTTGGTCCGGCGCCCAGTCCGCGATCGTCAGGAAGCTCCAGCCCGCTCTGTCGAGCGCCAGCCAGGCCCGGTACAGCAGGAACCCGCCGACGAGCAGCATGATGCCGAGGACGAGCGTTCCGCCGCCCCGGGCCACGCCGCGGAAGACGCGGTCGGGCAGGCCGGGGTCGGCGTAGAGGCGGCGGGGCGCGTCGGCGTCCCGCACGTCGGGCGGGCTCGGGTCGGATGCGGGCAGGCTCGGATCAGGGATCGTCAGCTCGGGCACGAGTTCGACGCTCGGGTCCCCTGATTGACATGCCCATCCCGAAGGGTGAACGAGGGGTGCCCCGGGGGCAACATCAGCCGCTCATGAGTCACCCCACAACTCGGGCCGCTCCGGGTCGAGTTCGAGCAGTACGGCGCGGAAGCGCTCGAACGAGGTGCGGCACGTGGCATGCCGCTCGTAGGTTCGCGCGGACGCGGCGAGCCGCTGCCCCGTGCTCTCCCACACGGCCCACACCCAGCCACCGCCGTCCGCGCTGTGCTGGATCCCGCCGGCCGGCCGGTCGCGCCGCAGGCACAGTGCGGTGAACGCCTCGCGGCACAGTTCGTGCGACGCAAAGGCGCTGTGGGAGACCGCTACGGGCCGGCCGTTGGGAGCCACCAGGCGCCAGCCGTACCCGCCTCCGACATCGATGTCGATCTGGCATCGCAAGCCCACCACGCTGACGGCAGGTCTTGCCGCCTCCTTCGGCTGTTCCATGATCCCCACCCCTGCCGCCCCAAGAAGGAGTAAAAGCCGCAGGTATGAACCCGCTGGAGCGACAGCAGCAATCTACTGAGACGACCGGGAAAGGTGCGTGGGAAAACAATCTGCAGGTGCCACGATTCATGGGGATGTAGCCCCTCGGCCACCCCTAAGCCATGCGCTGAGCCGGCCGGCGGCCTCACGGCGGGCCGGACGGGCCGACCGGCCGCTCCCCGGCAAGATGTGCGCCGGTCGGGGCTCTTGACGGCAGACGAGTCGGGCTGTACGCCGGGTTTTGTCACTCGGTCGCCTCGCGGCGGCCGAGGAGACGGCCATCCATCTAGGACCGGCGTTGCCGCCGGTCTCGTGCGGTCTACCCGCGGACTCGGGCGGGCAGCCCTCGAACGTCCGCGCAGAGCCGCCTCTTCTTGCGAGGAGGTGACTCCTTTTGACCTTGCTCCAGGTGGGGTTTACCTAGCCGCCTGAGTCACCTCAGGCGCTGGTGGTCTCTTACACCACCGTTTCACCCTTACCGAGGGCCTTGCGGTCCCCGGCGGTCTGTTTTCTGTGGCACTGTCCCGCGGGTCACCCCGGGTGGCCGTTAGCCACCACCTTGCCCTGTGGAGCCCGGACGTTCCTCGGGAAAACCCTGGTGAAAGGGTCCTCACGCGGCCGTCCGCCCGGCTCGTCTGCCGTGCCGACCATGCTACCCGGCGCTCAGGCGGGAGCGAACTGAACCTTCGCCGCCCCGGGGTCGGCCTGCGTCAGCCGCACCCGCAGCCGCTCCCCCAGCGGCAGCGGAGCCGTACCGCCCTCGATGCGGGCGACGACCGCGGGATCGGCCAACTGAACGGTCCCGACGGCCGGTTCGTGGTCCTTCACGTCGACGACGCACGCCTCGAAGACGTCGCCGATCCGGTCCTTGAGCAGCGCCGCCTCGACGATGTCGACGCAGCCGCGCTCGACGGCGTTGGCCCGTCGGGTGCCCTCCGCCATCTCCTTCGGCAGGCCGGGCAGCGCGGCGAGCACCCACTCCGGGGGCGGGGTGCCCGCGCAGGCCGCCAGGCACAGTTCCGAGGCGTAGCGGTCGGCGAGGCGGCGCAGCGGGGCCGTGCAGTGGGCGTAGGGCGCGGCGACGGCTGCGTGGACGGTGAAGTCGGGGAGCGTGCCGCCGCTGAACACGGTGTAGCCGGCACCGCGCAGGAGCGTCGTGCACTCCTGGAGGAAGGCCGCGTGGTGCGGCTTCCTCGGGTCGAGCGAACGGACGAGCCGGGCGTACGGGACGTGGTGCGGCCAGTCGATGTGCAGGGCGCGGGCCGTGCGGTGCAGCCGGCCGACGGCGCCGTCGGGGGCGGCGGGCAGGGTACGCAGGATGCCGGTGCCCGCGGCGAGCATGAGGTCGGCGGCGGCCATGCCGGTGAGCAGGGAGATCTGGGCGTTCCAGCCGTCGGCGGGCAGGGGGGCGCGGTAGCCGAGCTCGTAGCGGCCGTCCCGTTCGGTGATCTCCTGTTCCGGGACGTTGAGGGAGATGCCGCCGCGCTCGGTCTCCAGCTGTTCGCGCAGGCGCCCGATGTCGCGCAGCAGCGCTACGGGTTCCTCGGCGGTGCCGTCGTCGATGGCCTTCTGCACGCCCTCGTAGTCGAGCTTCGCGCGGCTGCGGACGGTGGTGCGGGCCACGTCGGTGGCGACGGTGCGCCCCTCTGCGTCGAGGTCGAGCGTCCACAGGACCGCGGGGCAGGTCTGGCCGGGGAGCAGGCTGGCGGCGCCCTCGCCGAGCACGGTGGGGTGCAGGGGGACCTTCTCGTCGGGGAAGTAGAGCGTGGTGACGCGGCGGTGGGCCTCGGTGTCGAGCCGGCCGCCGGGGGTGACGTAGGCGGCGACGTCGGCGATGGCGTAGCGGACCCGGTAGCCGCCGTCGCGGCGCGCGAGGTGCATCGCCTGGTCGAGGTCGACGGAGGTCGGCGGGTCGATCGTGAAGAAGGGGATGTCGATGGCGTCCTTGCCGCCGGATTCCGGCGGGTGCGGGGCAGCCGCGGCCCGCTCCGCCTCCGCGAGGGCGTCGGCCGGGAAGGCCCCGGGGACGTCCAGGGTCGTACGCAGTTCACACAGCGCGGCACGCAGCGCGGCCTCGGCTGCGCCGGTCACACGGAGATGACGGCGGGGCATGCACCGAGCGTAGGACGGGGCGGGGGTGTCGGCACCCGGTGATCGCGGCGCGCCGGGACCGCGGCACTTCATGGGCGCGGCGCCCAGTGACCGCGGCGCCCCGCGCTACCCGGCGTCCCATGACCGCGGTGCCCCCTGACCGCGGTGCCCCGCGATCCGCGGGCACCGTGATCCCCGGCACCCCAGGACCGCGGCGCCACATGGTCCGCGGGCACCCGTGATCCCCGCCCCCCGCTCCCCGGCGTCCCGCAACCGCGGGCACCCCACGACCTGGCCACCCCATGATCGGCCGCGCCCCGCGTTCCCCGGCACCCCCTTCCCTTCCGTACGCTTTCGCTGGGGCCGCACCCCCTGATCCGCATCACTGTCCCGAGGAGTCCGATCGTGCTCGTGCTGCTGCCGCCGTCCGAAGGCAAGGCCCCGTCGGGCCGCGGCGCCCCGCTGAAGCCTGAGTCGCTGTCCCTGCCGGGGCTCGCCGGGGCGCGGCAGGCCGTGCTCGACGAGCTGGTCGAGCTGTGTGCCGCCGACGAGGACAAGGCGCGCGAGGTGCTCGGCCTCAGCGAGGGGCTGCGCGGCGAGATCGCGAAGAACGTGGAGCTGCGCACCGCGGGCGCGCGGCCCGCCGGTGAGATCTACACGGGCGTCCTCTACGACGCGCTCGGTCTCGCCACCCTGGACGCGGCGGCGAAGCGCCGGGCGACGCGTTCGCTGCTGGTCTTCTCCGGTCTGTGGGGCGCGGTGCGGGTGAGCGACCGGATTCCTTCGTACCGCTGCTCGATGGGCGTGAAGCTGCCGGGGCTCGGGGCGCTCGGCGCACACTGGCGCAGGCCGATGGCCGAGGCCCTTCCGGAGGCGGCCGGGGACGGGCTCGTGCTCGACCTGAGGTCGTCCGCGTACACGAGTGCGTGGAAGCCGAAGGGGGAGGTCGCGGGGCGTACCGCGACGGTGCGGGTGCTGCACGCGCAGACGGATCCGGTGACCGGCGTGGAGAAGCGTTCGGTCGTGTCGCACTTCAACAAGGCGACGAAGGGCCGGATCGTGCGCACGCTCCTGGAGACCGGAACCACGCCCGCGGGCCCGGCCGAGCTGGTCGAGGCGCTGCGGGATCTCGGTCATGTGGTGGAGGCGCAGGCGCCCGCGAAGGCGGGGACGGCGTGGGCGCTCGACGTCGTGGTGACCCAGATCCACTGAGCAAGATCCACTGAGCGCCGACCTCAATGCATTGCAGCATGCGCAACGCCCTTTGCGCATGCTGCACAACGCGGGGCAGGATGGCCCCATGACTGATTCCTCCGTGCTCGATCTCGCCCCCGTCGTACCCGTCGTCGTCGTGGAGGATGCCGCCGACGCCGTGCCCCTCGCACGGGCGCTCGTCGCGGGCGGCCTGCGGGCGATCGAGGTGACGCTGCGGACACCGGCCGCGCTCGACGCGATCCGCGCCATCGCGGACGAGGTGCCGGACGCCGTCGTCGGCGCGGGCACGGTCATCTCGCCGCAGAACGTCGCCGACTCCGTCGCCGCCGGTGCGCGCTTCCTGGTCAGCCCCGGCTGGACGGACGCACTGCTCGACGCGATGAAGAAGTCCGGCGTGCCGTTCCTGCCGGGCGTCTCCACGACCTCGGAGGTCGTGGCGCTCCTGGAGCGCGGAGTGAGCGAGATGAAGTTCTTCCCCGCGGAGGCCGCGGGCGGTGTGCCGTATCTGAAGTCGCTGGCCGGTCCGCTGCCGCAGGCGCGGTTCTGCCCGACCGGCGGAGTCTCCCTCAGCTCGGCGCCCTCGTACCTGGCACTCAAGAACGTCGGCTGTGTGGGCGGCAGTTGGATGCTTCCCGCGGACGCGGTGGCGTCGAAGGACTGGGCGCGGATCGAGACGCTGGCCCGCGAAGCGGCCGGCCTCAAGTAGCGCGGACCTCAAGCAGTACGGGCCTCAAGCAGCGCGGCTCTCACGCAGCGCGGACGTCAGCGCAGGTGCGCCGTCTCGTTGAGCAGGCGCACGCTCGCGTTGCCGTCCCCGTAGTACGCGACCGCCGACAGCGACGCCGCCGAGAGCTCCATCCGGAACAGGGAATCCGGCGGCGCGCCGAGCGCGAGCCGTACGAACGTCTTGATCGGCGTGACGTGCGTGACCAGGAGGACCGTGCGGCCCGCGTACCGCTCGACGAGCCGGTCCCGCGTCGCGGCGACCCGGCGGGCGACCGCCGCGAAGCTCTCGCCGCCGCCGGTCGGTTCGGCCTTCGACGAGGCCAGCCAGGCGTTCATGTCGTCCGGGTAGCGCTCGCGGACCTCCCCGAAGGTCAGTCCCTCCCACGCCCCGAAGTCCGTCTCGCGCAGGCCCTCTTCGATGTGGACGTCGAGCCCGAGGCGGGCCGCGACGGTCCGCGCCGTCTCCTGGCACCGCTTGAGCGGCGACGACACGATCGCCTGGACGGTGCCGCGCGCGGCGAGCGCGGCGGCGACCCGCTCGGCCTGCGAGCGCCCGGCCGCCGACAGTTCGGGGTCACTGCCGCCGGATCCGGAGAACCGCTTCTCGGGCGTGAGCGCGGTCTCGCCGTGCCGCAGGAGCACGAAGGTGGCGGGCGCCCCGAGATCGGGGGCCGCCGACCAGCCCTGGGACGCGGTGCCCGCCACGTTCCCCGCGGCCCGGGCGTCCGCGGTGCCCCGCGTCCCCGCGAGCGCGGCCCGCGCCTTCGCTGCCCCGGCCGCCGCGTCCCCGGGCGGAGCCCCCCGGTCCGTCTGGGGACGCGGTGTATCGAGCTCGGCGGTCGAGCGCGCGGGCTCCCACTGCTTGCCTCGCTTGCCCGCGTCCATCGCCTCGTTGGCGAGCCGGTCCGCGTGCTTGTTCCGCTCGCGCGGGATCCACTCGTACGTCACCTGCGACGCCGGCAGCACCGTGGCCGCCTGTGCGGCGAGGGGCCGCATGTCGGGGTGCTTGATCTTCCAGCGGCCCGACATCTGCTCGACGACGAGCTTGGAGTCCATCCGGACGTGCACCGACGCCTGCGGGTCGAGGGCGTGCGCGGCGCGCAGGCCGGCGACGAGCCCCCGGTACTCGGCGACGTTGTTCGTGGCGATGCCGATGTACTCGGCGGCCTCCGCCAGGGTCTCCCCCGTCGCCGCGTCGATGACGACCGAGCCATAGCCCGCGGGCCCCGGGTTACCCCGGGAACCGCCGTCGGCCTCGACGATGAACTCCCGCACCACGAAGGCTCCTACAGGCCGGACTCGGACGTGCGCACCAGGATCCGGTGGCAGTTCTCGCAGCGCACCACGGAGTCGGGCGCCGCGGCCCGCACCTCGTTCAGCTCGGTGATGTTCAGCTCCAGCTGGCAGCCCTCGCAGCGGCGCTGGTAGAGGCGGGCCGCACCGACGCCGCCCTCCTTGACGCGCAGCTTGTCGTAGAGCTTCAGCAGGTCCTCGGGGACGGAGCCGGCGACGATCCCGCGCTCCTTCGTGACCGTGGCCGTCTCGCCGTCGAACTCCTCGAAGGAGGCGTCGCGGCGGGCCGTCGCGTCGTCGATCTTGCCCTGGACGGAGGCGACCCGGCCGGTCAGCTCCTCGAAGCGCTCCTGCGCGGACTCGCGGCGCTCCATGACCTCGAGGACGACGTCCTCCAGGTCGCCCTGGCGCTTGGCGAGCGAGGCGATCTCGCGCTGGAGGTTCTCCAGGTCCTTGGGGGACGTGACGGCGCCGGAGTCCAGGCGCTGCTGGTCACGGGCGGCGCGCTGGCGGACCTGGTCGACGTCCTGCTCGGCCTTGGTCTGCTCGCGGGCGCAGTCACTCTCCTCCGTCTGCGCGGCGACGTGCAGGTCGCGCAGCTGCGTGAGGTCCTTGTTCAGCGACTCGATCTCGGCGTGCTCGGGCAGCGACTTGCGCTTGTGCGCGAGCTGCGACAGGCGTACGTCCAGGGCCTGGACGTCGAGAAGTCGGATCTGGTCGGCGGGCGCGGCGTTCAGTTGGGGGCTCCAGTTGGGATCGGTGTGGCGTTGGACGCCGCGTGGGCGGTCCAGGGGTCGGTGACCGTCGTCGAGACGTGGACGCGAAGTCCCCATCCGTTGCGGTCGGAGATCTCGTCGAGCTGGGCTGCGGCCAGCTCGCACCAGGGCTGCTCGGTGGCCCAGTGGGCCGCGTCGAGCAGCGCCAGCGGGCTCTGCTCGCGCGCCTCGGACGCGGGGTGGTGGCGCAGGTCCGCGGTGAGGAACGCGTCGACGCCCGCGGCGCGCACGTCGGCGAAGAGGCTGTCGCCCGAGCCGCCGCTGACGGCGATCGTGCGGATCGTCGCGTCGAGGTCGCCACTGACGCGGATGCCCTGCGCGGTGGCGGGCAGCCGGTCGGCCGCCAGGCCCACGAGTTCGCGCAGGGTGAGGGGGTGTTCGAGTTCGCAGATCCGGCCGAGACCACGGCGGCCCGCGGGGTCGGTCGGGTCCGGTACGAGGGGGCCGGAGACGCGGAGGTCGAGGGCGCCCGCGAGCGCGTCGGAGACGCCCGGGTCGGCACGGTCGGCGTTGGTGTGCGCGACGTGCAGAGCGACATCGTTCTTGATCAGCGTGTGGACGACGCGGCCCTTGAAGGTGGTGGCGGCGACGGTCGTCGTGCCGCGCAGATAGAGCGGGTGGTGCGTGACCAGCAGGTCTGCCCCCAGCTTCACCGCCTCGTCGACGGTCTCCTGGACGGGGTCCACGGCGAACAGGACCCGGGAGACCTCCGCGTCGGGGTCGCCGGCGACGGTGCCGACCGCGTCCCACGACTCGGCCCGCTCGGGGGGCCACAGCTTCTCGAGTGCGGCGATGACTTCAGACAGACGGGGCACGGTAAAAGGCTACCTTCCCTCCATGCCCCGTCGGCCCTGGCGCACATTCGGCCGCGGCCGGGGGGCGGTACGGGCTCACGTACCGCTACCGGCCACGGACAGTCGGCTACTTGGCGTGGTGAACCGCGGACTACTTGACGAGGTAACCGCGCAGGTCGCCGAGGACCTGGTTCGCGGCCGTGACGCCGAGCCCCAGGTACCAGGTCTCGTCCGGGACGTCCTTGGCCTGTCCGCTCTTCACGGCGCCGAGCTTCTTCCACAGCGGGTTGCCCTCGGCGGTGGCGCGGTCGGTCTTCTTCGCGTCGCCGTAGACACCGGTGAAGATCCAGTCGGCGTCGGCCTGGTCGATCTTCTCCGGGCTGATCTCGGTGGCGAGGTCCACGACCTGCTGGTTCTTGGGGCGCGGGATGCCGGCGTCGTCGAGGATCGTGCCGATGAAGGACGCCTTCGCGTAGAGGCGGATCATGCCGGGCATGTAGCGCAGC
This sequence comes from Streptomyces sp. NPDC107517, assembly GCF_055582645.1. Lineage (NCBI taxonomy): Bacteria > Bacillati > Actinomycetota > Actinomycetes > Kitasatosporales > Streptomycetaceae > Streptomyces > Streptomyces sp. NPDC107517. Next base: position 242,011 of record NZ_JBVJPM010000002.1, on the reverse strand, counting down.
ATCGTGACGGTGGGCTTCTTCTCGCCGATGTCCTCGCCGAGCTTCTGTGCCTTCTTCTCGTACGCGGCGAGGTTCGCCTTGGCCTCGGCGGTCTTGTCGAGGGCCGACGCGTTGAGGAGGTAGTTCTCCTTCCACGTGAAGCCGGGGCGGATGGAGAAGACCGTCGGGGCGATCTTGGAGAGCTGCGGATAGAGCTTGGCGGCGCGCAGCTCGCTGCCGAGGATCAGGTCGGGGTGGAGATTGGCGATCGCCTCCAGGTTGAGGGAGTTGATCGTGCCGACGTCCTTGGGGGTGCCCGCCGCCTTCTTCAGGTAGGAGGGGACGCCGTCGTCGCCCTCGGTGGGGGCGTAGCCGACGGGCTTGACGCCGAGCGACGCGACGTTGTCGAGCTCGCCGACGTCGAGGACGACGACCCGCTCGGGCCGCGCCTTGAGCTCGGTCTTGCCCATGGCGTGCTCGATGGTGCGCGGGAACTGTCCGGCCTTGGCGGTCGTGCCCATCTTCGCGGTCCGCGAGGCCGCCTTGGCGAAGTCCTCGCCGCCCTGGGCGACGGCCTTGGAGCCGCTGCCGTTGTCGGACTTGCCGGAGCCGGCGGAGGAGCCGGAGTCCGAGTTGCCCGACCCGCAGGCCGCGAGCGACAGGGCGGCGGCCACGGCGAGGGCTACGGCGGCGGTGCCGCGGGTGCGAGGGCGTGATCGCAGGACCATGGGTGTTCCAGCTCCGAACTTTCGTGGCGTCAGGCCGCCTAAATATGGTTAGGCAAACCTAACATCAGACACTTCCGGGTGTGCCAGCACATCCGACCCACCCTTTTCAGGCAGATACGGACATGGCCACCCTTTGGTGTGAAGCCTGAGCCGCGAGTGCCACGGCAGCGCGTGCGAAAACTAGCTTCGGCTCGGACGAACCGGAGGTGAGTGATCCCCATGACGGCCTTGGCGATCGAGCCCACGACGGAGCCGGAGAGCGGACCGGGCCCGGCGCGCGGACCGGCCCCGGACAGCGGACACGAGCCGGAGAACGGACAGGACCCGGACCCCGAGCCGGGCGCGGCCCCGGACCGGGAGCCCGGGCAGGCACCGGAGCGTGAGCGCGCCTCGGAGTACGAGCGTGCGCCGGAGAGCGGCCCCGTCCCGGACTATGAGCGTGCGTCAGAGAGCGAGCCCGCCCCGGAGTACGGAGACCCGCCCCAGAACCAGCCCGCCCCGGAATACGGGCAAGCCCAAAACGCCGGTCCCCGACAGGACGGCATCCCAGGAGCGGAGTACGGGCGGGCCCCGGACCCCGGCGCAGGACCGGCGACCGCGCAAGCCTCGACCCATCTCCCAGGACCGGCGACCGCGCAACCCTCGACCCCCCGCCCGGAACCGGCGAACGCCCAAGCCCCGGACAGCTCCCCGCGACCCGGGCGCGCCCCCGGCCTCGCTCCCCCCGTCCCCCGTCCCGCCTGTGTCATCACCGCCGACGGGGCCTACGCCGCGCGGCTCGCGTGTGACGGTACGTCCTGGTTTCCCGAGCGGTGGACGCTGGACGGGCCCGAGCCGTACGCGGTGCCGTTGCCGGCGAATCAGCCGGAGGAGCCCGGGACCGAGGTCGCGCCGATGGGCGACGGACGCGTGCTCATCCGGCGTGTGGTGGACGGCCGGCACTCCTTCTCCCTGCTGTATCCGACGGGGCCGAGAACGGGCGAGGTGCCTCTCGGTGCCGTGAGCGGTGGGGAGTTGACGCTGCTTCCGCCGGCGCCGGGCGGCAGATGCGCGTACGCCATCGCCGTCGGCGAACGGTCGACGGCCGTGTGGATGGTCGCGGGCGGGGCGTTCGGGCCCGAGTTCGTGGCCGAGATCCCGGGGCACTGTTCGGGCGGGGTGTGGCTGGACCGCTCGGGCCGGATGCTGGCCCTCGACCGGTCCCTCGACGGGGGTCCCGTCAAGACGGTCGCGGTGGACCTGGGGCGGGGCGGCGAGGTCACGCCGCTGCTCCAGATCGCGGAGTCCAGCGCGGACCGCCTGGTGCTGGCCGATCCGGACAGCGGGCTGCTCCTGATCCGTTCGGACGCGCCGTCGCCGGGCCGAGAACGCCTGGGCTGGGGCGTGCTGGGCTCGACGCTGCCGGTTCGCTTCCCGGAGTGCCTGCGTCTGACCGACTGCGCGGTGACGCCCTTCGCGATCCAGCCGGGTCAGACACTGATGCCGGAGAGCTGTGCGGTGGCGCTGCGGATCGACGGCGCCGCGGGCACCTGGCTGGGTCTGTGGCGGCCCGCCGAGCGCCAGATGCATCAACTCCCGGCGCCACAGGGCTGGCTGGCGGGCTCGGGCTCCTGGACACGTGAAGGCGAGCTGCAACTCCCTTACGCCACCGCGTCGGTGCCCTGCGGGATCGCGCGCACGTCGGTGCCGGAACCCGTGGAGGAAGGGGGGGAACAGGTTCCGCGGACGGTGCCCGAGCCGCCCGCGGCGGCCCGTCCGGTCCCGCTGCAGGAGGCTCCTCTAGCCGGTCTCATGCGACGCGCGCCGGCCGCCGGGACAAGGACGGCACCCGCCGGTTAGACTCGCCCGGCTGTTTGAAGGATCTTGTTACGGGGTGAGTTGTTCGATGGCCGAGACGATGAACGCGGAGATGACCACGGCGGAGTCCAGGGAGGCGGCGGACAGGTCCGCCGGTCCCGGCCGGCACCGTGGTGGCGTGTCCTCGCGGGACGAGAACGCGGCGCCGCACGGCCGGCACCGCAAGGTGCAGTCCGAACAGGGCTGAAACGGCGTGACGGAGGGGCCCGGAACCGTATGGTTCCGGGCCCCTCCGCCATGGGGTCAGGCGTGTTTGAGGCCGAGCACCTCGGCCGCGGCGAATGTCTCGTTCGGCGGCCGGTCCGCGTAGTGCGGGGTGAGCAGCGCGTCCAGCTCCTCGTAACTGAACGCGTCCTTCTCGGTGTCGAACTTGGCGGAGACCTTGGGGCGTTCGACGACGGCGACCATGCCGCCGTGCACGACGAGCAGCTGGCCGTTGACGTTCCCGGCGGCCGGGGACGCGAGGTAGCCGACGAGCGGAGCCACGTGTTCGGGGGCCAGCGGGTCGAGTTCGCCGGCGCCGGGCTCCGCGAAGCCGGCGAAGACGTCCTCGGTCATACGGGTGCGGGCGCGGGGGCAGATGACGTTGGCGGTGACGCCGTACTTGCCGAGGGCGAGGGCCGAGGAGGTCGTCAGGCCGACGATGCCGCCCTTGGCCGCCGCGTAGTTGGGCTGTCCGGCCGAGCCGGCGAGGAACGCCTCGGACGAGGTGTTGACGATGCGGCCGTAGACCGGCGCGCCCGCCGCCTTGGAGCGTGCGCGCCAGTGGACGGACGCGAAGTGGCTCGTGTTGAAGTGGCCCTTGAGGTGGACGCGGATGACCGAGTCCCACTCGTCCTCGCTCATCGAGAAGATCATGCGGTCGCGCAGGATGCCCGCGTTGTTGACGAGGATGTCGAGTTTTCCGTACGTGTCGACGGCCAACTGGACGAGTGCGCGGGCCTGTTCGTGGTCGGCGACGTCGCCGAGGTGGGCGACGGCCTGCCCGCCCGCGGCCCTGATCTCGGCGGCGACCTCCTCGGCCGGGGTGGCGTCGGCGCTGCCGGAGCCGTCGCGGCCCGGCTGTCCGAAGTCGTTCACGACGACGCTCGCGCCGAGCCTGGCCAGTTCGAGCGCCTCCGCCCGGCCGAGGCCGCGGCCCGCGCCGGTGACGATCGCGGACAGGCCCTGAAGCGGCAGTGACTCTGATGCCATCGGGGATCGGGGTCCTCTCTCAGATTTCGATGCAGGTGCGCAGCGCGGTGCCCGTCCGCATCTGGTCGAGGGCTTCGTTGATCTCGGCGAGCTGCACGCGGTGCGTGATGAGGCTCTCCAGGTCGATGCGGCCGGCCCGCCACAGGGCGATGGCCCGCTCGTACGAGGTCAGGACGTCGCCGCCGCCGTACATGGACGGCAGGATCTTCTTCTCGTCGAAGAACAGCTCGAACATGTTGAGCTGGAGGAAGTCGTCGAGGGCGCCCGCGCCGACGATGCACAGGGTGCCGCCGCGCCGCGTCGTCTCGTAGGCGGTGCGGGCCGTGGCGGACTTGCCGACGACCTCGAAGACGTAGTCGAAGCCCTCGCCCGCGGTGATGCGCTGCTTGGCGTCGCCGAGGGCGTCGGGCGCGACGGCCTCGGTGGCGCCGAACTTGAGGGCGGCCTCGCGGCGCGACTCGACGGGGTCCACGGCGATGATCTGCGCGGCGCCCTTGAGCCGGGCGCCCTGGATCGCGGAGATGCCGACGCCGCCGCAGCCGATGACGGCGACGGACGAACCGGCGGCCACGTCCGCGGTGTTGATGGCGGCGCCGAGCCCGGTGGTGACGCCGCAGCCGATGAGGGCCGCGATGTCGAAGGGCACGTCGTCGGGGATGGGCACGGCGCAGCCCGCGTCGACGACGACCTCCTCGGTGAAGGTGCCGGTGCCCGCGAAGCCGAAGACGTCTCCGCCGGGGCGCTTGAAGTTGGGGGTGCCCGCGTTCATGAACCCGGCGAGGCAGAGCTGGGTCTGGCCGCGCTTGCACGCCGGACAGGCGCCGCAGGCCGGGAGCCAGCACACCAGGACGCGGTCGCCGGGCTTGACGTTCGTGACTCCGTCGCCGACGTCGAGGATCTCGCCCGCGCCCTCGTGGCCGGGGATGAAGGGGGCGGGCTGCGGCAGCACGCCGTTCATCGCGGACACGTCGGAGTGGCACAGGCCGGTGGCCCTGACCCTGATCTTCACCTTGCCGGGGCCGAAGCCCACCGCCTCGACGTCGTCGAGTACCTCGAGTTTGTCCTGGCCTATCTCGTGCAGTACGGCTGCGCGCATGGCGTGCGGCTCCTCTCCCGAAGGGTCCCGATGGGGTCAGGCGTGTTCGACGATGGTGTCGGCGAGTACGGGCGCCTCGTCCCGTTCGACGGCGGTGACCGTGACCTGGATCCGGCCCTCGGAGCGCCACATCCTCATCCGCAGCGTCTCGCCCGGGAAGACGACCCCGGTGAACCGCGTCGCGTAGGACCGCACGCGGGACACATCGCCGTCGAGGAGCGTGTCGACGACGGCCTTGAGCGTCATGCCGTACGAGCACAGGCCGTGCAGGATGGGCCGGTCGAAGCCGGCGAGCTTGGCGAACTCCGGGTCGGCGTGCAGGGGGTTCCAGTCCCCGGAGAGCCGGTACAGGAGCGCCTGGTCCTCGCGGACGGGGCGGTCGACGGTGCGGTCGGGTTCGCCGGTGGGTGCCTCGACGCGGGCGGAGGGTCCGCGGTCGCCGCCGAAGCCGCCCTCGCCGCGGACGAAGATCTGCGCGTCGCTGGTCCACAGGGGACCGTCCGCGTCGGCGACCTCGGTGCGCAGGACGAGGATGGCGGCCTTGCCCTTGTCGTAGACGGCGGCGACGCGTGAGGTGGAGGTCGCGCCGCCCTTCACGGGGATGGGGCGGTGCAGTTCGACGCTCTGGCCGCCGTGCAGGACGTGGGCGAGGTTGACCTCGATGCCGGGCGCCGAGAGGCCGCCGACGACGCCCATTCCGGCGCCTGCGACGGTGGCGAAGCTGGGCAGGACGTGCAGCCGGGACTCGAGGGTGTAGCGCAGCTCGTCGGGGTCGGTGGCGGGGGTGCCCGCGCCGAGGCCGAGGTGGTAGAGCTGGATGTCCTTGTGGTCCCAGGTGATCTCGCCGGACCGGGGTTCGGCGGCTACGGCCTTGGCGGCGTCGATCGGCATCAGACAGAGACTCCTTGTGCGGGGAAGACCTCGGTGCGGCCGTCCGCACCGTCGGTCGCACCGAGGTCGTTGCTGGGCCGGAGGAACTCTGGTGGAACGCCACGCGCCCGTTCTAGAACGCGTTCCAGTCCGGCGATCCCATGTATAGCCAAGACCACGACAGTTGGGAAGACTCCTGACGCCATGTCAGATCCGGTCGGCGGGCGGCCGGGCCGGACGGCCGTGACATTTGTACTGCCCGGCTCCGTACAACCGGCATCTGCCGCGCAAGGCCCCCGGCCCGTAGCGTCCTTGCCATGACGACGACAGACGGGACACCGGTGGCCGTGTCCTTCGCGGGGGCGGTCAAGACATTCGGCGCGGTGCGCGCCGTCGACGGGGTCGATCTGGAGATCCGGCGCGGCGAGACCGTCGCCCTGCTCGGCCGCAACGGCGCGGGCAAGTCCTCCACGATCGCCCTCCTGCTGGGCCTCGACACCCCGGACGAGGGCACGGTCTCGCTCTTCGGCACCACGCCGGAGGAGGCGGTGCGCGCGGGGCAGGTCGGCGCGATGCTCCAGGAGGGCCGCGCGGTCCCCCGGGTCACGGTCCGTGAGCTGGTCTCCTTCGTGGCGGGCCGCTACCCGGCGCCGATGCCCGTCGCCGACGCGCTCGCGCTGGCCGGCATCGAGGAGCTCGCGCAGCGGCGCGTCGACAAGCTGTCCGGCGGCCAGACCCAGCGGGTGCGGTTCGCCGTGGCCCTGGCCGGAAACCCGGCCCTGCTCGTGCTCGACGAACCGACGGCCGCCCTCGACGTGGAGGCACGGCACGCGTTCTGGGAGTCGATGCGGGCCTACGCGCGGCGTGGCCACACGGTGCTCTTCTCCACGCACTACCTGGAGGAGGCCGACGCGCACGCCGACCGCATCGTGGTCATCGACCACGGCAAGGTCGTCGCGGTCGGCAGCGGCGAGGAGCTGAAGCGGGCCGCGGGCGGCAGCCTCGTCTCGTTCGACCTGGCCGGGCGCGGCACAAAGGGCCTGTCGCTGCTGCCGGGCGTGACGGCCGTGGAGGTCCGGGGGGACCGGGCCAGGCTGCGTACGGACGACTCGGACGCGACGGTGATCGCGCTGGCCGGAATGAACGCGATCCGGGGTCTCGAGGTCGCCCCGGCCTCGCTCGACGACGCGTTCATGGCGCTGACGAGCGGTTCGGTCGGCCGCTCGGGCAGCGCTGCCGACAGCGGTTCGGACCACCGTCCCGGCAGTGGTTCCGACACGGATCTGGAGACGGTTCGGTGATCGACTACATCAGGCTCGAAGTGCGCAGGACCCTGCGCGACACCATGTTCGTGATCTTCGGCGTCGGGATGCCGGTGCTGATGTACCTGCTGTTCACCAACCTCGGCGAGAACGACCCCGAGTGGAGGACGGTCTCCATGGTCGGCATGGCCGCCTACGGCGCGGTGGGCTCGGCCCTCAACACCGGCGGCGGGGTCGCCGAGGACAAGACGATCGGGTGGCTGCGGCAGCTGCGGGTCACCCCGATGACGCCGCGCCAGGTGGTGGCGGGCCGTGCCCTGACGGGGTCGGTGACGGTGCTGCCGTCGATCGCGGCGGTGCTCCTCGCGGGCGGCCTGGTCAACGGGGTGCGGCTGGACGTGTGGCAGTGGGCGGTCATCGCGCTGCTGCTGTGGCTCGGCTCGATCCCCTTCACCCTGCTCGGGCTCGGCAACGGCTACCGGCTGACCGCGCAGACCACGGGTGTCGCGAACATGGTGTGCAACCTGGGGCTCTCCGTACTCGGCGGCCTGTGGTTCCCGGTCGCGCTCTTCCCCGGGTGGCTGCGGTCCGTGTCGTCGTACACGCCGACGAACCGGTTCGCGCAGCTCGGCACGGCCGTCGCCGACGGTCACGCGCCGTCGGCCGCCGCTGTCGCGGTCCTCGTCGCCTGGCTGCTGGCCTTCGGTTCGTACGCTGTGGTGTCGTACCGCAGGGCCGCGCGGACCGTCTGAACGGGGAGCTGGGGATCCATGGCCTGGAAGCACCGAGTCACCTGCCGGATGTTCGAGCTGCGGGACGCCCGCCGGGAGTGGAAGGCGGACCGGGACGTCTGGAAGGCGGAGTGGCGGGCCCGGGACAGGGACGCGAAGAACGGCGGGGCGCCTCAGGGCGGGCCCATGGGTCCGCCGCCGAACGGATTCGCGCTGCTGCCCTGGCTCCTGATGGGGCTCGGCGCCTTCTCGAACCTCCTCCAGGGCAAGACGGCCAACCCCTGGATCGGCGGCATCGGCCTGTTCGTCTTCAACAGCCTGTACATCTCGGTCGTGTTCCAGGCATTCGACAAGAGGCGGCGCGAGGCCCGCTACACGCTCCTGGCGCTGATCGCGATGGGCCTGCTCACCTGCGGGCTCGCGATCACCTACGGCGGCAGCTGGCTGATGTTCTTCCCGCTGCTCGGTCTGGCGACGGGCGCCGTCGTGCGGGGCCGCCGCCTCGGCCAGGTCGCCCTCGGCCTGAGCGCGCTCGCCGGGACCATCGGCGGAATCAAGGAGGGCTGGGACGCGCTCAACATCGCGTACGGCACGTTCCTGTCCACGATGGTGACCGCCGCGATCCTCTCCCTGGCCGAGGCCGTACGTGAACTGCGCGCCGCCCGCGAGGAGTTGGCGCACCGCGCGGTGGAGCGGGAGCGGCTGCGGTTCTCCCGCGATCTGCACGACCTGCTCGGGCACACGCTGTCCGTGATCGTCGTGAAGTCGGAGGCGGCCCGCCGGCTCGCCCACCGCGACCTCGACGCCGCGCTCACGCAGGTGTCCGACATCGAGTCCGTCGGCCGGCAGGCGCTGACCGAGATCCGTGAGGCCGTCACCGGCTACCGCGAGGGCAGTCTCACCACCGAGCTCGACCGGGCCCGCTCGGCGCTCACGGCGGCCGGGATCGAGCCCGTCGTGCGCCAGTCGGGCCCACCGCTCGCCGCGCAGACGGAGGCGCTGCTCGGCTGGGTGGTGCGGGAGGCCGTCACGAACGCGGTGCGCCACAGCGGGGCGGCGCGCTGCGAGATCTCCGTCGACGGCACCCCGGAGCGTGTGCGGCTCAGGGTCCACGACAACGGGCGCGGCGCCGCCGCCGAGCCGCCGGAGCCCGGCATCGGCGGCACTGGCCTGCGGGGCCTGGCCGAGCGGCTCGGCGCTGCGGGCGGCTCGCTGGAGGCGGGCCCGGCCGCGCGCGGCTTCACGGTCGCGGCGGAACTCCCCGTCCTGCCGGGCGGCGCGGAGGCGGACGCGATGCTGGAGCCGGAACGCGCCGGGTGACGGCGTGCGGGGCGCTCTACCCTGGGCCCGTGAACGAGATGCCCCGGGATCACCGGCCCGCGAAGTCCGTACGAGTACTCCTCGCCGAGGACCAGGGCATGATGCGGGGCGCTCTCGCGCTGCTGCTCGGCCTGGAGGAGGACATCGAGGTCGTCGCGCAGGTGGCGACGGGTGACGCGATCGTCGACAGGGCGCTGGAGACGCGGCCCGATGTGGCGCTGCTCGACATCGAACTGCCGGGCCGCAGCGGTCTGGACGCGGCGGCCGACCTGCGCGAGGAGTGCCCGGACTGCCGGGTCCTGATCCTGACGACGTTCGGCAGGCCGGGCTATCTGCGCCGGGCGATGGAGGCGGGCGCGGCCGGATTCCTGGTCAAGGACGGGCCGGTGGAGGATCTCGCGGAGGCCGTCCGGCGGGTCCTGCGCGGCGAGACGGTCATCGACCCGGCGCTCGCGGCGGCGGCGCTGAGCGCGGGCCCAAACCCGCTGACGGCCCGCGAGTGCGATGTCCTGAAGGCGTCGGTGGACGGTGCGACGGTCTCCGACATCGCGGGCAGGCTGCATCTGTCGGAGTCGACCGTGCGCAACTATCTGTCCTCGGCCATCGGCAAGACAGGCACCCGTAACCGCATGGAGGCGTTGCGGGAGGCGCGTCAGCAGGGGTGGCTGTGACGGCCTGTGGCCCTCTCAACTCGCGGGCTGCCGGGCCTCCTTCGCGCGCGGCATCCACGTCACCAGCAGCACCACCGCGACCAGCAGGATTCCCGCACCCCACCGGAACGCGGCCGCGTACCCGTCGGTGAGGTCCTCGGGCCCGGTTCCCCCGGCGGAGCGGTCGGCCGCCACGGTGGACAGGATCGCGAGGCCGAGCGAACCGCCCAGCGTCCGCGAGGTGTTGACGAGTCCGGACACCAGACCGGCGTCCCCGGGCGCGGCGCCCGAGGTGGCGAGCGAGGCCAGGGGGGTCATCGCGAGTCCGGCGCCCGCCATCATCACCATGCCCGGCAGCATGATCCCGGTGACGTAACCGCCGTGCGGCCCCATCGTCGACTGCCAGGTGAACCCGGCGGCCGTGATGAGGACGCCGGACACGGCGACGGCCCGCGCGCCGGCGCGGCGCATCAGGCGCGGGGCGATCTTGGATCCGGCGACGACGGCGAGCGAGCTGGGCACGAGGGCGAGGCCGGCCTCGATCGGGGTGTAGCCGAGGACGTTCTGCGCGTACAGGGTCATGAAGAACCACATCGCGAAGCTGCCCATCCCGCACACGAACATCGCCGCGTTGGCCGCCGCGACCGCGCGGACCCGGAACAGGCCGAGCGGCATCAGCGGGAGCCGCGTGCGTGCCTCGACGGCGAGGAACGTCACGATCAGCGCGAGGGCGACGCCGAGCGGCACCAGGGTCGCGGCGGAGCTCCAGCCCTCGGCCTCGGTCTGCACGACCCCGTACGCGAGGGTCGCGGTGCCCGCCGTGACGAGGACGGCGCCCGGCAGGTCGAGGCGCCGCTCGCCGCCGGCCTTCGACTCCTGGATCCAGCGGGCGGCGGCCATGAACACCAGGGCGCCCAGGGGGACGTTGATCAGCAGCACCCAGCGCCAGTCGAGGCCCTCGGTGAGCACGCCGCCGACGAGGCCGCCGGCCGCGCCGCCGCCCGCGCCGACGGCGGTCCAGGTCGCGATGGCCCGGGCGCGGGCGGCGCCCTCGGGGACGGCGGACGTCAGGATGGTGAGCGTGGACGGCGCGAGGACCGCGGCGCCGAGTCCCTGGACGGCGCGGGCGGCGAGGAGCTGCCAGCCCTCCTGGGCGAGGCCGCCCACGAGAGAGGCGAGCGTGAAGAGCCCGAGCCCCACGAGGAACATCCGCTTGCGCCCGAACAGGTCGCCGGCCCGCCCGCCGAGCAGCAGGAACCCGGCGAACGCGATCGAGTAGGCGTTGACCACCCATTGCAGCCCGGTGGCGCTGAGCCCCAGGTCCGCGCGCATGGACGGCAGGGCGACGTTGACGACGGAGACGTCGAGGACGACGAGGAACTGTCCGGCGCAGGCGGCCGCCACAATGAGCCAGGTGGGCGGCGCGGCCTCGCGGGATATCGCGATGTCGGCAGGGGCTTCAAGCATGAGTGTCATGGTCTCAGCCCGCTGTCGGTCCGTACATCAGGATTTCGGCGCACCCGGTACTGGTCCCCTGGGACTACGACGGGACTAGGACCTGCGCAGCATGGTCACGACGGCGGCGCCGCCGAGTCCAATGTTGTGGGCGAGTCCGACGCGGGCGTCCGCGACCTGGCGCGCGCCGGCCTCGCCCCTCAGCTGCCAGGTCAGCTCGGCCGCCTGCGCGATACCGGTCGCGCCGAGCGGGTGGCCCTTGGAGATGAGGCCGCCGGAGGGGTTCACGACCCAGCGTCCGCCGTACGTCGTCGCACCCTCCTCGACGAGCTTGCCGGAGGCGCCCGGAGCGCACATGCCGAGCGCCTCGTAGGTGAGCAGTTCGTTGACGGAGAAGCAGTCGTGCAGCTCGATCACGTCGACGTCCTCGATGCCGAGTCCGGACGCCTCGTAGACGCGGGTGGCGGCGGCGCGTGACATGGGCTGTCCGACGACGTCGATGCAGGAGCCGGAGGCGAAGGACTCCCCCGTGTCGGTCGTCATGGCCTGCGCGGCGATCTCCACGGCCTTGTCGCCGAGGTCGTGGAGTTCGACGAACCGCTCCGACACGACGACGGCCGCCGCCGCGCCGTCCGAGGTGGGCGAGCACTGGAGCTTGGTGAGCGGCGCGTGGATGGTCTTCGCGGCGAGGATCTCGTCGACGGTGTACGGGTCCTGGAACTGGGCGTACGGGTTGTTCACGGAGTGCCGGTGGTTCTTGGCCCCGACGGCGGCGAGCTGGGCCTCGGTCGTGCCGTACTTCTCCATGTGCTCGCGGGCCGCGTCGCCGAAGATCTGGGCGGTGGGCGGGGACATCTCGAAGCCGTGCTTCGCGGCCATGATGCCGTAGTGCCGGGCGACCGGTGAGGTCTTGAAGTCGCCGCCGTCGGCTCCCCCGCCGAGCGCGCCGCGCTGCATCTTCTCGAAGCCGAGCGCCAGCACGCAGTCGTTGAGGCCGCCCTCGACGAACTGGCGGGCGAGCATCAGCGCGCTCGAACCCGTCGCGCAGTTGTTGTTGACGTTGTAGACGGGGACGCCGGTCAGGCCGAGTTCGTAGACCGCGCGCTGCCCGGCGGTCGAGGCCTGGAAGCAGTAGCCGACGGGGACCTGCTCCACGTCCTCGTAAGAGATCCCGGCGTCGTCGAGGGCCTTGGTCCCGGCCTCTTTCGCCATGTCCCAGTACTGCCAGTCGCGGCTCTCGGGCTTCTCGAACCTGGTCATCCCGACGCCGACTATGTACGCCTTGCCCATGGAAACGGCCTCCTGCCAGTATCTGACGAGTCGTCAGATACTGGCAGGAGCGGGCCGCCGAGGGAAGGGCTTCCCCGGCTTCCGGGACGGCCGGGCGCCTAGCGGAAGGCCGCGTGACCCGTGAGCGCCTGGCCGAGCGCCAGTGTGTGCATCTCCGTCGTGCCCTCGTAAGTGAGCACGGACTCGAGGTTGTTGGCGTGACGGATCACCGGGTACTCCAGCGAGATGCCGTTGGCGCCGAGGATCGTGCGGGCGGTGCGGCAGATCTCGATGGCCTCACGCACGTTGTTCAGCTTGCCGAAGCTGATCTGCGCCGGGTGGACACCGGCGGGCGAGTCCTTCAGGTCGGCCAGGCGCAGCGCCGTCAGCGTCGCCTTGTGGAGTTCGAGCGCCATGTCGACGAGCTTTTGCTGCGTGAGCTGGAACGCGGCGATCGGCTTGCCGAACTGCTCGCGCTGGCCCGCGTAGTCGGCGGCCGCCTGCCAGGCCGAGCGCGCGGCGCCGGTGACGCCCCACACGATGCCGTAGCGCGCCTCGTTCAGGCAGGTCAGCGGCGCGCCCACGCCGCGCGCCTCGGGGAGCCGGGCGGACGCGGGCAGGCGTACGCCGTCGAGGACCAGCTCGCTGGTCACGCTCGCCCGCAGCGACATCTTGTGCTTGATCAGCGGCGCCGAGAAGCCGGGGGTGTCGGTGGGCACGACGAAGCCGCGCACGCCGTCCTCGGTCTGCGCCCAGACGACGGCGACGGCCGCGACCGAGCCGTTCGTGATCCACATCTTGCGGCCGTCCAGGATCCAGTCGTCGCCGTCACGCCGCGCACGCGTCGTCATGGACGACGGGTCGGAGCCGTGGTCGGGCTCGGTCAGACCGAAGCAGCCGATGGCCTCGCCCGCCGCCATGCGCGGCAGCCACTCCTGCTTCTGCTCCTCGGAGCCGAAGCGGTGGATCGCGAACATGGCCAGGGAACCCTGCACGGACACGAAGGAGCGCAGGCCCGAGTCCGTCGCCTCCAGCTCGCGGCACGCGATGCCGTACGCGCGGGCGGACATGCCCGCGCACCCGTAGCCCTCCAGGTGCATGCCGAGCAGGCCCATCTTGCCGAATTCGCGGGCGAGTTCGGGCAGGGCGGGCAGCTCCCCGCTCTCGAACCACTCGGCGATGTGCGGCTCGACCTTGTCGTCGAGGTACTGACGGACCGTGTCGCGCACGGCCCGCTCCTCGTCGGTGAGGAGCGCTTCGAGGTTCAGCGGGTCGACGGGGTCGAGGGCGGCGAACGGCATGATCAGGCTCCTTGAGGGTGGTCGAGCAGGCGGTCGATGGCGGACTCGTCGTAGCCGAGTTCGGTGAGTATGTCCCGGCTGTGCAGGCCGAGGGTGGGCGGGGCGGTGCGCACCGCCGGGCGCTCGCCGCGGAAGGTGACGGGGAAGGCGACCTGCTGGAGCGGGCCCACGTCGGGGTGGTCGACCTTCTGGACCATGCCGAGCGCCTCGGTCTGCGGGCAGTCGTAGACCTCGTCGAGGGTGCGGATCGGTGCGACGGGGACGCCGCGCGGCTTCAGCAGGGCGCACCAGTTGGCCACGGTGTCGTCGACGAGGACGGACTCCAGCTTGGCGTTGAGGGCCGTGCGGTGCGTGACACGGTCCCGGTTGGTGGCGAAGCGCGGGTCGTCGGCCCACTCCGGGTGGCCGAGCGCCTCGCTCAGCCTGCGGAAGAGGCCGTCGCTGCCGACGGCGATCACGAAGTGCCCGTCGGACGCCGGGTAGGCCTGGTACGGGACGAGGCTCGGGTGGCCGGAGCCGAGGCGGGTGGGGCGCTCCCCGGTGGCGAAGTAGCCGGTCGCCCAGTTGATGTGCAGGGCGAGCTGGGACTCGTACAGGGAGGTCGTGACGTACTGGCCGATGCCCGTGCGCTCGCGTTCGACGAGTGCCGCGTTGACGCCGATGAGGCCGAAGAGGGCGGCGCCCAGGTCACCCATCGCGTAACCGGCCTTCACGGGCGGCCCGTCGGGTTCGCCGGTCAGGGACATCAGGCCGGCCGACGCCTGCGCCACCATGTCGTAGCCGGGCTCGTCGCGCAGCGGGCCCGTGTCGCCGAACGCGGAGATGTGGAGGATGACCAGCCGGGGGTAGCGCTCGCTGAGTTCGCGGTAGTCGAAGACGCGGGCGAGCGAGCTTCCGGGGCGGAAGTTCTCCACCATCACGTCCGCGTCGGCGAGCATGCGGTGGACGGCCTCCTGTCCCTCGGGAGACTTGAGGTCGAGGGTGACGGAGCGCTTGTTGCGGTTCGCGGCCAGGTAGTAGGTCGCGTCGGGGCCGTTGAACGGCGGGCCCCAGGCGCGCGTCGGGTCGCCGCCGTCGGGGTGCTCGACCTTGATGACGTCGGCTCCGAGGTCGGCGAGCGACATCGTGACGTAGGGCCCGGCGAGGATCTTGGACAGGTCCACGACCTTCATTCCGGCCAGCGGGGCGGCGGGGCGGGGCTGCTCAGGCATGTGCGGCGGGCTCCTTCACGGTGTTCTCCTCCGCCGGGGTCTCCTCGGCCGAAGAGAGCGGGACCTGTCCACCCTCGGCCAGTTCGGCCAGGCGGTCCAGTGCGGCGCGGGGCGGGGTGTCCGGGTCGTCGAGGAGCGCGGTGCAGGTGCGGGCGACGAGGAGCGCGCGGCCGTTGCCCGTGGCCTCCGCCTCGTGGGAGGCCTGGTCGTACAGGAGGGTCTCCATGACGGCGCGCGTGAGCTCGTCGGCGTACCGGCCGATCCTCATCTCCTGTTCGTCGGCGGGGAGTTCGAGGAGCGCGTCGCCCTTCCTGCGCAGCAGCTCCCAGCGGTCCCGCGTCTCGGCGCGTCCGCCGTACGCGCCGGCGAGGGTGCGGTGGGCGCCCTGGCGGCGCATGCAGCGCAGCACGTCGAGCGCGATGACGTTCGAGGAGCCCTCCCAGATGGAGCCGAGGTGCGCGTCGCGCACGAGCCGGGGGTTGACCCAGTCCTCGATGTAGCCGTTGCCGCCGCGGATCTCCATGGCCTCACCGGTGACGGTCCGGGCGCGCTTGCACAGGGTGTACTTGGCGAGCGGGGTGAGGACGCGGACGAGCTCGCGGGCCACCCCTTCTTCACCACGGGCGGCCTCTTCGTCGGCGGCCGTCAGACGGGCGGCCGCCTCCAGGACGAGCGCGAGCGCCCCCTCCGTGTCGATGATCATCGGCAGGAGCGTGGCCCGCATCAGGGGCTGTTCGAAGAGCGGCTTGCCGAAGACGTGGCGTACGCGGGTGTGGTCGACGGACTCGCGGACGGCGCGGCGCATCAGGGCCGTGGCGCGCATGGCGTTGGACAGGCGGGAGACGTTGAGCATCTCGGCCATCTGCCGGAATCCGTCGGCGAGTTGGCCGACCGGCGTCGCGTACGCCTCTTCGAGGGTGACCTCGCCGCTCGCGATGGACTTCGAGCCGAGCTTGTCCTTGAGGCGGTCGATGCGGATCGCGTTGCGGGTGCCGTCGGGGCGCAGGCGCGGGACGAGGAACATGCCGAGGCCGCGGGTGCCGTCGCCCTGGCCGGGGACGCGAGCGAGGGTGAGGATCACGTCGGCGCCCGGGTTGGAGGCGAACCACTTCTTGCCGGTGAGCGTCCAGTGCGCGCCCCGGTCGGTGGCCACGGTCTCCGTCAGGCCGACGTCCGTGCCGCCCTGCCTCTCCGTCATGAACATCGCGCCGGTGGCCCGCAGTTCCGGGTCGGTGGAGGAGAGCGCGGCGATCTCGGCCGCGTACCGCTCGGGGTCGAACAGGCGCAGGATGCGGGCGGCCGAGTCCGTCATGGACAGCGGGCAGGCCATGCCGAACTCGGACTGCACATAAAGGTAGGACAGGGCGTACTTGACGGTGTGCGGGACCTTGGACGGCCAGCCGTGGACGCCGGGGCGGTGCGACATCGCGGCGAGCCCGAACTCCTCGTAGGCGATGGCGGCGGCGCGGTCGTGGGCCGGGTGGTACGCGATCTCGTCGACGCGTTCACCGCCGGGCGCGTACTGGACCAGGCGGGGCGGGTTGGCGTCGGCGAGCGCGGCCTGTCGGTCGAGGTCGCCGGCCGCGAGCGCGCCGAGTTCGGTCAGGAGCGGCTCGACACGGGCCCGGTCGTCGGCGGACAGGACACGGTCGAGAAAGGGGCGCAGCGCGGGGTCGCGGTCGGCGTAGTTCATCGGGGGATCACTCCGGGTCAGGCGTGGGAGGCGGTGCGGGTGGTGACGGCGGCCGGCTCCGGCGCAGCGGCGGTACGGGCGAGCAGCGGCAGGACACCGACGAGGGTCACGAGGGTGTAGCCGAGGCCGAGCGCGACGACGGGCCAGATCGAGCCGGTGGAGTTGAGCAGGTACTGGGAGACGATCGGCGCGGTCCCGGCGAACAGCGTCGTGCACAGCTGGTACGAGAGGGACATGCCGGTGTAGCGGACCTCGACGGGGAAGACCCGGGCGAGGATGCCGGCGAGCGCCGCGTAGTACATGGCGTGCGGGAAGGTGGCGAGGCCCATGCCGAGGACTGCCAGCCAGAAGTTCCCGGTCCCGACGAGGACGAACATCAGTGGCAGCACGACGAATTCGGGCAGCAGCATCCACAACACGGCCTTGCGCACGGGCCACTTGCTCGCGAGGACCGCGCCGAAGGGCTGCACGACGACCTGGACGACCAGCGCGAGCGAGATGACGGTCAGGAACGACGTGCGGTCGAAGCCGAGGTCGGAGGTGGCCCAGGACAGGGCGAAGGTCGTCTTGACGTAGGTGATGGCGACCCCGGCCGTGCCGGCGAGCACACCGAGCAGGACCAGCATCGGCGAGCGGGTCAGGACGTCCTTGATCGGCAGCTTGGACGTCTGCTTGCGCTCCAGGGCCGCGGCCATCTCGGGGGTCTCGGCGAGCCGCAGGCGGATGAACAGGCCGACGGCGACGAGTACGGCGGAGAAGAGGAACGGGACGCGCCAGCCCCAGGACTCGAAGGCGGCGTCGGGGAGCTGGGCGATGCCGAGGAAGGCGAGCGTGGCGAGAAGGTTGCCGACGGGCGAGCCCTGCTGGGCGAACGCCCCGTACAAAAGCTTGCGCCTGGGCGGGGCGTACTCGGTGGCGATGAGGACGGCGCCGCCCCACTCGCCACCCATCGCGACGCCCTGGATCATGCGCAGCAGCACGAGGAGGACGGGCGCGGCGGCGCCTATCTGGGCGTAGCCCGGGAGCAGCCCGACGCAGAAGGTGGCGGCGCCCATCATGGTGAGCGTGGTGACGAGGGCCTTCTTGCGGCCGTAGCGGTCGCCGAAGTGGCCGAAGATCAGGCCGCCGAGGGGGCGGGCCAGGAAGCCGACCCAGAAAGTGGCGAAGGCGGCGAGAGTACCTACGGCCGGCGAGGCCTCGGCGAAGAAGATCTTGCCGAGGACCAGAGCGGATGCGGAGCCGTAGATGTAGAAGTCGAACCACTCGATGGTGGTGCCGACGAAGGCGGTGACACCGGCGCGGCGGGCGTCACGGGCCTGGGTTGCGCTGACCCCGGGGACTGGGGCGTCGTGCTGCATGACGAGCGTCCTCTCGTAGCGGCATCCCGCTGGGAGGGGACGGGCCGGAGGGGGCGGGGCCACCGAGCGGCCGGTGCCCGTCCACGCTCCACGCCCGGCGCTCATCGCTCCGTCGCGAGACGTGGATCACTCTGCACCCGCTCATTAGGATGTGTCCAAGACCAATACCGGGCTCCAGTCAGACGTCATCCGTCAGAAAAGGAGCCGTCACACGCCGGCGTCGGGGGCGTCCGGTGGCGTCGGCAGGACGTCCTCCGCCACGCGCAGGACCGCCTGGAGGGGCGCCGAGCGGTTTCCGGTGCGCCAGCCGAGGGCGATGGGGAGCACCGGCACGTCGTCCCCGACCAACGGGCGGAACACGACGTGTTCGAGATGGATGGCGCGCGCGGACGCGACGACGACGGCGAGCCCGACACCCGCGCCGACGAGGGCGAGCATGTTGTACGAGTCCGGCGCCTCCTGGGCGATCCGCGGGGCGAACCCGGCGTCGTGACAGGCCTGCACCATGGCCTCGCGCACGGCCGAGCCACGGGCGACGGGGAACGTGACGAACGGCTCGTGCGCCAGCTCGGCGAAGTGGACCTCGTCCTGCCGGGCGAGCGGATGGCTGTCGGGCAGCGCGAGCACGAGCCGCTCCATCCGCACGACGCGCGCCGTGATGCCGCGCCGCACCGGGAGCGCCACGAACCCCACGTCGAGGGACCCGTCCGCGATCCTCCCGAGCGCCTCACCGGTGTAGGTCTGGCCCTCCAGCACCAGCTCGATACCGGGGAGTTCGGAGTTGACGGCGCGGGTGAGCAGCGGCAGCGCGGAGTAGCTGCTCGCCCCGGCGAACCCGACGGTGACCCGCCCCACCTCCCCGAGGTGCGCGGCCTGCACGGTCCTGCGCACCGCCGACGCCTCGGCGAGCAGATGCCGGGCGGGCCCGAGCAGCGCGTGCCCGGCCGCGGTGAGCCGCACGGTCCGGGTCGTCCGGTCGAACAGCTTGACGCCCAGATCCCGCTCGAGCAGCTTGATCTGCTGGCTGAGCGGCGACTGCGCGATGTGCAGCCGCTCGGCGGCCCGCCCGAAGTGCAGTTCCTCGGCGACGGCGACGAATCCTGAGAGGTGTCTGAGCTCCACGCGGCGACCATACGGCCCGTGGTCCGAGCTCCACGCGGCGACCGTACGGCCCGTGGGCGGCCCGGACGCCGGCGAGCCCGGACCCCCCGTGCACCCACTCCTCAGTCCCGAGGCAGCCCCAGGATCCGTTCCGCCACGACGTTCAGCTGCACCTGCGTCGTGCCGCCGGCGATCGTCAGGCAGCGCGACATCAGGAACCCGTGCAGCGCCCGCTCCCCCGCTCCCTCCCCCAGGGCGCCCTCGGGACCGAGCAGCTCCAGGGCGAGTTCGGCGACCTTCTGCTGGTGCGGCGTCTGCACGAGCTTCCGTACGGACGCCCCCGGGCCCGGCTCCGCGCCGGCCACCTGCCGCATCGTCGTGCGCAGCCCGATGCAGGCCAGGGCGTGCGCCTCCGTGGCGAGCGCGCCGATCCGCGCCCGGTACGCGCCGTCGAGCGTTCCGGCGCGGGCGATCAGCGCCTCCAGGCCCGTGTCGAAGGTCAACTGGTCGGCCATGTGGACCCGTTCGTTGCCGAGCGTGTTCCGGGCGACGCGCCAGCCGTCGTCCACCTGCCCCACCACGGCGTCCTCGGGGAGCAGCACGTCGTCGAAGTACACCTCGTTGAAGAGCGAGTCCCCGGTGATCTCCTTCAGGGGCCGTACGTCGATGCCCTCGGTCCGCTTCATGTCGACGAGGAAGTAGGTGAGGCCCTTGTGCTTGGGGGCGTCCGGGTCGGTGCGGGCGAGCAGGATCCCGCGGTCGGCCCACTGGGCGGCACTCGTCCACACCTTCTGCCCGTTGACGCGCCAGCGCCCGTCCTCGGTGCGCTCGGCCTTCGTCCGCAGCGAGGCCAGGTCGGAGCCGGCGCCGGGTTCGGAGAACAGCTGGCACCACATGACCTCGCCCAGGAGGGTGGGCAGGAGGTAGCGGTCCCGCTGCTCCTCGGTGCCATAGGCGAGGAGTGAGGGGACGACCCAGGTCCCGATGCCTAGGTCGCTGACACGGACGCCCGCGGCGGCGAGTTCCTGCTGTACGGCGAGCTGCTGGAGGGGGCCCGCGCCGAGGCCGTACGGCTCGGGCAGGTGCGGCGCCGCGTACCCGGTGGGCGCGAGGGCGCGGCGGGCGGCGGCCGGGTCGAGGCCGGACATCCCCTCGACGGCCTCACGGGCCCGCGCCCGGAACACCTCCGCCTCCGCGGGCAGCTCGAGGCGCAGCTCGCGCCGCGCCCCGCCCTCCGCGAGCCGCACCGCCCGCAGCCGGTGCGCGTCCCCCGCGCCGAGCAGCTGCCGTGCGACGACGGCCCGCCGCAGATAGAGATGCGCGTCGTGCTCCCAGGTGAACCCGATCCCGCCGAGGATCTGCACACAGTCCTTGGCGCAGGAGTACGCGGCATCGAGCGCGGCCCCTGCGGCGAGAGCGGCGACCAGCTCACGCGCCGCGCCACCGTCCGACGCCTGGACGCCCTCGCCCGCCGCCCGTGCCGCGTCCCACACCAGTGCCCGCGCCTGCTCGACCCGGACCAGCATGTCCGCGCACAGATGCTTGACGCCCTGGAACTGTCCGATCGGCCGCCCGAACTGCTCCCGCACCTTCGCGTACTCGGCAGCCGTGTGCAGCGCCCACGCCGCGACGCCGCACGCGTCGGCCGCGAGGACGACGGAGGCGAGGTCGCGCACGGTGGCCGTGTCGACGGCGAGGATCCGGGGGGCCGGCACCAGGGCGCCCCGGGCGGTGATCTCCGCGGTGGGGCGCGTGGGGTCGGCGCTCTCGTGGACGCGGACGCCGATTCCCGCGGTGTCCGCGTCGACGGCGACCCAGACGGTTCCGGTCGCGGACTCGGCGGCCAGGAGGAGCAGGTCGGCCTCGCCCCCGGACAGGACGGGCGGCGCCACCCCGTCGAGGACGAGCCCGTCGGACACAGTGACGGCGGTCAGCGTTCCCGTGCCGAGGGCGACGGCGCCGATGCGGTCGCCGGAGGCGAGGGACGCGGCGAGGCCGAAGGCCCCCGCGTGGCACAGGACCAGCGAGGCGGCGGCGTTGGCCGCGAAGGGGCCGGG
Organism: Streptomyces sp. NPDC107517; assembly: GCF_055582645.1. NCBI lineage: Bacteria > Bacillati > Actinomycetota > Actinomycetes > Kitasatosporales > Streptomycetaceae > Streptomyces > Streptomyces sp. NPDC107517. Next base: position 220,879 of record NZ_JBVJPM010000002.1, on the reverse strand, counting down.
CAGCGCGGCCCGCCCCGCCTCTTCGAGGACGACCGCGAGGTCGACGAGGTCGCCGCCGCCCCCGCCGTACTCCTCGGGCAGATGGAGGCCGAGCAGCCCCTGTCCGGCGAGTCCGTCCCAGTGGGCGGGGCGGCCCGCGGGGGCTGCGGGGGCGTCGAGCAGTTTGCGCACTTCCTCGGGCGGTACGGCGCGTGCGAGCCAGCCGCGCACGGCGTCCGACAGCTCCTCTTGCTCCTGCGTGATCGCGATGCCCATGCGGCGCACGGTAGAACACGTTCCAATCTGACGGAAGGTCAGATACCGAGCGAGGCATGTAATCAAAAGGTAAAGACCTTCAAGACTTCCCCTTGTACGACACCCGTCGGAATAGTCGCCCGAGGTAACGGGTTCGGATTCACGTACCCGACGCGCGAAGCCCGCCGCCGCGCGACGCCTGAACTCTCTGCCTCCGGAGGCACTACGTAATGACGCAGACGACCCAACGGCCGACCGCGCAACGCGGAATACGCGGAGTCGTCCCCGTACTCGCCTTCGCCGGTATCACCGTCGCGGTGATGCAGACACTTCTCGTTCCGGTCATCAAGGACCTCCCGGTCCTGCTCGGCACCGCCCCCTCCAACGCGACCTGGGTCATGACCTCGACCCTCCTCGCGGGCGCCGTCTCCACTCCGATCATGGGCCGCCTCGGCGACCTCTACGGCAAGCGCCGGATGCTCCTCACGAGCCTCGCGATCATGGTCGTCGGCTCGCTCGTCGCGGGCTTCACCAGCGATCTCCTCGTGATGATCGTGGGCCGCGCCCTCCAGGGCTTCGCCATGGGAGCCATCCCTCTCGGCATCGGCCTGATGCGCGACGAGCTGCCGCGCGAGAAGCTCGGGTCCGCGATGGCCCTGATGAGCTCCTCCATCGGTGTCGGCGGCGGACTCGCGCTCCCGCTGGCGGCCCTCGTGGCCCAGCACGCCGACTGGCACGCCCTCTTCTTCGGCGCGGCGGGCCTCGGTGTCGTCGCGATCCTGCTCACCCTGATCTTCGTCCCGGAGAGCTCCGTCAAGGCCGAGGGCAGCTTCGACGTCCTCGGCGCGCTCGGCCTGTCGGCCGGACTCGTCCTCTTCCTGCTGCCGATCACCAAGGGCAGTGACTGGGGCTGGACCGACCCGATGACGCTCGGCCTGTTCGGCGCGGCCTTCGTCGTGCTCGTGCTGTGGGGCGTGCTGGAGCTGAAGCTCAAGGCCCCGCTCGTGGACCTGCGCACCACGGCCCGGCGCGAGGTGCTCCTCACCAACCTCGCCTCGATCATGGTCGGTGTCGCGTTCTACGCGATCTCGCTCGTCCTGCCGCAGCTCCTCCAGCTGCCGGAGGCGACCGGCTACGGCCTCGGCCGGTCGATGGTCGTCGCGGGCCTGTGCGTGGCGCCGCTCGGCCTCACGATGATGTTCACGGCCCCCGTGTACGCCCGCCTGTCGGCGAAGTACGGCCCGAAGACCACGCTGATCCTCGGCATGCTGATCATCGCGATCGGCTACGGCGCCGGCCTCGGCCTGATGAGCGCCGCCTGGCAGACCATCGTCATCTCGGTGGTCGTGGGCGCCGGCATCGGACTCGCCTACTCCTCGCTGCCCGCCCTGATCATCGGCGCCGTCGACGCGTCCGAGACGGGTGCGGCCAACGGTCTCAACACCCTGATGCGGTCCATCGGCACCTCGGTGTCGAGCGCCGTGATCGGCATGGTCCTCGCCAACACGGCGAACCACGTCGGCGGCGCGGCCGTGCCCACCATGCACGGCTTCCGCATCTCGTTCCTGATCGCCACCGGCGCGGTCGCCATGGGCGTCCTGCTCGCCGTCTTCCTGCCGAAGCAGCGCCAGGCGACCAAGCCGCAGCTGCGCGCCAGCAGCGAGGAGGACGCGGCACTGGAGCGCGCCGAGGAGATCCTCGGAGGCTTCCGCGGCCAGGTGCTCGACGCGGCGGGCCTGCCGGTCTCCCGGGCCAAGGTCACGCTCATCGACCGGCGCGGCCGCCAGGCGGGCGCCGCGCTGACCGACCACACGGGCCGTTACGCCCTGGAGGTCCCGGCCGGCGGCTCGTACGTGCTGGCCGCCACCGCCGCCGGGCACGCGCCGCGGGCCTCCGCGGCGACGCACCACGGCGAGGACCGGCCGGTCGACGTCGACCTGGCCCTGGAGCTCATCGCGCAGGAGAGTCGAACCGCGGCTCACAGCTGAGCAGTTCGGAGACATCGGAACCGACCGGCAGCTCCTTCGGGGACGCGTCGCGGGTGAAGAGGCGGGCAGCACGCTCGCCCTGAACCGCGGCGCGTTCGCCGTTCACCCGCAGCCAGGACCCCTCGCGCAGGCCGAGCACCGGCACGTCGTTCTCCTCGAGGAACTCCGTGAGGCGCTCCTCGCGGGTCTCGCCCTTGTGCGTGGACGCCGGGTCCGGGTCCAGGTAGTGCGGGTTGATCTGGAACGGGACGAGGCCGAGCGCCTCGAACGACGGGGGCTGCACGATCGGCATGTCGTTGCTCGTGCGCAGGCTGGGCGCCGCCATGTTCGTGCCGGCGCTCGCGCCCATGTAGGGCAGGCCGCCGCCGACCGCCTTGATCAGGGCGTCGCGCAGGCCGGTGCGGTAGAGCGCGCTCAGCAGCCGGAAGGAGTTCCCGCCCCCGATGAACACGGCGTCGGCCGCGGCGAGTTCGGCCACCGGGTCGTCGCCCTCGTGGACACCGCGCACGCCGATCCCGGCGCCTTCGAGCGCGCCGCGCACCCGGTCCGTGTACGTGTCGTGGTCCGCCAGCGCGTACGGCACGAACGCGAGACGGGCCTTCGGGGGGAGGAAGCCGGTGACGGTGTCCAGGGCGTGGGCGAGGTAACCGCGGCCGTACTGGGTGGAGTTGGAGAGCAGCAGCAGATTCAAGGGGGTGACTCCTCAGGGGTGGTTCAGGACTTCGGGACTTCAGGGCTGCAGGACTTCGGGCTTCAGGACTTCGGGCTTCAGGACCGGGGCGCGCGCGGTTTGCGCGTGCGCTGCGGAGGGTGCGTGAGCCGCTTCTCCAGGAGGCTCGCGGCCTTGCGCAGGGCGTCGAGCCGGTCCTCGGGCCCGTCCGCGAAACGCTCCTTGGCGCCGCCGAGGCTGAGGCTTCCGTAGGGCTCGCGGCCCAGGAAGACCGGCACGGCGACCGTCGCGATCCCGGCGTCGTACTCACCGACCGTCCAGGCGTACCCCTGGGCGCGCACCTGCACCAGCTCCCGCTCCAGCTCGTCCGGGTCGGTGACCGTGCGGTCGGTGAAGCGGGCCATGGGGCGGCCCCGGAAGAGCCGGTGGCGCTGCTCGTCGGGCAGGAACGCGTAGAACGACTTGGCCGTGGCTCCGGCGTGCGCCGGGTACAGCTCTCCGACCAGCGGGTAGTAGCGCAGCGGCCCGGACTCGCCCTCGACGGCCGCGACACAGCGCATGTGGAAGCTGTCCGGCAGACAGAACAGGACGGTGTCGCCGGTCGCCCGGCCCAGTTCCTCCAGGACGGGCGCGGCGAGCAGTTCGAGCGAGCCCGAGCGCTCCCAGAGCCGGCCGAGGCGGAGCACGGCGGGCCCGATGCGGTAGCGCCGGGTGGCCGGGTCGGAGACCAGGAAACCGCGGCCCGCGAGTGTCGAGAGCAGCCGCTGGGCGACCGAGGTGTCCCAGCCGAACTCGGCCGCCACCTCGGTCACGCCCCAGTCGGGCCGCGTCCGCTCGAAGGCGAGCAGCACCAGCAGGGCGCGGTCGACGGTCTGCAGCGCACCCGCGGGCGTCTTGCGGTCCAACGGGATCTCACTCAAGGCATCTCACCATTCAGACCTGAATTGCAGATAACGGGAAACAGTTGCCGACAACGCTAACCGATCCCGAATCTGCTGTCAGCACCACCCGACCTGGAGTGAGTGTCGGGAGCGAGAGAGGCCGCCCAATGCTGAAGTACGTCCTTGATGTCGTCGAACTCCTCGACGACCCGAACGCCGACGGCAAACGCGCCGTGGAGTACCTCGACTCGGTCGCGGGCCCCGGTGGCTGCGGCGCCGAGGTCACCACCGTCACCGGCGAGCGCGGCTCGACCGACTTCCTGCTGGTACGCATCCCGGGCAGCACGGGGCGTACGAGCGGCGGCGCGTCCCGCACGCTCGGCGTGGTCGGCCGCCTCGGCGGTGTCGGCGCCCGGCCCGAGATGACGGGCCTGGTCTCCGACGCGGACGGCGCCGCCGCCGCGCTCGCCACCGCGGCCAAGCTGCTCGACATGCGCCGCAAGGGCGACGTGCTGCCGGGCGACGTCATCGTCGCCACGCACATCTGCCCGGACGCGCCCACCGCCCCGCACGACCCGGTCCCCTTCATGGACTCCCCGGTCGACATCGCCACGATGAACCGGCACGAGGTCACCGGCGAGATGGAGGCCGTGCTCTCCATCGACACCACCAAGGGCAACCGGATCATCAACCACAAGGGCCTCGCCCTGTCCCCCACCGTCAAGGAGGGGTGGGTCCTGCGGGTCAGCGAGGCGCTCGGCGAGCTGCTCGCGGTCGTCACGGGTGAGCCCTTGGTCACATACCCGGTGACCACGCAGGACATCACGCCGTACGGTAACGGTGCACATCACATCAATTCGATCCTCCAGCCGGCCACGGCGACCCCCGCTCCGGTCGTCGGCCTCGCGGTCACCTCGGCCGCCGCGGTCCCCGGCTGCCAGACCGGCGCGAGCCATGAGACCGACATCGCCAGTGCCGCGCGCTTCGCCGTCGAGACGGCCAAGGCGTACGGGGGCGGGCGCCTCGACTTCCACGACGAGGCCGAGTTCGACAACCTCGTGAGCCGCTACGGCTCCCTGTCCCACCTTCAGACCCTCGGCCATGAGAGCCGTGAGCCCCGGGAGTCCTCATGACCGCCACAGACACCGAGACCAAGCGGCTCGGCAGCGACGACTACTCGCTGACCCGCGTCCCGCGCGACCAGCGTCTCGGCTTCTGGACGATGCTGCTCCAGTGGCTCGCCCAGTCGGGCTCCATCTCGCAGTTCACGCTGGGCGCCACCATCGGCGTCGGCATGACGTTCGGGAACGCGTTCCTCGCCTTCACGCTCGGCGCGGTCATCCTCGAAGTGGTGATCTTCGCGATCGGCCTGGCCGGCATGCGCGAGGGCCTCGCGACCCCGATGCTCACCCGCTGGATCGGCTTCGGCCGCAACGGCTCCGCGCTGGTCAGCTTCGTCATCGCGGTCAGCCTCGTCGGCTGGTTCGGGGTGCAGAACACGATCTTCGGCAACAGCGTGTCCGCGCTCGTCGGCGGACCGTCCTGGATGTGGTGCGTGGCCGCGGGCCTCGCCATCACCGTCCTGGTCATCTTCGGCTTCCGCTACATGGCGCTCTTCGCGAAGATCGTCACCCCGCTGTTCTTCGCCATGGTCGCCTGGTCGGTCACGGACGCCCTGATGGACCACTCCATCGGCGACCTGATCAGCTCGCCGGCGCCGGGGCAGACGATCCCGCTCGCCGTCGCGGCCACCGCCATCGCGGGCGGCTACATGACCGGCGCGATCGTCTCCCCCGAGATGACCCGCTACAACCGCAAGGGCTCGCACGTCTTCCTGCAGAGCGCCTCGTCGATGATCCTCTCCGAGTACATCGTCGGCCTCACGGGCGTGCTGCTCGGCCACCTGGTGAAGTCCAGCGAGGTGTCGCACATCGTGCTCTCCACCTCCGGGGCCTTCGGTGTGATCGTGGTCCTGATGTCCACCGCGAAGATCAACGACTGGAACCTGTACGGCTCCTCGCTCGGCGTCGTCAACTTCTTCCAGGTCGTCTTCGGCAAGCGCCTGCACCGCGGCGCCGTCACCGTCGCGCTCGGCCTCGCGGGCACCCTGCTCTCGGCCGTCGGGATCATGACCCACTTCACTGAGTTCCTGTCCGTGCTCGGCGTCGCCATCCCGCCCATCGGCGGCATCATCGTGGCCGAGTACTGGGTCGTACGCCGCATGCGCAAGCCGCTCGACGAGACCCGCGAGGCCGGGACGCTGCCCGCGTCCTCACCGACCTGGGTGCCCCTGTCGATCGTGATCTGGATCGCCGCGTTCTGCGTCGGCAAGTACGTGACGGTCGGCATCCCGGCGCTCAACTCGCTGGCCACCGCCTTCGTCCTGTACGCCGTCCTCGGCCTCCTCGGCCTCGTGCGGCCGTACGGCACCTCCGCCCTGGACGACGAGGACACCACCGTCCCCGCCGCCCCCGAAGCGACCCCCGTGGGAGCGGCATGAACACCCCCAGCGCCCTGACCCCCGCATCCGAGGAGGCCCAGGCCGAGGTCGTCGGGCTGTGCGCGGAGCTGATCCGCTTCGACACGTCCAACCCGACGAGCGACGAGCGCGCCTGCGCCGACTGGGTCGTGGCCCGCCTCGCCGAGGCCGGCATCGACTCGACCCTCGTCGAGAGCGCGCCGGGCCGGGCGAACGTCATCGCCCGCATCCCCGGCGCGGACAGCACCCGCGGCGCCCTCCTCGTGCACGGCCACCTCGACGTCGTGCCCGCCGACGCCGCCGAGTGGCAGGTGCCGCCCTTCTCCGGCGAGATCCGCGACGGCTATCTGTGGGGCCGCGGCGCGATCGACATGAAGGACACGGTGGCCGTCATGCTGGCCACCGCCCGCCACTTCGCCCGCACCGGCACCCGCCCCTCGCGGGAGATCGTCCTCGCGTTCCTCGCCGACGAGGAGGCGGGCGGCAGGTTCGGCGCGCACTGGCTCGTCGAGCACCACCCGGAACTCTTCGCGGGCGTCACCGAGGCGATCGGCGAGGGCGGCGGATTCTCGTACGCGATCGACGACACCCAGCGCCTCTACCCCATCGAGAACGCCCAGCGCGGCATGGCCTGGATGGAGCTCACGGCGACCGGCCGCGCCGGCCACGGCTCGTCCCCCAACGACGAGAACGCGGTCACCGACCTGGCCGAGTCCCTCACCCGCATCGGCCGCCACACGTTCCCGATCCGCCTGATCGAGCCCGTACGGGCGCTGCTGGCGGAGGCCGCCGCACTCAAGGGCGTGAAGATCGACTTCGAGGCCGAGGACCTCGACGCCGAACTCGCCAGGCTGGGCCCGGTCGCCGACTTCATGCAGGTGGTGCTCCGCAACTCCGCGAACCCCACCATGTTCACGGCCGGCTACCAGACCAACGTCATCCCCGGCAGGGCCACCGCCCGCGTCGACGGCCGCTTCCTGCCCGGCCACGAGCAGGAACTCGTGGACACCATCGACGAGTTGCTCCTGCCGTCCGTGCGGCGCGAGTGGGTCAACCACGACATCGCCATGGAGACGACGTTCGACGGCCCGCTCGTCGCCGCCATGTGCGAGGCCGTGCGCGCCGAGGACCCCGACGGCCACCCGGTCCCGTACTGCAACCCGGGCGGCACCGACGCCAAGGCCTTCACCAAGCTGGACATCCGCTGCTTCGGCTTCAAGGGCCTCAAGCTGCCGCACGACCTGGACTACGGCCGCCTCTTCCACGGCGTCGACGAGCGCGTCCCGCTGGAGGGCCTGCGGTTCGGCGTCCGCGTCATGACCCGCCTCTGGCAGAGCTGCTGACCCGCGGCTCCCCCGATCGCCCCTGACCCGGGCTCACCCCCCGTACGCCCCCGCCGCACCCGGCGGCGGGGGCGTACGGCAGCATGAGCGGCCTTGTACAACATGCCTAGGACAGGGGAACCACCATGAGCGCGGCACCCAAGCCGGAGATCCTCGCCGCCTTCGAGGCCGCCAAGGGGTTCATGCCGCTCGGCGAAGGGCTGGCGCTCCACGCGGCCGCCGCCGAGGCCGCCACGCTCGGGCTCCCGCTCCTGGAGGTCGGCACGTACTGCGGGCGCTCCACGATCCTGCTCGCCGACGCGGCCCGAGGGGCCGGCGTGAGCGCGCTCACCGTGGACCACCACCGCGGCAGCGAGGAGCAGCAGCCGGGCTGGGACTACCACGACCCGGAGACCGTCGACCCGGTCGTCGGCCGCATGGACACCCTCCCCACGTTCCGGCGCACGCTGCACGCGGCCGGCCTGGAGGACCACGTCGTGGCCCTGGTGGGCCGCTCCCCGCAGGTGGCCGCCGTCTGGGGCGGCAAGCTCGGCCTCGTCTTCATCGACGGCGGCCACACCGACGAGCACGCCACAGCCGACTACGAGGGCTGGGCCCCGCACGTCGCCGAGGGCGGCCTGCTCCTCATCCACGACGTGTTCCCGGTCAAGATCGACGAGTGGACGGGCCAGGCCCCGTACCGCATCTACCTCAGGGCTCTGGAATCCGGCGCGTTCACCGAGGTCTCGGCCACGGACTCCCTGCGCGTCCTGCGCCGAACAGGCCCCGGGATCTGACAGGAGCCTGTGTCCGGGACCCGGCCACAGGCTCCGACCGCTAGGCTCACTCACGTGTCATACGTAGGTCCGGACAGCGACGGTTTCTTCGACGGCGACGGGGACGGCCCCCGGCGGCCGCGCCGGTTCAGCGGCGGTCCGCTGACCGTGACGCTCGCCGCGCTCGTGCCCACGGCTCTCGCCGGGTGGCTGATCTGGCAGGTGGTGGGCGGCCCGGGCGAGGGCGAGCCCGCGAAGACGCTGCCCGCCGCGAGCCAGTCGTCGACGGCCGGGACGGGCACCCCGTCCCCCTCCCCGTCGAAGTCCGACGACGGCAAGAAGGGCGAAAGGTCGCCGAGCACCACCCCGTCGAAGTCGAAGCAGCCCGCCTCCCCGGCCGAGCCCGCCGGGTCCGGCCCTCTCAAGGGCAAGGTCGTCGTCATCGACCCGGGTCACAACCCGGGCAACTTCCGGCACACCGCCGAGATCAACCGGCTCGTCGACATCGGAACGAACCGCAAGGAATGCGATACGACGGGCACGTCGACCAACGCCGGTTACACCGAGGCCCAGTTCACCCTCGACGTCTCGCGCCGACTGCGCACCCTGCTCCAACAGCAGGGCGCCACCGTCGAGTTGACCCAGAACGGCGACCGCTCCTGGGGCCCGTGCGTGGACGAGCGCGCCCGGATCGGCAACAAGGCGCACGCGGACGCGGTGATCTCCGTGCACGCCGACGGTTCCGCGGCGGGCAACCGCGGCTTCCATGTGATCCTTCCCGCATCCGTGAAATCCGGTTCCGCCGACACCACCGCGATCGCGGGCCCCTCGCGCGATCTCGGCGAACGCGTCGCGGGCAACTTCCTGCGCGCCACGGGCTCGGCCCCCTCCAACTACATCGGCGGCGGCACCGGCCTCGACGTGCGCAAGGACCTGGGAGGCCTCAACCTCTCGACGGTGCCGAAGGTGTTCATCGAGTGCGGCAACATGCGTGACGCGAAGGACGCGGCCCTGTTGACGAGCGGCACATGGCGGCAGAAGGCGGCGCAGGGCATGTCTGACGGAATCGTGAGTTTCCTGCGCGGGTAGTTCTCACCCTGCGGATCTCGGCAGACACCCCCGCCGCACGGACGATAGTGTCTCCCTACGATGTGGGGCCACCCCCGCGCTTCGCACGGCACAGCAGCGACAGCGACGCCTCCGCCGCCGACGACCGGACGACTGACGAAGGACCTGAAGTGAATATCCGCTCCCTCACTCGAGGCGACGGCGTGGTGATCGGAGCAGCGGTGTTGCTGTTCATCGCCTCGTTCCTCGACATCTATTCGATCGACGGGATCTCCAGCAGCGCCGACCTTCCGAACGCCTGGGAGAGCGCGCCGCTCCTGTTCAGCGTCTTCCTCGCGGGCGTCATCGCCGCGGTGCTGATCGTCGTCGCCCGGGGGCTGCCCACCGTGCCGAAGGTCGCAGGTCTCGACCTCGGCCAGTTCGGCATCGCCCTCGCCGTCTTCTCGGCGTGGAGCGCGCTCGGGAACATCTTCGACCCGGCGGGTGGCTTCAACAACGCCGGCAGCACCACGGACAACGGGCCGAGTGCCGGTACCGGCATCATCCTCGGCCTGATCGCCGCTCTCGTGCTCGCGGGTGCCGCTGTCGCGACGCCGCTCGTGCCCGCGCTGAAGGGTGCCCTCGTCGGCGCCCCGCGTCCGCAGGCCCCGCAGCCGTACGGCGCGCAGCCCGCCGGTGGCTACGGCTACCCGGGTGCCCAGCAGCCGGGCCAGCCCTACGGCGCCCAGCCCGGTCAGCCGGGTCAGCCCTACGGTGCCGCCCAGCCGCAGCAGCAGGCGGCGGCGCCCGCGCCGCAGGCCGCCGCACAGGCCCCGGCCGGCGACTTCTCGCCGTTCTGGTTCGCGGTGCCGGTGCCGCGTCCGCTGTACGCCGAGGACGGCTCCCCGACGCCGATCGCCGAGCTGGCGCCCGGCACGTGGTACCTGGCCGTCGAGCAGCGCGGCCCGGGCCTGGTGGCCCAGACGCAGGACGGCCGTCGCGGCGTCCTCCAGGACACGACCGGGATCCAGCGCGGCTGACGTCGCCCCGGCTTCCGCGTCACGGCCCCTCGCCCGTCTTCCGGGTGGGGGGCCGTTGTCGTACAGTCGCCCCGGAACCACGAACTGACAGTGCGTCAGAAATGGGAGCGGCCATGCGACTCGGACTCGCGCTCGGCTACTGGGGCCGCGGTCCCGACCCGCGCCACCTCGAACTCGCCCAGGAGGCCGAGCGGTTGGGCTACGACTCGGTGTGGACCGCCGAGTCCTGGGGCAGCGACGCTTTCACGCCGCTGACGTGGATCGCGGCGCACACCTCGCGCATCCGCCTGGGCACGGCGATCGCGCAGATGGCGGCCCGCTCCCCCACGACGACGGCGATGCACGCGCTCACCCTCGACCATCTGTCCGGCGGCCGCATGATGCTGGGGCTCGGCCTGTCGGGGCCGCAGGTGGTGGAGGGCTGGTACGGGCGGCCGTTCCCGAAGTCCCCGCTCACGGCGACCCGCGAGTACGTGGACGTGGTGCGGCAGGTCCTGCGGCGCGAGGGCCCGGTCGAGACGGACGGCCGCTTCCACGCCCACCCGTACCGCGGCGAGGACGCCACCGGCCTCGGCAAGCCGCTGAAGCCGATCACGCATCCTCTGCGCGCCGGCCTGCCGATCCTGCTCGGCGCCGAGGGCCCGAAGAACATCGCGCAGACGACCCGCATCGCGGACGGCTGGCTCCCGCTGTACTGGTCGCCTACGCGCACGGACGCGTACGAGGCCTCCCTCAGGGACCTCCCCGAGGGCTTCGTGATCGCGCCGATGGCCCGCGTCACGGTCTGCGACGACGTCGCGGAGGGGCTGCTGCCGGTGAAGGCGATGCTGGGCTTCTACATCGGCGGCATGGGCCACGCCAAGCGCAACTTCCATGCCGACCTGATGGCGCGCATGGGGTACGCGGACGAGGCCCGCCGGGTGCAGGAGCTCTTCCTCGCGGGACGGCGCGAGGAGGCCGTGCTGGCCGTGCCGGACGCCTTCGCCGACGAGATCTCGCTGGTCGGCCCGCGGGGGCGCATCGCCGAACGTCTTGAGCTGTGGCGCAAGGGCCCGGTCACCGACCTGCTCGTCCTGGCTCCGGACCCGCACACACTGCGGGTCCTGGCCGAGCTCAACTCGTAGTCCGAGGAGCTGGGTTGGAGGGCGGACGCTAGGAGCCCGAGGACAGTTCCTTGGCCGACGGCACCTTGTCCTTGACCTCGGCGCCCGCGCTCTTGCCCGCGTCCTTCACCGAGTTGATGACATCGTCGAAGGAGTTGACGGCGGCACCGTCGCCCTTGCGCAGCTTGGACGGCAGGTCCTTCAGCTTGTCGATGCCCACGGCGAGCGGCGCGACGGCCTTGGACAGGAGCGGGTCGCCCTTCGCGTTCTTCAAGGCCGCCTTCAACCGGTTGTACGCGAACGCGCCCGCGACACCCGCCTTGACGAGGGCGAGCTTGCGCCCATGGGCGCCCTTCTTGAACTTGCCCTTGCGGTACGGCTTCACGATCCACTGGTAGGTCGCGCCGGCCGCGAGCCCCGCGTTGGCGACGAAGCGCGTCTTGGCGAACTTCTGCTTCTCGGCGGAGGTGGTGGGGGTCGGTTCCGCCACATCCGCGGCCACGGTGGCCGACTTCTTGGGCTTCGTCGTGTCGTTGCCGCTGCACGCCGTCCCGCCCACGAGGAGCGCGGCGCTGACGGTGAGCGCCACGACAGCGCGGCGTATGGGCAGGGTGGAACCGGTCACGACAAACCTCCAGGGCACAGTGCTTCTGCTCCCTGGCAGCGTCCCCCGGCCCCTACGGCTGCGCGACCCGGGCGAGCCCGTACGGGTTTCACCCGCCGTGGAACGGTAACCAGTGCTTCATGTCTCCCAGCCAAGCAACGCGAGGCACCAACCAAGCCGCGACGATCGTGATGGTCGTCGCAGACATCCTGGCCGCCATCCTCGGCCTGTGGATCCTGATGTACCTGCTGGAAGCCAACCGCGGCAACGATCTCGTGCAGTTCATCCACGACGCGGCCCGGTGGCTCGCCGGCTGGTCGCACGACCTGTTCACGTTCGACGACGAATGGGCGCGGGTGGTCGCGGGCTACGGCCTGGCGGCGGTGGTGTACCTGTTCGTCGGGCACGTCGTCGCCGGCCGGCTGCGCCGTTACTGAGCGGGGCTCTCCTCGCAGCACTCCGGTTCGAAGCCCGCCGGGAGGCGGCCGCCGAACACCGAGCAGGTGGCCTCGTCACCGCCGAGCGCGGCGACGGCGAGCAGCACCGAACCGGCTGTCCACGCGGTCAGTTCCCTCGGCCAGACCGCCCGGTCGTCGAAGACGTAGCCGGTCCAGTACAGGCCCGACTCCGGGTCGCGCAGGTGCTGGATCGACTGGAGGATCTCCAGAGCGCGGTCGGACTCGCCCACCGCCCACAGGGCGAGGGCGAGTTCGGCGCTCTCACCGCCGGTGACCCACGGGTTGGGGACGACGCAGCGCACGCCGAGCCCGGGGACGACGAAGCGGTCCCAGGACTCCTGGATGCGCTCCTCGGCCTCCGAGCCGGTGAGGGCGCCGCCGAGGACGGGGTAGTACCAGTCCATCGAGTAGCGGTCCTTGTCGAGGAACCGCTCGGGGTGGCGGCGGATCGCGTGCCGCAGGCTGCCGACCGCCAACTCCCAGTCGGGCTGGGGCTCTTCGCGCTGTTCGGCGATGGCGAGAGCGCACCGCAGCGCGTGGTGCACTGACGAACTGCCGGTCAGGAGCGCCTCGTCGACGGGTGTCCCGTCCGGCTCGCGCTTCCAGCCGATCTGCCCGCCGGGCTGCTGGAGCCGCAGGACGAACTCCATGGCCGCGTACACGGTGGGCCAGATGCGGTCGAGGAAGGCGTCGTCGCCGGTGGAGAGGTAGTGGTGCCAGGCGCCCACGGCGACGTAGGCGACGAAGTTCGTCTCGCGGCCGTGGTCGGTGATGTCACCGGCGTCGCCGTCGGCGTAGGCCGCGTACCACGAGCCGTCCTCGTTCTGGTGGCGGGCGAGCCAGTCGTAGGCGCGCTCGGCGGCGTCGTGCTCGCCGGCCGCGTCGAGGGCCATGGCGGCCTCGGTGTGGTCCCACGGGTCGAGGTGGTGGCCGCGGAACCACGGTATGGCGCCGTCCTCGCGCTGCACGGCGAGGAGCCCGCGGACGGTCGCGGCGGCCTGCTCCGCGGTCAGTACGCCGGGCAGGACGAGGTGTTCGGTCTTCTCCGGGCTCGTCACGCCTCGGCCTTGGGCAGGTGCGGCTTGGTGGCGTACGCGACGAAGCTCTTGCCGACGACCGGGTTGAGGAGCTGCTCGGTCACCCGGGTGAGCGCCGGCTTCTTCATGATGTCCCAGACCAGGAGCTTGTGGTACGCCCGCACGGGCAGCGCCTTGTCGTTGTCGACGCCGAACGCGCACTTCAGCCACCAGTACGGCGCGTGCAGGGCGTGCGCGTGGTGGGTGCCGTACGGCTTGAGGCCCGCCTCGCGCATCTTGCCGAGGAGTTCGTCCGCCTTGTAGATGCGGATGTGGCCGCCCTCGACCTCGTGGTAGGCGTCGCTGAGGGTCCAGCAGATCTTCTCGGGGCCGTAGCGGGGCACGGTCACGGCGATGCGGCCGCCCGGCTTGAGGACGCGGACCATCTCGGCGAGCACGCCCTTGTCGTCGGGGATGTGCTCCATCACCTCGGAGATGATCACGACGTCGAACGAGGCGTCCGGGAAGGGGAGGTTGAGGGCGTCGCCCTCCATGGCGGTGGCCGTGGCGCCCGCGGGGGCCTCACCCGCCTCCTTCATCGCGGCGAACCACTTGGCGACCTCGCGGATCTCCTCGCCGTTCTGGTCGAGGGCGACCACCTGGGCCCCGCGCCGGTAGCACTCGAACGCGTGCCGCCCGGCTCCGCAGCCGAGGTCGAGGACGCGGTCGCCTGCGGCGAGCGGGAAGCGGGTGAAGTCGACGGTCAGCACGTGGCCCTGCTTTCGCGGTCGGATCCTGCACGTTCGAGAGGGGTGGTGGCCGCGGCGCCGGTGGTCCGGCCGGCCGAGCGGGCGATGGACTCGCGGTAGAGCTCGGCGGTGCCGAGCGCCGCGCGGGCCCAGGTGAAGTTCCGCAGTACTCGTTGGCGTCCGGCTGCGCCGAGCCGCGCCCGCAGCCGCGGGTCGTCCAGGAGTCTGCCGAGCGCGGCGGCCAGGGCGCCCGCGTCGCCGGTGGGCACCGCGAGGCAGGTCTCCCCGTCGGGCCCGGCGACCTCGGGGATCGCTCCGCCGGTGGTGGCGACCAGGGGGGTGCCGGTGGCCATGGCCTCCGCCGCGGGCAGCGAGAAGCCCTCGTACAGGGAGGGCACGCAGGCGACCTCCGCCGACCGTACGAGGTCGACGAGTTCGGCGTCGGTGATGCCCTTGACGAAGGACACGGCGCCTTCGAGGCCGTACTTCTCGATGGCCGCGGCGACGGGCCCGTCCTCGGCGCGCTTGCCGACGACGACGAGGTGGGCGGCCGGGTTCTCGGTGCGGACCTTGGCGAGCGCCTCGACGAGGAAGACGAGTCCCTTGAGGGGGACGTCGGCGCTGGACGTCGTCACGATGCGGCCCGGCACCTCGGCGACCGAGGGGTCCGGCGAGAACAGGTCGGTGTCGGCGCCGATGTGCACGACACGGATCCGGTCCCGGCGCACGCCGAGGTGGTCGACGATCTCCTGGCGCGAGGTCCCGGAGACGGTGAGCACGGACGGCAGGCGGCGGGCGACGCGCTTCTGCATCCGCGTGAACGCGTACCAGCGCCGTACGGAGGCGCGCCGCTTCCAGTCGGGCGCGGCGTCGATCTCCAGCTGCCGGTCGACGGTGATGGGGTGGTGGATCGTGGTGACGAGGGGCGCGCCGAGCGCGGCGGGCCCGCCCAACAGGCCGTAGCCCAGCGTCTGGTTGTCGTGCACGATGTCGAACTCGCCGCGCCGCGCCCGCAGATGGCGCCTGGCGCGCAGCGAGAACGTGAGGGGTTCGGGGAAGCCGCCGGTCCACATGGTGCCGACCTCGAGCGCGTCCACCCAGTCGCGGTACTCGTCGCGCTTGGGGGTGCGGAACGGGTCGGGACTGCGGTACAGGTCGAGGCTGGGCAGCTCGGTGAGGCGGAGCCCCGACAGGTCCTCGCCCTCGTCCAGCACGGGGTACGGCTGGGAGCCGATGACCTCGACCTGGTGCCCGAGCCGGGCGAGTTCGCGGGACAGATGGCGTACGTAGACGCCCTGCCCGCCGCAGA
This sequence comes from Streptomyces sp. NPDC107517, assembly GCF_055582645.1. Classification (NCBI taxonomy): domain Bacteria; kingdom Bacillati; phylum Actinomycetota; class Actinomycetes; order Kitasatosporales; family Streptomycetaceae; genus Streptomyces; species Streptomyces sp. NPDC107517. The sequence goes on along the minus strand of NZ_JBVJPM010000002.1, from coordinate 205,203 downwards.
ACGGGTTCCCCTTGTACGTAAGGAGAGCGATGCGCAACGGACGGTCACCGTCGGCGGAGGACCCGGCCCGGGGCCCCGCCTCCATGGCCTCAGCGGTCACTCGTGGCCCCCTTCTCGCGGCACGTTCACGCGAGACTACGCGTGGGCGCTAATCTAGAACAAGTTTCAGAGTTGCCGGCTCTTTGATCCTTCAAGGAGCACAGAATCTACCGGCAGGTAGCCTCGCTGTAACGCTCGGATCAGGTGATTCGCGCCACGACGGAGCCCCCGCTCCCCTGCCATGATGAGCCTCTCGAAAACACCGGATTACGGCTTGACAGCCACGGAACGGGACACATGACAGCGGAAGCGAAGACAGCACATCCGGCGTCGCCGCCCCTCACCGAGCGCCAGGAGGCGCGCCGCCGCCGCATCCTGCACGCGAGCGCCCAGCTGGCCAGCCGCGGCGGGTTCGACGCGGTGCAGATGCGTGAGGTCGCCGAGTCCTCACAGGTCGCGCTCGGCACGCTGTACCGGTACTTCCCGTCCAAGGTGCATCTCCTCGTGGCCACGATGCAGGACCAGCTCCAGCACATGCACGCGACGGTCCGCAAGCGCCCGCCCTCGTCCGACCTGCCCTCGGAGCGGGTCGCGGAGACCCTGATGCGGGCCTTCCGCGCGCTCCAGCGCGAACCGCACCTCGCCGACGCGATGGTGCGCGCCCTGACCTTCGCCGACCGCAGCGTGAGCCCCGAGGTCGACCAGGTCTCCCGCCAGACGACGGCGATCATCCTGGACGCCATGGAGCTCGACGACCCGACGCCGCAGCAGCTCTCCGCGGTCCGCGTCATCGAGCACACCTGGCACTCCGCGCTCATCACCTGGCTGTCCGGGCGTGCCTCGATCGCGCAGGTGAAGATAGACATCGAGATGGTGTGCCGGCTGATCGACCTCACCACGCCGGACGCCCGGAAGTAGGCGGCACCGCGGAGCACCCGTGCCCCGGAGCGGCGAGCGGCACCGGGGCACGGAAAAGACCTACGAGACGGGTTCCCTGCGCCGGCATGGTCCGGATCAGGTATTAGGGGTCGCCTTCCGGCTCTGCTACTGCCTTCCGGCCTCTCAGCCCTACCGTCGACGTCGGCCACGGCGGATGCCGTTTGCATCTCGCCACAGTCGGCTACTCCGGTCGGACTCCCTCACTCGCCTCATAGGCCAATTACCAGGATAGACCGCCTGTGTCGTGACGCAACCCATCAAAGGGGACTTTTCTTCAGTCTTCCGGCGGAAAGACCGGCTCCCCGCTGCCCAGCAACGTGATCATGACGGCTTCCACGGGGCATCCCTCCGCCGCCGCCAGGATCTTCTCGTTGGCGTCGGCCTCCGTCTCGAGGGGCCGGGACTGCCGACCGGAGTCGAGACGGAAGGCGTCCGGGGCGTGGTGGACGCACTGGGCCGAGCCGATGCACACGCCCCGGTCGACCTCTACCTGCCAGCGGTCCCCCATCACGCCTCCCAGCCGGCTGGCAGATGGATCATCTTGTGCTCCAGGTAGGCGCTGTACCCCTCGGGCCCGAACTCCCGGCCGAGACCGGAGTTCTTGTAGCCGCCGAACGGGCCGAGCATGTCGAGGCTGAAGGTGTTCACGCTGTACGTGCCGGTGCGCACCTGCCGCGCGACGTCGATGCCGTGCGCGACGTCGGCCGTCCACACGCTGCCGCTGAGCCCGTAGTCGGAGTCGTTGGCGATCTTCAGCGCCTCGGCCTCGTCGCCGTACGGGAGCAGGCAGATGACCGGGCCGAAGATCTCCTCGCGGGCGATGCGCATCGAGTTGTCGACGCCGCCGAACAGGGTCGGCTCCACGTACCAGCCCCGGTCGAGCCCGGCGGGACGGCCGCCGCCGGTGAGGATCTTGGCGCCCTCCTCCTGGCCGATGCGGATGTAGTCGAGCGAGCGGCGCTGCTGGCGCTCGGCGACCAGCGGGCCGACCTGGGTCGCCGGGTCGAGCGGGTCGCCCACGACGAGCGCCGCCGCCGCCTCCGTGAGCGCTCCGGCGAACTCGTCGTAGCGCGAGCGGGGCAGGAGGATGCGGGTCTGGGCGACACAGGCCTGGCCGTTGTTCATCCAGGCGGACTGGACGAGACCGGGGACGGTCGTCGCGAGGTCGGCGTCCGGCAGGACGACGGCCGCGGACTTGCCGCCGAGTTCGAGGGTGACGTGGGTGAGGTTGCGCGAGGCGACCTCCATGACGCGCCTGCCCGCGGCCACCGATCCGGTGAAGGAGACCTTGTCGACGCCCGGGTGCCCGACGAGGTACTCGCTGACCTCGCGGTCCGCGGGAAGGATGGACAGGACCCCCTCCGGAAGGCCCGCCTCCTTCGCGATCTCGCCGAGCAGATACGCGTCGAGCGGCGACTCCGGCGACGGCTTGAGGACGACGGTGCAGCCGGCGAGCAGCGCGGGCGCCAGCTTGGCGGCGGCCACGAACTGCGGGACGTTCCACGGGACCACGGCCGCCACGACGCCGACCGGCTCGCGCCGCACGAGGATCTTCCCGAGCGCGCCGTCGCGCGTCTCCTCGTGGGTGAAGTTCTTCGCGACGGTGATCGCGGAGTCCCACACCATCATCGCGCCGAGGGCCTGCGCGAGGACGCTCCATGAGTACGGGGAGCCGTTCTCGCGGGAGATGAGGCGGGCGATCTCCTCGTGCCGTACGGCGATCGCGTCCTTGATGCGGGTGACGACCGCGATCCGCTCGTCGAGCGGGAGCCGCGGCCAGGGTCCTTCGTCGAACGCCCGGCGGGCGGCGGCGACCGCGCGGTCGACATCGGCGGGTGCCGCGTGCGGCACGCGCCCGAAGACCTCGCCGCTGTGCGGGGAGATCACCTCGATGACGTCCGTTCCGGACGGCTGCGTCAACTCCCCGCCGATATAGAGCTGTCCGTGCTCCACGAACTCGTGCTCAAGCCGTTCCCCATGCCCGGTCATGACCGACCGCCTCTCGCGGGACGTTTTCTGACACTGCATCAGAACCTTTGGAAACTGATACCAGTTCCAGTTCCAGGAGTCCACGGGTCCACGGGTCGGTGAGGCGACCGTCGCGCAACAAGTCGACCCGGGCGACCATTGGAACAAGTTCTATTACAGTGGCGGGAGTTCGAGGTCGTCGTACGAGAGGTGGGGCCCGATGACGCAGGTGACCGACCACGGCGGAGGCGTCTGGTCCCTTCGGGTGCCGATCCCCGACAACCCGCTCGGCTTCACCCTGGTCCACCTTCTCGACACCGACCGCGGGCCCGTCCTCATCGACACCGGCTGGGACGATCCCGAGTCGTGGGACGCCCTCACCGAGGGCCTCGCCGCCTGCGGAACGGGCGTCGGCGAGGTGACGGGGGTCCTGATCACCCATCACCACCCCGACCACCACGGCCTGTCGGCCAAGGTGCGCGAGGTGTCCGGCGCCTGGATCGCCATGCACGAGGCGGATGTCTCCGTGGTACGCCGCACCCGCGAGAACCCGCCGGAGCGCTGGTACGGGTTCATGGCCGCGAAGCTCGCCGCGGCCGGCGCCCCCGAGGAGCACATGGCGCCACTGATCGCCGCCCGCGACTCGGGCCGGGCGCGCAGCCTCCCGGGCCTCGCCCCCGCGCTCCCCGACCGCACCATCACCCCGGGCGATCTGCTCGACCTGCCGGGCCGCCGCCTGCGCGCGATCTGGACACCCGGCCACACCCCGGGCCACGTGTGCCTGCACCTGGAGGAGGACCACCCCGCCGGGCTCGCGGGCAACGGCCGCCTCTTCTCCGGCGACCATCTGCTCCCCGGCATCACCCCGCACATCGGCCTCTACGAGGACCCCGACGACGCCACGGTCACCGACCCGCTCGGCGACTACCTGGACTCGCTGGAACGCGTCGGGCGCCTGGCCCCCGCCGAGGTGCTCCCCGCCCACCAGCACACGTTCACCGACGCCCCCGCCCGCGTACGGGAGTTGCTCGACCACCACGAGGAGCGCCTCACCGGCCTGCTCACCCTGCTCGCCACCCCGCTCACCCCCTGGCAGCTCGCCGAGCGGATGGAGTGGAACCGGCCGTGGGAACAGATCCCTTACGGGTCGCGCACCATCGCGGTCTCGGAGGCCGAGGCCCATCTGCGCCGACTGGTGAAACTCGGCCGCGCGGAGGCGGTCGCCGGGAGCGACCCGGTGGCGTATGCGCCGGTCTGACCTACGCACTTGACCTGTTCTTTACCAGCGTTGCGCGATCTTTACCGGGTGTGCGAAACAGCCGGCCCGGCGGGCCTTCCGGCGCATGGTCCGCGGGTGGCAACAGGCGTAATGTCTGGCATCTCAGAACTGGACCGACAAGGGGGCGGCCACCGATGGCGCCGGACGAGGCCGTGGTCGGCTGTACGGGGAAGCTGGTCATCGCCACACGCGGAGCCGACGGCCCGGGCGAGGTACTGGTGCGGGTGCGGGGCGGCAGCGAGACGTTCCTCGCGTGGTCCGACGAACCCATGGAGCGCGGGGCGACGGTCCTGGTGATCGAGTCCCGCGGCACCCGCCAGGTCGTCGTCATGGCCTGGAGCGATCCGTCGCTCGACGACGAGCGGACCGACGGCTCCGGCGACACGGGTGACGCCCGCTAAGGAGACTGAAGGATGTTCGGATATCGCGTTCCCGCTCCCGATGAGGCGATGCTGATCTCGGGTGGCAGGCGGGGACTTGGGGGAGCGCCGTTCCGGGTCGTGACGGGTCACGGAAAATTCGTCCTGCCCATCTTCCGCAAGACCCGCTTTCTGTCCTTGGCCATGTCCGAGGCCGAGGTCGTCGAGAAGTGCGTGACCCGGCAGGGCATCGCCCTGACCGTGCGCGCCGTCATCGCGTTCAAGGTCGGCAACGACACGGAGTCCATCGTCAACGCCGGCCAGCGGTTCCTGTCCGACCAGGACCAGATGTCGGTCCTGACCGGCCGGATCTTCGCCGGTCACCTGCGCTCCATCATCGGCTCGATGACGGTCGAGGAGATCGTCACGGAGCGGCAGAAGCTCGCCGCCGAGGTGCTCGACACCTCGAAGGCCGAGATGGCCAAGATCGGGCTGATCGTGGACTCGCTCCAGATCCAGTCCATCGACGACGGCAACACCGGCTACATCGACGCGATGTCCGCCCCGCACAAGGCGGCCATCCAGCGGCAGGCCCAGATCGCGCAGGCGCAGGCCACCCAGGCCTCGACCCAGGCGCAGCAGGAGGCCCAGCGCAACCAGGCCGAGTACGCCCGGCAGACCGCCGTCGTCCAGGCCGAGTACAAGGCCGAGGTGGACCGCGCGCAGGCGGCGGCCGCCCAGGCCGGGCCGCTGGCCCAGGCGCACGCCGAGCAGGAGGTCCTCGCGGCGCGCACCGAGCTGGCCGAGCGGGCCGCCGAACTGCGCCAGCAGCAGCTGGTGGCCGAGGTCGTGAAGCCCGCGGAGGCGGACGCGGAGCGCATCCGCGTCATGGCCATCGCCGAGGCCGAGCGGATGAAGATCCAGGCCGCGGCGGCGGCGTCGTACGACCGGGTCGCGCTCGACCGGATGCTGATCGACCAGCTGCCGCAGATCGTGAAGGAGGCGGCCGGCGGTCTCAAGGGCGCCAACGTGAACGTGCTCAACGGCGCGGACGGCCTCGGTGAGATCGCGGCCGGACTCGTCGGCCAGGGGCTGACCATCCTCGACTCGGTCCGCCGCAACCTGGGCACGCCGGACGGCGACGCCAAGAAGAGCGGCGGCGAGATGGAGATCCAGCGGTACCTGGGAGCGGCGTCGAGCCCGGGGGACGGCCGCGACGGCCGTGACGGCGGCGACGACGGGCCGGTCGACATCCGCTAGGCACGGTCGTCATCGGCTGGGCCCGCCCGTCCCGAAGGGCCGGGGCGGACTTCGGTCCGTCCCGGCCCTTCGGGCGCCCCGGGGGGGGGCACCTACGGGCCGGTACAGTGGGCGGGTCGTCATCATGCCCGCACGGGGGGAAGCCGGTGCGAATCCGGCGCTGACCCCGCAACCGTGAACCACCCAGGTGGTGAGCCGGACTGCCCCGTGCGGCGCGTGACCGGCTCGCGTCACCGGCACCGCCGGTGGCCGGCACCGTCGAGGCATACGGAGCCGGAGCCGCCCGGTGCCCGCGTGTGCCGTGCCGCCCGGCTCCCCGCAGGGAGAGGCACCCGCCCCACCATGAACATTCGCCGCAGCGCCGCGCTCGTGGCGGCCACCGCCGTCATCGGCATGGCCACCGCCCCGGCCGCCCTCGCGGACGACTCCGCGCCCTCCGCGTCCCCCTCGGTGGCGATCCCCTCCGGGCTCTACGGGAAGGCCGACCCGACGTACGACGGTGTCTGGCGGCAGTCGCTCTCGCTGCTCGCCCAGCACACGGCCGGTGTGAAGCCCGCCGCGAAGGCCGTGGACTGGCTGACCGGGCAGCAGTGCGCGAACGGCGGCTTCGCCGCGTTCCGCGCCGACACGGGCAAGGCGTGCGACGCCAAGACGCCTGTCGACTCCAACAGCACGGGCGCCGCGGTGCAGGCGCTCGCCGCGCTCGGCGGGCACGACGCCGAGGTCGGCAAGGCCGTGAAGTGGCTGGAGTCCGTGCGGGGCGACGACGGCGGCTGGGGCTACAACCCGGGCGGCGCGAGTGACGCGAACTCCACGTCCGTGGTGATCGGCGCGCTCGCCGCGGCGGGCGAGAAGGTGACGTCGGCGCAGGCCGCGCTCGTCAAGCTGTCCATCCCGTGCGGCAAGGACGGCGGGGGCGCGTTCGCGTACCAGCCGGACAAGAAGGGGAAGCTCGCGGCCAACGCGGACGCGACGGCGGCCGGTGTGCTCGGCGGGCTCGGCAAGGGCCTCGCCGCGGACGGCGCGAAGCAGGCCGGGGCCCCGTCCTGCGAGGGATCGGGCACCCCCGACGCGGCGCAGGCCGCGCAGAACGGCTCCGCCTACCTGACCGAGGCGCTGGCCAAGGACCACCACCTCATGTCGTCGATGCCGGGCGCCAAGGACCAGCCGGACTACGGCAACACGGCGGACGCGGTCACCGCGCTCTCGGCCGCGGGCCACGGCGACCAGGCCGCGCCCACGCTGAGCTGGCTGGAGAAGAACGCCACGCAGTGGGCCGCGCAGAGCGGTCCCGCCGCCTACGCCCAGCTCGTCCTCGCCTCGCACGCGGCCGGCGCCGACCCCCGTGACTTCGGCGGCACGGACCTCGTGAAGGCCCTGAACGCGACGGGTCCCGCGCCCGCCTCCACGAAGGCCGCGGCCGAGGAGAAGAAGGACGAGAAGAAGGACGACGGCGGCGGCATCAGCGTCTGGTACGTCGTCGCCGTCGCGGCCGTCGCCGGTATCGGCATCGGCTTCCTGTTCAGCGGCCGCAAGAAGCAGCAGCTGTGACCACCTACCGCCGCCGAAGCCTGGCCGTTCTCATATGCGGCGTGCTGTGTGCGCTCGTCGCGGGGGCGGGCCAGGCGCAGGCGACCGGCTATCGCTACTGGTCGTTCTGGGACCGCGACGGCTCCGCCTGGGTGTACGCGTCGCAGGGCCCGTCGACGGCCCGCCCGTCGGACGGCGATGTGCAGGGGTTCCGGTTCTCCGTGAGCGAGGACTCGCAGGACTCGGCGAAGCCGCGCGGGGCTGTTTCCTTCGACGCCATCTGCGCGGACACTCCGGCGAAGGGCGGGGACAAGCGCGTGGCGCTCGTCGTCGACTTCGGCACGGCGCAGGACGCGCCGTCCGGTGAGACGCCGCCGAAGCCGCGTACGGCGTGTGCGCGCGTCGCGGACGACGCGACCAGCGCGGACGCCCTCGCCGCCGTCGCCAAGCCGCTGCGCTACAACAACCAGGCGCTGCTGTGCTCCATCGCCGGCTTCCCGAAGACGGGCTGCGGCGAGCAGGTGTCTTCCTCCAAGGGGACTTCCGAGGGGACCGAGCCGGGCAGATCCAAGGACGCGGCGTCCGACGGCGGCGGCCCCTCCGTCGGCCTGATCGCGGGTGGCGCCGCCGTCGTCGTGCTCGGCGCGGCCGCGGCCTGGCAGGCCCGCCGCCGGCGCGGCTGAGGCAGGCACGGACACGACGATCCGATGAGCGGCACCGGCGCAGGTTCACCGCACCCCGCCCCGCGTACGCGCCTCGCGCGCGACCCGGGGACGGGGCCGTCCGCGCGCCGTCGTCCGCTCGCCGCGCCCCAGGCCCACCGCTCGAACGCGCTGCACCCTGGCGCCTGGTGGCTCTGGGCCCTCGGGCTCGGCACGGCGGCGTCCCGGACGACGAATCCGCTGCTGCTCGCGCTGCTCATCGGGGTGGCCGGGTATGTGGTGGCCGCGCGGCGCACGTCGGCGCCGTGGGCGCGTTCCTACGGGGCGTTCGTGAAGCTGGGGCTCACGGTGATCGGGATCCGGCTGGTGTTCGCGGTGTTCCTGGGGTCGCCGATCCCGGGCACGCACCTGCTCGTCACCCTGCCCGAGGTGCCGCTGCCCGAGTGGGCGCAAGGGGTGCGGATCGGGGGCCGGGTCACGGTCGAGGGTCTGGTGTTCGCGCTGTACGACGGCCTGAAGCTGGCCGCGCTGCTGATCTGCGTGGGCGCGGCGAACGCCCTCGCGAGCCCGGCCCGGCTCCTCAAGTCCCTGCCGGGCGCACTGTACGAGGCCGGGGTCGCCGTCGTCGTCGCGATGACGTTCGCGCCGAACCTGATCGCCGATGTGCGGCGGCTGCGCGCCGCGCGCCGACTGCGCGGCCGGCCCGACAAGGGGCTGCGGGGCCTGGCGCAGGTCGGTCTCCCCGTCCTTGAGGGCGCACTCGAGCGGTCGGTGGCGCTGGCCGCCGCGATGGACGCGCGCGGGTACGGGCGCACGGCCGAGGTCTCGGCCGCCGTGCGCCGGGCCACCGCGGTGCTGACGCTGGGCGGCTTGGTCGGGGTGTGCGCGGGTACGTACGGGCTGCTGACCGCGGACGGCGGGCGGTACGGGCTGCCCGTGCTGCTCGCCGGGGTGGCGGCCGCGCTCGGCGGGCTCTGGCTCGGCGGGCGCCGCTCGGTCCGCACCCGGTACCGGCCCGACGTGTGGGGCGTGCGGGCGTGGCTCGTCGCCGCGTCGGGGGCGGCCGTCGCCGCCGTGATGATCCGGGCCGGTTCCTACGACCCCTCGGCCCTGGCACCCGGCGTCGTGCCGCTGGCCGCGCCGACGCTGCCGCTGTGGCCCGCGGCCGGGGTGCTGCTCGGACTGCTCCCCGCGTTCGTGGCGCCCGCGCCGCCGCTCGCCGAAACGCCCTCGAAGGAGGCTTCATGATCCGGTTCGAGGACGTCTCGGTGACGTACGACAGGGCCGCGACACCCACGGTCCGTGACATTCGGCTCGACGTGCCCGAGGGCGAGCTGGTGCTGCTCGTGGGCCCTTCGGGCGTCGGCAAGTCGACGCTGCTCGGCGCGGTGAGCGGCCTCGTGCCGCACTTCACGGGGGGCACGCTGAGCGGGCGCGTCACGGTGGCGGGGCGCGACACCCGTACGCACAAGCCGCGCGAACTCGCCGACGTGGTGGGCACGGTGGGGCAGGACCCGCTCTCCCACTTCGTCACCGACACGGTCGAGGACGAGCTCGCGTACGGCATGGAGTCGCTCGGGCTCGCGCCCGACGTGATGCGGCGCCGCGTCGAGGAGACCCTCGACCTGCTCGGCCTCGCCGATCTGCGCGACCGTCCCATCGCGACGCTGTCCGGCGGGCAGCAGCAGCGCGTCGCCATCGGCTCCGTCCTCACCCCGCACCCGCGGGTCCTGGTCCTCGACGAGCCGACGTCCGCGCTCGACCCGGCGGCCGCGGAGGAGGTCCTCGCGGTGCTCCAGCGCCTCGTGCACGACCTCGGCACGACGGTCCTGATGGCCGAGCACCGGCTTGAGCGGGTCGTGCAGTACGCGGACCAGGTCGCGCTCCTCGCCGGGCCCGGCGAACCCCTGCTGATGGGCGCCCCCGCCGAGATCATGGCCGTGTCGCCGGTGTTCCCGCCGGTCGTGGACCTGGGCCGCCTCGCGGGCTGGTCACCGCTGCCGCTGACGGTGCGGGACGCGCGGCGCGGGTCCGGGGAGCTGCGGGAGCGCCTGGCGGGGCACGAGCCGCGCGAGCCTCATGAGCAGCCGCCGGCCACTGCCTCCCCCGGCTCCCGCCGGTCCCCGCTGCGCCGCACCCGCAAGCAGCCCGGGGTGGCCGCCGTCGCCGAGGTCGCGGGGCTCGCGGTGCGGCGGGGGCGCGTCGAGGCGCTGCGCCACGTCGACCTCACGGTCGGGCCCGGCGAGATCGTCGCCCTGATGGGCCGCAACGGCGCCGGCAAGTCCACTCTCCTGTCCACCCTGGTCGGCCTGGTCCGCCCGTCGTCCGGCACGGCCCTGGTGGGCGGCGCGGTCCCGCACCGCACGGGCCCGCGCGAGCTGATCCGCCGCGTCGGTCTGGTCCCGCAGGAACCGCGGGACCTCCTGTACGCGGACACGGTGGCCGCCGAGTGCGCCGCCGCCGACCATGACGCGGGCGCGGATCCGGGCACCTGCCGTGCTCTGGTCTCGCGGCTGTTGCCCGGCATCGCGGACGACACCCACCCCCGTGACCTCTCGGAGGGCCAGCGCCTCACCCTCGCCCTGGCGATCGTGCTGACGGCCCGCCCCCCGCTGCTCCTGCTCGACGAGCCGACGCGCGGCCTCGACTACGCGGCGAAGGCCCGCCTGATCACGGTCCTGCGCGGCCTCGCGGCCGAGGGGCACTCCGTCGTCCTGGCCACGCACGACGTGGAACTGGCCGCCGAGCTGTCCCACCGCGTCGCCGTCCTCGCCGACGGCGAGATCGTGGCGAACGGACCCACACCCGAGGTGGTCGTGGCCTCCCCCGCCTTCTCCCCCCAGGTCGCCAAGGTGCTGGCCCCGGGCAAGTGGCTCACGGTGGCCCAGGTCCGCGAGGCCCTGGAGTCAGCGGGCGGGCCGGAGGAACGGGCATGAGGACCGCACCCGGGACCGGGCGCCCCGACCGCCGCGTCCGCGCCGTGCGCCTCGGCCCCCGCTCGGTGGTGGCCCTGCTCCTCGTGAGTGCCGTGGGGGTGGCCGCCTTCGGATGGCCGCTGCTCGCGGGCCCTTCGTCGCAGGTCAGCGCGCATGCGCAGGACGCGCCCTGGCTGTTCGCGGGGCTGCTCGTCCTGCTGGTGGGCGTGGTGGCGGCCGCCGTGTCCGAGGGCGGGGTCGGGCCCAAGGCGGTGGCGATGCTCGGGGTCCTTGCCGCGACGGGCGCGGCGCTGCGGCCGATCGGGGCGGGGACCGCCGGCATCGAGCCGATGTTCTTCCTGATGGTGCTGAGCGGGCGGGTGCTCGGGCCGGGCTTCGGGTTCGTACTCGGGTCCGTGACCATGTTCGCGTCCGCGCTGCTCACCGGCGGGGTCGGTCCGTGGATGCCGTTCCAGATGCTGTCGATGGGCTGGTTCACGATGGGCGCGGGGCTGCTGCCCGGCGCGATGGGGGTCCCCCCTGCTCGAGCGAAGCCGAGAGCTTGGGGGAGGCTGCGCGGCCGCGCCGAGGTGCTGATGCTGGCGGCGTACGGGTTCCTCGCCGCGTTCGCGTACGGCACCGTCATGAACCTGGCCGGCTGGCCGTTCCTGGACTCGCTGTCGTCGAGCGTCGCGTTCCAGGCGGGCGCCCCGCTGCACGAGAACCTGGTCCGCTTCCTCGCCTACTGCCTGGCCACGTCGCTGGGCTGGGACCTGGGCCGGGCGGCCCTGACCGTCGTCCTCACCGTCACGGTCGGCCCGGCGCTCCTGAGGGCGCTGCGGCGGGCCACGCGCCTGGCCGCGTTCGAGGCCCCGGTCACCTTCGAGAGCACCGAGCCGTAGGCCTACACGCGCGCTGCGTCACCGAACCGGCCTTGGCCGGCCCCGGCTGACCCGAGAAGGCGGCACCTTCCCCCCGCGGGAGGGTGCCGCCTTCGTCGTGCGTTCCGGGCCGCCCGGGAACGGGCCCCGCTACAGCCTCTGGATGATCGTGCCCGTCGCCAGCCCGCCGCCCGCGCACATCGTGATCAGCGCGAACTCCTTGTCCTGGCGCTCCAGCTCGTGCAGGGCCGTGGTGATGAGCCGGGCGCCGGTCGCGCCGACGGGGTGACCGAGGGCGATGGCCCCACCGTTCACGTTGACCTTCGCCAGGTCCTGCTCGAAGACCTGCGCCCAGCTGAGCACGACGGACGCGAACGCCTCGTTGATCTCGACAAGGTCGATGTCCTTGAGCGACATGCCCGACTTGCCGAGCACGGCGCGGGTGGCGTCGATCGGCCCGTCCAGGTGGAAGTGGGGGTCGGCACCGACCAGTGCCTGGGCGACGATCCGGGCGCGCGGCTTGAGCTTCAGGGCGCGCGCCATCCGCTTGGACGCCCACATGATCGCCGAGGCGCCGTCGGATATCTGCGAGGAGTTGCCCGCGGTGTGCACGGCGGTCGGCATGACCGGTTTGAGCCCGCCAAGGCCCTCCATGGTGGTGTCGCGCAGGCCCTCGTCCCGGTCCACGAGCCGCCACATGCCCTGCCCGGCGGCCTGCTCGTCCTCGTTCGTGGGCACCTGCACGGCGAACGTCTCGCGTTTGAAGCGCTCCTCGGCCCACGCGGTCGCGGCGCGTTCCTGGGAGATGAGCCCCAGCGAGTCGACGTTCTCGCGGGTCAGTCCGCGGTGGCGCGCGATGCGCTCGGCGGCCTCGAACTGGTTGGGCAGGTCGACGTTCCACTCCTCGGGGAACGGCTTGCCCGGACCGTGCTTGGAGCCGGAGCCGAGCGGCACCCGCGACATCGCCTCGACCCCGCAGCTGATGCCGATGTCGATGACACCGGCGGCGATCATGTTGGCGGTCATGTGCGAGGCCTGCTGCGAGGAGCCGCACTGACAGTCGACGGTGGTGGCCGCCGTCTCGTAGGGCAGGCCCATGGTGAGCCAGGCCGTGCGCGCCGGATTCATGGACTGTTCGCCCGCGTGGGTCACCGTGCCGCCCACGATCTGCTCGACGCAGTCGGCGTGGATGCCGGTCCTGCCGAGCAGTTCCCGGTACGTCTCGCCGAGGAGATACGCGGGATGAAGATTGGCGAGCGCGCCTCCGCGCTTGCCGATCGGGGTACGTACGGCTTCTACGATGACGGGTTCCGCGGCCATGAGCTGTCGTCCTCTCCACACATTCCCGGACCGAACCAGAAGACGTAAGAACTAGAACGCGTACCAGTTCTCCGTGCAGTCTCGATGGTGCTACTCCCGGTACGCAAGGGTCGTGCACGTACCGCGCGCGCAATCGGGCGTACCACGGGTCTTGCCAGTTGTAGAACCCGTTACTACGGTGCCGACAAGCTGACGCCCCGTCAGACCGTCACCGGGAGTTGCCCATGCCGTGCCCAGCGCTGCCCGAAGGGTTCGACCTCACCGACCCCGACCTTCTCCAGGACCGCGTCCCCTTCCCCGAGTTCGCCCAGCTCCGGCAGACGGAACCGGTGCGGTGGATCGCCCAGCCGACCGGCATCTCCGGCTTCAAGGACTCGGGCTACTGGGCCGTGACCCGGCACGCGGACGTCAAGTACGTCTCCACGCGCCCGGAGCTCTTCTCCTCGAATCTCAACACCGCCGTCATCCGCTTCAACGAGTCGATCAGCCGCGACCAGATCGACGTCCAGAAGCTGATCATGCTCAACATGGACCCGCCGGAGCACACCCGGGTGAGGCAGATCGTCCAGCGCGGCTTCACGCCCCGCGCCATCCGCTCACTGGAGGACGCCCTGCGCAACCGTGCCGGCTCCATCGTCGAGGCGGCGCTCGCGAACGCCGCGCCCGACGGCTCCTTCGACTTCGTCACGAACGTGGCCGTCGAACTCCCGCTCCAGGCCATCGCCGAGCTGATCGGCGTCCCCCAGGACGACCGCACCAAGATCTTCGACTGGTCCAACAAGATGGCGGCGTACGACGACCCTGAGTACGCGATCACCGAGGAGGTCGGCGCCGAGGCGGCCATGGAGATCGTCAGCTACGCCATGAACCTGGCCGCCGCCCGCAAGGAGTGCCCGGCCAAGGACATCGTGAGCCAGCTGGTGGCGGCGGAGAACGAGGGGAACCTCTCCTCGGACGAGTTCGGTTTCTTCGTGATCCTGCTCGCGGTGGCCGGCAACGAGACGACGCGCAACGCCATCACCCACGGCATGCACGCCTTCCTCACGCACCCCGACCAGTGGGAGCTGTTCAAGCGGGAGCGCCCGGAGACGACGGCGGAGGAGATCGTCCGCTGGGCGACCCCCGTGGTCTCCTTCCAGCGCACCGCGACCCAGGACACGGAGCTCGGCGGCGTGCAGATCAAGAAGGGCGACCGGGTCGGCATGTTCTACTCGTCGGCCAACCACGACCCCGAGGTCTTCGACCGCCCCGACGAGTTCGACATCACCCGCGACCCGAACCCGCACCTCGGATTCGGCGGCGGAGGCCCGCACTTCTGCCTCGGCAAGTCGCTGGCCACGCTCGAGATCAACCTCATCTTCAACGCCGTGGCCGACGCCATGCCGGACCTGCGCCTGGCCGGCGACCCGCGCAGGCTCCGCTCGGCCTGGCTCAACGGCGTCAAGGAACTTCAGGTCAGCACCGGCTGACCGCGGGCGGCCGCACGCCGGCCCAGGGAGGCAGGGGCCATCCCCCTACGCCACGCCCCTGCCTCCCTGTCTCCCCGCCTCCCTGAGGCCCAAGCACCGCGCCGTGCTACGCGCCCGGTTCCGGGCACTCCGACGGCGAGGGACTGGGCGACGGGGACGGCGAGGGGGACTCGCCCGGGTCGGGCGACGGGGACGCCGTGTCCGTGGGGCAGTCCGTCGGCGGGGTGCTGCCGGGGTCCGACGGGGTGCCGGGGTCCTGCGACGACGGGGGGTCGCTCGGGTCCGGTGACTGCGTGGGCGGATCCGACGGGTCACCGCTCGGGCCCGGGCCGGGGCTGGGGTCGGGGCTGCCGCCGTCCGAGGGCCCGGAGGGGGTCGGATCGGGCCCGATGACGATCCCGCCGCCCCCGCCCCTGCCCGGGCCCTTGCCGCCGCCGACCGGGGTGGTCGCCGGGGTGTCGCCGCCCGCGCCGGGGCTCCTCGGGATCACACCCTTGCCGTCGGGCACGGTGTGCACGCCCTCGCGGTAGAACTCCATCCAGTACAGGACCAGTTGGAGATAGTCGCGTGAGTAGTTGTAGCTGAGGACGGCCCGTTCGAGGCCGGCCGTACGGCTGACGTCACGGTTTCCGGCGCACAGGTAGTGGCCCGCCGCCAGGGCGGCGTCGAAGATGTTGTTGGGATTCTTGTCCCCGTCTCCATTGCCGTCGGCACCCCAGCGCCGCCACGTCCCCGGCAGGAACTGCATCGGGCCGACCGCCCGGTCGTAGACCGTGTCACCGTCCCACGCCCCGCCGTCCGAGTCCCGGATCAGGGCGAACCCCTGGCCGTTGAGAGCGGGTCCGGTGATACGGCCCAGGGTCGTGCCGTGCGCGTCGACGGCGCCGCCGCGGGCCTGGCCCGACTCGACCTTGCCGATGGCGGCGAGCAGCTCCCAGGGCAGCCGGCAGCCCGCGTCGGTACGGGCGATCGCCGACTCGGCCCTGCGATAGGCGGCCAGGACGGTGGCCGGGATGCCGGACTGGGCGCGGATCTGGGCGGGCGGGTAGACGCGCGCGGGCGCGTCCGGGCTGTTCAGGGGCGGCAGTTCGGTGTGGTAAGAGTCGTCGCCCTGCGAGTTCACGTAGGGCAGCGGAGCCTCGGCCGACGCGGGGCGCTCCGCGCTGTCGCCGCCCTTCCCGCCGCCCAGCTCCTCGACGATCCCGGGCGCCTGGGACGCCGTGAGCAGGGCCACCGCGGCCGCGGCGACGGCGGTGCCGCGCAGTCCGCGGCGGGTGCGGGCGTCGCGGGGGCGCAGGCGGGTGAGGAGGTGCGGTCCGCGCTTCACGGGGTTCACGGGGTTCACGGGTCGGACTCCTTGTCTCACGTAGTGGCGGAACGTGCCGTCACCGGCCGAAGGTGTCGATGCCGGAGACCAGCCAGCGGCCGTCATGGAGCACGAGGTCGACTGCGAGCATCGCGCCCGCGTAGCTCGCGGCGTCCTTCGCCTTCGCTGCGGTGCTCGTACTGCTCTGGTCGGCGAAGACGAGGACGCGGGCACGGTTGCCGTCGATGCGCTCGACGGCGCTGTCCGTGACGGTGGTGGTCACGACCGTCTTCTGCTTCTCCGCCTGCGCGAGCACGGGGGCAAGCAACTTGCGGTGCTGTTCGACGGCCTTGCCGGTGAGGAGGGTGGCGACGGATTTCTCCTCGGCCCCCGGGTTGGCGTGGTCGTACGAGAACAGGGCGTTCACCGCCTCGGCCGCCTGCCCCTTGACCTCGCTGGTGCGGGCCGGGTCGGTGAGCGCGGTGTTGCGGTTCGCCTCGTCGTCGCGCAGCCCGCGCGCCTCGGCGTACGCCCAGCCGGCGAAGGCACCGAGGAGGAGGGTGAGAGCGCACAGGACGAGGAGCAGGGGGGCGGGCCGACGGGGTGGGTGGGTGGTGGTGCGCTGGGGGCGGGGGCGGCGCGGGGAGTCCGCCGCCGTGACTTTCGGGCGGGGGCGGGGCCTGGCGAGCGGGATCACGTTCTTCGGAGCCGGGGCTGCCTTCGGGGCGACGGTGGCCGTGGTGATCGCATCGACCCCGGTCCGCACGGGCGTCGACGCCGGGGAGGCGGACCGGCCCCGTTCCGGCCGGGACGGTTTCGCCGCCAGGCGGCGCTGGCGGTTGAGGTGGTGGCGCGTGGTCGACATCTGTTGGGCCTCTCCCCTGGTCAGTCCGTCGTCGCGGTGTCGCCGACCTGTGCCTGGCCGAGGGCGCTGAGCTTCCAGTGGCCGCCGGTCCGGATGAGTTCGCCGAGCATGCGGCTGTCCTTGTCGGTCGCCTTCTGGCCGGAGGCCCGGACGGTGACACGCAGAGCGACCATCACGCGGGCTCGGCCCGCCCGTTGGTCGAGCTCGGTCACCGCCCCGGACAGCACCTTGGCCGTGCTGACGGTCTTCGCGCTCTTCACCTGTGCGGCGAACGCGTCGCGACCCTTCACCAGTTGGCTGTGCAGATCACCGGTGGTCGAGGACTCCCACAGGTCGAGTCCGCTGCCGAGACGGCGATGGTCCAGCGTGTTGAGGTTCTGCACGGCCTGCTCACCCGCCTCCAGGACGTCGTCGCGGGAGGCGGCGTACGCGGCGGAGTCGTCGTGCGCCGCCTCGTACCAGGACCAGCCGGCCCATGCGGCGACACCGCCCGCGACGAGGGCGAGGGCGAGCGCCGAGGCGAGCAGGGGCTGGGTGAACCGGGTCATGCGCGGTCCCTTCTTCGGGCCGGGGGAGGCGGCTCAACGGGCCTTGATGTCGACGATCAGCCATATGTCGCCCCGCAGCCGGGCCGTCACGGAGAGCTGGGCCGCGGACGTCGAGGGCTTGCCCCCGCCGCGCCGGGCAGTCTGGTCGAGGAAGACGAGCAGATGCGCGGTGTCCCCGCGCAGGCTGACGGTGCCGATCCGCACGGCCTGCGTGGTGAGGGTGACACGTTGGGTGCGGACGTTGTCCTTGACCTGGGCGAAGAGCTGCTCGTACTGGTGCGCGGCGCGGCCAGAGAGCACTTCACGCGCGGAGCGTTCGGTGGCATCGGTGCCGCCGGGCGCGTACGAGAAGACCTTGGCGAGCGCACTGCCGACGTCCCCGCCGACCCGGGTGGTCGCCTCGACGTCGGTGAGCGCGCGGTTGGCCGCGGCGGGCGTGCTTCTCAACTCGTCAGCCTGGTAAAGGAATACGCCGCCGACGAGGGCGAGCAGGACAGAGGCGACGGTGGTGCCGAGGAGGAGCCGACGGCGGGGCCGGACGGCGGGCTGCCGGGCGTCGGTACTGGTCTCCGCGTCGGCGTCGACATTGGTTCCCGCAGCGGCGTCGGTACTGGTCTCCCCGTCGGCGTCGACATTGGTTCCCGCAGCGGCGTCGGGCGCCGGGGCAGGATCACGGTCCGTCGACGCAGGCCCACTCTCAGCCGAGAACTCCGGCTCGGCGTCCGGCAGTTCATCTCCCTCCGTCTCTACCCGCACCACGCGTCCGATCCCCTCCCACATCATCCGGACACCTCCGTCACCGGTACCGCGTTCAGCGCCTTCACCTGCCAGGTGCCGTGTGAGGAGCGCGCGAGGAGTGCCTCCAGGCGTTTGCGTTCCACCGACGGGGACTCGGCGTTCTTCGGCGTGGTCTCCACCCGGACCGTGGCGATGAGCTTCGCGGTGCCCGCGCGGTCGTCGAGCGCCGTGATCGCCGCGTCCGTGACCACGCCCCGCGAGGACGCCCCGGCGGCCGGTGACAAACGGCCGAGCTGTGTACGGAGCGGACCCGTAGTGACCGTCTTCCAGGTGGTGATGCCCGAGCGGGCGCGCGTCTTGGTCGACGCGTCCAGGGTCGTGAGCGTCACGACGGCCGCGCGCCCGTCGGCCAGGGCCGCGTCGCGCGAGCGGGCGTATGCGAGATCGTCGTCACCCCGTGCCTGTGCGTACGACCAGGCGCCCGTCCCGCACAGCGCGAGTGCCGTGGCGAGCCCCGCCCCCGCGAGGACTCGTCGCGGGCCGCGCCCCCACGCCCTCACGCGCTGCTCCCGGGCGGGAGGGCGAGCAGATCCGCCATGCCCGGTGACGTCCGGTCCGCGGCGCCGTCCACCGAGGGCAGGGACAGGGCCCCGGGCCGGGCCGGCGTCGGGACGCCTCCGCCGTCCGGCGCGTTCGCCGAGCCGCGTACGCCGATCCCGCTCGATGGGGGTGACGTGCAGCGCGCGCCCTTGTTGAGCGCCGGCGCCGTACTCAGATCCGTGCCGAGGCGGTAGCGCGTACCGGAGTAACCGGCCGTGCAGGGCAGGGGTTTGAAGAAAGTGACCGCCATGCCGAGGTTGACCTTCTTTCCGTCGACGGCCGATGCTCCCGCCGCGACGGCCGCGGGCAGCTTCACGAGGAGTTCCTCAGTGCCGTGCTGCCGGGTGACGGCGACCTCCGAGGTGGTGAGGAGGTTGGCCAGGACGACGCCGATGTCCGGGTCCAGGTCGCGTAGGAGTGCGCTGAGCTGGGTGGCGGCCTCCGGCGCGGCCATGATGAGGCGGCGCAGGTCGGCGTCGGAGCCCTTGAGCGTGGCCGCGAGGTCCTTCGCGCCGGACGCGAAGTCCCTTATAGCCCGGCCCTCTTCGGCCTGGGTGCGCAGCACGACCTCGCCGTCGGCCATGAGTTTCGTGGTCTGCGGCAGGGCGCGGTCGGCGGCCTGGACGAAGTCGGAGCCGTTGTCCATGAGGATCTGGAGGTCGTCGCCGCGTCCTTCGAAGGCCTTGCCGAACTCGTCGACGACGGTGCGCAGCGAGTCGAGCGGCACGGATGTCGTCAGATCGTCCACGCTCGACAGGACGTCCGTCACCGGACGCGGCACGCTCGTCGCGACCGGGGCGATGCGGGCCCCGTCCGCGAGATAGGGGCCGTCCGTACGGCCGGGGCGCAGGTCGATGTACTGCTCGCCGACGGCGGACAGGCTCGCTACGACCGCCCTGGCGTCGTCGGGGATGCGGGGCGCGGACTTCTTGATGCGCAGTTCGGCCTGCACCCCGTCGGAGGTGAGCCCGATCGGTCCGACCCGGCCCACCGACACACCCCGGTAGGTGACGTCAGAATGCGTGAACAGTCCTCCTGTGCGCGGGAGTTGGACCTTCACTGTGTAATAGTCGGCGGCTCCGACGTAGCGGCCCAGATCGGCGTATCGGATGCCCAGGTAGCCGAGGACCAGGACGGCGACGACGAGGAACGCGAGGTTCTTGAGGCGGACCGCGAGGGTGATCACCGGGCACCGCCCCCCGGCGTCACGGAGGGCAGCGGCAGCGGCGACTTCCGCGCGGAGGAGGACTGCGCCGTCTTCGACGGGGACAAAGACGGGGACGGGTCGGCCTCGGTCAACGGTGGGATCAGCTGGGTGCCCGGCACGGCCGTCACGTCCAGATACGCGTTGAGGTAGTCGCCCTTGACGCCGCGCAGCACCTCGTCCGTGAACGGATAGGTGAGCAGGACCTGAAGGGAGTCCGGCAGGTCCTTGCCGGCGTCGGCCAGCGCCTTGAGGGTGGGTGCGATGGCCTTGAGGTCGGCGACCATGTCGGCCTGGCCCGCGTCGATGGTGTCGACGGCGACTCCCTTGAGCCGGTCGAGGGAGCGCAGCATGGTCACCAGTGAACCCCGTTGTTTCTCCAGGGTCTTGAGCCCGGGTGAGAGCCTCGTCAGCACGGTCCCGACGTCCTCCTTACGGTGCGCGAGTGTCGCCGACAGCTGGTTGACGCCGTCGAGCGCCGCGGTGATGTCGCCGCGGTGGTCGTCGAGGTTCGTGACGAGGGTGTTGACGCGGCGCAGCGTCGAGCGGACTTCCGGTTCCCGGCCGCCGAGCGCCGAGTTGAGCTCGGTGGTGATGGTCTTGAGCTGGCTGACACCGCCACCGTTGAGGAGCAGCGACAGGGCGCCGAAGACCTCCTCGACCTCGGTGTTGCGGCCGGTGCGTGACAGGGGGATGCGGTCGCCGCCGTGCAGGGACCCGGTGCCGTTCCTCGGCGCGACGAGCTGCACGTACTTCTCGCCGAGCAGGCTGGACTGTTCCAGGCGGGCGCTGGTGCCGGCGGGCAGCTCGACGTCGCCGTTGATGCGCAGGGTGACGCGCGCGGCCCAGCTGCCGCCGCTCGCCAGGCGGATGTCGGTGACGCGCCCCACGGCGACGTCGTTCACCTTGACCGCGGACTGCGGGACGAGGCTGAGCACGTCCTTCATGTCGGCGGTGATCGTGTAGGGATGGGGGCCGAGGTCGGCACCGCCGGGCAGCGGCAGGTCCTCGATCCCGCCGAAGGACGGGGTGGGGACGGATATCACGCCGAGGGTCAGGCAGAAGGCGACCACGACCGACAGGACGCAGCCGATCCCGGCGCCGGTGGCCGCCTTCCGGCGACGGACTGCGGTCACCGGTCACCGCCTACGACGGGCAGCGGCAGCAGGGGCCCGCCCATGCTCAGCTCGTTCAGGTTCGCGCGCCCGTCGAGGGTGCGGGTGCGCGGGTTGTACGCGTTCACCACGTTCCCTGCGGCCAGTGGCGCGACGTCGAGGGCCTCGGCGAGCGACGCGCGCTGGTCGACGAGCGTCTGGGTGATCGGCACGAGCCGCTCGACGTTCTTCTTCAGCTCGCCCCGGTTGTCCTTGATGAACGCCTTCACCTGGCCGAGTGCCTTGCCGAGTTCCCTGAGCGCGGCGGCGAGGTCGTCCTTGTTGTCGGCGAAGTAGTTCGTGACGTCGTCGAGGTTCTCCTGTGCGGTGCGCACGCCGCCGTCCTTCTCCTTCAGCATCGTGGTGAACGTCTGGAGTTGGCTGAGCGTCGTGAACAGGTCGTCGCTGCTGCCGTTGAGCGTCTTGGCGGCCTTGCCGAACTGTTCGATGCTGTCACCCATCGCCGCCCCGTTGCCCTTGAGGTTCTTGGCGCCGGTGTCGAGCAGTCCGGAAAGGGCGCCCTGGGCGTTCGCGCCGCCGGGGCCGAGCGCCTTGCTCAGCTCGGTGACGCTGTCGTAGAGCTGGTCGATCTCGACGGGGGTGCGGTTGCGGGACGCGGGCAGCTTCGCGCCGTCACGCAGCGCGGGGCCCGTGGTGTAGGCGGGCGTGAGCTGCACGTACCGGTCGGCGACGACGCTGGGCGCGACCGCCACGGCCCGTGCCCCGGCCGGCACCTTCACTCCGTCGTCGATGTCGAGTGTGACCCGCACCTGGGTACCCTCGGGATCCACGGAGGCGACCCGTCCGACGTGTACGCCCAGGATCCGCAGGTCGGAGCCGGCGTAGATGCCGACGGCCCGCTCGAAGTAGGCGGTGATCCGGGTGCCGCCCGGCCCCGTGGCCCGTACGCCGACGATCCCGGCGGCCAGGAGCACGGCGAGCGCGAGTGTCCCGACGAGCAGTCTGCGGCGCGTACTCATTACTGGCCACCACCCTTGACGTCGTACTTTCCGTTCTTCGGCGGCATGCAGGAGGTCGCCGGCAGGGAGTCCTCAGGCAGGTAGTTGCGCGGCACGACGCCACACAGATAGCTGTCGAACCAGCGGCCGTCGCCGAGGGTGTTGCCGACGAGCCGGTAGTAGGGGCCGACGAGGGCGAGGGTCTTGTCGAGCTTGCCCTGGTTCTTCGCCAGGACGTCCGTCACCCGGCCGAGGGCCTTCAGGGTCGGTCCGAGCTGTTTCTCGTTGTCGGTGACGAGTCCGCCGAGTTCCTTGCCGAGCGCCGAGCTGCCGCTGAGCAGCGCCTTGATGGCGGCCCGCCGTTTGCGCAGCTCGCCGAGCAGGGAGCCGCCGTCGTCGATGAGCGTCTCGAAGCTGGACTTCTTCGTCTTGAGTGTTTTCGTCAACTTCTTGCTGCCCGCGAGGAGTTTGGCGAGCTGCGTATCCCTGGACGACACGGTCCTGGACAGTGCGGACAGGCCCTTGACCGCCGCCCGCACATCGGGCGGCGAGTCCTTGAACGTGTCGGAGATCGTCTCGAAGCTCGCGGCGAGCTGCTTCGTGTCGATCTCGTCGATGGTGCCGCTGAGGTCCTGGAATGCCTGCGTGACGTCGTACGGGGATGTGGTGCGGGAGAGCGGGATGCGGGAGCCCGGGTCCTGGCGGGCCGAGCCGACCGGGTCGAGGGCGACGTACTTCTCGCCGAGCAGGGTCTTGATGGCGATGGCGGCGGTGGTGCGGTCGCCGATCCAGGTGGCCCTGTCCTGGATGTCGAAGGTGACCTTCACCTTGTTCCCGTCGAGGGCGACGCCTGTGACCTCGCCGACCTTGACCCCCGCGATACGCACCTCGTCGCCGTCGCCGAGGCCGGCGGCCTCGCTGAAGTCGGCGGAGTAGACGGTGCCGCCGCCGATGACGGGCAGGCTGCTCGCGTTGAACGCGGCGAGCACGAGGAGGGCGAGCACCAGGAGGCCGACGACGGCCACGGCGACGGGGTTGCGCTCCTGGATCGGTTTCACCGAGAGCCTTCTGACCTTCACTGGCATCCGCATCACTGGCACCTCGCAGCGGTGACGGCGATGCCGGTGGGCGGCTTCGATCCGTCGGACATGGTCAGGCCGCCGACCCTTGCCTCGCAGAGGTACAGGTTGAACCAGGAGCCGTACGACGACAGGCGTGACAGGGCGGTCAGCTTGGCGGGGGTCTTGTCGAGGAAGTTCTCGATCTGCGGAATACCGTCCCCGAGCGAGGTGGAGAGGCGTCCCAGCTGGTGGATGTCGCCCTTCAGCGGCGCCCGCGCGTCCTGCAGGAACCCGGCGGTGACGGTCGTCAGGTCGCCCATCGCCTCGATGGCGTGGCCGAGCGGTTTGCGGTCGTCGTTGAAGCCGGAGACGAGCTCCTGGAGCGTGGTGACGAGGTCGTCGAATTGGTCCTCGCGGTCGTTGATCGTGGTCAGGACGTCGGTGAGGTTCCCGACGACCTCTCCGATCACCTTGTCCTTGGCGGCGACGGTCGACGACAGCGAGCCGACGTGCTCGATGAGACTGTCGACGGTGCCGCCCTCGCCCTGGAGTACCTTCACGATGGACCCGGCGAGCTCGTTCACGTCCTTCGGGGACAGGCCCTCGAACAGCGGCTTGAACCCGTTGAACAGGAGCGTGAGGTCGAGGGCGGGAGTGGTGCGGGTGAGCGGGATCGTGCCGCCGGGGCCGAGGTCGCCGGACGTGGCGCCGGTGCCGCGGCCCAGGGCGACGTAGCGCTGGCCGACCATGTTGAGGTACTTCACGGCGGCGGTCGTGGTACGCGGCAGGGGCCGGCCCTTCTCGACGGTGAAGGTGACCTGGGCGGTGCGCCGGTCGACGACGCGCACGTCCGTCACCTCCCCGACCTTCACCCCGGAGATCCGTACGCCGTCCCCGTCGATGAGGCCGGTGACATCGGTGAACAGGGCCTTGTAGGTGACGGTGTCGGTGCCGACGCCCGTGTTGGCGATGGAGAAGCCGAGCACGGTGGTGGCAAGGGCGGTGACAACGACGAAGACGAGCGACTTGACCAGCGGCCCGGCGAGGGACCGCCGCTTCATGTGCGCGAACTCCTCTGCGGCTGCGTTCACTTGAGCTTCACCTCCGCCCCCCGGTACACGGGCCCGGCGAGCAGACTCGACCAGTCGGGCAGGTCGTCGGGCGAGGTCTTGGCGCCCGGTGCGATGAGCTCGTTCACCAGGTCGTTCTCCTGCGGCGAGTTGGCGGGCCCGAGGTCCTGCTCGGCGGAGGCGGTGGCGGTGACGGGCGCCCTGGCGGTCCCGGCGCCGAGATACGGCACCGGGTAGCAGTGCGGACCGCCGCCGGAGGTGTACGCGGGGGTGTCCCGCCCGGCGGCGTACCCGCCGCGCGAGGGAACGGTGGTGAGGTCCACATGGATGCCGTGCCGGTCCGTGCCCTTGCCGAGGACCTTGTCCATGCGCGGCACGAAGTCGGCGAGGGTCCGCAGCGTGCACGGGAAGGACGGCGCGTACTCGGCGAGCAGCTGGAGTGTGGGACGGGAGGTGGCGGAGAGCCGGATGATGTTGTGCTGGTTGGCACGCAGGAAGGCGTCGAGGTCCTCGGCGGTCCGGGTCGTGGCCCCGTAGGTGCCGGCGAGTTCGCTCTCCTTCTCGGCGATCGTGCCGCTGGTGGTGGTGAAGTCGGTGAGCGCGTCGATGATGCCGGGCGCGGCATCGGCGTACACGTGGGAGACCTTCACGAGCTGCTTCAGATCTTCGTTCAAGGTAGGCAGGTTCGGATTGAACTTCCGCAGGTGCGCGTCGAGTTGGGTGAGCGTGTCGCCGATGCGGTCGCCTCGCCCCTGCAGCGCCTGGGAGACGGCGGAAAGGGTCGCGGACAGCTTCTGCGGCTGTACGGCGGTGAGCATCGGCAGGACGTCGTCGAGCACCTGCTGCAGCTCGATGGCGTTGGCGGACCGGTCCTGCGGGATGACGGCCCCGGCCGGCAGCGTCCGGGTGCTGGGGCTTGAGGGCGGTACGAGGGCGACGTAGCGCTCGCCGAACAGCGTGGTCGGCAGCATCTGGGCGCGGACGTCGTCGGGGATGTGGTCCAGGGCGCCGGGTTCGAGCGCGAGGGTGAGGCGGGCGCCGTCGGCGGTGGCGTCGATCCCGCGGACCTCGCCGAGCACGACGCCCCGCAACTTGACCTCGGCGCCGAGATGCATCTCGTTGCCCACGTTCCCGGTCTCGACGACGACCGGGTCTGAGTTGGTGAAGTCCTTGTTGTAGACGGCGACGGCGAGCCAGATGAGCAGCGCCGGCACGATCAGGAAGACGACACCCGCGAGTCTGCGGCGCAGGGTCCTCATGTCAGCCCGCCACCTTCACCGTCGTGGTCGCGCCCCACAGGGCGAGCGACAGGAAGAAGTCGGTGACGGAGATCAGGACGATGGCGTTGCGCACGGACCGTCCCACGGCGACGCCGACACCGGCGGGCCCGCCACTGGCGCGGAAGCCGTAGTAGCAGTGGGCGACGATGACCATGACGCTGAAGATCAGCACTTTCAGGACGGACAGCAGGACGTCCGTCGGCGAGAGGAAGAGATTGAAGTAGTGGTCGTACGTGCCCTGCGACTGGCCGTTGAAGACGACCGTGACCAGGCGCGAGGCGAAGTAGGAGGAGAGCAGCCCGACGGCGTAGAGCGGCACGATGGCGACGACGCCGGCGATGATGCGGGTGGTGACGAGATACGGCAGGGACCGCACACCCATCCCTTCGAGCGCGTCGACCTCCTCGTTGATCCGCATGGCGCCGAGCTGCGCGGTGAACCCGGCGCCGACGGTCGCCGACAGCGCGAGACCCGCCACGAGCGGGGCGATTTCGCGGGTGTTGAAGTACGCGGACACGAACCCGGTGAACGCGGCGGTGCCGATCTGGTCCAGGGCGGCGTAACCCTGGAGTCCGACGACGGTGCCCGTGGCGGCGGTCATCGCGATCATCACGCCGATGGTGCCGCCGATGACGCCGAGCCCGCCGGACCCGAACGCGACCTCGGCGAGAAGACGCTGCACCTCCTTCGTGTAGCGGCGCAGAGTGCGCGGGGCCCACGCCAACGCCCGTATGTAGAAGATGAGTTGATCGCCGGAGCGATCGAGCCATGCCAGTGGGGAGGCCATGGGGCGGCTCAGCCTCCCTTCGGCGGAACGACCTGGAGGTAGATCCCCGTCATCACCATGTTCACGAAGAAGAGCAGGATGAAGGTGATGACGACGGACTGGTTGACGGCGTCCCCGACGCCCTTCGGCCCGCCGCGCGGGTTGAGCCCGCGGTAGGCGGCCACGATCCCGGCGATGAACCCGAAGATGAGGGCTTTCAGCTCGCTGATGTAGAGGTCGGGGAGCTGGGCGAGCGCGCTGAAGCTCTGCAGATACGCGCCCGGGGTCCCGTGCTGCATGACCACGTTGAAGAAGTAACCGCCCAGCGTGCCGACGACGGACACCATGCCGTTGAGCAGCAGCGCGACGGACATGGTGGCCAGCACCCGGGGCACCACGAGCCGCTGCACGGGTGAGACGCCCATGACGGTCATGGCATCCAGTTCCTCGCGGATCTTGCGCGACCCGAGGTCGGCGCAGATGGCGGAGCCGCCCGCCCCCGCGATGAGCAGCGCCACGATGAGAGGGCTGGCCTGCTGGATGACGGCGAGCACGCTGGCCCCGCCGGTGAAGGACTGAGCACCCAACTGCTGGGTGAGCGAGCCGACTTGGAGGGCGATGACCGCACCGAACGGGATGGAGACGAGGGCGGCGGGCAGGATGGTGACGCTGGCGATGAACCAGAACTGCTCGACGAACTCCCGGAACTGGAACGGCCGCCGGAACACGGCCCGCGCCACTTCGGCCCCGAGGACGAACAGCTTGCCGGTCTGCCTGAGCGGCCCGAGCAGCGGATTGGCCTGCGCCCCGTAGGGGCGCGGGGAACTGCGCGCCCGACCACGACGATGCCGCACCCGGGACTCACCCTTCTCCGGCAGACGAGTCTCCGTGCTCATACAGCACCCCCGGCCCGGGGCAACACGGCAGTCGGCTCCAGCGCCTCGCGGCCGTACGCGGCCCGGATCGCGTCCCGCGCCGACTCCGGCAAGGAGTCGAGCAGCCCGAGCACCCGCTCCCGGCGCCGCGCGACAGCACCTCGCGCCCCGAGTCCGGGTGACGGCTCAAGTTGCGGCACGATCTCGCGCGGCGAAACGGTGGCCACACCCCCGTTCCGCTCGGCCTCGGCGGCCAGCGTCGCCGCGTCCTTCTCCTCCGACATCCCGATCGGCCCGGCCTTGCTGGCGGTGAGGAACTGCGCGACGACCGGTTCCTCACTGGTGAGGAGCACCTCGCGCGGCCCGAACGTCACGAGGTTGCGCCGGAAGAGCATCCCCATGTTGTCGGGCACGGTCGCGGCGATGTCGAGGTTGTGGGTGACGATGAGCATGGTCGCGTCGGTCGTCGTGTTCAGGTCGATGAGCAACTGCGAGATAAAGGCGGTCCGTACGGGGTCGAGCCCGGAGTCGGGTTCGTCGCAGAGGATGATCTGCGGATCGAGCACGAGGGCTCGCGCCAGCCCGGCCCGCTTCCGCATACCGCCGCTGATCTCCCCCGGCAGCTTCCCCTCCGAGCCCACCAACCCGACGGCGTCGATGCGCTCCATGACGATCCGCCGGATCTCCGGCTCCTTCTTCCTCGTGTGCTCGCGCAGCGGGAAGGCGATGTTGTCGAAGAGGTTCATCGACCCGAACAGGGCGCCGTCCTGGAACATCAGCCCGAACAGCTTCCGGGCCTCCATCACATCCCGCTCGGGACTGCGCACCATGTCGACACCGTCGACCATCACCCGCCCCCGCTCGGGCTTGAGCAGCCCGATCAGGGACTTGAGGAAGACGGTCTTGCCGGTGCCGGACGGCCCGAGCATCACGCTGACCTCGCCGGCGGGCAGAGTGAGGCTGACGTCCTGCCAGATGTTCTGCTTACCGAAGGACTTGGTCAGGCCCTCGACCTTCACTTCGATTCCCATGTCACCTCCAGCAAGCACTCGTTGCTCATGTGCACCGGGAGGCGCACGCTAAGTCGGCCGATACCGCCGGGACAAGCAGTACGACAGCTAATTCCGCACCGCGGTGAGTAATTTGCCAGCGGGTGACAAAGTGGCGGCACAGCCTTGTTTCCAAGTGAGCAGAACCTGTGGGGGAGGCCACGGATTTGACGTTACGGCCGAGTAACCTAACCCGGCAATAGCGGTTCACGAAGTTTCCACGGGACCTCGAACACCCCTATCGTTCTTGTCAGTTCCCCACGAATCGGGTCGGCTGTTTTGTTCGTGGGTTATGAAAAAGGCCAGGGGCGGGGTTACTTCACGGCCGCATGCCAGTACTGCGACAGCAGTGCTCCCTCGTCGGGTGCCACGCTCCTCGGGTCGGCGAACACCGCGACGTGCGTGGACGCGCTCTTCAGCACGACGTTGTTCTTGCCGGAGGCCGCGGGGAGCCCGGACTTCAGGTTGACCGCGAAGTCGAGGGTGCCGAGCAGGCCGCAGCCGTTGGCCCCGGGGACGGTGTACGTCACGTCGCCCTGGTCGGCGTCGTCCGCGTTGATACGCCCGAGGACACCCGTCGGGTTGACCGTGCCGTCCGGGTCGAACCGGCCCTGGGAGACGGCCGGCGCGGTCACGTTCTGCGGGCGCAGCACGATCGGGTCGGACGCGGAGCCGATGTAGCAGGAGTCGCCGAGGAACGGGTTGTCCAGCTTGATGCGGACCGGGAGCGTGATGATCGGCTTGCCCTGCTGGACGCCGTTGAGCAGCTGGAAGTCGGTCGGAGTGTTCACCGATTCGACGGTGGCGGTCACCCGGTTAAGGGTGTTGTCGGTCAGCTGCTTGCAGATGTCACTCACCAGCGGAATGTCGCTCGGGCACATCAACCCGAGTAGCCCGCCGGGCAGTTCGGCCGGGTCCGCGACGAGGGCGCCGCCCGGGGGGCGAGACGACCGTGGAGATGCCGCCGGGGTGCGTGACGACGCCGGCCTGGAGGTCGGTGCGGCCCGTCGGGACCTGCGAGTTGCCCAGCTTGATGGAGCCGCTCGCCGAGCTGGAGGCGATACAGATCGCCACGTCGGTCTGGCCGTCGGCGGCGAGCATGGCGGGGTTGTCGACGGGGCACCGGGTGAACGGGGCCCAGGCGCCGCCCAGTTCGGTGGCAGCCGACGACGGCGCCACGGCGGCGAGCGTGGCCAGAGCTGTCACGGCGAGCACCGCCGCCGGTCTGCGGATACGCATGGTGAATTCCCTTCGCGAAGGTCGAAAGTGCGCGGGGAGAAGACGTCGGGCTGTTGGGACGTTACTGACCGGAAACCCTCTGCGGCAATGGGCTCGTTGACGGGAATTCAGCTACTCGCGCGTTTGTCGCACGCTGAGCAGTACCCGGACCGAAATGCTCACCGAGTGAGCATATTCGCGCCCGCCGCTCGAAGTCCTCATCCGGCGACAAGAAGCGGCGACCCGATTGAGCAACGGCCGACAAGAAACGCAGCGAATACTCTCACCAGCAAGGAATCTCACACCACTCCATTGCGGGCCGCGGTTACTTGCTCGTAACGTCCCTTCCTAGGCGACGGACAGCCGCTCCTTCACATCGGCTACGTCCGCAGGGAGTTGAGCCGTAGCCCGCCCTGGTCCCCGCCGGGCGGCGCATTCCATCTCGTACGCCACCCCATCCCTTGGAGGGATTCATCGTGCGCAGAATCGCCCGCAACACCGCTCTCGCCGTTGCCGCCGCAGGCGCGGCCCTCGGACTGTCCGTCACCCAGGCCTCGGCCGGGGCGCTGGCCACGTTCACCGTCTCCGGCGGCACCTCCTACACGGCCCACGCGGTCAACCCCACCCTGTCCGTGCCGGCCACCACGCTCACGTGTGACTCGTCGGACGCCTCGGGCACCCTCAAGAACGGCTCCGGGCTCGACGGTGCCGGCATCGGAACGGTCGACAACATCTCCTTCACCAACTGCCAGGTGGGCGGCATCCCCTTCAGCGTGACGCCCAGCAACCTGCCGTGGGCGATCAACCTCGACAGCATGAACGGCACCGACGAGGCCGACGGCACCATCAGCGGGATCAAGGCCAGCATCAGCGGCATCGGCTGCTCCGCGACATTCTCCGGCAGTGTGACAGGGCACTACACGAACAGCACCCACACCCTGCACGTCACTGGCGGCGGCACCCTGGCGGCGGAGGCCGGCGCCAGCTGCCTCGGCCTGATCAACGCGGGTGACCCCGCGGACTTCATCGGCGACTACGTCCTGGACCAGACCCCGGTCGTCTCCTCCCCGTGACGTCCTGAGCTCGTCCCCAGGCAGCCCGCCGCCGGTCGATCACCGGCGGCGGGCCCGACCGCGTTCGGCGCCCACCAGTGGAGGTCAGCAGATGAGAGTGCCAGTCAGGTCACGTGTGGGGCGTCCGCTGCGGCTTGCGCCGGTCGCCTCCGTCGTACTGGCCGCGGGCCTGCTGTCCGGGCCGGGATCGCACGCGGACGCGGGGCAGCCCACCGCCGAGATCGCCTACGACTGTGCGGTGCCCGCCCCGCCCGCCGACGGGGCGGCCTCGGCCACCCCGGACGCGACCTCTTCGGGCACCACCGTGCACACGACGGCCCGCGTCGGCACCCAACTGCCCACCTCCGCCCGGCCCGGCCTGCCGATCCGGACCGGCTCCCTGACGCTGGGGACCACTTTGCCGTTCGCGGACCTCGCCGCGCTGCTTCCCTCGGGCACGGACGGACTGGCCAGCACGGCGACGCTCGGCGTCCGAGTACGCCAGGGCGACATGTCCGCCGACGCCACCTGGTCCGCGCAGGTGGCCAATGCCCCGACCCCGTCGCCCGGCAACACCCTGCACCTCGACCACACGGGGGAAGCCCCCACGATCACCGTGAGCGAACCGGGCGACGTTGACCTCTACGCCGCTGAACTGACTCTGAAACTCACCCCGTTGACGAAGGGTGTGCCGAGCACCGCGGCCTCGTTCACGCTCACCTGCGCCCCCGCGGACAAGGATCCGGCACGAACCCGTCTCGCCCATATCAGCGTGCCGGACGGCACCGGCCAGGACGGCGGACCCTCGCCGAGCACCTCCGGCGGCACCGGCACGCCACGCGAAGGCCTCACCGTCACCCCACAGGACAGCGGCACCACAGGCGCGGACACCTGCCCGCCACCGCCGCCCACCGGAGTCCCCGACCTCAGCCGGCTTCCGGAGCCTCTGCCCGGAACGGTGCTCCGCCCCCCGCTGTCCCTCCCGGGCGTTCCGGCATGCGCGTACGCGGTGGGCCTGAGCACCGTACGGAAACAGAACAGCTCCATGATCATCAACGACCCGGCGAAGGAACCGGGCCTGATGAACATCCGCGCGGCCATGCAGACGCAGTTCAGGGCGTCCGGGCCCTTCTACACGCGCATCGACAGCCTGGGCGAACTCGGCCTTCCCGACGCCGAGTCGACCTTCCTCTCCTTCGGCTTCACACCTGTCACTGCCAAGGTCTCGTTCAAGAACGAACCGATCACCATCTCCACCGGCACCATCGGCGTCTCCCCCAACGCGGTGAACTTCGCCGTCGCGACGTTCTTCCAGTCCTTGCGCGTCCACGACGTGAAGGTCAACGGCACCCCCCTGGACGTCGGCTCCAACTGCCACACGGAGCGCTACCGGGTGACGCTGCGCGGAGACTTCACCTCGACGACCGGCCGCTACCTCAACGTCCTGTCCGGGGGCATCCTCAAAGGAACGGTCGACATCCCCGCGTTCACCGGCTGCACGGCGAACGGCGAGAACGTCGACCACCTGCTCACGGCCGGAATCAGCGGCCCCGGCAACGCCATCATCATGAACCAGGCCGCGACCTGCATCCCCGGCCCTCCGAAGGCCCAGTGCCCGCCCGTCATCCCGCCCCTGCCCGGAGGCAAGACCTCCTGAGAAGGTTCACTTCCGGACAACCCTCTGCCAAGTGGTGTACGTCACACGCAAGTTGCTCTAGCTTCAGGAGTTCTCAAAGGTATGCACCTGACGGCCACCGCGAGGGCCACATGGGCCACCCCCATGGGCCCGTGCGGCACCCGTCCCCCACCGGGCGCCCGTACAGCGAGGACCGTGCCATGCCCCAGCACGTACAACCACCGGACGTGAACGAGCCGTTGGGCCCGCTGCCCCGGGAGTTCGCCGCCATCATGCGGCCCGAACTCCCGGGCCTCATCAAGGAGATCAGGGTCGAGGTGACCCGTGCCTATCCCGAGTACGCACACCTCCTGAACGGCCCGAACGCCACCGCCATCCGCCAGGGCGTGGAACTCGCCCTCTCCGCCTTCGTCGACCGCGTCGCCGACCCGGGCGCACCGTCCGACCTGCGCGACGAACTCCTCCGCAAGTTCGGCCGAGTCGAAGCCTACGAGGGCCGCGATCTGGAAACCCTCCAGGGCGCCTACCGCCTCGGTGCCCGCGTGGCGCTGCGCCGCACCAAGACCATCGGCCGCCGCTACGACCTCTCCCCGGCCCTCCTGCTCACCTTCGCCGACGCGCTCTTCGCGTACGTGGACGAGTTGGGAGCGCTCTCACGGGAGGGCTATCTGGAGGTGCAGGCGAGATCGGGGTTCGCTGGAGAAACCCTGCGAAGACGGTTGCTGCACCTCATCCTCGCGGGCACCCCGCTCGCTCACGCGACCGTCAACGAGCTCTGCGAGCAAGTCAGTTGGACACTTCCCACCGAGGTCACCCTGATCGCCCTGCGCGCCCCCGCCCCCGACCGCATCCAGGCGAGCCTCGATCCCGACATCCTCGCGGACCTCGGTGTCCCGCAGCCGCACGTGCTGATCCCTGGCCCGCTCACCCCCGAGCGCCGCGCCATGCTGGGGTCCGCCGCCTTCGACACCCCGCTCGCCATCGGCCTCACGGTACCGACCGAGCAAGCCGCGGATTCGCTGCGCTGGGCGCGCCGGCTCCTGCATCTCGTCGACGATGACATCGTTGCCGACGCGTCTTTACTCGACTGCGCGGACCACCTCGTGACGCTCTGGCTGCTCTCCGACCCGGCCCTGACCTCGCAGATCGCGGGCCGCGAACTCGCCCCGCTCGACCCCGTCTCCGGCAAGCGCCGGGCCCGCCTCGTGGAGACGCTGCACGCCTGGCTGACGACCCGCGGCACGGCGGAACAGGTCGGCGACTCCCTGGGCGTCCACGCCCAGACCGTCCGCTACCGCCTGCGCAACCTGGAGGCCCACTTCGGCCCCCAACTGGAGGACCCGGAGCGGCGGTTCGCCATGGAGGTGGCACTGCGGTCCCTGCACCTCCATGGCGGCGCGGCCGGTCAGGTCACGACGACGTCGAGCACGAGAGAGACGTGATCACCGACATTGATCCCACCCAGGCAGTTCGCCTGCGTGGCGGCCAGCGTCCCGCCACCGTCGAGCCTGAGTTCACGGGTGACCGTGTGACAGCTCGCCCCCGGCGGCGTCAACGTCGCGGTCCCCGCGCCCACTTGCCCCGATGCGGCGGCGGCCCCGCCCCCGGACATCGCGATCCACGACAACGCGATGACGAACGCCGCGACCAGCACGCCTGCTCTACGTATGCCGGGACGCTAGGGCCGTCCGGCGCCGACCCACAACGGGCCCACCCGAACTGTGCCGAACGGGACTAATTCCCATACGAGTTCATGCACCCGGCGACAAACCCACGGAACACGTCCGCCGAGAACGTGAGGCTCGGCCCGGCCGGGTTCTTGGAGTCACGGACGGCTACGGCGGCGCAGGGGGTTTCGGCGACCTCCACGCACTCGCCGCCCTGATCACCGCTGTACGAGGACTTGACCCAGCTGAGCGCTCCGAGCGGCGCGCACTCCACTCAGGAGCCGCCCGTGTCCGAGCTGTAGCTGGACTTACGCCACTGGATCCCCGCCATAGCGCTCCTCCACCACGCTCCGGATCAGCCTCGCTGAGTCCACAGGCGACAGTGCCGCCGCCTGCAAGTGAGCGTAACGGAGGGAACGTTCGCTGAAGGCGTCAGGGTTGGCGGTCGCATGGCCTGTCTCGTAGTCCTCGGTGTAGACGATCGTGGGGTCCTTCGAGAACCGGAACATGTCGAACGGGCCAGGGCTTCCAGCGTGCGCGCCGGCCGTGAACGGCAGCACCTGGATATTGACCCTGGGGGTTCGCCTCGAAATCCAACAGTCGCCCCAGTTGCACTCGCATCGCCGCGGCGCCGCCGACTTCGCGGTACAGCACCCCTTCGTCGAGGACGAGCCACAGCAGCGGGGGCCTCTCCTTCTGCAAGATGCGCTGCCTGCCCAACCGAGCTGCAACTCGCCGATCCAGGTCAGTTGGGTCCACGTACCCGAGCACCGCCCGCGCATAGGCCTCCGTCTGAACCAGGCCGTGCATCAGATGCGTGTGGAACGCCTCGATCTCCGTCGCCCGCGACTCCAGCTCGGCGATCTGCCGGAACCATGCCGGGAGTTCACTGCGCAGCACCAAGTCGATGAGCCGCGACAACGACCCGTCCGTACCCAGCGCCGCATCGCACCGCTCGCTGAACTCCGGCGTCGGCAACTTCCGCGCCGTCTCGATCTGGCCCACCAGGGATCCGGTGTAATTGACGATGTCCCCGAGCTGCTTCTGGGTCAGGCCGGCGGCCTCCCGGTGACGGCGCAGCTCATAGCCGTAATAGTCGAGCGGCGACGCGCTCGGATCGAGGACGTTGATGTGGACCACGCACAGCCCCCTCAACTCGGCCCACGCGTGGGCCAGCTGTATTCGCTCGATTGCACAGCGCAGTCAGGGCTCGTCACGCTCGTCCCATGAACGAGCAAACCGAGCAGCACGCGTACACGCTGCAACTCACCCTCGGCACCCACTCCGCCCGCCACGTACGCCGCATCGTCCGCGCTCTGTGCGAGGACTGGGCGGTCCCGGCGGACCTGGGCCACGACATGGCGCTCGGCGTCACGGAGCTGCTGTCCGACGTCGTACGCCGTGTGCCCGGCGCGCGAGCCGAGGTGCGGCTGCTCCACGACCCGGACACCGGGCACCTGCGGGCGGAGGTGAGCGACGAGGGGGCTGCACTCCCGCCGGAAGCACCGCACTCGGCCGACCCGTTCGCCGAGTCGGGCCGCGGCCTCGCCATCGTCTCGGCGATCGCGGCGAAGTGGGGTGTTCAGCCCTTGGCGGTCGGCAAGACCGTCTGGTTCGAATGCGTCGCCTCGTCCACCTTACCGGTGGCCGCCGCTGTCACCGTCCGCGCCCGGGGCCCCTGGAGCATGTACGTCAGCAGGAAGCCGAGACCGACCACCGTCGCGCCACCCACCGCGTCGAGCACCCAGTGGTTGCCGGTGGCGATGATCGCGGAGATCGTGCACAGGGGGTGGATGAGACCGATGGCCTTGATCCACCACCTCCGCGCGAACACGACGATCACGAGTCCGCACCACAGGGACCAGCCGAAATGCAGCGAGGGCATGGCCGCGTACTGGTTGGTGAGCGCGGTCAGCGTGCCGTAGTCCGGCTTGGAGAAGTCCTGGACGCCGTGCAGGGTGTCGATGAAGCCGAGCGAGGGCATGAGGCGCGGCGGGGCCAGCGGGTAGAACCAGAAGCCGATCAGGGCGAGCACCGTGGCGAAGCCGAGCGCCGAGCGGGCCCAGCGGTACTGGGCGGGCCTGCGGACATAGAGGATGCCGAGGACGCACAGCGGCACGATGAAGTGGAACGACTCGTAGTAGAAGTTGAAGAACGACTTGAGCCACGGAACCTGCACCACCGCGTGGTTGACCCAGTGCTCGATGTCGATGTGGAGGAACTTCTCCAGGGAGTGGACCTGCGTGCCGTGCGCCTCGGCGGTGGCCCGGCCCCCGGTGGTCGTGCCGCCCGTGGCGGCGAGCCTTACCTGCTGGTACGCGTAGTAGCCGACGCGGATCAGAAGCAGTTCGAGCAGCAGGTTCGGGCGGGTCAGGACCCGGCGCCAGAACGGCATGAGCGGGACCCGTGACCAGCGCGAGGGGACGGGCTTCGCGTACTCGGTGGGGATGGGCGCGCGGTACTCGGGCGCGGTGCGGGACAGGAACGGGACGAGCGTCGCCGCGACGACCGCGGCGATCAGCACAACGTTGTCGCGCAGCGGATCCGCGAGCGCCGTGCCCGGCAGCAGCATCCTCGCGGGGAGCGTCGTCACGAGAATGACCGCGACCGGCCACACGTACCGGTCGGACGCCTTCCTGCCGACGCGGCCGACCACGGCGAGCAGCACCCACAGGAGCTGGTGCTGCCAGGTCGTCGGCGACACGGCGACGGCGACGCAGCCGGTGAGGGCGACGGCGAGGAGGAGCTGCCCGTCCTGTGCGTAGCGCACCGCGCGCCGCAGTCCGACGACCGCGACGGCGGCGCCGAGGAGCAGGAAGAGCCCGATCTCGAGGGGGCCCTCCAGGCCGAAGCGCAGGAGTGCGCCGTGCAGCGACTGGTTGGCGAGCCCGTCGGGGCTCGAACCGAGGCCCGCTCCCGCCAGGTGGTGCACCCAGTACGTCCACGAGTCGTGCGGCATCGCGGCCCACGCGAGGAGCGTGCTCACCGCGAACGTGACGCCCGAGGACACGGCGGCGCGCCGCCGGCCGGTGAACCACAGGAGCGGCGCGAAGAGAAGGACGGTCGGCTGGAGGGCGGCGCCGATGCCGATGAGCAGCCCCGAGCTCTTCTCGCCGCGGGCGGCGAAGCAGCCGAGCAGGACCAGAAGGACCGGGATGATGCTGGTCTGGCCGAGATGCAGGGTGTTGCGCACCGGCAGCGACAGCATCAGGAGGCTGACCGCGACCGGGGCGGCGAGGAGCGAGGTGCGCCGGGTGACGGGCCTGGGCAGGGCACGCGCGGCGACGAGACCGAGGACGACGACGAGGCCGAGCGTCCCGAAGGTCCAGGCCCACCCGAGTGCCTGCTCGGCGCCCCGCGCGAGCGGCTTCAGTACGAGTCCCCCGAACGGGGTACCGGTGAACCGGTCGGCGTCATAGAGGGAGCCCTTCACATGGAGGACGCCTTCAGGACCGATCCAGGTCTCCAGGTCCGTGAGCCGCTCCCCGCTCGGGGTGCTCAGGACGGCCACGACCTGCCGCACCGCGAGCACCGCGGCGATCAGCCAGAGGCCCGCCCGGACCATGCCCAACCGCGCTGTCGCGGCCCCCGCCACCAAGGCTTTGCCCGGTCCATGCTCCACGTTTGCCACGCGCCGTCGGCCCTCCCGCCATGCGTACTGTCCCAAGAGGCTCGCACTTCCCCCGGGGTGAGACGCAGGCAACCCCCGCTTCACCTGAGCGTCCACCGGTTTTTGACCGGAAGACGATGACGCGGG
Organism: Streptomyces sp. NPDC107517; assembly: GCF_055582645.1. Taxonomy (NCBI): domain Bacteria; kingdom Bacillati; phylum Actinomycetota; class Actinomycetes; order Kitasatosporales; family Streptomycetaceae; genus Streptomyces; species Streptomyces sp. NPDC107517. Next base: position 167,777 of record NZ_JBVJPM010000002.1, on the reverse strand, counting down.
ACCTGCGGGGTCTGCATGGTTGCGGTCGAGGGCCGCGACAAAGCTCACAGATCTGTCCGTTTGCGCCGCGCCGGGACCGGGGCGTCATGCCTGGCCGGACCCACTTTTCCCACGCTGCGCGATGGTTCGAACACTACCCGTAATGATCGCGCAAGCCCCTATGGTCGATTTCCGGCCGCCCCGCTGTGGGCGGCCTCGTCCGTCCCGCACGGACACGTCCCTGTCCCCGTTGAAAGCAGGCGAGCAGACCCTTGTCGAGTGCTCTAACCGTCGCACCCAGGACCACCGCCCCCGCGAAGGGCGCCTCCCCCGACGTCACCGTCACCGATCCAGCGCTGGTCAAGCGCGCGGTCAAGGCGGCGGCGCTCGGCAATGCGATGGAGTGGTTCGACTTCGGTGTCTACAGCTACATCGCCGTCACCCTCGGCAAGGTCTTCTTCCCCTCGGGCAACCCCACGGCCCAGCTCCTCGCGACCTTCGGCGCCTTCGCCGCGGCGTTCCTCGTGCGCCCCATCGGCGGCATGGTCTTCGGACCGCTCGGCGACCGCGTCGGCCGGCAGAAGGTCCTCGCCGTCACCATGATCATGATGGCGGCGGGCACGTTCGCGATCGGCCTGATCCCGTCGTACGCGACGATCGGCGTCTGGGCGCCGATCCTGCTGCTCCTGGCCCGTCTGGTGCAGGGCTTCTCGACCGGCGGTGAGTACGGCGGCGCGTCCACCTTCATCGCCGAGTACGCGCCCGACAAGAAGCGCGGCTTCTTCGGAAGCTGGCTGGAATTCGGCACCCTCGCCGGATACATCGGCGGCGCGGGCCTCGTGACCCTGATGACGGCGCTGCTCTCCTCGGACGACCTGCTGTCCTGGGGCTGGCGCATCCCGTTCCTGATCGCGGGCCCGATGGGCATCATCGGCCTCTATCTGCGCATGCGACTGGAAGAGACCCCGGCTTTCGCGGCCGAGCTGGAGAACGCGCACGCGTCGGAGAAGGCCCGGTCCAAGGTCAAGGTGCGCGACATGATCGCCGGCCAGTGGAAGGCGCTGCTGCTGTGCGTCGGCCTGGTCCTCGTCTTCAACGTCACCGACTACATGCTCCTGTCGTACATGCCGAGCTACCTCACCAGTGAGCTCCACTACGACGAGACGCACGGCCTCCTCGTGGTCCTCGGCGTGATGGCGCTGATGATGATCGTCCAGCCGTTCGCGGGCGCGCTCTCCGACCGTGTCGGCCGCCGCCCGGTGATCGCCGCGGGCTGCGTCGGGTTCCTCGCGCTGTCCGTCCCGGCCCTGCTCCTGATCCGCGAGGGCTCCCTGTGGGCCATCGCCCTCGGCATGGGCGCGCTCGGCCTGCTCCTGGTCTGCTTCACCTCGGCGATGCCGTCCGCGCTGCCCGCGCTCTTCCCGACCCGGGTGCGCTACGGCTCGCTGTCGATCGGCTTCAACATCTCCGTCTCGCTCTTCGGCGGCACGACCCCGCTGGTCGTCACCGCCCTCATCGGGGCGACCGGGAACATGATGATGCCCGCGTACTACATGATGGCCGCGGCCGTCATCGGCGGTGTCGCCGTGTGGTTCATGACCGAGTCGGCGCGCCGCCCGCTGCCGGGCTCGCTGCCCGCGGTCGAGCCCTGCGACCTGCCGCGGTCCGCGACCGCTACAGCCGCGTAACACCGGCAACCGCGCTCCCCCCGCGCGCCGTCTGCTCCTTCGCCGCACACGGCACGCAGACACAGGGCGCGACATCGGGGGCCGGGATGAGAACCGCACAACCACTGACCATGAGGGCCAGGGCGCTGCTGACAGCCCTGGCCCTCATGGCGTTCCAGATCGCCGCGCTCGTGTCACCGGCGTACGCGTGCGGATGCGGCGCGATGGTGCCGCCCGCGGGCACGGACCTCACCGTGTACGACGAGACGTCCGCGGTGCGCTGGGACGGACACAGCGAGCAGATCGTGATGAGCCTGTCGGTGAGCGGCCATGTGCGCGACGCCGCCTGGATCATGCCCGTACCGCACCGTGCGTCGGTCGAACTCGGCGACGCCGGGCTCTTCACGCAGCTGAGCGATGTGACGGCACCGGTCGAGCGGACCCGGCACCACTTCTGGCCCGGTGCCGACGACTGGCCGTTCGACGGCGGGAGCGGCGACGGCGCCACGGCCGGCGAGGGCGCACCCGGCGGCCCCGTCGAGGTGGTCGGACGCGAGCACCTCGGACCGTTCGACGTCGCCCGCCTCACCGCGACCGACCCCGGCGCACTCGCCGGCTGGCTCGACGAGAACGGTTTCCAGCTTCCCGACCGCCTCGACAACGCGCTGCGCCCGTACGTCGAGCAGGGCTGGGAGTACGTGGCGATCCGCCTCGCGCCCGCCGACGGCGACAGCGTGCTCGGCGGCGCCCTCGACCCGCTCCACCTCACCTTCGCCAGCGACCGCCTCGTCTACCCGATGCGGCTGTCGAAGCTCGCCCGCACCGAACAGCACCTGCGCCTGTACGTGCTCGCCGCCCACCGCATGGAGCCGCGCTCCACGATCGGCGGCGACGCCCCGGAGGTCACGTACGCGGGCCGGATCCCGGCGAAGTCCGGCGGGGCACTGCCCGAATTCGCGGGCGACGAGAGGTACTTGACCGCGCTCACCCAGGATTTCCCGCAGCCGTCGCGCATTTACGGCGACCACGAACTGCGGCGCGCCGCGAGCGACGCCACGCACCGCAGCGTCGTGTGGGACGACGAACTCCTCACCGCCAAAGGCGTCCCGGTGTGGCTGCTCACCGTTGCGCTGCCCGTGGCCCTGCTCCTGCCGGCGGCCGCCGTCCTGTGGTTGCGCCGGCGCTCCCGGCGGCCGGTGCCGCCCCCGCCGCCGGTGCACGCCCCGCCGCCGTTGGGCTGAATCCCGTGCGGCCCGCCGCCCGGTACGCCCATCATGGGGCCATGGCTGAGCACGCATCCGAAGAGCAGTGGACCGCTGTCGACGACTACTTGACCGGAGTCCTCGCCCCTCACGACGAGGCCCTGACGGCGGCCCTCGCGGACAGCGAGGCGGCGGGTCTCCCGCCCATCGCGGTCGCCCCGAACCAAGGCAAGTTCCTCCACCTGATCGCCCAGATCCAGGGCGCGCGCCGCGTCCTGGAGATCGGCACGCTCGGCGGGTACAGCACGATCTGGCTGGCCCGCGCCCTCCCCGCCGACGGCGTCCTCGTCACCCTGGAGTACGACCCCCGGCACGCCGAGGTGGCCCGCGGCAACCTCGCCCGCGCCGGCCTCGACAAGATCGCCGAGGTGCGGGTCGGCGCCGCCCTCGACTCGCTGCCCGGCGTCGCGGCCGACCACTCCGACCCCTTCGACCTCGTCTTCATCGATGCCGACAAGGCCAACAACCCGCACTACGTCGAGTGGGCGCTGCGCCTGACCCGCCCCGGCAGCGTGATCATCGTCGACAATGTGGTGCGCGGCGGCCGCGTGACGGACGACTCCGGTGCGGCCCCCGACATCCGCGGCACCCGTGCCGCGCTCCAGATGATCGCCGACCACCCGAGGCTGGACGGCACGGCGATCCAGACGGTGGGCAGCAAGGGCTACGACGGCTTCGCGCTGGCCCGCGTACTGCCGTAGCGCCCGTCCCCGACGCCCAGGTCGACCTGACCGGTCGTCAAACCTCGTGGTAGAAGCTCACGTTGATGCTGCGGGGCTCATTGCGGTCCAGGACCACGACCTCACCGGACGCACCCGGCGCGAGAGCCGCGGCCCCTCCGTACACGAGGGGCCGCGGCTCCCCGCCCGTCAGCGTGAGGCGCACCTCGGACGAGGGCTCGTGGTGCGAGCCGCGCAGCCAGAACACGGACCAGGCGCCGTCCTGCCCGCAGCGGAACTCCAGATGTACGCGCGAGACGAACAGCCAGTCGTCGGGCGTCACGAGCCGGCACACGTTCCGGTCACGCCCCACGCGCAGCACGGCTCCCGGCTCGCTCGGCGCGTCGGCCATCAGCATCCCGGCCGTCGCACCCGCGTCCGCCCCCGCGACGGAGGCCATGGTCAGCTCCAGCACCCGCACAGCTCCTTCGGTCTTTCGCGGCCCGTCGGTACCGGATCCGTCGACGCCGCATCCTAAGTTGTCCCCTGCCCCTACGGGATGCCCTCTGGGACAATGGGCCCATGACCGAACGCAAGCCGCCCAACGTCAGCTTCGAGTCATGGGTCGACAAGCAGATCCGCGACGCGGAGCGCGCAGGAGACTTCTCCCACCTTGCCGGAGCCGGCAAGCCGCTGCCGAGCACGGCCGACACGACGTACGACGAGAACTGGTGGATCAAGCAGAAGATGGCCCGCGAGGGCTTCTCCGTGCTGCCCCCGTCACTCGCCCTGCGCAAGGAGGCCGAGGACGCGCTCGCCGAGGCGGCGCGGGCTCCCTCCGAACGGATCGTCCGCAAAATCATCACGGACATCAACGACAAGATCCGCGACATGATGTTCAAGCCCCCGCCGGGCCCGCCGCTCGGCCTGAAGCCGTACGACGTCGAGGAGATCGTCCGCGACTGGCACGAGCGACGCGGGGCGCACGGGTCCTGACGCCGATCTCACGCGCCGGTGCGCGAGGATGGGCGCCATGAGCATTGTGAAGATCAACGTCCTGACCGTCCCGGCTGAACAGCGGGAAACCCTGGAGAAGCGCTTCGCCTCGCGCGCGGGCGCGGTGGAGAACTCGGACGGCTTCGAGTGGTTCGAGCTGCTGCGCCCGGTCGAGGGCACGGACGACTATCTGGTGTACACGCGGTGGCGCGACGAGGCGTCGTTCCAGGCGTGGATGGAGGGCCCGATGAAGTCGGCCCACCAGGGCGGCGGCGACCGCCCGAAGCCCGCCGCCAGCGGGTCCTCGGTGTGGTCCTTCGAGGTTGTGCAGCAGGCGGCGCCCAAGAGCGCGTAGTCCGCGCACCGGGCGGCTCGCCGGAACGTGCCCTGCACCCCTGATCGGGTGTGGGGCACGTTCCGTTGACGGAGGCGCTGAAGGTGCTGAGGATCGATGTGCGCTCCGCACACGATCACGCTGCGGGCCCAGTGTCCTTGCGGATCACTGCAGTTGCTCCGCCTGCCGCGCCGTCCCAGATACGTCTGTGCCAGATACGTCCGTCACACGTGCGTCGGTCACGGCAGCAGAGCGTGTCCGAGTCCCGGGTACCTGCACAGGTCGAAAACCGTTTGCGTCCGGCGCCGTCCCTTCGCCGACAATGCGCGCATGAACTCGCCGTGGACCGTCACCCCTGAGCCGTTCGACTCCGCCGTCGCCGCGGAGCTGTGGCGCGCGTACTACACGGAGGTCAGCGACCGCTGGTACCTGCTGCACGAGGGGCACACGACCGACCCCGACGAGCTGGAGCGCGAGGTCGCCGCCGACACGGGTGCCTATCTCGCGGCGCCGAGCGGTGTGTTGCTGGTCGCGCGGTACCGGGGCGTGCCCGCCGGGACCGCGGGCGTGCGGATGATCGACGCCTCGACCGGCGAGCTGAAGCGCGTCTTCGTACGGCCGGAGATGCGCGGGAAGGGCGGCGGCTCGGTGCTGCTCACGGAGGTCGAGAGCTCCGCGCGGGGTCTCGGCGCCGGGCGGGTCGTGCTCGACACGCGGGGCGACCTGGTGGAGGCCCGCATGCTGTACGCGCGCCACGGCTACCAGGAGACGGCCCCGCACAACGACCAGGAGTTCGCCGAGCACTGGTTCACCAAGAAGCTCCTGTGACGGGCCTGCCGGCGAGCCGGGCCCGAAGCGCCTGAGCGGTGGCGTCAGGGGCCGGCCGCCAGGCCGTCGTGCGGCCGCTCCGCGTCCGACCCGCACAGCTCCGCGTTGAGCTCCTCCACCAATTGCACCAGGTCCGTCGGGCGGTCCGGGCCCCACCAGTCGCCCAGCAGTTCGGCGAGCGACTCCTCGCGGGACGCGGACAGCCGCCCGGCGACCTCGCGGCCCTCGTCGGTGAGGACGAGGTCCACGCCCAGGCGCGTGGCGAGGCGCCGTTCCTCCACCTGCCGGGCCGCCGCGATGATCACGGGCAGTGGTACGGCGCTGTGTTCGGCGAGCGCCGCCGGCTCCGCCCACCCGTACCGCTTGATGCGCAGCAGGAGCCAGCTCGCGGCGGGCAGCAGGTCGTAGCCCGCCCGTTCGGTGATCTTCTCGTAGATCTCGCGGCGCCCCTCCCGGGTGCCGAGCACCGACAGGGCCCGCGCCACCTCGTCGCGCGATGAGCGCTGTACGGGGTTGCTGGCCAGGGTCTCCGTCGCGTCCGGCGCGGTGACCGAGCCGCGCAGCTTGTCCTCACGCAGGAACCAGGCCAGCACGAAAGCGACGAGAGCGACCGGGGCGGCGTAGAGGAAGACGTCGGTGATGGACGACGCGAAGGCGTGCAGGACCGGTCCGCGTACGGCGGGCGGCAGGGCGCCGATGCCCCGTGGGTCCGACTGGAGCGCGTTCACGTCGACGCCGGGCGGCAGGTTGCGGCCTGCGAGGGCGTCGGTGAGTTTGTCGCCCAGACGGCTCGAGAAGATCGTGCCGAAGATCGCGACGCCGAAGGAGGCGCCGATGGAGCGGAAGAACGTCGCGCCGGAGGTGGCGACGCCCAGGTCCTCGTACGAGACGGCGTTCTGCACGATCAGGACGAGGACCTGCATGACGAGGCCGAGGCCCAGACCGAAGACGAAGAAGTAGGCGCTCATCTCGCCCGTCGAGCTGTTCTCGTCGAGCTGGTGCAGGAGGAGCAGACCGATGGTCGTGACGCCGGTGCCGACGACGGGGAAGACCTTCCAGCGGCCCGTACGGCTGACGATCTGGCCGGACACCGTCGAGGAGAGCAGCAGCCCGATGACCATCGGCAGCATGTGCACGCCCGACAGCGTCGGCGAGATGCCCTGGACGACCTGGAGGAACGTCGGCAGATACGTCATCGCGCCGAACATGGCGAAGCCGACGACGAAGCTGATCACCGCGGAGAGCGTGAACGTGCGGATGCGGAACAGCTTCAGCGGCAGGACCGGCTCGGCGGCCCGCCGCTCGACCTGGACGAACACCACCGCGAGGACCACACCGAGTACAGCGAGGCCGATGATCTGCGCCGAGTCCCAGGCCCAGGTCGTTCCGCCGAGCGAGGCGACCAGGACCAGGCAGGTCGCCACGGCGGCGATCAGGAAGGTGCCGAGGTAGTCGATCGTGTGCTTGGCGGAGCGTACGGGTATGTGGAGCGTGGTCGCGATGACGACGAGCGCGACGACGCCGATGGGCAGGTTGACGTAGAAGACCCAGCGCCAGCTGAGGTGTTCGGTGAAGAGCCCGCCGAGCAGCGGGCCCAGCACGCTCGTCGCGCCGAAGACGGCACCGAACAGGCCCTGGTACCTGCCCCGGTCACGGGGCGGGACGATGTCGCCGACGATCGCCATGGACAGGACCATCAGTCCGCCGCCGCCCAGTCCCTGGAGGGCACGGAAGCCGATCAGCTGCGGCATGTTCTGCGCCATACCGCACAGCGCCGAGCTGATCAGGAAGATCACGATGGCGATCTGGAAGAGCTTCTTGCGGCCGTACTGGTCGCCGAGCTTGCCCCACAGGGGCGTCGCGGCCGTCGACGCCAGCAGGTACGCGGTCACGACCCAGGACAGGTGTTCAAGGCCGCCGAGGTCGCTCACGATGGTCGGCAGCGCCGTCGAGACGATGGTCTGGTCGAGCGCCGCGAGCAGCATGCCGAGCAGCAGCGCACCGATCGAGACCGTCACGCTGCGGGGGGCGTGGCCGCCGCCGATCGTGGAGCTGGTGCGGTCGACGCCGGGGCCTGCCGTCAGGTCCGTGCGGGGAAGGCCCCCGCTAGCGTCCTGGGTCATGGACACCTCCTGAGACACCGCGCCGGACACGGCCGGCGGGGGCTCTGCCATGTACCAGGATGGTATGTGTGTCCCGGTTTGGCCTGTTGAGGCCGAGGCGCTCAGGAGGGGTGCGGCGACGCGGGCCCGACGGACGCGCGGCGCGGGCCGGACAGACGGCACGGCGCGAACCCGACAGACAGCGCGGCACGAGCCCGGCGGACAGCGCGGCACGAGCCCGACAGACAGCGCGGCACGAGCCCGGCGCTACAGATGTAACCGCGACAGATAAGAGGGGTGCGGTACTCGCCGATCCAGGGGGCGGTCAGCCGATGTGGAGCAGGATCTCCCCGGCGGCGCCCGCCTCGACCCGTACCTGCGTCAGGTCGTCCACGACCACCGTGGGGCCGTGCGCGCCCGCGCGGGGGCCGACGCCGACAACGCGCATCCCGGCGGCGCGGCCGGCCGCGATCCCGGCCTCCGAGTCCTCGAAGACGACGCAGTCGGCCGGGTCGATGCCCAGCTCGGCGGCGCCCTTGAGGAACCCCTCGGGGTCGGGCTTGCTGGCGCCGACGCTCTCGGCGGTGATGCGCAGGTCGGGCTGGGTGAGGCCGGCGGCGGCCATGCGGCGGGTGGACAGGGCCACGTCGGCCGAGGTCACCAGGGCGTGCGCGAGACCGCCCTCACGCAGGGAGGCCATGAACTGCGCGGCGCCCGGCACGGCGACGACGCCGTCGACGTCGGCGGTCTCCTCGGCGAGCATGCGCGCGTTCTCGGTGTGGTTCTCGGCCATGGGACGGTCGGGCAGGAGGAGCGCCATGGACGCGTAGCCCTGGCGGCCGTGGACCACCTTCATGACCTCGACGGCGTCGAGTCCGTGGAGGGCCGCCCAGCGGTGCCAGCAGCGCTCGACCACCGCGTCGGAGTTGACCAGCGTGCCGTCCATGTCGAGCAGAAGGGCGCGGGCGGACAGAACAGTGGTGGCCGTCATCGGCAGGGTCCTCCAGGCGTAGGAACAAGGTGACCCCGCCCACCGGTCAGGGTGAGTGGGCGGGAGCCACTTTGTTCCTCGACTGTACAAAACAGGGTGGCGACTACGCCAGCGGCCCTGGTCAGGGCCGGATCCACGGCTTACGCCATCGCTTCGTAAAGGCTCCACACACCCATGCCGAGCATCAGGACCGCGGCGACCTTCGTGATGAGCGCGAGCGGCACCCGCTTCATCAGCGCCTTGCCGCCGACGATGCCGAGGCCCCCGACGGCCCACAGGGCGAGGACGGCGCCGAGGCCGACGGAGAGCGGGTCGTCGTAGCGGGCGGCGAGGTTCGCGGTCATGATCTGCGTCAGGTCACCGAACTCCGCGACCAGGATGAGCATGAAGCCCGCGCCGGAGACCTTCCAGAAGCTCTGGTCCTTGGGCTTGCGGACCTCTTCCTCCTCCTCGTCCTTCTTCATCAGGAGGACGGCCGCGCCACCGAGGAACAGCACACCGGTCAGGGCGTGCACGAGCTGCTGCGGCAGCAGGGTCAGAACGCTGCCCGCCGCGACGGCGAGCGCGACATGGACGGCGAAGGCGGCGGCGACACCGGCGAAGACGTACGAGGCGCGGTAGCGGGTGCCGAGGACGAGTCCGGCGAGCGCGGTCTTGTCGGGGAGTTCGGCCAGGAAGACGATGCCGAAGACGACCGCCATCACGCTGATGCTGATCAAAATTCCTCAATCGGTCGGGCTGCCCCGCCGAGAGTCACGCAGTCCTTCACGACACCTCGGCACGGCAGCGCTCAGGTACGTACACAGGTGTGCACGCAGATGAATCACTGCTTTGCCGAAGGTCTCGCTGGCCGGACCGGGTGTACGGGTCCTGCCTCCGGGCGCCGGCTCAGAACGAGCTGAGCAGTATGTCGACGGTCCGGCGAAGAGCTACTCCCCTTCTGCGCCGCCCATCCTACGCGAACTGCTGAGCGAATCGGCATGACCCGCGTCACGCCCGTACACACCGCCCCGGTACCACCGGCCCGCACCCCACGTCACGCCCGCTCCCCCGGAAGTCACGTCCGCCCCCTTGATGTGTACGCGCCGTTGACGCGACCCTGTCACTCGGCGCACATCTCCCGGAAACCCCGGAGCGCCAGCATGGCCGGGCCCGCTCGGCCAACTTCCCCCCACTTCAAGGGAGTTCACATGCGCATGTTCTACGCGCGTCGACGCGCCGCCGCACTCGGCGCCGTCACCGCCGTCGTCTCCGCCCTCACTCTGCTGAACGGCCCGGCCGCGCAGGCCGCTCCCCCCACCCCGGTCAGCGGAGCCACCGCCCGCACGTACCTCAGCGAGCTCACGGTCAAGGCCGAGGGTTCCTCCGACGGCTACAGCCGCGACCTCTTCCCGCACTGGATCACGCAGTCCGGCGCCTGCGACACCCGCGAGGTCGTCCTCAAGCGCGACGGCACGAACGTCTCGCAGAACTCCAGCTGCGCCGCCACGTCCGGCAGTTGGTACTCCGAGTACGACGGCGCGACCTGGAGCGCGGCGTCCGACGTCGACATCGATCACGTCGTCCCGCTCTCCGAGGCCTGGAAGTCCGGCGCCAACGCCTGGACGACCGCCCAGCGCCAGGGCTTCGCCAACGACCTGACGCGGCCTCAGCTCATCGCCGTCACGGACAACGTCAACCAGTCCAAGGGCGACCAGGACCCGGCCACGTGGATGCCGTCGCGCGCCGCGTACAAGTGCACCTATGTCCGCATGTGGGTGCAGGTGAAGCACTACTACAACCTCTCGGTGGACTCCGCCGAGAAGAGCGCGCTGACGTCGTACCTCAGCGGCTGCTGAACTCCCGGGCCGCGAATCTGAATCCCGGCCTGCCGGAACCTCCCCGCCGGCCTCCGTCGTTCCGTACCGTACGGGGCGACTGAGGAGGCTGATCACGTGGCACGGCTGCGACTTGGACCGCTGCTGAGATACGTGGACGAGTCGTCGGCGACCGTCTGGGTCGAGGCGAGCCGTCCGTGCACCGCTGAAGTGCGCTGCGCGGACGGCTCGTCCGGCCGTGCCCGCACGTTCCAGATCTGCGGCCACCACTACGCGCTGATCCCGGTGACCGGCCTCACGCCGGGAAGTGCCACGGCCTACGAGGTGGTGCTCGACGGCGTCCGGGTCTGGCCGCTCGCCGACTCGCCCTTTCCGCCGAGCACGATCCGCACGCCCGCGTACGACGACGCGGCCCGCCCCGTCCGTATCGCGTTCGGCTCCTGCCGCTGGGCCGCGCCGCCCGCCGACGGCCACGACCCCGTCGGCCCGGACGCCCTGGACACGCTGGCCACCGAACTCGCCGCCGCGCCCGACGCCGAGCGCCCCGACGTCCTGCTCCTGCTCGGCGACCAGATCTACGCGGACGAGACCTCACCGGCGACCCGCCGCTATCTCGCCGCCCGCCGCGACCTGCGCGACGCCCCGGGCAGCCAGGTCGCGGACTACGAGGAGTACACCCGGCTCTATTACGAGTCCTGGCTCGAACCCGATGTGCGCTGGCTGCTGTCCACCGTCCCCTCCTGCATGATCTTCGACGACCACGACGTCATGGACGACTGGAACACCAGCGCCTCCTGGCTGGCGGAGATACGGGCCACGGACTGGTGGAACGAGCGGATCGTCAGCGGCCTCATGTCGTACTGGGTCCACCAGCACCTGGGCAATCTGGCGCCCGCCGAACTGGCCGCCGACCCCGTGTACGCGGTGGTGCGCGCGGACCCCGACGGGACGGACGCGCTCAGGGAGTTCGCCGCCCGCGCCGACGCCGACGCGACCTCCGTGCGATGGAGCTACCGGCGCGACTTCGGCCGCGTACGGCTCCTGATGGTCGACACGCGGGCCGCCCGCGTCCTGGCCGAGACGGACCGGTCGATGCTCGATCCGACGGAGGCGGCGTGGCTGCGGGAGCAGGCACTGGAGTCCCCCGGCGCGCACGACCATCTCCTGATCGGAACCTCGCTGCCCTGGCTGCTGCCGCATCTCGTGCACGACGCCGAGGGGTGGAACGCCGCGCTGTGCCGGGGCGAGCGCGGCGCGCGGTGGGCCCGGTTCGGCGAAAAGCTGCGCAGGCGGGCCGACTTGGAGCACTGGGCCGCGTTCCCCGCGTCGTTCGACGCGCTGACGGCGCTGATCGCCGAGGCGGGCGGCGGCGAGGGCGCGCCGGCGACGGTGTGCGTGCTCTCCGGCGACGTCCACCACGCGTACGTGGCCGAACCCGCCTGGCCCGCCGGCGCACCGGCCCCGGCCGCGCGCGTCCTCCAGCTGACCTGCTCGCCGCTGCACAACTCCATCCCCGGCTCGATACGGCTCGGATTCCGCCTCGGCTGGAGCGGCTTCGGCCGCGCCCTCGGACGGCGCTTCGCCCGGCACGGCCGGCTCACCGCTCCCCCGGTCTCCTGGCGCAAGACGGGCGGGCCCTGGTTCGGCAACCAGCTGATGACATTGACGCTGCGGGGTCGCGCGGCGCGACTACGGCTCCAGGAGGCACAGCCGGTGCCGGGCGGAAAGCCCAGGCTGCGGGAGGCGGCGGACATCGTGATGAGTGAATGACCGTACCGAGTCGGTGAGCGACCGTACCGAGTCAGTGACCGTGCCGAGTCGGTGACCGTACTGAGTGAATGTCGTGAATGACCGTGCGTGACCAGGCCTGTCGCCCACGGGGCCGCACGGTGAAGATACGGCGCACACCCGGACTCCGCTCTTCCCTTGACAGGGCGACCCGGCATGATGAGCGGACGTTCCGCTTCCAGCAGCCCCACATGCCCCGGGAGTCCCTCTTTGTCCGCAGTGTGCTCGGCGCCGGCCGCAGCGATAGTCGGCGCAGGTCCGCGCGGCACCAGCGTCCTCGAACGACTCTGCGCCTCCGCCGTCGAGCTCCTGCCGCCCGGCGCCCGCCTCACCGTCCACGTCGTCGATCCGGCGCCGCCGGGGGCGGGCAGCGTCTGGCGGACCTCACAGGCGCCCGAACTCCTGATGAACACCGTCGCCTCACAGGTCACGCTGTTCACCGACGACAGCGTGGACTGCTCGGGTCCGATACGCCGGGGCCCGAGTCTGCATGAGTGGGCCCAGCGCCAGGGACTCCCGCTCGGCCCCGACGACTACCCGTCCCGCGCCCTCTACGGCGAGTACCTGGAATGGGTGTTCGCCGACACCGTGGATTGCGCGCCCGACGCCATACGCGTTGAGGTGCACCGGGCGCGGGCCGTGCGCCTCGACGACGCGGACGACGGCCGCCAGACCCTCGTACTCGACAACGGGCAGGAACTGACCGGCCTGTCCGCCGTCGTCCTCGCCCAGGGCCATCTGCCCGCGGCGGCGAGCCCCGCGCAGACGCGCCTCACCGAGTACGCCCTCCACCACGGCCTGCGCCACGTGCCGCCCGCCAACCCGGCCGACCTGGACCTCTCCGCTCTCGCCCCGGGTGAAGCCGTCGTGCTGAGGGGCCTCGGCCTCAACTTCTTCGACCACATGGCGCTGCTCACCGAGGGCCGCGGCGGACGCTACCGCCGTACGTCCGCAGGGGAGTTGCGGTACAAGCCCTCGGGCCGCGAGCCGCGTCTGTACGCCGGTTCGCGCCGCGGCATCCCGTACCAGGCGCGCGGCGACAACGCCAAGGGCGCGTACGGGCGTCACGAACCGGCCGTCCTCACCGCCGAGGTCATCGCGCGCTTCCGCAAGCGCGCGGACTCGGGGGACGCGCCGGACTTCCTCGGCGAGATCTGGCCGCTCGTCGCGAAGGAGGTGGAGACCGTCTATTACGAGACACTGCTGCGCCGCGCGGGCGCGGGGGACGCCGGTTTCCGCGAAGGCTTCCTCGCCGCGCCGCACCAGAGCTCCGAAGAGGCCGACGTCCTGTACGAGTTCGGGATCCCGGAGGGCGTCCGCTGGTCCTGGGACCGCATCTCCCGGCCGCACGCGGAGTTGCACTTCGGCTCGCCCGACGCGTGGCGGACCTGGCTCCTGGCCCATCTGCGCGAGGACGCGGCGCACGCCGCGCTCGGCAATGTGGACGGCCCCGTGAAGGCCGCCCTGGACGTGCTGCGCGACCTGCGCAACGAACTGCGCCAGGCCGTCGACCACGGCGGAATCGGCGGCGGCTCGCGCCGCGATCACCTCGACCGCTGGTACACCCCGCTCAACGCCTTCCTCTCGATCGGCCCGCCCCGGCGGCGCATCGAGGAGATGACCGCGCTCATCGAGTCCGGCGTCCTGACGGTGATAGGGCCGCGCCTCGACGTGCGGACCGAGGACGGCGCCTTCGTCGCGCACTCGCCCGATGTGCCCGGATCATCCGTGAGGGCCACCACACTCGTCGAGGCGCGGCTGCCGGAGACGGACGTGGCGCGCACCGGCGACCAACTGCTCGCCGGGCTCCTGAAGACGGGCCACGCCCGGCCGCACACACTCGACGGTTACGTGACGGGCGGGGTGGACGTGACACCGCGCCCGTATCGCCTGATCGACCGTCAAGACAGGCCACACGCACGGCGGTTCGCGGTCGGCGTGCCCACGGAGGGGGTGCACTGGGTGACCGCGGCGGGGGCCCGGCCGGGGGTGGATTCGGTGACCCTGTCGGACGCGGACGCGGTCGCGCGAGCGGCGCTGCGGACGGCCGCCGAGGACCGTACAGAACCCGACACGGAGTGCCGGCCATGGCCAAATGTTGAACTTGCAAGCGTTGATTAGGGTCCCCTAACCTGTGGCCTCCATCGGTTCGTCCCCGACCGACACAAGGAGTCCCCCTATGACTGGACGTCTCAACAGCGCCCAGCCCTACGCCCTCGGCCTGTTCCGCATGATCGTGGGCCTGCTCTTCGCCTGCCACGGCGCCGCCTCGCTCTTCGGCGTCCTCGGCGGAGCGATGGGCGGCGGCACCGTTCCCACCGGCACCTGGCCCGGCTGGTACGCGGCCGTCATCCAGCTCGTCGGCGGCGCCCTCGTCGCCCTCGGCCTCGGCACCCGCGCCGCGGCCTTCATAGCCTCCGGCTCGATGGCCTACGCGTACTTCAAGGTCCACCAGCCCGAGGCCCTGTGGCCGCTGCAGAACGGCGGCGAACCGTCCGCGATGTTCTGCTGGGCCATGCTGCTCCTGGTCTTCACCGGCTCCGGGGCGCTCGGCCTCGACCGGCTCTTCACGGCACGCGGCGGAAGCGAGGCCCAGACGCCGGCCGCTTCGGCGTCCGAGCCGGAGCCTGCGGCGGCTTGACGCACTGAGGTCCTCTCAGCGACGTGGCGGATGCGGTGCGTGGCGGATCGTCGGGCCAGACCTCGCTCTCCGGGGTCGGACGGCGGGCCCTTCGACAGCCGCACCGCATCCCCACGGCGCCGGCAGCGCCCGCCCGGCGCTGCCGGATCGCCGCCCACACTTCCCCCTGGTGCGCATGAGCGCCGTGCACGCGCCCGCAATTCCGTGGCGCCCATCCCCCACCGCCGGCCGCCCCACCGCCTCCCGCCCCCGCCACCGGCCTCCCCCGCAGCCGGCCGCGAGCGCAGCCGTCACCCCCGCTCCCGCCGCGATTCCTGCCGCCGTCGTCCGCGCAGCTTGCGCCCTCCCGCTCACGGCGGGTTTTCCCGCTCCGTAGTCGCACGGGGGCACCGGAGCGTGCCGCGCGTGCGACGCGGCACCCGGGTGAACGCGGTGTGGAGAACACCTGAGCCCCTGGTGACCCTCCAGCCACAACCGAGGCGTACGCTGTACAGCTGTCATCAGCCGCCCCTGCCGCCCCCGCGACATCGCGGCGTCAGTCGCTGACCGGGGAATCGACCAACACGGATCACGGGGAGTCGCGGTGCTGGAGAGTGTGGGGTCGCTGACCGGCGGTCCGTGGATCTACGCGGTGGTGGCCCTCTCGGTACTGCTCGACGTGTTCCTGCCCGTCCTGCCGAGCGGCGTCCTGGTCATCACCGCGGCCACCGCCGCGGCGGCCGGAACCGGGACGACGGCCGGGCAGGTGGCGCCCGAGGTGCCGTCGATCCTGGCACTGATCCTCTCGGCGGCCACGGCGTCGGTACTGGGCGACCTGGTCGCGTACCGCATCGCCTGGCGCGGCGGCGAACGTCTCGACCGCACGATCGCCCGCTCCCGCCGCCTGACCAGCGCGCAGGAACGTCTCGGCGGGGCGCTGGCGCGCTCCAGCGGCGGCATCCTCGTGGTCATCGCCCGCTTCGCCCCGGCGGGCCGCTCGATCGTCTCGTTCGCGGCGGGCACGGCTCATCGCCGGGTCCGCGAGTTCCTGCCGTGGTCCGCCCTCGCGGGCGTGGCCTGGGCGGGCTACAGCGTGGCCCTCGGCTACTTCGGCGGCCAGTGGCTGGGCGCGAGCTGGCTGGCCACGGGAGTGTCACTGCTCGCGTTGTTCGCGGCGGGGGCGGGGGCTGCTTTCCTGATGCGGCGACCGGCGGTGGAACGGGCGAGCTGACCCACGCGAGGCGCACACCGGGACCTGGCCGGCCTCCCCTAGGCGGCCGGCTCCTGGGCCAACTGGCGTCCCTGGCCTCGGATTTCGAGCCCGTCGAGCAGCTCGGCGGTCGCCTGGGCGATGACATCGACGGCCCGGTCGAACACCTCCTTGTTGTGCGCGGCGGGCGCCCGGAAGCCGGACACCTTGCGCACGTACTGCAGGGCTGCGGCCCGGATCTCCTCCTCGGTGGCCTCTTCGGGGAGGACGGGCGGGCGAAGGGTCTTGATGCTGCGGCACATGCGTCCAGTCTCGCGCGCTCCCCCGCCCTCGCGCACACCTTCGCAAAGAACCCACGTTCGAAACACACGTACGAATGAACACGCCCTCCATCGCTCGCCCCAAGAAATCGAACAGGCGTAGCATTGCCGCGTGGCAGCGACCTATGACTTCCCGAGTGACCTCCTGGCGGGCCAGGAGGAGCTGCACCAGGTCAGGGCGGAGCTCCTGACCCTCCTGAAGCGGCTTCCCTGGTCGGTGGACCCCCTGGACGGGTTCAACGACGACCACGGCTGGCGCAAGCGCGAGCGCCCCGCATCCCCCGGCTGGACCCCGGACGAACAGGCCGAGGTCGAAAAACTACGGCAGCGGGAGCGCGAGCTGGCGGTCTTCGTGACGTGCCATCGCTACTGGAAGGACATATCGGGACCTGACAAGGTGGACGCCCGCATGAACCTCAAGCGCGCCCGCGAGGCCGACGCCCCGGAGTGACCGAACCCCAGCGGATCGCCCCCGGCGACGGTCAAGCCGCCTCACGCATGGCGGCGGCCCACTCGACCACGAGAGCCTCGTACTCCACCCGTTCCTCCGCGCTCAACCGCCCCCCGGCGCGCAGCCAAAGGGCACGTATCTGCTCGTTCACCTCGGCGGCAGACCGCACGGTCGCGGGTTCGGAAGTCGTGGCCATAACGTGAAGCCTACGTCCATGCACGTGAAGGTCGCGTGAAACGCCCGCGGAGTGACGGAAGTTACGACGTCGCGCGCGCCTCGCGACGACAACACACCCACCCCACACAGACATTCCGCCCCCCCCGAGCCCGCATAACGGAAGCTCCCTTCACTTCTCCTTCACGTGACGCACAATGCCCCATCTGCACACAAACCATTCCAAGGGGGGGACATGACTGTGCGCGGCCGTGCGCACACGCACGCGCGTGCCCGTCGATGGACGCTAGCGAGCCGCGGCCGGGGGCCAGGACCGATGCCCAACTCCCGACCTCAGGCACCGAACTCGAGGGCCGGCCGATGAAGTTCTGCGTCGCGAAGCTCAACGAGCCCTGCTGACAACGGCCGCGGCCACTAGGGAGTCGTCGTCGGGTCAGGACAGCGGTGTCAGCGGCTCCATCACGCCTTGCCTCCCGCGCTGTTCGCCGTTGGGTGCGTTGGGCGGAACATTCGACGTGCAAGGGCCGGGATCACACATGGTCCGCGGATTCTGCCCAGACCCAGAGACACCACCCGAACACCCCGCGGAACTCACACCCGCCTGACAGCCACTACCCGGCACCATCGGCGGAACATTCGACGTGCAAGGACCGGGATCACACATAGTCCGCGGATTCTGCCCAGACCCAGAGACACCACCCGAACACCCCGCGGAACTCACACCCGCCTGACAGCCACTACCCGGCACCATCGGCGGAACCCT